>CAZVDY010000049.1:0-100727 GCA_964626235.1 uncultured Desulfobulbaceae bacterium | reverse complement strand
ATGTTGCTTTTCAAGACCTGACCCCGGAATTGACCCGGAATCGCGGAATCGTCAATCAACCAACTGGTCAGGGGATATTCCCAGGGCCTGGGCCAGCTTTTCCACCGTCCTGGTGCGCAGATTGTCGCTGTTCTCCATCTGGGAAAGCGCCGGCTGGCTGATACCTGCTCTTGCTGCCAGCTCCTTCTGGCTCAGGTTCAGGTGCTTACGCCATGCCTTCAGCAGATTCCAGTCATTTTTCACCATCAGGCCGACCACTTCATGAGGGATGGTTGTTTCCCGGTCCTGCCGGCCGGTAAGCTCAAGAAATTCATCATAGGGAATAACGGCAAAAACGGGTTTCCCATCCTGCCGAATGATCTGCACATCATCTGTATGTACGCTCATTTCTCTTTCTGACCTCTTCGATGAAGACAATGCTCAAGGCTTCCGTGAAGATTACCCGCCAGTTGCCGACACGCAACCTGTAACAATCCGATGCCTTGATTTTTTTAATATTTTTGCAATGGGGAAAATCAGCGAGTTGCGTAACAGCATTATAGATATCTTGCCGCTCTGTCCTATTCTTTATCTTCCTGAGCTGCCGCAGTGCTTTTTTCCGCCATTCGATCCGGTACATATATTAACCTAATATATAAGTTTTCCGAAACAGAATATAAGATATAACCGGAAAATTTCCCAAGTTGGTTTCAATCAAAAAACTCGGGGTCACTCGATATACGGTCTGATTTTTTCCAGTATGGAACCGAGTGAGAAAATTACGGTCAGGTCTTGAAAAGCAACATTTTTTTTATCGAAAATGTTGCTTTTCAAGACCTGACCCCAGCTAATGACCCCAGCTAACCGTTCTAGCGGCCGGATGCCAGCCTGAACTGGTGCACTGCCTCGGCCGGGCCGGTACGGCCGTCGCCGTCCACGTCGGGCGGCCTGGATTCCCGGGCCGGACCACCGACAAGGATCTGCAGGACGCCGACCAGGGAAACCAGCGAGTCGTCAGGTGCCGGATCAAAGGTTCCCAGGTAGAAGCCGGCACCCGGTGATCCCAGTATCACGGTGCCGGGATCGGCCGGATTCATGGCCACGGGACCGGCAAAGGGCCAGGCCAGGCCGTTGTTGACCTGCTGCCAGGCATTGTCTCCTTCTCCGCCGGTGGCCGTGTACCAGACACCTCCTGAAGCGGCCTGGTAGCCGCCGTGATAGAGGCTGCTCGAGGAGGTGGCGAGGAGGATGCCGGGATCGGCCGGCGAAACCGCCACGTCACGCATGAAGGGATCGCTCTTCAGCCGGTGGAAGGAGGCGCTGTTTCCCCGTTCATCACTGCGGAAGAGCCCGCCGTCTTCCCCGTAGACGGTCACGTAGATCCGGTCGGCGATCACCGGGTCGGGAACAATGGCCGCCACTCCCTGCCAGCCGTTGTCATAGAAGGGACCCTCCGGATCTCCCCGCATTGCCGCGCCACCGACATCTTCCCAGGACCCGCCGTTGACGGAACGGAACAGGCCGGCCTCGCCGCCGGCAAAGAGGTAGAGATCGTCGCCGTAGCGCCTGACCGCGGTATGGCGGCAGCCATTGCAGTCGGGAAAGATGTTGTGCCAGTCGCTGCCGTCACTGTTTCCCTGCCATACATCGCCGTCAACAGTGATGTACAGGGTGCGATTCGATTCGGAACTACCTGGATCAACGCTGAGACCGGAGGGTACCATACCGGCCGGCCATGCATGGACCTGCTGCCAGGTCTCGCCCCGGTCGGTGCTCTGCAGCAGGGTATGCGCTGTTTCCTCGATATCCTGGCTACTTGTGATCCAGACCCTGTCGGCATCCGCTGGATCAACAGCCACGGTCATGGCGTTGCCGCCAAACTCCTGCCACCAGCCCGTGTAGCGGCCGTCATTGCAGGACTGCCAGCCTGCACCGCCGTCGCTGCTGCGAAAGCAGCCCAGGTCGGCCAGGGCCGCATAGATGGTCGCCCCGTCGGCACTGTAGGCAAGATCGAACATGACGATGTTGTCCACGCCCCGGGAGCGGAACCTCCCCGGGGAGACCTCCCGGGTAACGACCTGGGAAAAACTGCGGCCCCGGTCCGTGCTCCGGTAGACGAACTGGCTGTCCACCCAGAGGGCCGCGTCCGGGTCGGAGAGATCGAATCCCAGGGTCTTGGCGTCGCCGTTGTAACTGGCCCCATAGGTCTGCTCAATCCCGGACCAGCCCCTGGACCAGGAGGCAGAGGAAGAGACCTGCCGCCAGTCGGCACCGCTGTTGACAGTCTCCCAGACCCCGTTGGCCTCATTCCAGGGATACTGGTTCTGGACATCGATGAGGCGGAGCGTTCCGGGCCGGGTCCTGTCCACCCATATCAGGCCGGTCCTGGAGGCCAGGAGGAGACGCTGCCAGTGATCCTCCACCCAGGTATACCGGTAGAGGTTGCCGCCTGCCGGATCCTGGCGGATACACCCCTCGTACCCCTCTTCCCAGACATCGGCTCCATAGGTGGTCACGTAGAGGACATTGCTGTCAGCAGGATCGAGGGCCATGTCCATGACCTGCCCCAGGCCGGGCAGGTCCGTGGTCACCTTGTCCCAGTGGACACCGCCGTCACCGCTGACGAAAACCGCTGCCGGTCCGCAGGCCCCGGCTCCCCTGCCCTTGCCGGTCAGGGCGAAGACCACCTCGGCGGCCAAGGGATCGGGCTCCAGCTTGAGGATATGGTGGCCGTCCAGGCGGCTGCCGCTGACCCTGTTCCAGGTCAGGCCGGTGTCCTCTGTCCTGTAGACCGCCCCGTCGTTCCGGCTGTAACCGGAGTGCACTGCGGAATAGCCGATATTCGGATCAGCGGGCGCGAACCGTATGTCGGTCACATAGCCTGCTGAGAGGACATTGCTCCATGTCAGGCCGGAGTCGATGCTTCGGAAGATCCCCTCGTCCGTGCCCACGAAGAGCTTTGCCGGATCGGTTGGGTGAAAACCCACCGCAGAACCATGGGTTGCGGTCAGGCCCCGGAAGGAGCCGATGACGTCCCAGCTTTGGCCTCCGTCCAGGGAGCGGTAGACACCACTCAGGTCACTGAGGGCGAGAATGATGCCGGGCGCCCCTCCTGCCCTGGCCGGTCCGGCGCCGATGGTGGAAAAGGCGCCGCCGCCTCCGGGACCGGTCCGGATCCAGGAATATACCGGGGCAGCAGCACTGGCCCGGTCCAGGGGAAAGGCCGGGACAGACAGCAAACAGCAGCAGAGAACAGTTTGGACAGCACGCTTCATGACCATACAGTACCTGGAAAAAAACAGTTAAATTTTACACAAACCGATTGCCGGATACCATCACCATGTGGTACAGAGCATATATAGCACAACCCTGTCTGTCTGTCAGTATTTTCCGTTATCTTCCAGAGGAGTTCCGTCATGCAAGCCTGTCCTGCCCTCCTGTTCCGGATCATCATGTTTCTTGCCTGTTCCCTGGCGGTATCGGCCGGGGCGACCGTCGCCCCGCTCCAGTTCCAGGGACAGGACGTGGTCGACTCCAGCGGCAACCCGGTACGGTTCTGGGGAGTGAACGTGCTCACCTTCTACCCCACCCACGCGACAGCGGAACGTTTTGCCGCCAACCTGGCCTCCCGGGGCATCAACCTGGTACGCTGGCACCACCTGAACCGCCCCAGCCTGGACTGGAACTGGCAGTCGCAGATCCCGGCCATGCTCGACTACTCGGCCGGCAACTCGCGCACCCCGGACAGCGAAGCCTGGGACCGTTTCGACTACCTCAATGCCGAACTGGAAAAACACGGCATCTACATCATGGTCGCCACCCACTGGACCCGCGACTACCTGCCCGGCGACGTGACCATCATGCACACCACCGCAGAGGACGACAGCCGCTGGTCGGCCGCGGTCCAGGACCTGGTCGACCTGGACAGTGCCGACTGGAGCGCGGCCTTTGACCTGAAAAAACTGCTGCCGGTGATCGACGAGCGGGCCGCCCGGCTGGAAGAGGAGTTTCTCTCCAGGCTGCTCCTCCACGAGAATCCCTACAAGGCCAACCGCCGCTATATCGATGATCCGCAGCTGCTCACCCTGGAGGTGCTCAACGAGTACACCTCCGAGTATGCCGTCATTGCCGGCAACACCTATATCCGGGACGGGTACCCGGACCTGGCCTACTTCGAGGAGGAACTGGAACAGAAGTGGCAGGCCTGGTGCACCGGTCACGGCCTGTCCTGTTCCGGCCTGCGGGACCACATCAACGGCAACGACATGCGGGAGGAGGTCTCCGGCTTTCTCCAGGATCTCGACCGGACATACTACAACCGCATCAAAGGCCTCATCACCTCCCTGGGCGGGGATCTGCACACGGTCTTCACCACCAACTGGCGCACCGAGACCGGCGCCCGCCTCAATGGCCTGGAGGCCACCCACACCGAGGACCATGTCTATGCGGATCCCTTTGTCGTCCGGGAACGGAACGACTTCATCCATACCCTGTCCGCCCGGACGGTCCTGGCGGACAAGCCGTTCTTCCTGGGTGAATACAACATCTCGGCAGGCAGCCCGGAAGAAGCGGACGCCCGCCGCAACCAGCGGACCATGCAGCTCCTGGCCGCCAGCGCCTACGGATCCCTGCACAACTGGTCCGGTATCGTCTGGTTCGCCTGGAACCACGGGGACCGGCGAGTGGACCAGGCCACCGGCTGGGGAACCGACGAACGGCAGGAACCGCCCACGGACCAGATCCTGGGCGATACCATCCAGGACGCCATGCTGAACGATCATCTCCGCACCGCCGGCCTGCTGTTCAGAAACCGGCTGGTGGACGTGTCGTCGGCGCCGATCACGGTCTACGTGGATACCATCACCCACAACACCTCGCCGGACTGGTCCACCTTCGTGGCCCCGGAGACCGTGCTGCAGCCCGGCTGGCAGAATATCCACAGTATCCGCAAGCTCTATGGCCCGCCTCCCCAGGGATACGATATCAGCCAGTACCTGACCGGCCAGCCGGCCAATCCGCTGGTTTCGGACACCGGTCAACTGGTCAAGGACATCAACCGGATGCAGCTGACCGTGGCTGCCCCGGGAGCCGAGGCCTTCAGCGGCAACCTGGACAGCGGCCAGCCAGCCGGCCTGTCGGTGCTCGGGATAAACGAACAGGCCGGATTCGCCACCGTCATCCTGGTGGCCACGGACGGCCTGCCCCTCGCCGACAGCGCAAACCTGCTGATCAGCCGGACCTACATCGCCGACGGCGAGCGGCCCGGGCCGGGCATCGTCCTGCACAACCTCCGCCAGGAACCGGGCAAACAGTGGCAGATCCGCTATACCAGGCCCAGAGCGACCTATGCGGGCAGCCTGCCGGTCACCCTCTCCATGGCGGAGAACGGCGACCTGCTCCTGCCCGATACGTCCTGGCGGGAGGCGGAACTGGTGCTGACCGATTCGGGCACCCCCGGCAACCGGCTGACCAACAACCAGCCGGTCACCGGCCTCCAGGCTCCCTTCGAGGGCGAGACCCGGGAGTTCACCCTCACCATACCCGAAGGCGGGGCAAAGTATCTGCAGGTGATACTGACCGGCGGCCAGGGCGATGCCGACCTGCGGGTGGACGGTCCTGCCCTGTACTGCGTCTCGGACGGGGGCAGCAATGCGGAGAACTGCGAGTTCCGCGATATCCCTGCCGGCGACCTCACCGTGGAGGTGTACACCTGGGCCGGATACTCGGACGTGACCCTGCTGGCCGCCTATGTCACGCCGGCAGACCTGCTGTTCAACCTGCCACCCGGCCAGTGGCAACAGTACAGCCTTCCCTGGGGACTCTCCCAGGACAGGGCCACCGTGGCGGATGTCCTGGGTGACGACCTGGCCGGCAGCTACGGAACAGACTGGATACTCTACCGTTTCGATGCCGCTGCCCAGCTCTATGTCAATCCCGGCCCGGACGGGTTGCTCGACTCCGGGATTGGCTACTGGCTGATCCGGCCGGGTGAAACCGCATCCATCATCGACCTGCCGGAAGATGCCGCTCCGCCTGCGGTGGTCTTTTCCGGCCAGTGTACCGGCCTCCGCGGCTGCGCAGAGATCCCCCTGGTCACCCGGGAAGGCCTGGTCACCTGGAACATGATCGGCAATCCATTTCCCAGGGACGTGCCCCTGGACCAGGTGCGGCTGGTCACCTCCCCCGGTTCCGATTGTGCCGCCGGCTGCACCCTGGCCGAGGCCGGCGCGGCCGGAATCGTCCACCCGGTCATCTGGCACTGGACCGGCACCACCTACACGGCTGTCAGCGGCGACATGTCGCTGCCCAGGGGCCGGGGATTCTGGTTCCCGACCCTGCCGGGCGGACACGGCCTGCAGCCGCGGCTGCTCGTTCCCCGCTAGCCCGGCCCGCCTGCCGGGTTGACAGAACCGTTCCATAATGTTTACATTATGTAAACATTATGGAACGGGAGATCATACACATCAACGTGGCCGACTTTGCCGTGGCCGTGGAACGGGCCATGGACAGCGGCATCAGGCAACGGCCGGTTATCGTGGCCTTTCCGGCTGCCCGGGCCGTGGTCTACGACATGAGCGAGGAGGCCTACCAGGACGGGGTACGGAAGAACATGCCCCTTCACCTGGCCAGGAGACGGTGCCCGGCAGCGCTCCTGCTTGCTCCCCGGCCGGCCCTGTACCGCCGGGCCACGAGGCGCCTGCTGCAGAGAGCGCAGCGCTGCACTCCCCTGGTGGAACAGGGAGAGGGCGACGGCCACCTCTTCCTGGATGTCAGCGGCTGCCGGCGGTTGCTCGGCCCGGCCGCTGACATCGGCCGCCGCCTGCAGCGGGAGATCCGCGACGACCTGGGCTGTCCCCCCGTCTGGACCCTGGCCTCCAGCAGGCTGGTGGCCAAGGTGGCCAGCCGGCTGGTGAAACCGGTGGGCGAGTACATCGTCCCGGCCGGTTCTGAACAGCGCTTTCTCTCCGCTCTTCCCATCTCTCTCCTGCCCGGCCTCGGCCGGGAGGAACAGCTCCGCCTGCGCGAGTTCAACCTCGCCAGGATCGGCGATCTGGCCCGCCTCAGCGCCCGGGAGCTGCATCTGGTCTGTCCCGGCCGGGCCACCTTTCTCCACCGGGCGGCGCAGGGAATCGATCCCACGCCGGTGGGCAGGAGACGGCACACCCTGGCCCGGATCGTGGTGGATCACGACTTCCCGGTTCCCCGCCACGACGACCGCCATGTCCGGGCCACGGTCATCGCCCTGGCCGGACAGGCAGGTAGACGGCTCCGGCGCCGCGGGATGGGATGCTGCCGTCTCGGCGTACACATCCTCTACGCGGACGGCAGGACAGTGCAGCGCCAGGCCGCCAGCCCCCATCCTGTCCTGGACGACAGGGGCCTGGCCCGGCTGGCCCTCACCGCCCTCTACCGCGGCTGGCACCGGCGGGTGGCCATCCGGGCCCTGCAGGTGCACTGTTTCCGGCTGATCGCACCGGTGCGCCAGCTCTCCCTCTTTTCCGCCACGCCCGGCGACCGGACACGGCAGGAACGTCTCTGCCGGGCAGTGGACGCCATCCATGACCGGTTCGGCGGCGCCAGCATCGTCCCGGCCTGCCGCCTCGTTCCAGGAGAAGGTGCGGCATGATCCTGCCGCTCGTCCGCTCCCACTACTCCCTCCTGTACGGGACATCCCCGGTGCCGGCCCTCTGCCGCAGGGCCAGGCAGCTCGGCTACACCAGCCTGGCCCTGACCGACCGGGACAACCTCCACGGCCTCTGGCCATTTCTCCACAGCTGCCGGGAAGAGGGCATCCGGGCCATCGTCGGTGCCGAGGTCACGGAACCGGCCAGCGGCCGCCGGGTCTTCTGCCTGGTGCGCGACGATACCGGCTACACCAGCCTGTGCCGGCTGCTCACGGCCCGCCACTGCGATCCCCGCTTTCGGCTCCTCGCCGCTGTCCGCCGCCATTGGCGCGGCCTCTGCATCCTCACGGATTCTGCCTCCCTGCTTACCGCCCTGCACCGGCAGGGCCTCGCCCCCGCGGCCGCCCTGCCGGTCGGGCCGACAGCGGCGAACTCCGGCCTCCGCAGGCTGGCCCGCAGGCTGGGGCTCCGGGCCGTGGCTGTCACAGACGCCTTTTTCCCGGACCGGGAAGCGTACCGGCTCCACTGTCTCGTCCGCGCCATCGCCACCCGGACCACCCTTTCCCGCCTGCGGGCCGCCGACCTGGTGCCTGCCGACCGCATCCTGGAGCCTGCCGCCTCCTGGCACCACCGCTTCGCCGTCTGGCCCGAGGTCCTGGACAATGCCGGCCAGGTCCTGGAACAGTGTACCTTTGCCGGTCCGGCCACAGACCTGGTCCTGCCTCCCTATGGCGACCGCGACCGGCTGCAGGCCGACCGGCTGCTGCGGCGGCGCAGCCTGCGGGGCGCCAGGCAGCGGTACGGCAACCGCCTGGAGCACAGGGTCCGTTCCCGGCTGGACCACGAGCTGAAAATCATCGCCGAGATGGGCTTTTCCTCCTACTTCCTGGTGGTGAACGAGATCGTCCGCCATGTCTCCCGCACCTGCGGCCGGGGCTCCGGGGCCGCCTCCCTGGTGGCCTACTGCTTGGGGATCACCAATGTCTGCCCCCTGGAACACAACCTCTATTTCGAACGATTCCTCAATCCCGGCCGCCGGGACGCACCGGACATGGATATCGACTTTGCCTGGGACGAGCGGGAACAGGTCATCCGGACCGTCCTGGACCGGTACGGCTGCCAGGCGGCCATGGTCTGCAACCTGGTCGGCTTCCGTCCCCGGATGGCCGTCCGGGAGGTGGCCAGGGTGTACGGCCTGCCCGAGGACGAGATCGGCCGGGTGAGCAGACGGCTGCCCTGGTTCCGGGGCCGCCGGAACAGCCGGCCGCACCTGGAGGGCGACCTGCCGGAGCTGCGCGGCCTGGACCTTTCGCCCCCCTGGCCCGAAATCCTCGCCCTGGCCGCCCGGTTGACCGGCCTGCCCCGCCATGTCTCCATCCACGCCGGCGGGGTGGTCATCACGCCCCGGCCGGTCTCCTCCTACGTGCCCGTGCAGCAGGCTGCCCGGGGAATCCCCCTGATCCAGTGGGACAAGGACAGTGCCGAGGACGGCGGCCTGGTCAAGATCGATCTGCTGGGCAACCGCAGCCTGGGCGTCATCCGGGACTGTCTGCACCAGGTGCGATGCGGCGGCCGGCTCATCCGGGAAACGGCCTGGCAGCCGGAAAAGGATCCGGCCACCAGGCAGACCGTGGCCCGGGGCCGGACCATGGGCTGTTTCTACATCGAGAGCCCGGCCATGCGCCTTCTCCAGCAGAAGTCGGGCAGGGGCGATTTCGCCCACCTGGTGATCCATTCCTCCATCATCCGGCCGGCGGCCAACGAATTCATCCGGGAGTACCTGCGCCGGCTGCACGGCGCCCCCTGGGAGCCCATCCATCCCCTCCTGACCGGCCTGCTGGACGAGACCTTCGGCATCATGGTCTACCAGGAGGACATCTCCCGGGTGGCGGTGCGGTTCGGCTTCAGCCACGCGGAGGCGGACCAGTTGCGCAAGGTCATCTCCAAGAAGCACCGCCACCGCCAACTGGCCGACTTCCGGGAGCTCTTCTTTTCCCGGGCGGCGGCAAGGGGAGTCGGCCGCCCGGATGCGGAGAAGATCTGGGCCATGATGATGAGTTTTGACGGCTACTCCTTCTGCAAGCCGCACTCGGCCAGTTACGCCCGGGTCTCCTTCCAGGCGGCCTGGCTGAAGACCCATTTCCCGGCCGAGTTCATGGCCGCGGTGCTCTCCAACCGGGGCGGTTACTATTCCACCTTTGCCTATGTCTCCGAGGCCAGGCGGCTGGGCCTGCGCATCCTGCATCCGGATGTCAACCGGAGCGACATGGCCTGGACAGGACACGGCGACCGGATCCGGGTGGGCCTCATGGCCATCAGGGGCCTGGGCGGACAAACCAGGGAACAGATCCTCCGGGAACGTCCATTCTCCTCCATGGCCGACTTTCTGCACCGGGTCTGTCCCGGGGAGGAAGAGGCCCGCAACCTGGTCCACAGCGGCGCCCTGGACAGCCTGCAGCCGGGCGCCGACCGTACCGTTCTCCTCTGGGAACTGCGCCGCTGGCTGGAGAGCGGCCGGCGGCAGCGGCCCACCCTCTTTCCGGTCAGCAGCCGGCTGCCCAAGCTCCCCCCGGAAGACCGGCTGCAGCGGCTGCGCAACGAGTTCCGCAGCCTGGGCTTTCTCTGCAGCCGCCACCCCATCACCCTCTTCTCCCGCCAGCGGCTGCGCCTGGGCGCCATCCCGGCCGTTCGCCTGCCCGCCCTGGCCGGTTGCGGCAGAACGGTCTCCTTTGCCGGCTGGCTGATCACCGGCAAGATCGTCAGCACCCGCACAGGCCAGCCCATGGAATTTCTCACCTTCGAAGACGAGACCGGCCTGGTGGAATGCACCTTCTTTCCCCGCACCTATCATCGCTACTGCCACCTTCTCCACAGGCGCGGTCCGCTCCTGCTCCGCGGCCGCATGGAACGGGAATTCGGCGCCGCAACCATGACCGTCCAGGAGGTGCGTCCCCTGACCCGCGACAGGGCCCAGGCAGCTCACCGGTTGCCAGGGCGGTGAGCTGCTCCGGAAACAGGCTCTAGCCAGGCGGAGAGACAGGAATCGATCCGGAAACGACCGGAGACCGGCTGCCCGTGCACACTTGCCATGGCGAAGTGCGCCGGAGTGTGGTACGCTTGCCGCCATGCAGACAATCATCGAAGTACGGACAGACAGGCGGGAGGTGCTGGTGGACATCACCCCCCAGGTGGAGGAGGCGGTCCGGGCCAGCGGCGTGGTCACCGGCCTGGCCAGCGTCTATGTCCGGGGCGCCACCAGCGCCATCATGATCCAGGAGAACTGGGACGACTCGGTGCAGACCGATGTGGTCAACCTGCTGGCCCGGCTCATCCCCAGGGGCGTCTGGCTGCACGACCGGCAGGACGGCAACGGCGATGCCCACCTGAAGGCAGGCATCATCGGTCCCTCAGAAACGATCCCCATCATGGAGGGCCGGCTGGGACTGTCCCGGTGGCAGAACATCTTTCTCTGCGATTTCGACGGCCCTCACCGCAAACGGCAGGTGGTCTGCACCATTCTGGGGCAGGAATAGGCCGCCCGCGGACAGCCCGGGGCCCCCTGTTCCGGATCAGCGCCAGGGGGCGAAGAAGTCGTTTCCCTTGTCGTCCACCAGGATGAAGGCCGGGAAATCGACCACCTCGATCCGCCACACCGCCTCCATGCCCAGCTCCCGGTAGTCGATGCACTCCACGCTGCGGATGTGGTGCTCGGCGATCAGGGCCGCCGGACCGCCCATGGCCCCCAGGTAGAACCCGCCGAAGCGGCGGCAGGCCTCGGTCACCTGGGGAGAACGGTTTCCCTTGGCGATCATGACCAGGGAACCGCCCTGCTCCTGGAACAATGCCACGTAGCTGTCCATCCTGCCGGCCGTGGTGGGACCGAAGGAGCCCGACGGCCTGCCCTCAGGCCGCTTGGCCGGGCCGGCATAGTAGACCGGGTGGTCCAGGAGGTAACGGGGCAGCCCATCACCCCGTTCCAGCCGCTTCTTCCAGCGGGCATGGGCGATGTCGCGTCCCACGATGATGGGGCCGGAAAGCAGGACCCTCGTGGCCACGGGATGTTGTCCCAGGGCGGCCCGGATCTCGGCCATGGGCCGGTGCAGGTCGATGCGCACCGCCGTCCCCGTCTCCACGGCCGTATCCGCCGGAATCCAGCGGCCAGGATCCCGGTCCAGCTCTTCCAGCCAGATACCCTGGAAATCGATCCTGGCCCGGAGGTTGCGATGGGCCGAACAGGAGACCCCCATGCCCACCGGGCAGGAAGCGCCGTGCCGGGGCAGACGGATCACCCGCACGTCATGGGCGAAATACCTGCCCCCGAACTGGGCCCCGATGCCCAGCCGCTGCGCCCGGCCAAGGAGTTCCGCCTCCAGCTCCGGATCGCGGAACGCCCTGCCCTGGCGATTGCCGCTCGTGGGCAGGGTGTCGTAATAGCCGGTGCTGGCCAGCTTGACGGTCTTCAGGTTGGCCTCGGCGCTGGTGCCGCCGATCACGAACACCAGGTGATAGGGCGGGCAGGCCGCCGTGCCCAGGCTCCGCATCCTGGCCTCGAGAAAGTCCGGCAGCACGGCCGGATCGAGCAGGGCCCTGGTTTCCTGGAAGAGGAAGGTCTTGTTGGCGCTGCCGCCACCCTTGGCGATGAAGAGGAAGTGATAGCCATCGCCGGGCACGGCATGGAGATCGATCTGGGCCGGCAGGTTGTCGCCGGTGTTGACCTCCTCGTACATGCTCAGGGGCGCATTCTGTGAATAGCGCAGGTTTTCCTCAACATAGGCGTTCCGGATACCGGCCGCCAGGCGGGCGGCATCGTTGCACCCGGTCCAGACCTGCTGCCCCTTGCGGCCATGGACGATGGCGGTGCCGGTGTCCTGGCAGAGGGGCAGGATGCCGTGGGCGCTGATCTCGGCGTTGCGCAGCATGGCCAGGGCCACGGCCCGGTCGTTGTCGGATGCCTCCGGATCGTCCAGGATGCGGGCCACGGCCCGGTTGTGGCTCTCGGGCAAAAAAAAGGAGACATCGCGCATGGCCTGGCCGGCAAGCAGCTCCAGGGCTTCGGGCGCGATCCGCAACACGGGCCGGCCATCGAACTCGGCACGGCTCACCAGCCGGTCGGAATCCGGCAGCAGCCGGTACCTGGTATCGTCAGGCCCGAGGGGCAGGGGTTCCTGGTATGTCCACATGGTGTCCTCCCTGATGCAGAGATTGGCAGCCTGTTCCGGGGTCTCCGGTCCGGCAGGCGGGCAAGGCAGCCGCGAGGGCTACGGCCAGCTTCTGTAGGGATTGCGGACCAGGCTGGAGTTGAAGTAGCGCGGGTCGCCGCTCACCTCCCTGCCGATCCATTCGGGCCTGGCAAAGGGCTGGTCCTTGCTGGCCAGTTCGATCTCGGCCAGGATCAGGCCCTGGTTCTCGCCCAGGAACTCGTCCACCTCCCACACGGAGCCCCGGTAGCGGATGGTATAGCGGTTCTTCTCGATCAGGGGATGGATACACAGCCTGTCGAGCATGGTCCTGGCATCCTGGCGGGGAATGGGATACTCGAACTCCGGCCGCTCGATCCCATGACCGATTCCCTTGACCGTCAGGAATCCCTGGTCGCCGACGATCCGTACCCGCACGGTCCGGGCTCTGTCGGTGCTGAGATAGCCCTGGCAGTAATAGACGCCCTTGGCCAGTTTCCGCCAGCCGTCGCCGGCAAGGAGAAATTTTCTCTCGATCTCCGTACCCATCAGCTGTCTCCTGTCCGGTTGTCCGGTCCGACCCGGTTCCGGTACCAGAACAAACCACGAAACCCCATGCCCTGTAAAGCCTGTTTTTCCATCCGGCCGGGACGGGCTCCTTTACAGGCAGCGGGAAACCAGGTATGTTTTCCGCCCGGAACAAGACGACCGGCCCCCGGTCGTCTTGTTCCGGCCTATCCACGGCATACCAACTTGTTGGAGCTGCGCGCATCATGCAACAGGAGGATCTGCAAACCCTCTTCTTCCATGCTGTGCAGACGCATCAGCAGGGAAATCTGCAGGAAGCGGAACACCGGTATCTGGCTCTTCTCGACCACCTGCCCGATCATCCCAGGATACTGGCCAACCTGGCCGCCCTGTACCGGGAACAGGACCGGCTGGACCGGGCAGAGGCATGCTGCCGCCGGGCCCTGGCCAAAAATCCGGACGACCCGGCCGTGCTGCTGAACCACGGGGCCGTGCTGGAGGCCCGGGGCCGAACCGGTCAGGCTGCGGCCTGTTTCCGCCGGGTGCTGGCCCTTGATCCGGGCAACTGCAAGGCCCTCAACAACCTGGGCAAGATCATGCTCCAGGAAGACGACCTGCGGAGCGCGGTCAGCTACCTGGAGCTGGCCGTCCGGATCCGGCCGGACTATGTCCTGGCCCTCAACAACCTGGGAGTGGTCTACAGCCGCCTGCAGGAACAGGAAAAGGCCCTGGACTGTTTCCGCCGCGCCCACGATCTCGATCCGGACAACACCGAAATCCTCTACAACCTGGGCGGCGCCTACAGCAGCCGGGGCAAGGACCGGGAGGCCCTCCACTGCATGGAACAGGTCCTGGACCTGGATCCCTCCCATGGTTCGGCGGAACACATGCAGGCCGCCTTGAGCGGCAGGACCACGCTCCGGGCGCCGGACAGCTACATTGTCGAGGTCTTTGACCGCTATGCCCCGAGGTTCGAGAAACACATCCAGGAAACACTCCGCTACACGGTCCCTGCCGACCTGCGCGGCATGCTGGATTCCCTCCTGGAGCCCGGAACCGTCTTTTCCCGGGTACTCGACCTGGGCTGCGGCACCGGCCTGGCCGGCCTGGCCTTTGCCGACCTGGGCCGGCACTTCACCGGTATCGACCTCTCGCCGGCCATGCTGGAGGAGGCAGGAAAAAAACAACTCTATGACGAGCTGCACTGCCGGGAGATCTGCGACTTTCTCGGCACCACAGGGCAACGGTTCGACCTGGTCCTGGCCAGCGATGTGCTCATCTATAGCGGTGACCTGGCACCGCTGTTCTCGCTGCTGGAGCGACGGATCCCCGGCCAGGGGTTCTTTCTCTGTTCCATCGAGCTGGCCGGAGATGACACCTCCTGCTATGTCCTCCGCAACTCCGGCCGTTACGCCCACAACTCCTCCTACCTCCGCGATCTGGCCGCAGCTCACGGGTTCACTGTCTCCGCCGCCCGGACCCAGGGGATCCGCAAGGAGGGCAGCGGCTGGATAGAGGGCATGCTCTTTATCCTGGAAAAAGTCCGCTTCCACCCTTAACAGGCCGGACATTCATGCTTATCCTGATGATAACGGATCAGGCGGCAGGCCGTGACACGGCCCCGCCGGCAGACCAGGGAGGAGCAATCCATGAAGATCGTCATACTCGGCGCCGGAGCGATCGGCAGGCTCTTCGGTGTCTACCTGGCCAGGGCGGGCCAGGATGTTGTCCTGGTGGAACCCAGGAGGGAGGTGGTGCAGGCCATCAACAGCCAGGGTATCGGCTTTCTGGAGGCGGACAGCAGGGACCCGGACAGCGTGGTCAGGGTCCCGGCTCAGGCTGTTACCCAAGCCTCGGAAATCAGCGGCTGCGACCTGGTCATCCTGGCGGTCAAGTCCTTCGACACCCTGGCCGCCGTCAGGTCGGCCGCCCACCTCGTCGACGAGAATTCGCCGCTGATCAGCCTGCAGACCGGGCTGGCCCATATCGACCTGCTGGACCGCATCGTCCCCCGGCGGCACCTCATCGGTGGTTTCACCTTCATGGCGGCCACGGCCCTCGACCCCGGAACTGTCCGCCACGGCGGCCACGGCAGGACCTACCTGGGTGAACTGGACGGCCGTACCAGCGAACGGGTCAGGGAGATCGCCGACCTGTTCGACGGCTGCGGTCTCGAATGCAGGGTGGTGCAGCGGATCATCGGCCGCCTCTGGTGCAAGGTGATCGTCTATTCGGCCATCAATGCGGTGACCGCCATCCTCCGGGTGCGCAACGGTGAGCTGCTGGACAACATGGAATCCGTCACCCTGCTCAAGCGGCTCATCGACGAGGGAAGGCTGGTGGCCGAGGCCATGGCCATCGACCTGGTCTACCATGACCTCTACCAGCTCCTCTTCGATGCCTGCCGCCGGACCGGCACCACGCTCTCTTCCATGCTCCAGGACATCCTGGAGGGAAAACGGACCGAGATCGACGCCCAGTGCGGGGCCCTGGCCAGGTTCGGCGACCAGGTCGGGATCGCCACGCCCACCCAGCAGACCATGGTGGAGCTGGTCAGGCTGACCGAAAAGAAAAGCAGGGCCGGTTCTTCCGGGGGAGGTCGCCATGCATGACTGGAAGAACATGCTCCTGGCCGTGGACGACACCCCCACCTCCAGAAAGGCGGTCCAGTACACCGCCGACATCGTAGCCAACCTCCAGGGGGTCAGGATCTGCCTGCTGCACATCTATCCGGAACCGCCGCCCGATTACTACCGCCAGGGCAGGACGCTGGATCAATACCGGCAGGAGAACGATGCCAGGGCAGAGCGAATATTCCGGGAGGCCACCGGTCTGCTTGCCGGGCGGGGCGTTCCGGCCGAGGCCATCCGGACCCGGAGCCGGCTGGCCGAGCAGCAGACCATCAGCCAGACCATCATGGCCGTGCAGGCCGAGGAGAAGGCCGGCACCGTGGTGGTGGGCAAACGTGGAGTCTCCAAGGCAGAGGAATTCCTCTTTGGCTCCATTTCCAGCGCCCTGATCCACCAGAGCAGAGACTTCACCGTGTGGGTGGTGGGATGAGCGGCTACGAGTCCGCCGACATCCTGCCCACCGGGATCAGCACCGCCCTGCGACGTCACCGGGTGCGGCGCAGCCTGCGTCGTCCCTCCCGGGTCTTCACCGACACCACGGATTTCACGGCCATCGACTACGGGGACATCATCCTGGTGGATGGCCGCTATTTCCTGGTCACCGGCTACACCCGGGAGGGACGTTTCGGGGTGGACGAGCAGATCAAACCCTGGGTGCCCAGGGTGGAGGACCTGGCCAGCGGCGAACAGCGGATACTCAAGCTCGTCTTCCACGAGACCTTCGACATCACCCTGGGTTCCTTCACCATTCCCTGTTACCGCAACCCGGAAAAAGAGGCCAGGATCCTCGAGCTGGTCCGGGATCATCCCCATTTCATGCAGGGCGAGGCCGTGCTCGACGAGGCCGGCAACCTGGTCCGCATCCTGGAGATCATCGGCGGCAGTCGCCTGGACAAGTATATCCACCGCAGCAACCTTCCCCATCGGGAATACTTCTTCCGGGAGCTGCCCGCCATCCTGCGCCAGTTCCTTGACTGCGTGGCGGCCATCGACTTCCTGCACCGCCACGGTTTCCGCCACGGCGACATCCGGCGGGACCATATCCTGGTGGAACGGGGATCCGGGCTGTTTCGCTGGATCGATTTCGACTATGACTTCTACATGCCGGAACGGCCCTTTGCCCTGGACATCTACGAACTGGGCAACCTCCTCATGTACCTGACCGCCCGCGGCAACTACCATCCCAGGGAGATCCTGAACGATCCCAACCTGGGCGAGGAAACCCTCCAGCGCCTGGAACCCGGGGACTATGCCCTGCTCTCCCGGAACAGGGTGGTAAACCTGCAGAAGCTCTTTCCCTATATCCCGACGGAACTCAACAACATCTTTCTCCACTTTTCCACGGCCACCACGGTCTTCTACGACACGGCCGCAGAGTTCCTTGACGATCTGGCCGGGGCAGTGGACCGGCTGGATTCCATGGTGGGCTGATCTTGACGTACTGGGAAAAAATTACCCACCCGGTGCGCAGGGACTGACTACTTTTTATCCACCCCCCGGGCCCGGCAATGGTCTCCCGGTCACCTGTTTTGGCTGGAACATACCACTTTACATCTTGTATTTTCAGCAAGTTTTGAAAAAAATAGTTTTTCTGGCACGTTATTGGCTACAGAAAAAAACAAAGCCAACCCCACGACCCAGGAGGAGCACGATGACAACGAGAAAGATCATTCGCCGGACCGGTCCAACCCTGATCGCCGCCATGCTTGTTCTGGGGGCCGCCTCCCTGCCGGTGGTCGCCGACGAACGGCCAGGAGAGGAAAACACCCCTACCCAGCAGCAGACCATGATGCAGCCGGAGGCCAGAGACGCTTTCCTTGCCGATACGGTCGAGCTTCGCCGGGACATGGCGGTCAAACGGGCCACCATGCGCGCCCTCATGCAGCAGGACAATCCGGACACCGAGGCGATAGCCCGGCTGGCCGCTGAACTCTTCGACCTCCGGGAGCAGCTTCGCGGCAGGGCCCGGGAGGCCGGGTTGCCGCCGCGGGGAACGATGTTTGCGGCCAGGGGCGGCCATCCCTGCGGAAACCGCGTTCCCGGCCCTGGAGGCGGCATGTCCCATCACATGGGGCCTTCCTGGTAAAAGGCAAGAAACAGACACGATCCCGACAAAAGACCATGACCGACAACACCACCTGAAATACGAGCCAACAGTTCCACTGCACCCGGCCCTGGCAGGTTTTCCCCTCCTTATCCTGCCAGGGCATTTTTTTCCTCTTCCTGCTGCCAACCGGGACCGCTGCGCCACAACGACCAGCGCCGACAAGGGCGTTTCCCTCTTGGGCCAACGGCCGCGTCCTGACAAAAAAATTCTTTACTTTCCAAGCCCTGGAGATTAGGGTGCCGTGAAATTACCGGGGTTTCGCTCGCTAGCGAACCCGGCGAACCCTCTGTCGCCACCCTGGAGTTCCGGGACAGGGCTGTGTCGCATACAGCGCCGGGACCGGGCAGACAGGCTACGGTGCAGGGCAGCCGACAACTGCCGGCCAGGCTCTCCGCCTCCCGCCTTGCCACGGCAGGCATTCCGGACACCACCTCCCAACGGCGGGAACGACAATCCAAGGACGAAAAAGGCAAAGACCGTCTCCGGCCGGTTCCGGACGGGACGGATCAGCTCCATCGATGCATACCCGGTTTCCCATCCTGTCGCTCTTTTTCCTGCTGACCGCTGTACCAGGCCAGGCAGCACATCTCCATCCCGAACGGTGGTACCAGGAACGGTGGTGCGAAGCCCATAACGGCAGGATGGAGGTGGTGCTTGCGGACAACACCCGGTGCGACTGCGTCACCGACACCCATGCCATTGAATTCGACTTTGGCAGCAAGTGGGCGGAATCCATCGGCCAGGCGCTGTATTACGGCCTGCAGACCGGCAAGCGGCCAGGCGTGGTGCTGATCCTGGAAAAGGACAGCGACAGGAGGTACTGGATCAGGCTCAACACCACCATACAGCACTATGACCTGCCCATCGACACCTGGGAGACCAACGAGACCGACCTGTCGGACAACACCGGTGATCCTCCGGACAGCGACACCGGCACCAGGACCGGATCGCCGATTCCGCCGTGGCTGCATCTGCTGATCGACTGACCTGCAGCGGCCAGGCGGAACACCGGGGCTGTCTAGGCCGGCATGCCGGAACGGTTCACTCCATGGCCTCCAGGGTCACCTCGACCTCGGTTTCGCCGCTGTCGCGGAGAAGGGTGAGGGTGACGGTGTCGCCCACCTGGTATTTCTCCAGTTCATCCCGGAGAGAATTGTAGTCCTCCACCCGTTGGCCATTGACAGCCAGGATGACATCGCCGAGGACCAGGCCGCCGGGCACCTGCCGGGTACCGCGCAGACCGGCCTTTTCCGCCGAGGAACCAGGCTGGACGGTAAGGATCAGCACACCGGGCAGGTCCAGATCCCTGGTCAACCGCTTGTTGGCCAGGGTCACGCCCAGGCCGGGCCGGATCACCCGGCCGTGGCGGATGATCTGTGGGACCACCTGGTTGACCTCCCGGACCGGGACGGCAAAACCGATCCCCGAGCTTGCCCCGGAGGGACTGTAGATGGCGGTGTTGACTCCGATGAGCCGGCAGGCGCTGTCCAGAAGCGGACCGCCGGAGTTGCCGGGATTGATGGCTGCATCGGTCTGGATCACGTCATGGATGGTGCGGCCGGTGACCGAGGTGATCTCCCGGCCAAGGGCGCTGACAACCCCGGTTGTCAGGGTCTGGTCCAGGCCGAAGGGATTGCCGATGGCAAAGACCTTCTGGCCCACCAGCAGGTTGTCGGAATCGCCGATGATGATGGGATGGAGCTTGGAGCGGGGAGCCGAGATCTGCAGCACGGCCAGGTCCCTGTCCGGTGCCGCCCCCACCAGGACCCCCTTCCAGGTGGTATGATCGGCCAGGGTGACCTCGATGCGGCTGGCATCGGAAATAACATGGAAATTGGTCACGATCCGTCCCTTCTTGTCCCAGACGAAACCGGAGCCGGTCCCCTTGGGGATCTCGTACACATTGAGGCTGAACAGGTTGCGCCGCACTTCGATACTGGTGATGTAGACCACCGACGGCGAGGCCTGGCGGAAAATTTCAATGGTATTCTTCTCGTCTTCGGCCAGGGAACCGCGGGCGGTCACCACCCTGGGCCGGGCATCCGGATCGAGCAGGCCGGGCTGAAAGGTCTGGTAGAGAATCCAGAGCACGGCCACAACAAGGCCAGCAAGGAAGACGGACCGTCCCCCCCGGAAGGGGGATCTATTCATGGACATCGGCAGCTCCTACAGGTTGAGCAAGAGTTTGGCGACCAGGAAGAACAGCGAAACCCCCAGGACGTCGATGGAGGTGGTGATAAACGGCCCCGTGGCGATGGCCGCGTCGATGTTGAGCCGTTTGAGGATGATGGGAACCAGGGTGCCCACGGTGGCGGCCATGGACATGACCACGAAGACCGAGAAGCCCACCACCAGGCCGAGACGGGCCGGCGTGGTGTACTGGAAGGTGGCCAGTATCCCCAGCAGGGCGCCGAAAAAGGTTCCCAGGACAATACCGACCACGAACTCCTTGCCGACCAGCTGCAGAAAATGGAACATGTTGACCCGGCCGGTGGCCAGACCCCGCACAACGATGGTGGAGGACTGGGTGGCGATGTTGCCACCCATGCCGGCAATGATGGGGATGAACGAGGCAAGGGCCAGGACCTGCTCCAGCTCGGCGGAAAAGAAATCGATGACCAGCATGGCCGTGACGCCGCCGATCCAGGAGGCAAAGAGCCAAGGGGCCCGGAGGGCGATCTTCTGGTGCAGCGGTTTGAGAAGGATTTCCTGGTCCTTGCCTGCACCGGCCATCTGCAGGAAATCCTCGGTGGCCTCCTCCCGGATGACATCGATGACATCGTCCACGGTGACGATACCCACCAGCTTGTGGGTGGCATCCACGACCGGCACGGCGAGCAGGTTGTACTGGGAGACCACGTGGGCCACCTCTTCCTGGTCCGTGTCCGTGGTCACCGTGATGACGTTGGTGTTCATGATATTCTTCAGCTTGCGGTGCATGGAGTGGAGAATCAGTTCCCGCAGGGAAAGCACTCCCACCAGCTGGCCGTCGCCATGGGTGATATAGAGATAGAAGACCATCTCCTTTTCCTCGCTCCGTTTCTGCACCTTTTTGATGGCCTCCTCCACCGTGAGGTTCTCGTCCAGGTACATGAAATCGGGCGACATGATACCGCCCGCGGTCTCGGGATCATACTTGAGCAGTTCTTCCACCTCGTCCCGGTCGGCCCGCTCCATGTGGGTGCGGATATTCACCGCCACCTCCTCGGGCAGGGCCTCGAGGAGATCGGCAGCATCGTCCGAGGCCATTCTGGTGACCACGTCGGCCATGAACTGGGCAGGCAGTTCGGCCACCAGGTCCACCATGATGGACTCGTCCAGCTCGCTGAGGAAATCGGCCACCAGATCGGTGCCGGCGATGATCTCGAAGATATTTTTCTGCTCGACCGGGGACAGACCGCGGAACACCCAGGCCAGGTCGGCTGGATGGGTCTTGAGAATCAGCTTTTTGATGTTGCCGGCAGCGCCCCGACGGTGGAGCCGTCTCAGGGTGTCCAGGAGTACCTTCCCCTCCAGGCCTATCATCTCGCGTCTTGGAGTCTTTTCCATATGAGCCTCTCCCTGGAGAATGCCGGACGTTTCTACAGCCTGATCACATGACGATAAATATATAATGATAACTAATTTTTTACAGAATTGTCAATGCAAGAAAACACGGCGCTCAACCGAACAGACCGCTCTTCTGGCCGAGATAGCAGAGAAAAAAACCAATGGCCATGGCGATAATACCCATGATCCTGAGCTGTTCCGGACGCATGGCCGTCAACTGCCGCAGCCAGCGCTGCATGGCCTCGGGCGAGGCCACATAGGGCAGCCCTTCCAGGATAAAAACCAGACCGATCAGGGTGATAAGAAGTTTCATGGAATTTCAGCCGTTTCCCATTGATATTCCAGCGAGAATCATCCTATAAACTTATTGACAAACCATTTTGGAAAGCAGTAATATAAGTATCTGATCAAGCGACAGACAATTTTACAAGAACTTTTTGTCCCAGCAGTTCCGCTTCATTGGTGTATCCAGGCTGCCAGGATTATCTCTCAACACACAAACATTCTCGATAATGACCGACTCATTCCGTTACAGCGAGGCAGGTGTGGACATCGACAAGGGCAACGCCTTTGTCGACCGTATCAAAGGGCTGGTGGCCGAGACGCACACCCGGGGTGTACTGACCGGGATCGGAGGTTTTTCCGGGATGTTCGCCATCGGCAACTCCGGTTACAGCGATCCGGTGCTCCTGGCCTCCACCGATGGCGTGGGAACCAAGCTGGCTGTGGCAAAGCTCTGCGACCGCCACGACACCATCGGTATCGACCTGGTGGCCATGTGCGTCAACGATGTCATCGTCAGCGGCGCCAAGCCTCTCTTTTTTCTTGATTATTTTGCCACCGCCAACCTTGATCTCGAGGTGGCCACCGACGTGGTCAAAGGGATCGCCACCGGGTGCAAGATGGCAAGCTGTGCCCTGATCGGCGGCGAAACTGCCGAAATGCCCGGGCTCTACCGGCCCGGCGACTATGACCTGGCCGGTTTCGTCATCGGTATCGCCGAACGGAACAACCTGATCGACGGCAGCGATATCCGGGTGGGCAACAGGATCATCGGCCTGGCCTCCTCGGGACTCCATTCCAACGGCTACTCCCTGGTCCGGAAGATCTTTTTCGAGGAACTGGGGCATACAGTGGACGATCACATCGAGGAACTGGGTTGCACCGTGGGAGAGGAACTGCTCAGACCGACCCGCATCTATGTGGGCAGCACCCTGACCGTGCTGCGACGCTACAAGGTGAACGGGCTCATCCATAACACCGGCGGCGGATTCTACGACAACATTCCCCGTATTCTCCCCAAGGGGTGCCGGGTGGAGATCGACACCACGACCTGGCCGGTGCCGCCGATATTCAGCTACCTGGAAGAAAAGGGCAGGATCTCGGCCAGGGAGATGTACCGGACCTTCAACATGGGCATCGGCATGATGATCATCGTGGACGAACGCGACGTGGAGGACATCATGCTGCAGTTCAGCGCCCTGGGCGAAGAGCCCTTTCTCATCGGCGAGGTCAAGAAGGCCCGCCAGGGCGTGCATACCGTGCAGATGAAGAAGTAAGAAACGTATAACGGATCGCTTTTCGTTTCCCGGGCAACAACGGCGCAGCCGGGACAGCGGCTGCGCGGAGGTCTCTCACTCGCGGCCGCAGTCGGCTGTTCCCCCTTTCAGCTTATAGAGCCCATGCTCCAGGGCAGGCAGCACGGCGCTGATGTTTTCCAGGGCTGCCCTGCGGCTGCCGGGCAGGTTGATGATCAGGGAGCGGCCCCTGATTCCGGCCACCCCCCGCGACCAGACGGCCTGGGGGGTCTTGGCCAGACTGGCCTGGCGCATGGCCTCGCTGAGGCCCGGCACCTCCCGGTCCACCACCCTGCGGGTCGCCTCGGGCGTATGATCGGTTGGTGCCACACCGGTGCCGCCGGTGGTGACGATCAGGTCGATTCCTTCCACATCCACCCAGGCCTTCAGGGTGTCTTCGATGAGATGCGGCTGGTCAGGGATCACCGCGTAGGCTGCCAGGCTGAAACCCGCCTCCCTGAGCAGCTCCTGCAGCATGGGACCGCTGGTATCCTCCCGCTCTCCCCGGGCACCCTTGTCACTGAGGGTAAGAACACCAAAGGAGTAAATTGGCCGTTCTTCTTCGCTCATCCGTTGGCCTTGCTCTCGGCGATGATCTTTTCGGCCAGGTGGGCAGGCACCTCCTCGTAGTGGGAGAACTTGACCCTGAAGGTGCCCCGGCCGCCGGTCATGGACGTCAGGTCAGGGGCATAGAGCAGGATTTCGGACTGGGGCACGTGGGCATTGACGATCTCGTATTTTTCCGTGGAGTCCATGCCCAGGACCTTGCCTCTCCGGCTGTTCAGGTCGCCCATGACATCGCCGACATGCTCCTTGTCCACCCGGATCTCCATCTCCATGATCGGCTCGAGCAGGATGGGATTGGCCTCCAGGGCACCCTTCTTGAACGCCAGGGAGCCGGCAATCTTGAAAGCCATTTCAGACGAATCAACAGTATGATACGACCCATCTATCAAGGTAACCTTGAGGTCGACGAAGGGGTACCCGGCCAAAACACCCTTTTCCATGGCCTCGATGATTCCCTTTTCCACGGCCGGCCGGTACTGCTGGGGAATCACCCCGCCCACGATCCGGTCCACGAACTCGAAGCCCTCGCCGCGCGGCAACGGCTCCATCTCGATGATGCAGTCGCCGTACTGGCCCCGGCCGCCGGACTGTTTCTTGTGCTTGCCCTGCACCGTGGTCTTGCCCTTCAGGGTCTCCCGGTAAGGCACCTTGGGCAGGTCGAGTTCCATGTCCACCCCGAACTTGCGCTTGAGTTTCTCCCGCACGGTTTCCAGGTGCACCTGGCCCACTCCGGACAGCAGGACCTGGTGGGTCTGCTGCTCGCGGGTCAGCCGCAGGGACAGATCCTCGTCCAGCAGCCGCGACAGGGCGGAAAAGAGTTTGTCCTCGTCCTTGGTTGCGCTGACCGCATAGGAAATGACCGGGTGGACCGGCTCAGGCGCCTCGTAGACGATGGGATTGTTCTGGTCGCAGAGGGTATCACCGGTGGTGGTCTCCTTGAGTTTGGCCACGGCCACGATCATCCCGGGAATCGCCCGGTCCACCGGTTTCTGTTCCTTGCCTTCCAGGAGAAAAAGCTGGCCGAACCGCTCGCTGGTCTCCTTGTTGGCATTGTAGAAACTGTCTCCGGCCAGGGTGCCGGAAAATACCCGGAAGATGGTCAGCCGGCCGGCAAAGGGGTCGGCCATGGTCTTGAAGACCAGGGCCGAAAAGGACTCGTCCGCCACGGGCCGCCGCTCCACGAGCTCGCCGTTCCTGGGATCCGTGCCCAGCATGGCAGGCCGCTGATCGGGCGACGGCAGGAGGTTGGCAATGCAGTCCAGGACGATGCTGGATCCCAGGTTGTTCAGGGCGGCACAGGCGCAGACCGGCGCAATGGCACCCTCCCTGACCGCCCTGGCCAGGCCGGAGCGGAGTTCCTCGTCGCTGAGTTCCCCTTCCTCGAGAAACTGCTCGATCAGCTCGTCGTCGGTCTCGGCCACGAATTCCATCAGGGCCTCCCGCTGGGCCTCGACCTCGTCGGCCATCTCCGCAGGGATCTCGCCGCCCTCCACCCTGCCGCTGCCATCCTGCTTGAAGAACAGGGCCCTGTTGGCCACCAGGTCCACCACGCCCCGGAAGTCACTTTCCGCCCCGATGGGCAGGTAAAGGACCACCGGATTCAGGTCGAGCTGTTCCCTGATCTCGTCCACGGTCTTCTGGAAGTTGGCCCGTTCTCGGTCCATCTTGGTGATGCAGATCAGACAGGGCAGGTTCCGGCCGGTGACGAAATCCACGAACCGCTCGGTCTGGTTGCGCACCCCGAGCACGGCACCCACGGTGAGGACGGCGCTGTCTGCCACTGCACAGCAGAACTTGGTCTCGTTGATGAAGTTGTCGTCACCGGGGGTATCGACCAGGAAAATCTCTTTCTTGTTCCAGGTGAGGTGGTTGAAGGCAGCACTGATGGAAACCTGGCGCTTGGTCTCTTCGGGCTCGAAGTCCATGGAAGCGGTCCCGTTGTCCACCTTACCCAGCCGTTTCACCGAGCCACCGGTATAGAGAAGGGCCTCTGCAAGCGTTGTCTTGCCGCTGTTGCCGTGTCCTAGAATGACTGTGTTCCTGATCTGTTGAACGTCCTGCATTGATACCTCCGGTGCGCGGTTTTTTTAGGTTGAACTTACAGGTTTACCGGAAAACAGGTTTTCCTTTTTCCACGTCTGTGGTAACCATCCAGTCTCGGAACATGCAGCCTCTGTCCGAGAGGACGGTCATTTTCGTCAAAGGTCTTTATATTCACTTTATCCTTGTCAAGTCAAGCGATAACCTGCTGAACCGCAGTTCATCCGCCAGGGGAACCAAATGGCTGGTCAGGCAAGCTCCCAGACAGGAAAGATCGCCCGGTCCGCCGGCGCCGTGAGCGGCGCCGTCATGTGCAGCCGGGTCCTGGGCCTGGTGCGGGAGCAGGTCTTTGCCGGCCTGTTCGGGGCCGGTTTTGCCTATGACGCCTTCGTGGTCGCCTTCCGCATCCCCAACCTGCTCCGCGATCTCTTCGGCGAGGGAGCCCTGTCGGCCGCCTTTGTGACCGTCTTCTCCGACTACGATACCAACAGGGGCAGGGAGGCGACCTGGCGGCTGGCCTCCAACGTGCTCGTCTTCATCGCTCTCCTCCTCAGCCTGCTGACCCTGGCCGGCCTCTGGCTGGCGCCCTGGATCGTAGACCTGCTGGCCCCGGATTTCCGGCTGGTGACAGGAAAGAGCGAGCTGACCGTCCTTCTCACCCGGATCATGTTCCCCTTTCTCGTCCTGGTGGCCCTGTCGGCCGTGGTCATGGGCATGCTGAACACCAGGGGAAAGTTCTTTGTTCCGGCGCTGTCCTCGTCCTTCTTCAACCTGGGCTCCATCATCGGCGGCACCTCCCTGGCCCTGCTGTTTCCCCGCCTGGGATTGCCGGCCATTGCCGGCATGGCCTGGGGAACCCTGCTGGGCGGCCTGCTCCAGCTCACCATGCAGCTTCCCACCCTGCGGGCCACCGGCTTCAGGTTCGTACCGGTCCTGAACCTGCGCGACCCCGGCCTGAAGCGGATTCTCGTCCTGATGCTGCCGGCCACCATCGGCCTCTCCGCCACCCAGATCAACATCTTCGTCAACACCAACTTTGCCGCTTCCTGCACCGAGGGATCGGTCTCCTGGCTCAACTACGCCTTCCGCATGGTCCAGCTGCCCATCGGCGTGTTCGGGGTGGCCCTGTCCATCGCCGCCATGCCGGTCCTGGCCAGGTATGCGGCCAAAAAGGATCTCGACGGCCTCCGCCATACCTTTACCTCCTCGCTGGTCATGGTCTTCAGCCTGACCATTCCGGCCACGGCCGGCCTGATCCTCCTGGCCGTTCCCATCATCCGGCTGATCTTCGAGCACGGCGCCTTCACTCCGGAAGACACCCTGCGCACGGCCGAGGCGCTCCAGTACTATGCCCTGGGCCTGTTCGCCTATGCCGGGGTCAAGGTGATGGTGCCGGTATTCTACGCCCTGGACAACACCAAGTACCCGGTCATCGGGTCCTTCCTGGCCGTGGGGGCGAACATCCTGATCATCAGCCTGACCATAGGCCTGTTCCAGCACCGGGCCATCGCCCTGTCCACCTCCTGCACCATGGGCCTGAACTGCCTCTTTCTCGGCGCGGTCCTGTACCGGAAGCTGGACGGCTTTCCCCTGGGCCACCTGGCCAGGGGAACCGGCAAAATCGGCCTGGCCACCGGCCTGATGGTCTTCGCCCTCCTGCAGCTCCGGCAGCTGGCTGCGCCCTGGCTTGCAGGCGGCATCGTTCTCCAGCTCCCTGCCGTGCTGTTCATCATTCTGGTGGGGGCCCTGCTCTACGGGCTCAGCCTCCGGCTCCTCCGTCTCCCGGAACTGATGGTGCTCAGCGAAAAGATCGTTCAGCGGCTCTCCAGGTCGCGAAGCAGGTGAACCTGCGCCAGCAACGCTGTCACGGCCGTATCCACGTGCAGTATCCTGCTCCCCATGGAAAAGGGGACAAATCCGGCCCGGCCAAAGGCCTCCACCTCGAAATCGTTCCAGCCGCCTTCCGGTCCCACGGCCAGGAGGACATGGAGCCGCTCTTTCCTCCTGTTCCAGGCCCGGACCAGGGAGTCCCCCGCTCCCGGATGGGCCAGCAGGCCGCTGCCTGTCAGACCGGGCAGGACATCCTCGACAAAGGGCCGGAAGCGGGTATGAACATGCACCGGAGGCAGCACGGTATCCATGGCCTGGCTCAGCCCATCCAGGAGCAGACTGCGCAACTTTTCCGGCTCCAGGAGCGGTGTCTGGAAATAGGACTTCTCCACCCGCCTGGAGCGGATGAGATGAAACCCGGAAACACCGAGCACTGTGGCCTGCCTGAGAATACGCCTGAGCATGACCGGGCGCGGCAGGGCCAGGATGAGCTCCAGGCCGCTCTTGGCAGGCGGCGGGCTATGGAGCCGGACCTGCAGCTCCACCATGGCCGGACCGAGGACGGTGATCTTTCCGGTACCCACCTTGCCGCCGATCATTCCCACCCGGAGGGTATCGCCCGGGCCGGCCCGGAGGACATCGTGGATATGGGCGGCCCGCCGGTCGGTGAGCCGCAACCGGTCCCCCCGGAGTTCATTTTGTGCAAAAAGAAGCAGATTCATGGTAAAAAAAATCCTGGTAGAAAGCGCATACCTGCAGGCAGGGGCCAGGCTGGTGGCCCTGTTCCGGCCGGAACCCAACTGTAGCTGTTTCCGGGCAGGTTGTCCTGACTTTTTTCAGCGCTCCTGCAAAAATCCGGGAGCAGAACGATCCGGTACGCGAGAATGGCGAAAAACCAGACCGGCTATCGCATAGCGATCTTCCTCTACACCGCTGCTTCCGCCCTGATCGGGATATTTCTCCGGGCCGGCCTCCCCCTGCTGCTCTTTGCCGGCAGGGGAACGGGCCGGCTGGCACGGCGGCTCGGACACGGGCTGCCTGTGCCGCGGGCGGACAGGGTGATCTGGGTGCATGCCCTGTCCGTGGGCGAGGTGACCTCAGCCCTGCCCCTGGTCAGGGGACTGCGGCAGGCCTATCCCGAGGCGGCGCTCATCTTTTCGGTGACCACCAGGAGCGGCATGGACCTTGCCCGACGACTCGTCAGGCCCCATGTGACAGCGCTCCTGTTTGGTCCCCTGGACGTACCCTTTGCCGTGCAGCGGTTTCTCGACCGGCTCGATCCCTCGCTCTTCATCCTGGTTGAGACCGACTTCTGGCCCGGCTGGCTGGCGCAGCTCCACCGCAGGCAACTACCAGCCATGCTGGTCAACGGCCGGGTCTCGGCACGGTCCGCCAGGTGCTACCAACGGTTCGCCTTCTTTTTCCGCCCCATGTTCTCCACCTTCTCCATCCTGGCCATGCAGGCGGCGGAAAACGGCGCTGCCATGGAGCGGCTGGGCATACCCGCCGACCGGATCCGCATCCTGGGCAACCTGAAATTCGATCAGCGGTCCGGGGAAACAGCACCAGGGATCGACAGAAAAGCCCTGTCCATTGCCGATACCGCCCCCATCTGGGTCTGCGGCTCGACCCATCCCGGCGAAGAGAACGAACTCCTGGCGGCATTTTCCCGGCTGCGGCAGACCGTGCCCGGGCTGGTGCTGGTCCTGGCACCGAGGGATATCGGCCGCGCCCGGGAACTCGTCCGTCTCGCCGAACGAGCCTGCGGATCCGTCCGCCTCCGCTCCACCGGCCAGGGAGCGGCCGAGCCCCGGGTCGTCATCCTGGATACCATCGGCGAGCTGGCCGCCTGTTACGGGCTGGCCTGCCTGGCCTTTGTCGGCGGCAGCCTGGTTCCGGAAGGTGGCCACAATCCCCTGGAACCTGCCGCCCGGGGCGTGCCGGTCCTCTTTGGCCCTCACATGGAAGACTTCCCGGAAATCGCCGCAGAGCTCTGCGCGGCAGGCGCCGCCTGCCAGGTGAACAAAGAGACCCTGGCCCGTGAAGCCCTGTCCATCCTGACCGACCCGGACCGGAGCCGCCGGATGGCCAGGGCAGCCGCAACCACTGTCTACGGCCACCACGACGTGGTCCAGCGCCACCTGGAAGCCATTGCCGAGCTGCTGCCGCCCCGGAACGACCATGGATAAGCTCTGCAGCGCCCTGTCCCGGCTGACCAACAACCTGCTCGTCCTGGTGTGTGTCAGCTTCATGGCCGGCGCAATTCTGGCCCGGGTCCAGGCCGTGCCGTCCCCTCCCGCGGCGGCCGGGCTGCTCTCCGCCCTGGTCCTGCTGGCCCTGGTTCTTCACCGGTTCGCTCCCCGGACCGCCCTGGTTCTCACCCTGCCGATCTTCCTCCTTGTCGGCAGCGTGCACACGACCCGCCATCTGCGCCCTCCCGGCCGGCCGGATCACGTCTACCACCTCGTCCGGGAACGGCAGAAGATCACCCTTACCGGCACCCTGACCCGAATGATCGAGTACGACGGCACCCTGTCCAGGCTGGTGGTGGCCGTGGAGGAAATCCTGCCCCATACCGGAGGACCGGCCCGTCCTGTCCAGGCCTCGGGCCTGGTCCGCCTCGCGGTCAGGGCCAGAATCACGGACCTGAAACCGGGCGACCTGCTCATGGCGAGGGGTATGCTCAGCCGGATACACAACTACCGGATTCCCGGCGGCTTCGACTACCGGCTCCACATGGCCGGCAAGGGCATCCATGTGAGCGGCTGGATCGACTCCCCGGCCTGTATCCTGCGGATCATCGATCATGATCGCTCCCGGATCGCCGCCCTCCGCTACCTGCCCGAACAGATCAGGCAGGAGGTGGGCCGCTTTCTCCGGGATCACCTTGATCCGACAACCGCCGGCGTCTACCAGGCCCTGCTCATCGGCAGCCGGCGCGGCCTGTCCGAAAATGTCCAGGAATGGTTCAGGGCCACCGGCACCATGCACCTGCTGGCCATATCCGGCCTGCACATGGGACTGCTCAGCCTGCTCCTCTCCGCCTCCATCGGCAGCCTGCTGAGACGTTCCACCTGGCTGCTCCTCCATACCCATGTCCCCGCCCTGGCCCTGGCCGCCAGCCTGCCGGTGCTCCTCTTCTACGGATTCATCGCCGGCATGAACGTTCCGGTGCTCCGGGCCCTGACCATGGCGGTTCTCTTTCTTTTCGCCGTGCTGGTACGGCGACAGCACACCGTGCTCCACCTGGTGGCCTGCGCCGCCCTCTTCACCCTGGCATTTCACCCCCTGGCCCTGTTCACGGCCTCGTTTCAGCTCTCCTTTTCCGCTGTCCTGGCCCTGGCCCTGCTCTATCCCCATCTGCAACGGTTGCTCCGGCAGGGAAGGCAATCTCCCGGCCAACGGATCGGCCGGGCCGTCCTGGCCGCCCTGCTGGTCTCCCTGACCGCCACGGCCGGCACCCTGCCCTTCATGCTCCTCCACTTCAACCGGGTCTCCCTGCTCGGGCCCTTCATGAACCTCCTTGTCGAGCCCCTGCTCTGTTTCTGGGCCCTGCCCCTGGGACTGCTCGCCATCCCCTGGATCTGGCTGGCCCCCGGACTAGCCGCCCTGCTGCTGCAAGCCGGAGCGCCGGCCATCCGGACCACCCTGCTGGCCACCCGCCTGGCCAGTACCCTGCCCGGGAGCTGTCTCTGGACCATCACCCCCACCTGGGGGGAGGTCCTGCTCTATGGCCTCGTGCTGGCAACCTGCTGCCTGTTCCTGCGGCAGGGCTCCCGCGTCCTGCGGGCTGTTCCCGCGGTCCTGGCCCTGGCCCTCATCCTTTCCTTCACCGGCCCCCAGCCGCCGGACCGGCCGAGCGGTGAAACCAGGATCTCCTATCTCGACGTGGGCCAGGGAACGGCCATCCTGTTGCGCCTTGCAGACGGGGCCAAGGTTCTCCTGGACTGCGGCGCTTCCCGGTCGGGCCGGTTCGACGTGGGGGAACGGTTGGTGGCGCCGTTTCTGTGGCGGCAACGTATCCGCAGGCTGGACCGGATCATCGTCACCCATCCCCATGCGGATCACTTCAACGGCATGGGGTTCATCCTTCGCCATTTCCGGCCGACCGTCCTGCATGTCAACGGAAGAACAGACGGTGATCCCGGATATGACCGGCTCCTGGCCCTGGCCCACAAGGAGGGTGTTCCTGTCCGGGTGCTGACAGCCGGGGAAACCATCCTGGCCGGGAAGGATTTCAGGCTCCGCTGTATCGGCATGCAGGGAGTGCAGGAGCAACTTCCGGCAAACGTCAACGACAACAGCCTGGTCATCAGGCTGGACCATGGCCGACGGGGATTTCTTTTTCCCGCCGACATCAGCCGGCGCGGCGAGGCAATCCTCCTGGCCGGACGGGCAGAGCTCGAGGCCGACATCCTCCTGGCGCCCCACCACGGCAGCCGCGGCTCGGGAAGCAAACCATTCATCGCCAGGGTCGCCCCCGGCCTGATCGTGATCTCGGCAGGCCGCTACAGGCTGGGGACCTACCCGGCTCCGGAACATCTTGCGGCATGGAAACAGGACAACATCCGCACCTGGATAACTGGGACCAGCGGGACGCTCACCTGCTCAACTGACGGAAATTCCTTGCAATGTGAAGACGTTTTCGGCAGGGAAGTCTACAGGAAAAAATAACCGCACGAAACGAAACAAAAATTATTGAATATTCCGTGCAGGTTTGAGAAAATATCGTATACGCTGCAGGAAGCGGCATGGATGCCTGCAACCAGCTTCCTGCATCCTGTCTCATGATCACCGGTGACCAGGCAGGAACGGCCGGTCGTCAGCCAGTAAACGTACTGTTCAGTAAACTGCGTATCATCAGCATAACGACATGACATTTTCACTGGGATACAAATGCCCCAACTGCGGCAGCAGCAACCTGGCCCCACAGCCGATCCGTCCCAGGATCTGCGTATTTCTCGGAGCCCAGCTGCACGAGTGCACAATCTGTCACCGGGATATCGCCTATTTTTGCCTGATTTCCATCCTGGTCGACAAGCGGGCCGCCAAGCGGTACCGGACAGCGAGCACGCTGCTGGTCAGGCTGCGTGACAAGAAGGAACAGTTCGGCAGGCTGCTGGACATCAGTACCGGCGGGCTCAGCTTCAGTTACGATTTCGACCAGCAGAAGTTCGCTGACCAGTATTTCAGGCTGGATATCTTCAACTGCAGGGATGGCTCGTACCTGGAAGGGCTGCCGGTGCGTATCGTCTCCAACACGGTGCAGGTGAAAACCATCAGCGGCCGGCCAGTGACCATTCTCAGGAACAGCGCCTCGTTCGAGCACCTGAGCCGGCACCAGCTCTCGGTGCTGAAGAAACTGATCAGCGAATGCCCCCAGGGCGCCTGAGCGGCCACCCTGTGCCACCTGCCGTCTTCCGGGAGGATCAGGACGGCTCTTTCAGTTCTTTCATCTTGGCCAGCAGGGCCAGGGCCTCCTGGCGCAACCTTTCGGGAACGGTCTTGTCGTTCGAGGTCTGCTGCAGATACTGGTTGGCATAGCGAAGCTTGCCTTCGTAGAGGTAGTACTTGCCCAGGTAGAAATAACTTTCCCCGTCCCTACCCTGGACCGACTTGAGTCGGGCCAGTTCGTAATAGACCTTGGAGTATTCGGGCATGGAAGCGGCGACCAGATTGTACAGCTGTTCGGCATCGGCCGCCCTGTCCATTCCGGCCAGGGCCCGGGCCAACTGGAAGGTCGCATACATGTCCGCCGGATTTCGCCGGTGTGCCTGACGGAGAAGCTGCAGGGCCTCATTCTTCTTTCCCTCCTCCAGGTAGAGCACCGCCTGATCGACCAGGAGGATCTCCCGGTCCGGGTAGGCTGCCCGGACCGCCTCGAGATGGCTTTCAGCCTCTGTAAAGTCGTGCTCCTGGCCGTCGAGCAGGGCCAGGCCGTAGCGGGCCATGATCCGTTCCTCCGCAGGCCTGGAAGAGGAGAGTATGCCGGCATAAAAGGTTCGCAACTGCTGCGGATCCTTGCTGGTGAGCAGGACCCGGTACTTGAAGCGGAGAAATGCGAAGTTGTCGGTTTTGCGGTAATACCCCGGCACGAGACGGTTGGGATCGATCTCGACCAGGGACTGGACGTAGTCGAGGCGTGCCTCTGGATTGGGATGGGTGAGCAGGTACGGCGGGATCTTGTCCATCCGGTACCTGGTGATCCGCCGCATGGTCCTGAGCATGGAGACCATGGCCCTGGGATCACGGTGCACGGCCCGCATCCAGTCAAAGGAGAGCCTGTCCGCCTCTTCCTCGTCCTGCCGGCTGAAGCTCAGGCCCACGGCCTGACTTGCCGCCAGGGAACCGGTGAGCAACCCCTGGGACAGGGCCGGGTTACCCAGGGCCAGGCTGGCAAGGCCCAGCAGCATGGAGGCGGCCCCCACCTTGCTCTGTTTTTCCAGGCGGCTGGCGATGTGGCGTCTGACCGTGTGGGCGATCTCATGAGCCATGACACTGACCAGCTCATCCTCGTTCTTCATGGATTCGAGCAGGCCGGTATAGAAAAAGATAAGGCCGGAGGGGGCCGCAAAGGCATTGAACTGGCTGCTTCTGACCACGAAGAAATGGTAGTCGAAGTACCTGGGACCGGCCTTTTCCAGGATCGGCCTGGCCAGCTCGTTGATGTATTGGGAAATATCCGGATCGTCCAGGAGCGTGAACTGCCTCCTGATGGAAAAGAGCAGCTGCTCGCCGAGCTTACGTTCCTCTCCGATGGTGAACCCCAGAGCCGGCGTACAGGGATGGACCAGGAAGGTGCAGAGCCAGATCACCAGGGCTGTTCGGAGGGTTTTCAGCTTCATGTCTGTCCAAACCTGTGCGTGCAGCAGGGCCGATCCGGCATCCGTCCGGCCTGGGACCTCCCCTGTCCGGCACCGCAGGATCGCAACCGGGTTTTGAGAATGAGCTTTACTCTACGCGCTGGTCATGCCGCTGTCAACCCGGCCCTTATCTCCTGCCTCAAAATACAAAAAGCCCGGCAGCGATCTGCCGGGCTTTTTGTCAGCTTCGGTCTGAACCTTCTCAGGATTTCTTTCTTTTCAGCCGCAGCTTCTTCTTGGGATCCATATCATATCCCAGGGCCTTCCAGTCCATGCGTCCCTTGAGCCCATGGCAGTCCTTGCACCGCAGGGCCTCCTTGGCCGGCGAAACCTGGTGGTTGATGGGCCAGTAGGTTGCCGTAGGCGCGAAGTCGTACTCGCCGCTGAAGGCAAGGCCGTTGGCCTTCATGCCGGCGGCAATGGCCTTTTTCCAGTCGAAATTGATCCAGAAGGCATCCGGATCGCCCTTCTTGCCCCAGACTTTGGGAAAGGCGATATACCTGTTCTTGACATCATAGGGCTGGTTCCCCATGTGGACCTTGAAGGGCATGATCTTGGCCGTGGGATCATCCTTGCTGCCCAGGGGACGGTTCAGGTGGGTGAGCTGGGTCGGATCGATCTTGTCTCCGGCCTGGTAGGCACTGGCGGATCCATTGTACCACAGATAGGTGGGCACCACGTTCTGCTCGTAGACAAACCTGCCCTTCTTGAAGATGTAGACCTTGTGGCCGTGCTCCTTGATGATCCGCTTGTCCTCGGGCAGGGTCTTGGGATCCTGGGCCTTGGACCAGTCCCAGGACATCTTGGTGGCAAACTTCTTGGCAAAAACCGGAATATGGCAGGTCTGGCAGGCGACCCGCTTGGCATGCTTGTTGAGGATGCCCTTTATCCTGGCCTTCTTGTGGGGAGCGGGCTTGTGGCAATCGGTACACTGAACCGGGTTGTCGCCGCCAGGGGAAACCAGGAGGGCATTGCCCTTCATGCTGTGTTCTTCGGTCACATGACATTTCTGGCAGGCGAAATTCTGGCCCTTGGGCGACAGGTGGACATCGATCTCCGGAGTCGGATCAACGAGAGACATGTCGATGTCGCCGTGCTTGACATTGTTGCCGCCCCCACCATTGGCATGACAGTTGAGGCAGTTCTTCCGGGACGGCATGCCGGCATTCTGGGCCATCTTCACCAGGTCATACGGTTTCTTGTCATACTTTGGATTGCCGGTGGAGCCTGGAGGCATGCCGGCACCGGCCGGTGCATGTTTGGCCTTGAAATATCCTCCTGTGGTGTCGTGACAGGCCAGGCAGTCCACCCGGGTGGGATCGCTGAAATCAAAGCTGGCATCTTTCCAGCCATAGCCGATATGGCAGCTGGTACAGCGGGGCCAGTTGGATTTGATTGAGATGCAGAAGTTGTTGACCGCATTCCTCTTGCCCCGTTTCACCACTCCCTTGCCCTTGATATCCTGTTCCCGTTCCCATTGCCAGTGGGACGTGGCCATGACCTGGGTTGCAGCCTCTTCATGACATTCCAGACAGGCCTTGGTGACATCCATGGGCGTGGCAAAGGGACCCGTCATCTCCGCATGATCTTCGATAATCTCCCCGCCAAGCGTCTGACCGGCCGCCACGAACAAGGCGGTTGTCGCCAAGGCTGCGATCTTCCTTTTCATGTCTCCTCCCTTGCAATGATTCAATAACTGTCTGTCGGCAATCAGTGGTGCTGTCCCGGGCAACCACGACCAGGACACACCCGGCACTGAGTGAATGGCCATTCAGTGGCATCTATTCAATCATGCCGTTTTTGTCAAGAAGAAAGAAACAATTCTTTGCCTTCGCGGACAGGGCAGCCTATAATAGGCGCCGTCGCTCCGGTTCCCTGCTGCTGACGAAAGACCGGTATACATTTCTTCTCATTCTGCCTACAGACCGCGATCATGTACAAACTCCTGCCAACGCTCCTGGCTGCCCTGCTCTTTCTTGGCGGCTGCTCACCGGTCACCCCGGACCCGGTGGCCGTGCGCGTTCCAGACCGTCCCATCGATTACCTCCGGGAGATCAAGCCGTTGCTCGACAGGCGCTGCGTCGTCTGCCACTCGTGCTACAACGCTCCCTGCCAGCTGAAGCTCAGTTCCCACGAGGGAATCGACCGGGGCGCCAGCAAGGCCCCGGTCTACGATGGGACCCGCCTGACCAGCATGGATCCTACCCGGCTGTTCATCGATGCCCGTTCCACCCAGGAGTGGCGGCAGAAGGGATTCTTCAGCGTCACGTCCAGCGAGGCCGGTCCAGGATACAACGACTCACTCATGCTGCAGCTCCTGGCCCACAAGATGCGGCATCCGCAAAGCCGGGGTGAATATCACCCGGAATCCGACGATCTCACCTGTGCCGAGAACGGCCTCGAACTGGGCGTCTACCTGAAAAAACATCCAAACAACGGCATGCCCTTCGGATTTCCGCCCCTGAAACAGGAAGAGTTCGATCTCATCGCCGGCTGGCTGGCCCAGGGGGCTCCGGGTCCGGACGAGATCGCCCAGGCCGCCCTGGTCCATCCCTTTCACAGTGACCAGCGGCAGATCAGCAAGTGGGAAAAGTTTCTCAACCAACCCGATGCCAAACATGTAATGACGGCCCGTTACCTGTATGAACACCTGTTCCTGGCCCATATCCGCTTCAACACCAGGACCGGTGACTTCTTCGAGCTGGTCCGCTCCCGCACCCCGCCGGGACAGCCGGTGGAGATCATTCCCACCATCCGGCCCTACGACGATCCGGGCCCGGGCCGGTTCTACTACCGGTTCAGGCGCATCCACGCCACCATTGTCCACAAGACCCACATGGTGGTCCGGCTCGACGACCGGGAGCTCAGGCGGATCAGGCAGCTGTTCATCCGCCCCAAGTGGCCGCGGAAACCGCACGTGATCGGCTACGATCCCAAGGTGAGCGCCAATCCCTTTGTCGCCTTTGCCCAGATCCCGGTCAGGTCCAGGTACCAGTTCCTCCTGGATCACGCCCATTATGTGATCATGACCTTCATCCGGGGACCGGTCTGCCGGGGACAGATTGCCCTCAACGTCATCCACGATCACTTCTGGGTCATGTTCCTCGATCCGGACCATGACCTGAGCATCCGCTATCCCGGGTTTCTGCAGCTCTATGCAGACCGGCTGATCATGCCCCACGAACAGGGCAGCGATGCCAGGCTGCCCGACCTGCTCAGGCAGCGATACCATAAGGCAGTGAAGGAATACTTCCGGGCCAGGCAGGATTTCTACATGATCCATTATCCCGGGGGACTGGACTACAGCGCCATATGGAAGGGCAGGCGGGCCGGTGACTCGCCCCTGCTCACCGTGTACCGCCACTTTGATTCCGCCTCGGTGCACCGGGGGGCCCTGGGCAACCTGCCGCGCACCCTCTGGGTCATCGACTATCCCCTGTTCGAACGAATCTACTATGCCCTGGTCGCCGGCTTCGACGTCTTCGGCAACCTGAAGCACCAACTGGCTACCCGCCTTTACATGGACTGTCTCCGCCTGGAAGGCGAGACCTATTTCCTGGATTTCATGCCTCTCAAGAGCCGGAAATCCATGCTCCGCTCCTGGTACCGGGGCGTCCCGACAGACAAGATCCACGCCTTTCCCAGCAGGGTGGAAAGCGCGATCCGCTATTCAGGCACGGATCCCAAGCGGGAATTCGTGGAACACCTGGTCGGCAAGACACTGAACAGGAAATGCGGAATACGGTTCGATCCGGTGAACTACCATCCCGATGGGCCGGCCAGCGGCGGGACGGCCGCCGCACCGGTTGGCTGCAAGACCACAAAAGACTGCATGGCATCATTCAGGACACTCTCGGCCAGGGGCACCCGGGTCTTCAGCCGCATCAACGACTACAACGCCAACCTGGCCTATATCCGGATCCGCAGGAAAAACCGGAAGGACATGGTGGTCTCGGTGGTGGTCAACCGCTGGCACGACAACGTCACCTACCTGTTCGGGGAGAAACGGGTCCTTGATCCGGCCAGGGACCGGGCCGATTTCATCGAGGGATTTGTCGGCTCCTATCCGAACTACTTTTTCGATGTCAGGGAGGAGGACCTGGCCGACTTCATCGATCTGCTGGCAACCTATGCCGATACCCCGGAAGACCGGCAGCGGCTGGCCACCTACGGGATCAACCGGGCCGATCCCCGCTTCTGGGAGGTCTTTGACTGGTTCCAGGACCGGTTTTTCCAGGACCAGCCGACCACTGCCGGCTACTTCGACCTGAACCGGTATTATCCAGAGGCGATTGAACCACCCCCAAGGCCCTGAAAGGCCGCTGATCCACCTCTGGCCGGTCCAGCGACAGAGACGGACATCAGAGACCGGTCTCGGCCAGCTGCCTGATGAGCTTTTTCTGTTCCCTGGTCAGTTTCTTCGGTATCTGGACAGCTATCTGGATGAGGATATCGCCCCGCAGTCCGGAAGAGGAGGACGGCAGGCCATATCCCCGGATGCGCAGCTTGGACTCCTGCTGGACTCCGGCAGGCACCCTGACCTTGAAGGTCCTGCCCTCCAGGGAGGTCACCTCGATGGTGGTACCCAGGCAGGCCTGGCTGAAAGGCAGTTTCCTGACCATCACCAGGTCGTTGCCCTCCCGCCTGTAGACCGGGTGATCGGCCACGTCGATCTTCAGGTACAGGTCTCCGGGCGGTCCGCCGGTTGGGGACGGCTGCCCCTTGCCCGCCAGGCGCAGCCGCTTGCCGGCCTCGATGCCGCGGGGAATCTTGACCACCACGTTCTGTGTCCTGCCCCCCTGCTGCAGGCTGATGGTCTTCTCGGCCCCGTTGAGAACGTCTTCCAGGGAAACGGTCAAGGCATAGGTCAGGTCCTCCCCCTTCACCGGCCGGGACGCTGTCCGGCTCCTGAAACCCGTCGTACCCGCACCGGTCGCCTGGCCGAACAGATCGGCAAAGGGATTCTGGCCGCCGCCCGTCCTGAAGCCGCCGGAACCGTGAAAGGTGGCCCCGCCGAACCCGAATTGCCTGAGGATGTCATTGAGGTCAAAGCCGCGGAAGATGTCCTCCTGGGAGTAGCGCTGGTGGAAGCCGCTGGAGCCGTAGGTGTCGTACTGTTTCCGTTTTTCCGGGTCAGAGAGAACCGCATAGGCCTCACTGATCTTCTTGAACCTGGCCTCGGCGTCCTTGTCGTCCGGGTTGCGGTCCGGGTGATACTTGAGCGCCAGTTTGCGGTATGCCTTTTTTATCTCTTCAGCCGAGGCGGTCTTGGACACCCCGAGCAGTTCGTAATAATCCATTGTCTTGCACTATCTTGCTGTGGCTTGCCCTGTAGCCGAGAATATGCGGGGCACCATCCGTACAGGGAAACACAGAGCCGGATCCATCATCTCCCGATATATTCAGCACTGCTTCCTGCCCGGAAAACCGTGCCAGGCAATCCCCCGGGGAGCGCCGCTGGACTGGTGCCGGAAAATCCGCCAGGCAGGGATGTTGCCTGGACTGGAAAAGAGTATAGTCATCATGGGGTATCTGATCAAGCCGGGGAACGAGAAAAACACCTGTTCCGGACGGTTGCCCGGCCGGATCTCCCGGGACCCGGCAGGATCGTCCTTGCCGTTCCGGTTTCCATGGTGTACATATGCTCAACCGTGACTCCCGGCGAGAACGACCTTGCCGATAACTTCAGGATTCTGCACAGATGAAGGAATTGCTCCATGTCCACAACCTCAGCCTGACCTTTCTCGCCGACCAGGAGATCGGCGGCGACAGCCAGGTGCTCGACCGGGTGAGCTTCCGGATCCGTACCGGCGAGACCCATGCCCTGGTGGGGGAATCCGGTTCAGGAAAATCCGTGACCGCCATGGCCATCCTCAGACTGCTGGAGGACGTGGCCAGGGTGCGCACCAGCGGGGAGATCCTCTTCCGGGACAGGGACATTCTCCAGCTATCCAAAAAGGAGGTCCTGGCCCTGCGCGGCAACCGCATCGCCATGATCTTCCAGGAACCCATGACCTCGCTCAATCCGGTCTACACGGTGGGCAACCAGCTCATCGAACCCCTTGTGCTCCACCAGGACATGACCCGGGACCAGGCAAGGAAACGGGCCATCGAACTGCTGGAACGCACCGGGATACGCGAGCCGGAGTACCGGATCAACGTCTATCCGCACCAGCTCTCCGGTGGCCAGCGGCAGCGGGTGATGATCGCCATGGCCCTGGCCTGCGGGCCGGACCTGCTCATCGCCGACGAGCCGACCACGGCCCTGGACGTCACCATTCAGAACCAGATCCTGGACCTGATACGGGACATCCAGCGGGAGATGGACATGGCCGTTCTCCTCATCACCCATGACCTGCCCATGATCCAGCGGATCGCCGACCGGGTGAGCATCATGTATCAGGGCAGGATCGTCGAGCAGAACACCACCGAGCAGCTGTTCCGCAAACCTGAGAACCCCTATACCGTCCACCTGCTGCAGTCCATTCCCCACGGCAGACGGCAGCGGCGCGATCAGGGCCGGCCGCTGGTGGTCATGGAATCCATACGGTGTCACTTCGTGATGAAGGGAGCCAGGTCCGGCCTGTTCCGGAGAAAGAAACGGGTGATCAGGGCCGTGGATGGCGTGGACCTGACCATCAGGGAGGGCACCACCCTGGGCATTGTCGGAGAATCCGGTTCCGGCAAGAGTACCCTGGGCCTCTGCCTTTTGGGCCTGCAGAAATACGAGGGCACGATCACCTATCACGGCGACCGGACCGTGGTCCTCTCCGATCTGAACAACCGGCAGATGCGGCCCCTGCGGCGGGAACTGCAGATCGTCTTCCAGGATCCCTTCTCCTCTCTCTCGCCCCGGCTGACCGTTGAACAGATCATCGGCGAGGGGCTCAAGGTGCACCGGATCGGCAGGGACAGGGACGAACGGCGGCAGATGGTGGCCCGGGCCCTGGCCGAGGTGGAACTCGAACCGGACATGGCCGGCCGTTTCCCGCACGAATTCTCCGGCGGCCAGCGGCAGCGGATCGCCATTGCCCGGGCCATCGTCCTCAAGCCGAAGCTGCTGATCCTGGATGAGCCCACCAGCGCCCTGGACGCCACCATCCAGGCCCAGGTCATCGAGCTGCTCCAGAAGCTGCAGGACCGGCTGGGCATCACCTACGTCTTCATCACCCACGACCTGCGGGTCATCCGCTCCCTGGCCGATGACCTGGCTGTGATGCGGAAAGGCAGGATCGTGGAACAGGGTCCTGCCCCGAGGATCTTCGAAGCCCCGAACCATCCCTACACGCAAGAACTCTTTGCCGCTGTCTTCAGCCGCTGACCTGAGCCGGGCTCCCATGCGCAACCCGGGCCGCGGTTGGTTCCCGCCGCCCGTTCCGGCACCCTCCTGGAAACCACCCCTGGATCTCAATCCAGGCGGAACCCGGGCCTGGCGAGAAGCGCCTCGAGTTCGCCCGGCTGCAGGGGCTCCCGGCGGCCGATCCGGCGGGCCGGATTGCCGGCCCAGATCTCCCATGGCCCGGGATTCTTGGTCAGGACCGAGCCGGCCCCGAGGACCACGCCATCCGGGATGTGGGTCACCTGGTAGAGGACGATACAGCCGTCATGGATCCACACGTCCCGGCCGATGAGCTTGTCCTGCCAGACGACTCCGTGGCGCTCCTCCAGCTCGAGCAGCGGCTCCCGGCCCAGATGGATATGGTCATGGGTGTAGATCCGGCAGCGGGCCGCGATATTGCACCAGGGGCCGAGCTGGATGGAACCGGTGCAGTCCAGGAGGGCGAAACGGCTGATCAGGATGTTGGTTTCCCTCCCTGGCGTGGTAAAGACCTCGGGCGCCAGCCGCAGCTCTCCCTTGTGGACGTGTTTGTGCGGGTAACGGACCGCGGCGGCCAGGGCCTGCTCCAGTCCGGCCCGGCTCAGGGTGGTGGAAGGCGGTTCCATCAGACCAGGCTCTTGTCCACGATCTCCCGCACGTCGGCGGACAGGGTCTCAGCCGCCGCGATCCGCTCCAGCTCGGCGCGCATGGACGCCCTCCTGCCGGTATCGTAGCGCTTCCACATGGTCAGGGGGGTGAGAAGCCGGGCGGCGATCTGCGGATTCATGGGATCCAGCTCGAGGACATGATCGGCCAGAAATCGGTACCCGGAGCCGTCGGGTGCATGGAACTGGGCATGGTTGGTACTGCAGAAGGCGCCGATCAGGGCCCGCACCCTGTTGGGATTCTTCATGGTGAACGAGGGGTGGCCGGTCAGGTTCCGCACCCGCTCCAGGGTGCCGGGCAGGCTGCATGTGGCCTGCAGGCTCAACCACTTGTCCACCACCAGAGGATCATTCCGCCAGCGCTCATGAAAGTCGGCCAGCAGCCTGTCCCCCAGGTCCCGGTCCGCGTTGACCACCGCGGTCAGGGCGGCCATGGTATCGGTCATGTTGTCGGCATCCCGGTACTGGGCATGGCCGAGCTCCAGCATCTCCGCCTCGACGTTACCGGCTGGCGGCCGGGCGAGAAGATAGGCCAGACAGCGGTTGCGCAGGGCCCGCCGGCCCACCTCCCTGGCCGTGAACCGGTACCGCTTTTCCGAGGCCAGGCTGAAGTACCGATCCAGGAAATCGTTGCGCAATCTCCTGCCCAGCTCGTGGCGAAAAGTCTGCCGGACGACAAAGATCGCCTCCGGATCGACTGGTTCCATCTGCTGGCCGATCCATGTTTCCGTGGGCAGGTGAAGAAGCTGGGCCAGAAAGGCGGGATCGCTCTCCTCGTCCAGCAGCAGTTTGGCCACCGCCTCCACGAACAGACCAGGCAGGTGCACCCGGCCGGTCCGCTGCCAGGCGGAGATCTGGTCCAGGAGAAAGCGCAGGGCCAGCCGCTGGCCACTGTCCCAGCGGTTGAAGGGATCGTTGTCATGGGCCAGGAGAAAGGCAAGGTCTTCGTCCTCTGCAGTACCCTGCAGCCGTACCGGTGCGGAAAAGTCGCGCAGCAGGGAGAGGTATGGCCGCTCGGGGATGTCATGCCAGCAGCAGTGCGTTTCCTTTTCCTCCAGCTCGACCAGATCCTCGACCATGTCCCGGCCCTGGCTGTCCACCAGGCCCAGCCGGACAGGGATGACAAAGGGACGTTTCTCGGGCTGACCGGGGGTGGCCGGACAGGACTGGCGGAGATACAGATGGAAGGCCCTGTTTTCCGCATCGTATTCTGTCCGGAAATGGAGTTCCGGCGTCCCGGCCTGACTGTACCAGCGCCTGAACCGGCCGAGGTCCCGGTCATTGGCATCTTCCATGGCCCGGACAAAATCGTCGCAGGTCACGGCCTGACCGTCGTGGCGCCTGAAGTAGAGATCCATGCCCCGGCGGAATCCCTCCCGGCCAAGCAGGGTATGGAGCATCCGGATGACCTCGGCCCCCTTGTTGTAGACCGTGAGGGTATAAAAATTGTTGATCTCGCGGTACGAGTCGGGACGAACCGGATGGGCCATGGGACCGCTGTCCTCCCGGAACTGGAAACTGCGAATGATGTTGACGTCCTGGATCCGCTTCACCGGCCTGGATCCCATGTCGGCGGAAAACTCCTGGTCCCGGAACACGGTCAGCCCCTCCTTGAGACTGAGCTGGAACCAGTCCCGGCAGGTGACCCGGTTACCGGTCCAGTTATGGAAGTACTCGTGGGCGATCACTCCCTCGATATGTTCGTAATCCGCATCAGTGGCGGTCTCGGGCCGCGCCAGGACATAGCGGGAGTTGAAGATGTTGAGCCCCTTGTTCTCCATGGCACCCATGTTGAAGTCGTCCACGGCAACGATCATGTAGGTGTCCAGGTCGTACTCCAGGCCGAAAACCTCCTCGTCCCAGCGCATGGCCTTTTTCAGCGACTCCATGGCATGGGCGCACCGGTCCCGGTTCTGCTCCTGGACATAGATGTGGAGGGCGATCTCCCGGCCGGACATGGTAATGAACCTGTCTTCGATCCGTACCAGATCACCGGCCACCAGGGCGAACAGGTAACAGGGCTTGGGAAAGGGGTCTTCCCAGGTGACAAAGTGTTTGCCGTCCCCCAGCTCGCCCCGGTCGACCGGGTTGCCGTTGGAGAGGAGAACCGGACAGGCGGCCCGGTCGGCCACGATGGTGGTGGTGAAACGGGTGAGGACATCGGGCCGGTCCGGAAAACAGGTGATCCTCCGGAATCCCTCTGCTTCGCACTGGGTGCAGTAGTTTCCCGACGAAAGATAGAGTCCTTCCAGGGCGGTATTGGCCCCCGGGTCGATGCGGGTCTCCACCTCCAGGGTGAACCGGTCCGGCACCGTTTCGATGGTCAGCAGCCTGCCGTCATACCGAAACCCACCCTCTGCCAGCCTGCTCCCGTCCAGGGAAACAGCCACCAGCTCCAGGTGCTCGCCGTTGAGCTGCAACGGTCCGGCATCGGTGCCCGGGTTGCGGCGGATCTCCATTGTTGACCAGACCCTGGTATGGTGTTCGTCCAGGTCCAGCCGCAGCCGGATGGAATCCACCAAAAAAGGCCACGGACGGTAATTTTTTCGATAAATGGTATTATCTTCTTGAGTTGACATATTCTTTCCTATATTCTTGCCCGGATCCGGCCAAAACGCTCGCCCAGAGGGCAAGCCGACGGGTTGAACTCATCCTGAAAACGAAAACACAAGCAAGGAAACATCATGTCACACGACGCCGATTCCCTCAAGTCCATCTTCTTCGCCCTGGGGGCCAACGTGTCCATCGGGGTGGCCAAACTGGCCGCAGCCCTGTACACCGCATCCGGAGCCATGATGGCGGAATCCATCCACTCCTTTGCTGACAGCGGCAACCAGCTCCTCCTCCTGCTGGGTATCAGGCGGGCCAAGCAGCCACCCTCGCCGGAATATCCCCTGGGCACGGGAAAGGCCATTTACTTCTGGTCCTTTATCGTCGCCCTGATCCTCTTTTCCATGGGCGGAGTCTACTCCATTTACGAGGGGATCCACAAGCTCCAACATCCGGAACCGCTGCATTCGCCCCTGGTGGCCGTGGCCGTGCTGCTCTTTTCCGTCGCCGCCGAGGGCACCTCCCTCTGGGGCTGCCTGCGGGAGGTGAACAAGGTGCGCCGGGGCCGCAGCCTCCTGCGCTGGTTCCGGGAAACAAGGCAGAGCGACCTGCTGGTGGTCTTCGGCGAGGACAGTGCCGCCCTCCTCGGGCTCTCCATGGCCCTGGTCGGCATCATCATGACCATGGTCACGGGCAACCCGGTCTTTGACGCGGCCGGATCCATCGCCATCGGCGTGCTCCTGGTGATCGTGGCCTGTTTCATCGGGGTGGAGGTCAAGTCCCTGCTCATCGGCCAGGGAGTGGAACCGGAAATCCGCCGGCAGATGCTGGAGCATCTCGAGGCCAGGGAGGAGATCGACCGGGTGTTCAGCCTCCTTACCCTTCAGCTGGGCAACGATGTCATGGTGGCGGTCAAGGCCAGGATGGCCCCGGCTCCCTCGGCCGAGGCCATGATCCGGGCCATCAACCGGTGCGAGGCCTCCATGCGGCAGCGGTTTCCCCAGATCCTCTGGCTCTTTTTCGAACCAGACCTCACGGACTGATTTCTCATGGCCCGCCACTGGGATACACTCATCGTCGGCGCCGGCCCCGGCGGCCTGGCCTGCGCCACCCTGCTCGCCAGGGCCGGCAGAACGGTCCTGGTCCTGGAACGGCAGCAATCTGTCGGTCCCAAGGTCTGCGCCGGCGGCATCACCTGGAGCGGCCTGATCAGGCGGGTTCCGGAAGACCTCGTGGAGCGCGGCTTTGCCAGCCAGTACATCGTGACCGGCCGGCAGCGGATCTGTGTCCGTGAACCAGAGCCCATCGTGGCCACCATCGGCCGCCCCACCCTGGGCAGGTGGATGGCCAGACAGGCCGAAGAGGCCGGCGCCGAGATCCGGACCGGGGTGCGGGTGCGGGAAATCCGGAACAGCACCCTCACAGCCGTCACCGACCAGGACGAGGTGCTGGAGCTGACAGGAAACCACCTGGTTGGCGCGGACGGTTCCGCATCCCTGGTGCGCCGTTCCCTGAACCTGCCGGTGAACAAGTGCGGCATCGGCATCAACTACCAGGTCGACGGCCAGGCGTCCCGAATGGAGTGGCACCTCAACCCGGTGTTCTTCGGTTACGGCTATGGCTGGATCTTTCCCCACCGCCGGTCCGTGTCCATCGGTGCCTACGGTCCCAGGGGCAACATGGGGGCTGCCCGCCTGCACCGGGGCCTCGTCGACTGGGCAAGACAGCAGGGCTACGACCTTGCCCGGGAACGGGGGCGGGCCGCGCTGATCAACTACGACTACCGCGGATTCCGGTTCGGCAATGTCTGGCTGGTGGGCGACGCGGCAGGCCTGGCCTCCGGACTGACCGGCGAGGGGATCTATCCGGCCCTGGTCTCGGGCGAGGCCGTGGCCCGGAAGATCCTTGATCCTGAATACCCGGCCGCCGAGATCGGGCGGTTGGTCGGCAAACAGCGGCTGCACAACCGGGTGACCAGCCTGGCGGCCCGCTCTCCCCGTCTCTCGGCCCTGCTCATGGAAGGACTGGTTCTGCTTCTCAGGCTGAAAGTGCTTGATTTTCACACCCTGGAAATGGCAGAGTAACAGGTTCAGGCAGGGGCGATCTCCCGGCCGGAACAATCCATACTTGGACACAGCGACATGAAACAGAACAAGAGAAAAAAACTGCTCCTGTACAACACGATCTTCGTGGCAGCCTGCGCGGCCATCTTTCTCGTCCTCTGGAACGCCCCTCCCGAGACGACCGCTCACCTGCCCCATGACGAGGATCACGAGCGGTTCATGACCATGAAGAAAAAAGAGGCGGAAAAATTCTGCAGCGAATGCCATGCACCGGAAGGCGATGCCCCGCTGCCGGAAGATCACCCGCCCAAGTACCGCTGCCTCTTCTGCCACAAACGGACCTGAATCTCATGTGGAAGGCGAAGGATGTATATTATGTTTCTGATTCAACGGCAATTCTTGCCGAGGATACCGGCAGGGCCATGCTCTGCCAATTCCCGGAGATCAGTTTCCGGGAGGAGAAGATCCCCTTTGTCCGCACCCGCAAACAGGCGGAAAGGGCCTTTGCCAGGATCCAGGAACAGTCGGGCGGCTGCTATCCCCTGGTCTTCTGCACCATCATGGACAAAGAGATCAGAACGGTCTTTGATTCGCCCGAGGTGGAATTCTTCGACATCTTCGGCCACAACCTGAACCGCCTGGAACGGTGCCTGGAGGTGGAGGCCCTCCGGGAACCCGGTTTTTTCCGGCACGGCGACGACATCACCCTGGCCCGGCGGGTGGAGGCCATCCACTACACCCTGGAACATGACGACGGCACCAGGACCAGGGAATACGACCAGGCAGAAATCATCCTGGTGGGCGTGTCCCGTTCCGGCAAGACCCCGGTCTCGGTCTACCTGGCTACCCACATGGGCCTCAAGGCAGCCAACTTTCCCCTGACCTCGGACCACCTGGAACGGTATGAACTGCCCAAGGACATCGTCCGCAACCGGGAACGGGTCGTCGGCCTGACCACCACGCCGCAGCACCTGCACAAGATCCGGGAAAAACGCTACAGCGGCAGCCGTTACGCCCGCCTGGCCACCTGTATCACCGAACTGCAGCAGGCCGAACAGCTCTTTTTCCGGCACCGGATCCAGGTTATCCAGACCGAAGGCAGGTCCATCGAAGAACTGGCTGTCCAGGCCACCCTGCTCCTGGGCATCCGCAAGAGGCGCTGAACGATGTCCCTGGAGGAGCCGGGCAAGAGGCTCCGCCCAGGATCGGCCAGGTCCTGAACAGGGGCGAAAGAGTCCCTGCCGGCTACCGGTCCGCCAGGGCCCGGTCATAGAGCTTGCCCACCCCGTACTCCCGACGCCGCTGGAATTTTTCCCAGGACGGGCCGATGAGCTGCATTTCGGGATACTTCTTCTGGATGTCCATGGCGATCTCCATCTCCTTGGTGCAGCCGGTGGAATAGGTGGCATCCTTGCCGGTCCATTCAGGCGGCACCTTCTCGCCCATGAGGGCAAAGGCCTTCTCGATATCGGCCACGGTCTGGAAACGCCAGATATCGATCAGGCCGGAGCGCTGGAAGATCTCCCACATGTACATGATATCGTCGGCATCCATACCCTCCTCGAAATGTTCACCCGGGTTGATGATCACCACATCGGTCAGGGTGGAGCGGAGATGATTGACAAAAACGTTCAGGATCTTCTTGGCCGTCTCCAACTGGCCGGGAATGGAGCCGACAATGGCTGAATAGAACATGATGGTCTTGCCCTGTTCCTTTTCCTTGCGGACCATGTAGATCAGATGCTCGGCCTTGGAGCGCAGGGTTGCCTCGGAAAAACGGACAGCGGCAGGATGCCTGGGCTTGAGCTGGATATCCATTCTGCCGGACTCCCGGCGAACGATGGAGATCAGGTCCCGGGTGAACTGGAACCGGTTGTGAATACATTCCCGGTTTCCGGGACAGCGGCTGACCACCAGGTCCACCTCCTTGAAACTGCGGGCAAAGGTGACCGAACAGAGCAGGGGATTGAACTGTTCACCGGTGCCGTCGGAGATGACCAGGAGCCTGGCATCGCCTTGCAGCTTGCCCAGGAGCTCGTTCTTGGTGATCCTGGGCTCGGCGATGATCTCGGCACCGGCCAGCAGCTCGTCCAGGACCGGATCCTCCAGGATATCGCTGAAAGAGACCCGCTCGTAAAAAAAGGACTGCTTGACCGCCAAAATCACCTTGATGCGCATCTTGCGCAACAGCCGGATTATGGCGAGATCGAAGACGATCTCGCCGGCCCTCCCTCCTATCCAGAGGACATAGGGCCGCATCTTGCCCCGGATCACGTCCTGCAGCCGGTCGCAGAACCACTGCCAGCCTGCCGATTCGATGGGCCTGTTCATCACCTCGGCCAGGTAGGCCTCGTCAGGGACCGTTTCCCCGGTCCAGATCTCCTCCACCGTGGAAAGCAGCAGGAGCCGCTGCAGGCGGAGGAGCTGGATCCTGACCTCCAGCTCCTCCAGGGTCGAGTTCTCGTCAATGGCCAGCCCCTGGTCGGAGTTGAAGGCCCGGCGGAAGGATTCCGACTGCAGGTATTCATGGGCGCGCCGGTTCTCCAGCTCCTTTTTCTGCCCCAGGGGACGGCTGATCTCGGATATGGTGGTGAAGATGGTCAGCAGCCGCTTTTCCAGCCTGGAAGGCAGGACCACCATGGAACCGGTCTCGTGCTTGAACTTGATGGACAGCAGGCTGAGGAGATACCTGCGCCGGTACTCGTCATCGAGCACATCCCGGACCAGCCGCTCCAGCCTGTCCCAGATGGTGAAATAGGCAGAGGTGAGCATGGTATCGGCCCGTTTCTCGATGATTGCCGAGAACAGCCTGTCAGAACAGGGATAATAGCAGGACTCCCCATCCATGTGGACCACGAAGTTCAGCTGCTCGGGCGAGGCGACCTTGTCGGGAAACGCCTCATAGGCCAGGTGATTTTCGGTATAGAAATTGGTCAGCCAGGCATCCCGTTCCGGATCCTGTCCCATCCTGCAGAGTATCGGTTCAGTCATACGATCATCCTCTGTCGTCAGGCCCGGGGGACACTCCCCGGTGTTTTCAGGGCGATTGCAGGTTACAGCAGGGCGGCGATCTCCCGGGCCACCTCGATGATCTCGCGCCCCTCCACAGAAACCACATGGTCTGCCGCCTTCCGGTAGTGGGGCAGCCGCTCCTCGTAGAGCTGCCGGGCCCGCTCCATGTCTTTCAGCAAGGGACGTTTCCTGATCTTCTTTTCGGCATTGGGATGCTTGCGCATGGCAGCAAGGATCCCTTCCACCGAAGAGTCAAGAAAGATGACCCGCCCCAGCCTGTCCAGATTGTTGACCTTGAAGAAGCCGCCCCCGGTGGAGACGATGGTGCCGGTGACATGATGCTCGATCCAGTTGGCCACCTGCAGCTCGAGGAGACGGAAGTAGTGTTCGCCGTGATTGGCGAAGATCTTGCGGATCTTCATCTTGACCAGGCTCTCGATGAGGTCGTCGGTATCGATGGCGAACCGGCCGGTCTCCCTGGCCAGGGCCCTGGCAGTCCGTCCCTTGCCCACTCCCATGAAGCCTATCAGGATGATGTTTTCCTGCAGATGGTTTCCACTTTCCCTGTCCATGAGACACCTCTTTTAAAATATTTTATTTAAAATTACATTTATGTGAATAATTATCGATTGCCCGACCGCATAGCCATCTCCCTTTTCACCATTATTATCTGCAAGGTTTCATACATCTTTTTTCAACCACACCCGTATTGGCACGGATATTGGTTCTCCCTGGCCAGACGGTATGTGCTGTCAAGCAACACGAACCGGACAGTGAACCCGGTACAACTCAACCCAACATAGCACAACAGGGAGGATACAGAAGTGAAAAAAATTCCAGCAGCAAAGAGAAAGACGGTTCTCACCGGACTGCTTCTCCTGGCCGCGACCGTGCCGTGCGGACCGGTCCTGGCCGGCGAGGCATCCCCTGGGCCGGACCTGCCGGCCACCCTGATCAACCTGTCCTATGCCCTGGACACCTTTTATTTCCTCATCTGCGGCGCCCTGGTCATGTGGATGGCTGCCGGGTTCGCCATGCTGGAGGCCGGCCTGGTCCGGGGAAAAAACACCGTGGAGATCCTGACCAAAAACGTGGCCCTCTACGCCATTGCCTGCCTCATGTACCTGCTGGTCGGCTACAATATCATGTACGGCGACGGCGTCAGCAGCGTCCTGCCCTCCCTCCGCTTTTTCCTTGGCCCGGACAACAGCGTGGAGGCTGTCCTGAAGAGCGGCGGCAAGACCTACTACTCGGCCATGGCCGATTTCTTCTTCCAGGTGGTCTTCGTGGCCACGGCCATGTCCATCGTTTCCGGCGCTGTTGCCGAACGGATGAAGCTGTGGACGTTTCTGGCCTTTGCCGTGATCATGACCGGATTCATCTATCCCGTGGAAGGATACTGGAAATGGGGCGGCGGCTTTCTCGATGCCATGGGCTTCCTCGACTTTGCCGGCTCCGGGGTTGTGCATCTCTGCGGCGCATCCGCAGCCCTGGCCGGGGTCCTGATCCTGGGACCAAGAAAGGGGAAATACGGCCCGGACGGCCGGGTCAAGGCCATCCCGGGCTGTAACCTGCCCCTGGCGACCCTGGGCACCTTCATCCTCTGGCTGGGATGGTTCGGCTTCAACGGCGGCTCCGAGCTGAAGATCAGCGACATCACCGAGGCCAATGCGGTCTCCATGGTCTTCGTCAACACCAACACCGCTGCGGCCGGCGGCCTGGTCGCCGCCCTGCTCCTTTCCCGGCTGTGGTTCGGCAAGGCAGACCTGACCATGGCCCTGAACGGCGCTCTGGCCGGCCTGGTCGCCATCACTGCCGAACCGCTCACCCCGACCCCTGTTGTGGCCACCCTGGTTGGTGTCATCGGCGGTCTGCTGGTCGTGCCGGCCATCGTCTTCATCGACAAGGCCCGCATCGACGATCCAGTGGGCGCCATCTCGGTTCACGGGGTCGTTGGCACCTGGGGTGTCCTGGTGGCGGCTTTCACCAACCCGGACGGCTCCCTGCTCACCCAGCTTGCCGGTGTCGGCACCATCTTTGCCTGGACCTTTTCCACCTCCATCCTGGCCTGGCTGTTTCTCAGGGCGGTCATGGGAATCCGGGTCAGCGAAGAGGAAGAGCTGGAAGGCGTGGACATTGCCGAGTGCGGCCTGGAGGCCTATCCGGAATTCAGCAGAGAGTAAACCAGACAGGATTCGCAAGGAGAACAGAACATGAAAAAGATCGAAGCCATCATCAAACCGTTCAAGCTGGAACCGGTCAAGGAGGCCCTGAACGAAATCGGCATCCGGGGCATGACCATCAGCGAGGTCAAGGGATACGGCCGCCAGAAAGGCCACAGGGAGGTATACCGCGGGGCTGAATACAACGTGGACTTCAATCCCAAGATCAAGATCGAGCTGGTGGTCAGCGCCCAGTCGGCCGACGAGGTGATCACCACCATCCGGGAGGCCGCCCTCTCCGGGAAGATCGGCGACGGCAAGATCTTCGTCCTGGCGGTGGAAAACGTCCTCCGGGTCAGGACCGGCGAGCAGGGACCGGAGGCCATCTGATCGGCCCATCCCATCCACCCCGGTGCCGGCCTTGCCGCACCGGGAGACCGGCCAGGACAGCGGAACCCGGACGATTGCCGGCCGATTCTCCATCTGGTATACAGGCTGAAGGAGACAAGGCAAGACGACCAGGGACACCAGACGACACCGGGAAACAAGCGGTATGGACTATGTCATCCTCCTGCACGGCCTGGCCAGGACCAGGCACTCCATGGCAGGCCTGGGCCGCTATCTGGCCAGGCAGGAGGGCTACAGGATCGTCAACCAGGGCTATCCTTCGAGGAAATACAGGATCGCCACCCTGGCCGGAATCGCCCTGCCCACCGCCCTGGCGGCCTGCCGCCGGCCGGACTGCGACCGCATCCACTTCGTCACCCACTCCATGGGCGGCATCCTCCTTCGATACTGGCTGGCCAACCATGAACATGAACGGCCCGGCCGGGTCGTCATGCTGGCCCCGCCCAACCATGGCAGCGAGCTGGTCGACCGCTTCGGAACAAGGTTCTGGTTCGGCCTGATCAACGGACCAGCGGGCCGGGAACTGGGAACCGGTCCTGAGAGCCTTCCCAACCGTCTCGGCCCGGCCGCCTTTTCTCCCGGCATCATCGCCGGCAGCCGGAGTCTGGATCCGTTCTTCTCCCGTTTCCTGCCCAGGCCCAATGACGGCAAGGTCTCTGTTGCCTCCACCCGGTTGGAAGGCATGGCCGACTTTCTCGTCCTCCCCACGGGCCACACCTGGATCATGGACCATCCAGCGGTCCGGCAGCAGGTGGTCCATTTCCTGAGACACGGCCGGTTCCTCCATCCGGAGGTATCCGGGAGACCCTGAATCGTTCTCCAGGAGAGGTTCTGGCCATCCGGTCCTGACCGAGAAAATCCTGCACTGCTGCCGGCCCCCCTGGACAGCGATCATTTCCTGTGGACAGCAGACTCCACCGGAACGGCGCAGATGAACATGTCCCTCAACTTCCAGCATGGGACACGGCAATGCAGGTTAGCTCCAATGGGACAACCTTCGGCCGATATTGCAAGATTTTTTTTTCTCCACAGGCAGAATCATTTGACATCCGGCAATATTTTTTTTACTCATACCTAGGCTCGTCGTTGAGCAGGGAACTCCGTCGGCATACCGGAAAACGTGGACTGAGCACCACGAAAATCCAAAGAATATTTCCGGGTTGACGACATTCTCAACCCGACCACAACGCAACAGGAAGTATCTTCGATCTTCACATAGGTCATCGGTAAGGAAGTTGTCATGGGCAAGCATATCTCGTTTTCGGTCATCGTCACGTTACTGTTTTTCGGTCTGCTTTCCAGCGCTGATGCGGAAACCCTGACCATAGGAAGTGCAACGGGCCAGCCAGGCGGCACCGTGGTCCTCCCGGTCACTGTGGACACGCCCGGCAACATCGCCGCCGCCGCTTTCACCATTACCTACAACAGTACCTACATCACGCTCACCGATGTGCAGTCCACCTTTTTCGACACCTTTGCCCACCAGTGGAACGAGCTGGAACCGGTTCCCGATCCCCTGCCTCCCACCGAGGTGACCGTGGACGGCACCACCTATACCCAGCCCCTGCTGTACCACACCAACGGCGGCAGCACCATGATTGCCGCGGCCAGAGTCAAGGCCGGCGAGACCCAGCATACCCTGTTCACCCTCCACTTCACCCTGAGCGATACCATCCCTGCCGGCAGCTATCCCATCGGCATCTCGGCCTCGGTGATCAGCAATACCGATGCCGGCTACCCGAGCGGCGGCGAGGCGGTCCCCGTGCTCATCGGCGCCGTGGAGGGAGAAAGTGACCCGCAGCTTGCCTACCCGACAATCAACGCCACCCTCGTGGGGGGCAGCATTCACATCATCGTCGACTCTGACGGCGATGGCATCGACGACAGCTGGGAGATGAGCCATTTCGGCAACCTGACCACCTGTGATGCTTCCTCGGACTACGACCGGGACGGCTACTCTGACTACCAGGAATATCTCAACAGTCGGGACGGGATCACCGACTCCAACGGTGACCAGTTCGATCCGACTTTTGCCAATGCCGCCAACGGCAACGGCTATCAGGAACCGATCTGGCAGCCCCTGCCCGGCACGAGCTGGCAAATCCAGCTCACCGGTACCCTGGACACCAGTTACGATGTGGACGTCTACGACATCGACCTCTTCGATACCACGACAGACCAGATCAGTGCCCTGCACGCAGCTGGCCGCAAGGTCATCTGCTATTTCAGTGCCGGCACCCGGGAGGACTGGCGTCCCGATGCCGGAGATTTCCCGGCAGCGGTCCTGGGCAACGACCTCCCTGAATGGCCTGGCGAAAAGTGGCTGGACATCCGGGCAATCAGTACCCTTGCCCCGATCATGCAGGCCAGGATGGATCTGGCTGTCAGCAAGGGCTGTGACGGAGTGGATCCGGACAATGTGGACGGTTTTACCAACGATACCGGCTTTCCTCTCACTGCCGAGGACCAGCGGACATACAACATCTGGCTGGCAGAGCAGGCCCATGCCAGAGGCCTGGCCATTGGTCTGAAAAACGACCTGAGCCAGGTAACCGATCTGCTGCCCTACTTCGAGTGGGCAGTCAACGAGGAGTGTCACCAGTACGACGAGTGCGATACCCTGATGCCGTTCATCAACGATGCCAAACCGGTCTTCAGTATCGAATATGTCGGCGATCCGGCGAGTTTCTGCCCGGACCTCAACCAGCGGGGCTTTTCGGCCCTCAAGCGGGACACCAGCCTGGCAACGGCCCTGCGGGTGGACTGCGCCAATTACCAGGCCGCCTACCTCCTGCCCCAGAACACCTGGCGGCAGATCAGTCTGCCGGCTCCGCCTCCGGGCGGCAGCAATACGGTGGTGGACATCCTGGGCCCTGGAATGCACGGCGACTACGGCGTCAACTGGTACGTGTTCTACTTCAATCCGGCAACCAACAGTTACAGCGCTCCCCAGGCTACTGATCCGCTCGTACAGGGCAGAGGTTACTGGATTATCCAGTTGGGAAACCAGCCCGCCTACCTGCAGATGCCGGCCGGGGTCGGCACCACCGCGCTTGGTCATCAGGAACAGTGTCCCTCTGCTTCCGGATGCTACGAAATTCCGCTGGCCACCAGGGCAGACGCCATCCAGTGGTCCATGCTCGGCCATGCCCTGGAGATCGCCACAAACTGGAGCAGATGCCGGATTGTCACGGACAGCGGTCCCTGCAGCGACTCGGATGGCTGTTCCCCCACCGAGGCCACCTCGCTGGGTATCTTCCTCAACCAGCTCTGGCGCTACAACGGCTCCGGCTACGAGGCAATCAATGATCGGGACGCCTCCCTACCCTGGTTCGGGTTCTGGGGTGCGACCCTCGCCCAGGCCCATGGTCTGAACCCGGTCCTGCTGGTGCCCTTCAAGTAGATCAGCGGGGCTCGGCATGGGGCTCTATGCGATCACGCTGTTCCTGGTCCTGGGCCTGCAGTTGCTACCGGCGATCTCCAGGGCCACGGAACACACCGTTGTCCTCCAGCAGGGAACAGGTGGCTATGAAGGGGTGCGAGACACCTGGGTGAGCAGCAACGACTGGGCATCTCCACCCCAGTACAGGCTCAATTACGGTCAACACCCCCTGCTCACCCTGGGACGGAGCGGAGACGACAACCCCCTGCTCCGCTTCGATCTCGGCACAATCCCGGCCAACAGCCAGGTTCTCTCGGCCCGTCTCCATCTCTACAACACCACCCACTCCTGCGACGATGGCGGCTGCACCACCTCCCATGTCCGCCAGGTAAAGCTCTACCGGGTACTCCAGAACTGGGACGAAGGCAGCGAAACCGGCTCGCCCGTGGACGCACCAGGAGAGCACGGCGCCACTGGCGACGACCGGTTCTCCTACTATCCTGGCGAGGGAACGAACCTGCCCTGGCATGCCCGCGGCATGCAGGCCGGTACCGATTATGCGGCCGCCGAAGCCGCAAGTGCCGATATCACAGACCAGGGCTGGTACCAGTGGGACATCACCCCGCTAGTCAGGGCATGGGTCCGGGGTGACCAGGCCAACTTCGGCCTGGTCCTGCGCGACGCCACCGGCTGGGAGGAGCACAATACCGACTGGCGCAGTTTCTGCTCAAGCCAGTACCAGGCCGATCCCTCCAGGCGGCCGAAACTGGTGGTCCGATACAATCCCGATGTACCCTTTGCCGATGCTGGAAGCGACCAGGAGGATCTCCACTGGGACGGCGGGGCCATAGTCCTGGATGGCACTTCCAGCCACGACCGGCCCGGCGGCAACAACGCCAGCCTCCAGTATCAGTGGCGGATTCTTTCTCCTGCCTATGGTTCCGGGCTCAGCGGCATCATCGGCACCAGCGCCACGCTCTCCTTTACTCCCGACCGGCCCGGCGAATGGGAGTTCCAGCTCACGGTCACCAACGACCTCCAGGAAACCGCAACCGATACGGTCCATGTCCGGCTGCTTGCCATTCCGGCCGGTCACCCGCGCATCTACCTCACCCCTTCCCGGCTGGCTGCGCTGCGTTCCAGGGCAACGGCAGGAAACAGCCGCTGGCAGCAGCTGAAAAACGAGGCGGATTCCGAATCCACGGCCATGCTCGCCAAGGCCCTGGTCGGCCAGGTCCTCGACGAGGCATCCTACTGCACCGCGGCCCTGGCCAGGGCCCAGGCCCTGGTCGATGGAGATGACGACTGTTCATCCTGTCCTGGCGATATCGCCCTGGTCTACGACTGGTGTCATGGGCAGATGGACGCCAGCCAGCGGGCCGGTTTTATCGACTATTTCAACCACCGGGGTGACAACCCGGGAGGGGAGAATATCCCGGGCTGGGGCAATTACTGGCCCCGTTACGGATACAGCTATGGTCTCATGGGCCTGGCCACCCTGGACGAAAACAGCCGGGCCACCGAGTGGCTGGACCGGTACCGCTACCAGTACAACGACCTGGACCTGCTGGACAGGATCGCACCCGGAGGCGGCTGGCCAGAGGGCATGATCTACGACTGGATCGCCAACTGCAGCCGTGTCAAGGCGGTGGCTGCCTGGGAGTCGGCCACTGGCGAGCAACTCTTCCTCGGCAGCGACTGGTTCAGGGAGCGGATCGGCTACCTGCTCCTCCATCACTGGCCGGGAACAGCCCAGGAATGGGGCCGGCAGTATCATCCCTACCTCTCCACCGGCGATACGGAACGTGGCCGGGGTTCCATGGCCAACTACGGCCGGATCATGGCCCTCATCCTCCTGGAGCGTTTCCCCGACCATCCCCTGGCTCCCCAGCTCCAGGACTACCTGCGGACCGAACCGGACGGCCATTCCGACGGATTCCTCGCCCATGACGAGTTTCTCTGGTTCGACCCGGCATTCCCGGCCAAGCCCCCCACCCTGACCACCCACTACGCAGCCGGTACCGGGACCCTGTTCATCCGTTCCGGCTGGCCGACCGGTGCCGCGGACACGGATACCGGCGCCACCTATCTCACCTTCCAGGCCGGGGATCACTTCGCCTATCACCAGCACTGGGACCAGAACAGCTTCACCCTGTTCAAACACACCGACCTGGCCCTGGACAGCGGCGTCTACAGCGGCGACGGCCTGAGTTACCACGACCGCAACTACTATGTCCGCACCATTGCCCACAACACCCTGATCGTCTACAACCCGAACGAGGACTTTTCCCATTCCCGGCCGGACGCCACCTCCAACGACGGCGGCCAGCGTTCGGTCTATCCGGCCAGCCGCTCACCGCAGAGCACCGAATACTTCGACCGCCACATCATCCAGTACGACACTGCCGACATGCTCCGGTTCCAGGATGATCCCCTGTACACCTATGCCCTTGGTGACGCCACCAAGGCGTACAACAATCCCGACTACAACCAGGCCATGGACGGGTTGCCGGGCAACACGGCCAAGCTCAGCCGTTTCCAGCGGGAACTGGTCTACCTGCGGCCCATCGACGGCGACAGTTCCAAACGGGACTACCTGGTCCTTTTCGACCGGGTGGGCGTGACCAGCAGCGATTACAGCGGCCAGAACACCAAGCTCCTCTTCCATACGGCGGGCGAGCCCGAGATCAACGGCAGCGCGACCGACATCTCGCCCGGCGAGGTTCTGTACCGTTCCGCTGACCTGGTCACGGCGGTCAACGGCAACGGCAGGCTCTTCATCCGTTCCCTGCTGCCGGAAACGGTCAACATGCGCAAGGTGGGCGGCAGAGGTGAGAAAAGTTTCTGGGTCTTCGATGCCAACTACGACTATCACTGGAGCAGCACCGAGTCCCAGCCCAGGCCTGTCAATGACTACGAGAGCGAGCCCTACGGCGAATGGCGGGTTGAGCTGGAGCCGGCCGACCAGGAACTGGCGCACAATTTTCTCACCGTCCTTCATCCGACGACGGCCGCGGTGACCACCATGCCGTCCACCACGGTCATCCGCACAGAGGGCATGCGCGGCGTCCATATCCAGGACGGCGAACTGGACAGGGTGGTCCTCTTTTCCAGCGCTGCCGACGGCAGTCCGCCAGCTGGCACCATCCGTTACAGCTACACGCCGACCGCCGATACCCTCAACCTGCTCGTCGATCTCCAGCCCGGGAGCCGCTATGACCTGTTCACCCTCTACAACGGTCCCAGGGTCACGGTCACCCTTGTCCCGGCGGCAGCGGGCAGCCGTCAGGCCTCGGACCAGGGCGTGCTCGACCTCCTGCTTCCGCGGCAGGGAGACAGCTTTGTCACCTACAGCCTGGACAACAACAGGGTCTACCGGCTGGCTGTTTTGCCAAACGCCACGCCGGAAGACATCAGCCAGCAGCTCGACAGCCTCTCGGCCGGCAGCGAAGACCACGGCCTGAACATCTCACCCGACGGCAGCTGGCTGGTCCTGGAAACCGACCGTTTTGATCCGGCCTGCGCGGGCTGGCCCTGCCTGGCCGTGGTGGCGGCCGACCTCTCCAGGGGCGAGGCAGTCAAGATCGACGGCCAGGTCGTCCATCCGGACGGCAGCATCAGTGCTGTCTCCTCGGACGGCAACCTGGTGGTCTATGCTACCACGGACGGTCCCCATGGCCGCGACCTGTATGCCAGCAGCCGCTCCGGTTCGGCCTGGTCCGCTCCGGTTCTGCTCACCGCAGCATCCCCCTATCAGTACCATAGTCAGCCGGCCATATCCGCGGACGGCGGCAGAATCGTCTTCGACTGCGACAACGACCTGGCCGACGTGGGCGAGGCCATCTGCGAGGTCAATACCGACGGCAGCAATTTCCGGGTGGTCTTCACGCCTGCCCAGGGCCCAGGTCCCAGGTACAACCCCTTGCACAGCCCGGATTACGCTCCGGACGGCACCATTGTCTTCGAGGCGGACTGGGATGGCGAGGCCATATGGCGGTTGTCTCCCGGCAACCCGCAGCCCGTGAAAATCGGCTCGTTCAACAACGACAACTCGCCCTGCGTGCTGCCCGACGGCCGGGTGGCCAGCCTGTGGATGGACCGGCCAGGCGGTCCATCTGTGCATGAACTCAAGGTAATGACTACAGAAGGCCGTGATCATTTCATGGCCCTGACCGGTACTGATATCTTCGACATCGGCCTCGGCTGCGGGGGCAGCGCGCTCCTGCCGGGCGACCTGAACCGTGACGGCAGGATCGGCCTGGAGGATACCATCCTCTCCCTGCAGGTCACCACAGGTCGCTCGCCGTCCGACACCCCGGCCCCGGAGACGGAAATCAGCGGGGACGGACGGATCGGCTTGCCAGAGGCGGTTCAGCCGCTCCGTGACCTGTCAGGACGATGAATGATTCCCGCGCCGGTCCAGTGTGCCGGCAGGGAGCAGGGACCTTGAGGTATTCCCAGTTTACGCCGGAGGTTGCCTTGTGGTATCATACAAACTGAAAATTGCTTCTGCCCCTTCAACCGCTACACACCAGAGGAGGTTTCCATGAAGATCAGAATCGCCGGACTGCTTGTTTCCCTGCTGATTGCCGCCACCACGGCCTGGGCAATGGATCCGATCCAGACACAGTTTTCCTCGGACGGCAACTTCGAGCTCTCCCTGCTTCGCTGCCAGGTAAGGGGCGATGTCCTCACCCTCCAGGTCGCCATCAAGAACACCTCCACGGACAAGGCAAAGTATGAATTCCGCTACGGCGATGTCTACTACACCGACATCAAGAACAAGAAAAAATATTTCGCCCTCAAAGACTCCGAGGGGATGTTCATCGCCGGGCCCATGAACACCAAGATCCAGGGCGGCAAGTTCGCCAAGTGGTTCAAGCCCGGTGAACGGAACATCATCTGGGTCAAGTTTCCGGCTCCGGCAGGGGAAACCGACTCCATCGACATCGCTGTCCCCAAGGCCATGCCGTTTGAGGGAGTTCAGCTTGCAAAAGAGGGCTGAGATGGACTGTTGCAGGTGGATTGCCGTACTTGCCGCTTTCCTGTTGCTCTGCCCGGCACTGCCCATGGCCGCCGCCTCCTACCAGGGACCGGACGACCCGGAGGCGGACAGGGCAGCGGACCAGGCGGTGCAGCGCCTCGGGCCTGACCGGGGCGGGCTGCACCTGGTCGGCAGAACGATTACCATCACCGGTTTCGGAACAGCCAGGTCACTTGCCGGGCTCCGGGACCTGGACATCAGGGGTGACGGGGGACGTTCGTTCAAGGGCATGTCCCGCGAGGTCAGGAAGACGCTCACCGACCTGGGTGCCAAGACCGTCGGTCACCAGATCCGTCTTTCCCTGTCCGGGGACGTGCTCTTTGACTTTGACCGCTGGGATGTGCGCAAAGAGGCCGAGGAAAAGCTGTACAAGCTGGCCAGGGCAGTGAACAAACTGCAGGAGGTCGAGGAGATTCTCATCGAGGGGCACACCGACGCCAAGGGCTCAGAAGCCTACAACCTGAAGCTGTCCCGGCTGCGGGCTGAGTCCATCAGCAGATGGCTGCAGGAGAAAGGCGGCCTGGCCGGCGCCCGGTTCGTCACCGTGGGCTACGGGGAATCTCGGCCGGTGGCCCCCAACACCAGGGAGGATGGAAGCGACTACCCGGAAGGACGGGCCAAAAACCGGCGGGTGGAGATCACCGTCAAGCTCAGGCAGTCAACCTGACCGCTGCCGCCGGTGAACCAGGGGCTGCGGCAGCGGATCCGACGGCCTACCTGATCCGGCCGCAACACTTCTTGTACTTCCTGCCCGAGCCGCAGGGACAGGGAGCGTTGCGGCCAACCTTTTTCTGGCTCCGTTTCACCGGTGTCCGGCCCTCGTCTTCGTTTCCAGCAGACGCGGCCCTGGCCATCTCCAGTTCCTGCTCACGCTTGCGGCGCTGCTCTTCCTCCAGCCTGGCCACCTCATCCTCCCGGACCACCTGGACCCGCATCAGGGTGGCCACGGTCTGCATCTTGACGGTTTCGATCATGTCGAGGAAGAGATTGAATCCTTCCTTCTTGTATTCGTCCAGCGGATTCTTCTGGCCATATCCGCGCAGGCCGATCCCCTCCTTGAGATGGTCCATGTTGAGCAAATGTTCCTTCCAGTGGGTATCCACCATCTGGAGGAGGATCATCCGCTCCAGCTGGCGCATCTGCTCGGCTCCGTTCCGTTCCTCCTGGAGGCTGTAGGCCCGGTCGATCTCCTGCCGCAGCTTTTCGGTCAGCCGCTCGCTGTCCAGGTCGGTGCGCTCGGTCTTGGACCAGTCCAGCTCCAGGTTGAAGATCTCCAGCACCCGCTCGTCGAAATGGGCCCAATCCCAGTCCTCGGACGGTGTCTTTTCCTGGGCTGTCTCCGCCACCAGTCCCTCGACGAGGTCATCGATCATGTCGCTGATGATGGGCCGGACATCCTCGCCCTCGAGAACGGCCCGCCGCTGGCTGTAGATCACCTCCCGCTGCTTGTTCATGACATCGTCGTATTCGAGGAGGTGCTTGCGGATATCGAAGTTGTGGCCCTCCACCTTGCGCTGGGCGTTTTCGATGGCCTTGCTGATCATGTTGTGCTCGATGGGCTCGTCCTCGTCCATACCCAGCTTGTCCATGAGCGAGGACAGCCGGTCCGAACCGAAGATGCGGAGCAGGTCATCCTCCAGGGAGAGATAGAACCTGGAGGAACCGGGATCGCCCTGGCGGCCGGAACGACCGCGCAGCTGGTTGTCGATCCGCCTGGACTCGTGGCGGCTGGTGCCCAGGATGTGCAGACCGCCCAGTTCCCGCACGCCTTCTCCCAGCTTGATGTCCGTGCCGCGGCCGGCCATGTTGGTGGCAATGGTCACCCTGCCCTTCTGGCCGGCCTGGGCCACGATCTCGGCCTCCCGTTCGTGGTGCTTGGCATTGAGCACCTCGTGGGGAATGCCTTCCCGCTGCAGCATCCTGGAGATCTTTTCCGAGACATCGATGGAGATGGTTCCCACCAGCACGGGCTGTCCCTTTGCGTGCAGCTCCTTGATTTCCCGGACGATGGCCCGGTACTTGGCCTTCATGTTCTTGTAGATGACATCGGCATAGTCCTTGCGGATCATCTCCCGATGGGTGGGGATGACCACCACGTCCAGGTTGTAGATCTTCTTGAACTCGGCGGCCTCGGTATCGGCCGTACCGGTCATGCCGGCCAGTTTGTCGTACATCCGGAAGTAGTTCTGGAAGGTAATGGAGGCCAGGGTCTGGTTCTCCTTTTCGATCTTGACCCCTTCCTTGGCCTCCAGGGCCTGGTGCAGGCCGTCGGAATACCTGCGTCCCTCCATGGTCCGGCCGGTGAACTCGTCCACGATGACCACCTCGCCGTTCTTGACGATGTAGTCGACGTCCCGCTGGAAGAGAACATGCGCCTTGAGGGCCTGGTTGATATGGTGCAGGTAATTGATGTTGCGGGGATCGTAGAGGTTGTCCACCTTGAGGAGCTCCTCGCCCAGCTGCACGCCCTCGTCGGTGAGCATCACCTGGCGCGCCTTCTCGTCCTTGGTGTAGTGGATATCTTCCTTGAAGTGGCGCATTATCCGGTCCACCTTCAGGTACAGATCGGTGGACATCTCGGCCGGACCGGAGATGATCAGCGGCGTCCTGGCCTCGTCGATGAGGATGGAGTCCACCTCGTCCACGATCGCATAGTTGAAGCCGCGCTGGCAGAAGTCGGCCAGGTCGAACTTCATGTTGTCGCGCAGATAGTCGAAACCGAACTCGTTGTTGGTGCCATAGGTGACGTCGGCCAGGTAGGCCTCCCTGCGGGCCGCATCGTCCATGTTGTGCAGGATGGAACCGGTCGTCAGGCCGAGGAAACGGTAGATCTGGCCCATCCATTCCACGTCGCGGCGGGCCAGGTAATCGTTGACCGTGACCACGTGGACCCCCTTGCCGGTGAGGGCATTGAGATACACCGGTGCCGTGGAGGTGAGGGTCTTGCCTTCACCGGTCTTCATCTCTGCGATCTTGCCCTGGTGCAGCACGATGCCGCCGATGAGCTGAACATCGAAATGGCGCTCCCCCAGGACGCGCTTGCCGGCCTCGCGGACCACGGCAAAGGCCTCGGGGAGGAGATCGTCCAGCGATTCCCCCTTGGCGATCCGTTCCCTGAACTCCACGGTCTTGGCGGCCAGCTGGTCGTCGGACAGGGGAGCCACGGATGGCTCCAGGTCGTTGATCCGGGCCACCACCTGGCGCAGTTTTTTTATTTCCCTGTCGTTCTTCGAACCAAATACCTTTGTCAACGCTTTACTGATCATCGGTCGTACTCCCGGAAATCGGAACCAGCTCAGGCCTGTTTCCCGCCTGGGCCGCCATATTTTCCCCTGCCCCAGATCAGGGCCTCCTCGTCGCAGTCGGGGAACTTGGGACACTGCAGACAGTCGCTCCAGATCTTGTGGGGCAGCTGCTGTTTGTCTATGTCTATAAACTCAAGTTTTCTAAAAAATTCTGCCTGGTAGGTGAGAACGAAGACCTGGCCGATCTCCAGGCTGCGGGCCTCGTCCAAACAGGAGAGCACCAGCGCTTTCCCCAGACCGCGTCCCTGCCAGCCGTCGCGCACGGCCAGGGAGCGGATCTCGGCCAGGTTGTCCCAGCAGATATGCAGGGCGCAGACCCCCTGGATGCCGCCGGCGTCATAGACGATGAAATCCCGCAGCTGGTCATAGAGCGAACTGATGGACCGGCCGAGCAGCAGCCCCTGTTCCGCAAAATGCTGGAGAAGGGCGTGGATGGCCGGCACATCGCTCATGCGTGCCGGACGGATCTGGCCGGCCGGAGTGTCTGTGGTGCAGTTATTCATGAGAATTTTTTATATTAACCGGCAACGGCAGGCAGGTCAAGCCTGGCCCGGAGCGGTCAGCGGGAAGACCCGTTGGCGTGCACAGGCCGTTTCCGTCCCTGGGGGTGAAGTTCTCTGATGGGCAGCCGCTCTTCCCTGTCCTGCCTGCCGCGGGCAGAGACAGGGCCCGCCTGGTCGGCGGCCGGCAGGAGAATGGTCTGACCGGCCCAGATACCGAGCAGAAACATCCACAGGAAGAGGCAGAAACAGACCACCGCGATCCCGGCGATCCCGGCCGGACCAAGCTGGAAGGTGAACCGTTTCCCATTTCGCCTGGCCTGCCGGCCGGTTCTGCTCTTCTTTTTCCGAGGCCGGGCCATGGCAGGATCACATGGATTCCGGAGCCGATATCCCCATCAGGGTGAGGCCGTTGTTGAGAACCGTTCTGATTCCCCTGCAGAGGGCCAGGCGGGCCGCTGTCAGCCGGGGATCTCCGGTCAGTACCTTGTGCTTGTTGTAGTAACTGTGGAACTGACCGGCCAGCTCCATGAGATAGAAGATGATCCTGTGGGGGGCCAGGTCCCGGGCGGCTGTCCTGACCAGGCGGGGATAGTCGGCCAGCAGTTTCAGGAGCTGGTGTTCTTCAGGCTCTGCGAGGCGTTCCAGAGGCGCCGATGAAGCCGCCACCGCCTCTACCCCACGCTCCCCGGCCATCCGGTCGATGCTGCACAACCGGGCATGACCGTACTGGACATAGTACACCGGATTCTCCTGGCTCTCCCGGGTGGCCAGATCCAGGTCGAATTCCAGCTGGCTGTCCGGCTTGCGCATGAGAAAGAAAAAGCGGAGGGCATCCACACCCACCTCGTCCACCAGCTCGTCCACGGTGACAAAGGTGGCCTTGCGGGTGGACATCTTGACCTGGCGGCCGTCCCGCATGAGGGTGACGAACTGATGGAGGACCACCTGCACCTTGCTGTCGTCGTATCCCAGGGCCCTCACCCCGGCAAGAACATCCGGCACCGTGGCGATGTGATCGGCCCCGAAGACATCGATCATCCAGTCGTACCCGCGCCGGAACTTTTCCCGGTGATAGGCGATGTCGGGCAGCCGGTAGGTGGGCTCGCCGCTGCTCTTGACGATCACCCTGTCCTGCTCCTGGCCGAATTCCGTGGTCCGGAACCAGAGGGCGCCGTCCTGCTCGTAGACCAGGTTCTTCCGGCGCAGCTTCTCGATCACATCCTCGATCAACCCCTGCTCGTACAGGCTGTGTTCATTGAAATAGGAGTCAAACTCGATACCGATCCGTTTCAGGGTGGCGTCGATATCGGCGAAAATGGCCTTCTGGGCGTGCTCCTTGAACTCCATGACCTCGCTGTCCCGCAGCCGGTCGCCATACCGGTCCACCAGGTCCCGGGCTATGTCATAGAGGTACTCCCCCTGGTAACCGTCCTCGGGAAATTCGTTCTCCAGGCCAAGGAGTTCCAGGTAACGGGCCTTGAGAGAGGCCCCCAGGACGCGCATCTGCCGGCCGGCATCGTTGAAGTAGTACTCGCGGCTGACCGAGTAGCCGCAGCCTGTCAGCAGCCGGGCTATGGAATCGCCGAGAATGCCGTTGCGGCCGTGACCGATGGAGAGCGGCCCGGTGGGATTGGCGCTCACGAACTCCACCAGCACCTTGGTTCCCCGGCCTGTTTCCGACAGGCCGTACCGCTCTCCCTGGCTGTCGATGACCGGCAGCACCGAGGCCCAGACACCGGGCTGCAGAAACATGTTGACAAAGCCCGGCCCGGCGACCTCCACCCGCTCGACGAGATGGTCAGCCGCAGCGAGCAGTTCCTGCAGTCTGGCGGCGATCTCCCTGGGATTTCGCTTTTCTGTTCCAGCCATCACCAGGGCCATGTTGGTGGAGAAATCACCCTGCCCGGCATGCCTGGGTACCTCGATCGTATACTTTCCCGCTGCCCGGTCGCTCCACCATCCCTCGTCGACCCCCCGGGCAAAACAGCGATCAAGCAGCTCCTGCAACTGTGATCTGATCATCTTTTCCTCTTTTCGACAATAGTGTCCGGACCGGCAACGATGCCCTGTGGCCGGTCCGGACGACCCTCAGGTGTAGACCCGCCTGTTCAGGTTGCCGAACAGGCAGAGCACCTCGTAACTGATCGTCTCCATCCAGCCGGCCACCTCCTCCGGCGTGATCTCCTCTTCGCCCTGGCGCCCCATGAGGACGACCTCGTCCTCCACCTGCACCTCGGCAAGGTCCGTCACATCCAGCATGGTCAGGTTCATGGAGATCCGCCCCACCACCGGAACGCGCCGCCCACGGACCAGGACCCTGGCCCGGTTGGACAGCGCCCGCAGGTACCCGTCCTCGTATCCCACCGGCACCAGGGCGATCCTGGAGCGCCTGGCAGTGACATGGGTATGGCCGTAGCCCAGTCCTGTGCCGGCCTCCACCTCCCGTACCTGGATGACCCGGCTGACAAACCGCATGGCCGGCTTGAGCTGCCCGGCCAACCGTCCCCGTTCACCCACCCTGCCGGAAGGGTAGCAACCATAGAGGGCGATACCCGGCCGGACCATGTCCAGGGTGCAGCCGGAAAAATACATGAGCGCCCCGGAATTGGCCGCGTGCAGGACCAGGGAATTCCCCATATTCAGCCGTTCCCTGAGCCGCCGGAATCGGGTCAGGATCTCGCCGGTACTCTCCGAGGCCGGATCATCGGCCATGGGAAAGTGGATCATCATCCCCTGCAGCTCGACCCCGGGTGTCCGGCCGATGAGCCTGGCCAGGACTTCCGCTTGGCCCGGGGAGCATCCCTGGCGCCCCATGCCCGCATCCACCTTGACGTGCACGCCAACGGTCTGCCGCCGCTGCACCGCTTCCCTGGAAAGGGCGGCCAGAACGGTCTCGTCCACCAGGACAGGAGTCAGGTCATGGTCAAGCAGGGCCGGCACCGTGCCAGGGGTCACCCCGGCCAGGACATAGACCGGCTCGCCGATGCCGGCCTGGCGCAGCCGTACCCCCTCCACCGATTCGGCGACTCCGAAAGCGGTGACCCCCAGGCTGGAATAGAGGCGGGCGCACTCCACCATGCCGTGGCCGTAGCCGTCGGCCTTGACCATGGCCATGACCCCGGCTGGCGCTGCCAGTTGCCTGAGGAGCAGAAAGTTGTGCTCCAGGGCCTGCCTGGATATCTCCACCCGGTTCAGCGATTCAGTCACGGCCTCTCCACCGGAACCATTCCAGCCAGCCGAACCGGCTGGAGAACAGCAGGGCCCAGCCAATGGCCACGTACAGGGTGCCGATGACCTTGCCCGGCTCGGTCAGGGTGCGCATGGCAATGCCCGAGCCCATCATCAACAGGACCAGCAGCCAGGTCTTCCAGGAATAGACCGCGCCCAGGCAGGTGCCGTCCCTGAGACGGACGATCCTCTCCACGTTGCGCCGGGCTGTCCTGTCCAGGACCAGGAACGACTTCAGGGTGCCCAGCCCGACGGCCGCGAGCAGCAGCAGCCGGGGCCGTCCCGGACCGATCCAGCCCGTGCCCCGAACCATGAGGAGCACACCGATACCGCTCCACAGCAGGGGAGCGGCGAAAAGATGCACAGAGCGGTTGACACCCGGCTTGAACTTCATGAACTTGGACCTGTTTTTCTCTACTTCCCTGTCCAAAGGCAGGGCCGGCTTTCCGGCCGGCCATAAACGACAATAAGCCCATCCCCGGCCAGGGATGGGCTTATTGCAGCGTCTATTTCCGCCGTCGTATCAGACTTCGGTTACGGTGATGGCGCCTTCCGGGCAGACCTCGACACAGGTCTCGCAACCCAGGCACTCGTCCGGCTCGACCGGCTCGGCCTTGCCGTCCACCATTTCATAGACCTGTGCAGGGCAGGCGTTTACGCATTCCTCATCCCCGGCACACTTGTCCTTGTCAACGATAATCTCCCACATGATGACTTCCTCCATTCAAGTAATGATAAAGTTGGGAACAAATCCTTACCAGTCTCTGTCCGGAAACGGAACATGCGGTCCGGAAATCACCGCTGCGGCATGTCGTGCCGATAGCCTGCAACGATTGCCCAACCCGCGGCAGGACCGGGCAGAAGATCCATCTCCGGGCAGTTACGTTCTCAGGGTCACCTGAATACATGCAATGGAATGCACAGACAAGGTGCCTTTCCTGTACTGGACCGGATGTCGTTTGTCAAGACAAAATATCAGCCTGATCCCCTCTGTCGAACATCAGGCAACCTATCGATTTCATGGACCAATACAAGAAAGACCAGAACAGTGTCCCTCGCCGGCAGGCCAAAAATTCTGTTGACCTGCTCCAGCCCGGCAGAATAGAGTGGACTGGAGAAACTGTTCAGAAAATACCGATACATCAGCAGAGAGCAACCATGCAAGCAAAAAAACAGGAGATCACCCCGGAACAGGGTGAACGGGCCATGGTGGAGGGCATCATGGAGGGCAGTCCCGACGCGGTGGGCGTGGCCGTGATCCGGCTCGACTGCGGCTGCCGCAAGATGGCGGCCGTGAACATCGACGGTGATCCGGCCAGCGAGATCATCATGTTCCGCAACCAGGCCGCATCCATCTGCGAGCAATGCAAGGAGGACAACGGCGATTTCATGCGGGTGGTCCAGCAGTTCATCTCCTGGGGAACACCGCCTCCGGATGAAAAGAAAAAGAAGATGATCATGGCCAAGGTCCTTGGCACCATAGACGAAACCGTCAACTAGAAGAGGGGGAAAACAGATTATGGCAGACAAGATCTTTCGCGTCAACATGACAGACCTGACAACCTCCATCGAAGAGGTGCCGGCCGAATGGGCAGGCCTGGGCGGTCGGGGCCTGACCTCCACCGTGGTGGCGGCCGAGGTGGAACCGACCTGCCACGCCCTGGGCAAAAAGAACAAGCTGGTCATCGCGCCCGGGCTGCTCTCCGGAACGGTTGCCGCCAACTCGGGCCGAATCTCCATCGGCGCCAAGAGCCCGCTCACCGGGACCATCAAGGAGGCCAATGCCGGCGGCACGGCAGCCCAGATGCTGGCCCGGCTGGGCTGCAAGGCCCTGATCATCGAAGGATTGCCCAGGGAAGACAAATGGTACGCTCTCCGGCTGAGCACCGACGGTATAACCATTGCCGAGGAAACCGAGCTGATCGGCAAGGGCAACTTCGCGGTGGTGGAGGCGGTGGCGGAGCGCTACGGCGACCGGCACGGCATCATCACCATCGGCCAGGCCGGCGAGATGAGGCTCACCGCAGCCAACATCTCCTGCAAGGACCCGGACTCCAAGCTCCGCTCCTGCGGCCGGGGCGGCCTGGGTGCGGTCATGGGCTCGAAGCGGATCAAGTTCATCGCCATCGATCCCACGGACGCCAAGGTGGAGATCGCCGATCCGGAGCGGTTCAACGAGGCCAACCGGGTCTTCACCAAGGCCCTGGTGGACAACCCCATCAGCCAGGCCCTTGGCCAGTACGGCACCAATGTCCTGGTGAACATCATCAACGAGGCCGGGGCCCTGCCCACCCGCAACTTCACCAACGGCCAGTTCGACGGTCATGACGAGATCTCCGGCGAGACCATGCACGACATGATCGTGGAACGGGGCGGCAAGCCCAAGCACAACTGCCACAAGGGATGCGTGATCCAGTGCTCGCAGATCTTCAACGACAAGGATCGCAAGTACAAGACATCCGGCTTTGAATACGAATCCATCTGGGCCATGGGCGCTGACTGCTGCGTGGACAACCTGGACTGGATCGCCGAGGCGGATCACCTCATGGACGATATCGGCGTGGATACCATCGAGACCTCGGTGGCCATGGGCGTGGCCATGGAGGCCGGCATCCTGGAATTCGGCGACGGTGAAGGAATCTGCCGGATCCTGAAGGAGGATGTGGCCAAGGGCACTCCCCTGGGACGGATCATCGGCTGCGGGGCCGCCTCCGTAGGCCGTGCCTTTGGCGTCACCCGGGTACCGGTGGTCAAGAACCAGGCCATTCCGGCCTACGATCCCCGGGCCGTCAAGGGTATCGGCATCACCTATGCCACCTCCACCCAGGGTGCCGACCACACCATGGGCTACACCATTGCCACCAATATCCTCAATGTGGGCGGCTCGCTGGATCCCCTGAGCAAGGAGGGCCAGATCGAGCTTTCGCGCAACCTGCAGATCGCCACCGCGGCCATCGACTCCACCGGGATGTGCCTGTTCATCGCCTTTGCCGCCCTGGATGACGAGAACTGCCTGCCCGCCCTGATCGACATGATCAATGCCCGCTACGGCATCAGCCTCACAGCTGACGATGTCACCAACCTGGGGGCCACCATCCTGAAGACCGAGCACGCCTTCAACCAGGCCGCCGGTTTCACGGCCAGCGACGACCAGCTGCCCGAATTCTTCATGGAAGAACCCCTTGCCCCCCATAACGTGGTCTGGGACTTCACAGTGGAGGAAATCGCCAAGTTCTGGGATTTCTGATCCATGAAGGTGACGGTCAAACTCTTTGCCTGGTTTCGGGAGGGGCGCTTCAGGGAAGCGCCCCTTGCTTTTGCGGACGGGGCAACAGCGGCCGAGATCATCGCCTCCCTGGGCATCGATTTGGACGACGTGGGCGTGATCATGGTCAACAACCGGCATGCCGATCCGGGACGTTGCCTGGAAGAGGGCGACATTCTGGCCGTCTTTCCCAGGATCGGCGGCGGCTGAGCCGTTTTCCGGCTCCACCCCTCCTGGCGGGCGCTCAGCCTGCCACGCGTTCCTCCACCAGACCGATCAGCCAGGATTCGTAGGCAGCGGCCAGGGCCGGCCAGGCAAAACGTCCGGTGAGGGCATCGATCTCGCTTCTGTCCAGACGGGGTGTCTTCTGGAGCAGGTAGCGCAGCACCGCGTGCAGGCCGACCGGGCTGTACCGGTACTGGCGGGGAAAGATCTCCCGGTAGGCCAGCCTGTCCGGCACCAGGGGGTAGTTGCCTGCCCGGACCGCCTCCAGTACGGCCATGCCGAAGAACTCGTGCAGGGCGGTGGAGACCACCAGGTCGCCCTGGACGAGCAGGCGACCATACTCGTTCCTGTCTTCTACGTAGCCGAAATGTATCAGCCTTCTGCTCAGGTTCTCCCGGGCCAGGGTGAAGATGGAGGGCGAGTTACGGAAACGCTGTCCCAGGACGATCAGGCGAAAGTCGATACCCCGTTCGGCGAGCCGGAAAAGAACGGAAAAAAAGTCCTCCGGTCCCTTGTCGTGTTCCCAGCGGTGATTCCAGACGATGACAGGCATCCGGTGCTCCCTGCGCTGCCTGACGGCACCATCGATGAAAGAAAAATCCAGGCCCGGGAAAAGGATGCACGACTTGGCCTCGATCTCCTGTTCCAGGTGGCCCATACGGGTGTCGGTGGCCCGCTTCAGGTACTGGTGCACGCCGGCGAAAAAGGTCTTGCGGTTGTACTCGCTGTTGAAGGCGATCCGGTCTGCGGTCAGGGCGCTGGTGAAGTTGATGGCCGTAAACTGGTGCAGGCCGGGATCCGGCACCTGGCCTGGATAGCTGAACTGGTTTTCGTGAAAATAGAGGGCCAGGGGCAGGTCGATACCGGCACGGAGGAGCAGGGCCCGGAATACGGCCACATCCAGAAAGGTGGAGCAGAGGATGCCGTCGTACTGGTTGCCGGCCCGGACCAGAGCGATCACCTGCTCGGCCATCCAGGGGGCGGCCAGCTGCATGCGCATCTTCCACTTGCGGGCCGGCAGGGAGATGATCGTCCAGGAAAAGTCGAGATATTTCTGCAGTCCCAGGACAAAGGCCCGGTGGGAACCGCCAAAGTAGGGCTCGAGAAAGAGAAAGTGCAGAGGTTGCTCGTGCATGTCGGTCCTGGTCTTCTCCGGATAGACGGACAGGTCGTCAGTCCCTGTCCGGGATACTGAAAAGATACACCACCCAGACCGATCCTGGGAGCAAAAAAAGCACCGCCAGCACAGCCACGATGGTCCGGGGCGACCAGCCCAGATCCAGGGCCAGGCCGGTGGCCCAGGTGGAACAGGACAGCACCAGGGTGAGCAGCCCCATTTCCGCTGCAAACACGCGGCCGCGGAAGCCGTCCTCCACCCGCCGCTGGAGCAGGGTGGTACTGAAGACCCACTGGATGGAACCACCCACATGACCGAGAAAGACGCAGGCAGCGGCGGCAATGATCGTTTCTGTCCGGCTGAACAGCAGGTAGGCTGCAGAGGAGATGAAAAAGGCCGCACCGATGGCCCTGCGCATCGACTGTTCGCTGTCTCCGAAAAGACGCCAGGCCAGCATCGGCCCCACGGCAGCACCCAGTCCCCGCATGGAATAGAACACCCCGCTCAGGCCACCCTGGCCGTTTTCGGCAAAGACCTGCTCGCCGAACACGGTGAGCATCACCAGGATGCCGCCGGACAGGGCCCAGCCGCTCTTGACCGTGAGCAGGGCAGCCACCCGGCCGTGGCTGCGGACATACACGGCCCCCTCGTAGAGATCGCGCAGCCCGAACAGCTCGGCCAGGCGCAGGGAACTGCGGGGGTGCTCCGTCCGGTGGCGGGCCGGCAGGGTCACGGTGGCCATGATGCCGGCAGAGAGCAGGAAGGTGAGACTGTCCACGACCACGGCCGTCTTCCAGCCGGCCAGGGCAGTGACAAAACCGCCCAGGGCAGCCCCGACCGCCAGCATGATGGACCAGGTGGCCCCGGACAGGCCGTTGGCCACGTTGAGCTCCTCGGCCGTACAAAGATTGGGAACCGAGGCCTGCCGGGCCGGGTTGAAAAAGGTCCAGATCGACTCCTGGACAAAGGCGAGAAGATAGACCAGCCATACCTGTTCCCGCCCCTGGACCAGCAGGTAGGCCAGGACCACCAGGGCCCGGCTCAGGTCGCAACCGATGAGGATGGTCTTCCGGTCGAACCGGTCAGCCAGGACACCGGCCACCGGCCCGAGGAGAAAGGCGGGCAGGAATTTGGCCAGGAGAAACCAGCTCACGGCCCGGCCAGAACCCGTCAGGCCGGTGAGCAGCACGAATATGCCGATATAGTTGAACCAGTCGCCGATCTGGCTGACGACACCGGCCAGCCAGAATCGGCGGTACCGGGCATTCCGGCGGACAAGGCGCAGATAGGCCCCGGGATGGCCGGCGGACAGGCCGGCCGTCTTGCTGCTGGATTGACTCATGGGCGCCTTGAACCATCAGACTTTTCGTTGGCGATCAACCCCGTGGGAAAAATCTTGCCAGGACCGACCGCCGGCCGGTTTCCAGGCAAAAGGTTTTTCCACATCCGGAGATCGGACGAAACGACCTGTTTTCAAGGAACCCTACTGTTCAGGATCTCCGAGGATTCCGCCGGCCACCAGCAGGCCGCGGACCACTGCCCCGATCTCCACTCCGGCCCTTTGTGTACCAGAGAATGCCGGCGGATGGAACCGGAAACCATCCCGACAGCATCTCCTGAACCTTACGGCAGGGGCAGAAGCAGCACCGGTGTATAGGAACTGGTCTGCTTGGCCAGTACCCAAAATCCTTCCCAGGGACCGACAGTGGTCATGGCCGTGTAGCCGCTGCCGTCATAATGCCAGAACTGATCCCCGACAACATAGTAGAGAGCCGCTGTGTTCAGGTTGCAGCCGTTTTCACAAGGGCCACCGCCGATCGTCACCACCTGGACCTGGTCCACCGGGATGGAAGCGCGGGAGGGGTGGCCGATCATCTGCCACAGGTCCCTGGCAGGGCTGGTCTGAAGCGGAATGACCACACATCCCTTTGCCGAGTTACAGGGCAGTGGCTCCATACACTCGGCATCATCGCAGTACTGAACATAGGCCTCCGAAGTCGAGGGGGGCATGTCCACCATCACATCGCTGCCGGTGCGCTGCAGGACCCAGTATGCCTGCCTGGGAACGAGGGCATCATTCAGGCTCAACGTTGTGTACATATTGCTAACGGGATCAAAAGCAAAGACGATCCAATCGGTTCCGTACCCGGCCAGAGGCAGATCGTCGCCGAATATGGCCTGGACACTCTGTTCCCCCTTGCCGGGTTCGCCACCCGGGGTAAGCTGCACCCAGCGGTCATTTGGAAGCTCGGTCACATGCCGTTCCGCCAGGCCGGTGAACGAGGCGGCCGCCAGCCGTCCAACGCCGGGATTGTAGTGGCAGGGACGATCACCGGTCTGCCGCTCCGCCAGGTCACCGATCGGATCGAAAATATCCATCACCACCACTCCACCGGTGTAATACAGACCATTCTGGAGCGGGTCTCCTGCATTGTAGCGGGTTCCGATCCTGACATATATACCCAGATATCCTTCTGAACCGCTTTCACCATGATTGTTCTTGTACCCATACTCGTAGGCCGGCATATCCAGCGTCCGGCTCTGGACAAGCACGGCCCGGCGCTGATCCCACGATGTACTGCCCTGCAGATAGCGCGGGGTATAGATCCAGTTGTAGATGGCCCGCTCCAGGGGCAGGGGCAGGGGCGGTGGCCCATTGGCGGAGATTTCAGCGAAATAAGCTATGTTTTCCGCGTAATGCAGATACTCATGGCATGCTCCATAGGTGGCGGATTCCCCCAGGTCAGGATTCTTGTCGATGCGACTGAAGGGAGAATTTGCACCCAGGTAATCAGGGTCGGTAAACTCTGTCAGGTTATTGTCATACAGGTAGTCTCCATACCAGGCAGCGTTCTGGTCGATATGGGACTCTATACCGGTCATGGGCAGGCCGCTGATTCCCAGGGTGGCCAACCCCCTGGCCTGGCGTTCGGCATTGATGATATACAGGGCCTTGGCATCATCGGTCATCCGGTCCCAGACCTCCTGCGCGGGAAGAGCCAACATTCCGAGCACCCCGGGTGTCAAACCGAGCTGAACCTCTTCGATCCTGCGGCCATTGTTGAAGGCCTTTTCCACAGACTCCACCCCGAGGAAAGACTGCTGCAATCCCGGAGTAGCCGGATCCTCGTCCCAGAAAATGGCATCGACAAGATCAGGAGGCGAATCACTGGCCGCAAAGGCAATACCGTCTCCTCCCGGACTCAACCAGCACAGCATGAACAAACCGACCACCATCCCCGGCAGACCAAACCTCTTCATGGCACCCTCCTTGTCATTGAGCTAGAAGTAAGTCTAACCATCTAAAAACCATAAAAAACCAACTGGAAACAAGACTCACAACAACAGCTTCAACAAAAAACCACAATCAAATTGTCTACAAGACGATATGGGGGAAGTCAAGCCTGTTTTCTCTACCTGCCTGGATCACCTTGCAGGACAGTAAATTTTTCTTTGGCAGCCTTCCTGCCTTCAATATCCGGGGACCAAAATGGACGCCAGCTGTCTGCTGAATTTCCGTCCCATGGAAAGGAATCGGAAATCAAAAAATAGAAGCCACTTCATGAAGAAGATGCCGCTGCGCCTGCGCTTTCCTCTGGTCGCTGCCTTTTTGCCGTTGTATTTCCCGGGAGAGTTGAATAAACTCGTGCCTGCGTGTTGCCCCTGCCGGGTGCATGGGGCCAAGATTCCTTTGCCGGAGGCTGATCATGCGCTGGTCCGTGTGGAACTCATCGGTGGGCAGGAAATATGTCATGGCTGTCACCGGTTCGCTGCTTGGCTGTTTTCTGCTGGTCCATGCAGCAGGCAACAGCTCCATCTTCTGGGGCCGGGAACCGTTCCTCTCCTATGCCCGTCATCTCCACAGTCTCGGCTTCCTGCTCAACATCGTCGAGATCCTGCTGCTGGCCGTCTTCCTGCTCCACGTGATCACCGGCCTGGCCCTGTTTCTGGCCAACAGCCGGGCCCGCGGCCAACGCTACGCCATGCAGCGAAGCGCGGGCGGCAGAACCCTGGGCTCGCTCTCCATGCCCTACACCGGCCTGACGATACTGGCCTTTCTCCTTGTTCACCTGGTCAACTTCCACTTCACCGACCATCACCGGCCCATAGCCGACATGGTGGCGGCCATCCTCGGCCAACCGCTCTACGCCGTCTTCTACGGCTGCGGACTGCTGGCTCTGCTCCTCCATATCAGCCACGGCTTCTGGTCCCTGTTCCAGTCCCTGGGGATCAGCCATCCGGCCTACGATGCCCTGGTCCGCACCAGCGGCAGGATCACGGCCGGCCTGATCTGCGCGGTCTTCTGGGGAGTGGTCATCCTGCTCCTCCTCAACCCGAGCCACCTGGTGTCCTGATGCGGATCCGTCGTCTCGATCACCTGGTGCTCACGGCCGCGGACATCGATGCCACCTGCGATTTCTATCGTGATGTTCTCGGGATGACGGTGACTACCTTCGGAGAAGGCCGCAAGGCCCTTGTCTTTGCCGACCAGAAGATCAACCTCCATCGCCAGGACGACGAGATCCTGCCCAGGGCGGCCCGCCCTGTCCCCGGCAGCCTGGACATCTGCCTGCTGAGCATGGATCCCATGGAACAGATCCTCCGCCACCTGCAGGAACACGACATCACCATCGAGGAAGGACCGGTACGGCGGACCGGGGCCACCGGGCCGATCCTGTCGGTCTATTTCCGCGATCCAGACGGCAACCTGATCGAGGTGGCCACTCCCCTAGCCTCTTCCCGGTAGACGACCATGCAGCTCGATCCCAGAATACCTCCAGGCCCGTTGGCAGAACAGTGGGACAACTGCCGCTTTGCCAACAAACTGGTCAATCCGGCCAACAAGCGCAAGTTCACCATCATCGTGGTGGGTACCGGCCTTGCCGGGGCCTCGGCGGCCGCCAGCCTTGCCGAGCTGGGTTACAATGTCCTGTCGTTCTGTATCCAGGACAGTCCCAGGCGGGCCCACTCCATTGCCGCCCAGGGCGGCATCAATGCGGCCAAGAATTACCAGAACGACGGCGATTCCATCTTTCGGCTCTTCTACGACACCATCAAGGGCGGCGATTTCCGCTCCCGGGAGGCCAATGTCTACCGGCTGGCCCAGATCTCCAACAACATCATCGACCAGTGCGTGGCCCTGGGCGTGCCCTTTGCCCGCGAATACGGCGGCACCCTGGCCAACCGCTCCTTTGGCGGGGCCCAGGTTTCCCGCACCTTCTATGCCCGCGGCCAGACCGGCCAGCAGCTCCTCCTGGGGGCCTACTCGGCCCTGATGCGCCAGGCGGCCGCCTCCCGGGTGAAGATCTTTCCCCGCCGGGAGATGATGGACCTGGTGGTCAGGGACAACCGGGCCAGGGGGATCATCTGCCGCAACCTGGTCAACGGCCGGCTGGAGCGGTACAGTGGCGATGCGGTGGTGCTGGCCACGGGTGGGTACGGCAATGTCTTCTACCTGTCCACCAACGCCATGGCCTGCAATGTCACTGCTGCCTGGCGGGCCTATCGCCGGGGAGCCGGGTTTGCCAATCCCTGTTTTGTCCAGATCCATCCCACCTGCATCCCGGTGCACGGCGACTACCAGTCCAAGCTGACCCTGATGAGCGAGAGCCTGCGCAACGACGGCCGGGTCTGGGTGCCGAAAAATCCGGGCGACAGACGCGACCCGGCCGATATCCCGGAAGATGAGCGGGACTACTACCTGGAGCGCCGGTATCCCAGTTTCGGCAACCTGGTGCCCAGGGACGTGGCCTCCAGGAATGCCAAGGAGGTCTGCGATGCCGGCAAGGGCGTGGGCGAGACCGGCCTGGCCGTATACCTGGATTTCCGGGACGCCATCGAGCGGGACGGGCTGGATGTGATCATGAAGAAGTACGGCAACCTCTTTCACATGTACGAGAAGATCACGGCCACCGATCCCACCCGGACCCCCATGATGATCTATCCGGCGGTCCATTACACCATGGGCGGCCTGTGGGTGGATTACCACCTCATGTCCACCATCGACGGCCTCTTTGTCCTGGGCGAGGCCAACTTCTCGGACCACGGCGCCAACCGGCTGGGTGCCAGCGCCCTGATGCAGGGGTTGGCCGACGGCTACTTCATCATCCCCTATACCATGGGCAACTACCTGGCCTCGGCCGGGCCGGGCAGCCTGGATACCGACCATGACGGCTTCAGGGAGGCTGAATCGGCGGTCCAGGAACGGCTGAACAGGCTGATGCGAAACCAGGACGCCAGGGGCGGGAAGCTGCAGACCATTGACCACTATCACCGCCGGCTGGGAAAACTGCTCTGGGACCACTGTGGCATGGCCCGCAACCGGGCCGGGTTACGCCACGCCCTGGACAGGATACCGGAGATACGGGAAGAATTCTGGGAGAACAGCTACATCCCCGGCAGCAGCCAGGAGCTGAACCAGTCCCTGGAACGGGCCGGTCGGGTGGCGGACTTTCTCGAATTCGCCGAGATCATGGTCCTCGACGCCCTGGAGCGGGAGGAGTCCTGCGGCTGTCACCTGCGGGAGGAGAGCCAGACAGAGGAACACGAGGCCAAACGGGACGACGAACACTACGCCCATGTGGCGGTCTGGGAGAACCAGGGGGCGGACAGCCCGCCTGCCCTGCACAGGGAACCGCTCCGGTTCGAGAATGTCACGCCCTCGCAGCGGAGCTACAAATAGGCGGAACGAGACAGCATGACAGCAAAGACGATCAACATCACGGTCAAGGTGTGGCGGCAGGCCGGTCCCGACGCCAGGGGGCATTTCGAATCCTACCCGCTCCGGGACATCAATACCGACATGTCGTTCCTGGAAATGCTCGATGTTCTCAACGAGCAGCTCACCCTGGCCGGCAGGGAGCCGGTGGCCTTTGACCACGACTGCCGGGAGGGCATCTGCGGCATGTGCGGGGCCGTGGTCAACGGCGTGGCCCACGGCCCGGAGCGGGAGACCACCCTCTGCCAGCTCCACATGCGCCATTTCCGGGACAACGAGACCATCTGCATCGAACCCTTCCGGGCCGGGGCCTTTCCCCTTGTCCGGGACCTGGTGGTCGACCGCTCGGCCCTGGACCGCATCATCCGGGCCGGCGGCTACATCTCGGTCAACACCGGCTCGGCGCCGGATGCCAACACCATCCCGGTGGCCCAGCACCTGGCCGAGCAGGCCATGGACGCGGCCGCCTGCATCGGCTGCGGCGCCTGCGCGGCCGCCTGCCCCAATGCAGCGGCCATGCTCTTCACCGGCGCCAAGATATCCCAGCTCGCCCTTCTGCCCCAGGGCCGGCCGGAACGAAAACAACGTGCCAGGGCCATGATCAGGGCCATGGACCGGGAAGGCTTCGGCAACTGCAGCAATGAACGGGAATGCGAAAACGTCTGCCCCAAGGGAATATCCATCCGCAACATCGCCCGGATGAACCGCGAGTATCTCCGGGCCGCGTTCCTTCCGGACGACGAACTCACCTGATGCGGAGCGGCACGCCGCAGACCACCAGGTGGACCTGGTCCGCCGCCCTGCCCATGCACTGGTTGCAACGTCCGACCAGATCCCGGTAGCGGCGGGCCAGCGCATTTTCCGGCACGATCCCGGAACCGACCTCGTTGGTCACCATGACCAGGGTGTGCAGCTGGTCGGCGGCCGCCAGAAGCCGCCTGCACTCCTCTTCCACCTGGTCCTCGCCCAACATCTGTTCCTCCCTGTCGCCGGCATGGAGGAGATTGCTGATCCACAGGGTCAGGCAATCCAGGAGCACAACCGAACCGGCCGGGCATCGCCCGAGGACCTCTGCCAACCGCAGGGGTTCCTCGATGGTCTGCCAAACGCCGGCCTGGCGGTCGGCCTGGTGTCTCCTGATCCGGGCGCTCATCTCGGCATCGGTATGGGGACAGGTCGCCAGGAAGAACCGCTTTCCGGGCAGGGATTCGGCAAGGTCCTGGGCAAAGGCGGACTTGCCCGAGCGGCTGCCGCCGGTGACGAGGATCACCATCGCCATGGGTTGCTCCTTCTCCGTTGACGGCTGACCATCCTGCCCCTGGACCGGTTCAGAGGTTCAGTCCGCAGAGTACACCGCCATTGGAATAAATGTCCAGCACGGTCAGGGACGGCGCATCCACCTGAAAAAAGAGATACTTGGACGGCGGCAGCCCCAGGGCCAGACAGATCAGCATCCGGATCACCCCGCCGTGGCAGACCGCGGCCACCTGCCGGTTCCAGTCCTGTTGCAGGAAACGCTGCAGCACGGCATCGCACCGGGCGACAAAGTCCCTGGTCGACTCGCCCCCGGGAAAGGAAAAGGTGTCGAAATCCGACCAGGCCTGCACCCGCTCGGGCTCTGCGGCCGCAATCTCGGCATAGGTCCGTCCCTCCCAGGAGCCAAAGTCGATCTCCCGCAGCCCGGGCTCGACAGTGCAGCCGTCGGGACAGCAGCCCTGCTCCTGCAGGGCATCCATGGTCTGGCGGGCCCGCAGCATGGGGCTGCAGAACCAGACATCGATATCCGGCAACTGATCGGCCAGCCGCTGCAGGGCAGGCCGGTCCACCTCGCAGGCCGCATCGGTGGAACCGAGGAACACGTCCTCCTCGTTCCGGACAGGACAGTGACGAATGAGATACAGTTTCATGGCATGGTCAACGGTTGGTGCGCTTGGTCCCCCGGTAGGTGAAGGCCTTGGCGATCATCTTGTAATAGCTCCCCTTGTCGATACCGATGGCCTTTCCGCAGGGACAGCGGATGCGATCCCCTGCCGTTTCCGCCGCAAACATCCGCTTGATCCGGTCCTTGTGGCAGCGCAGGACCTCGCCCGGACCGATCTTGTCGTACCGCCAGAGCTTGCGCCGACAGGCTGCGCAGCGGATGATCAGCATGGCCAGGCCTCAGATCTTCTGGTGCGGCCGTTCCAGTTCATCCGGGTGGGCGAACCGGTGCAGGCGCACCTTGCGGCTGCGGGGAAACTCCCGTCTGATCAAGGTCTTGAGCAGCCTGGAGAGTCCATCTTCCGCCACCTCCATCTCCTGCTCCACATAGCCGCGTTCCCGGACGAGATAGCCGCCATCCTGCCTGCAGACCACGGCAATGGTCCGGTTGCGCTTGTAGGACATCAGCTCGATCCCCTGGGGTGGTTCCATCCTGGCCAGGGCACGAAGAACCTGCTGCCGTGCCGAATCGATGTTGACCAGGGCCATCGTTTCCCCCTGCCTACCAGTAGAGCAGCTCGTCGAGGATCGAACGTGACGGGGGCGGCACCTCCCCGTAATCCTGGATCTCCAGCCCCAGCATGCGCAGGGTGTTGGCATCCAGGCAGATCCGCTTCTCATAGGACGCCAGCACCTGGCGGTTGGACGGCCTGACCAGCCTGGCCGAAAGGTACATCACCCGGTTGCTCAGGGTATAGGTGCCCACCACCAGGGCCTGCACCGGCTGCCTGGTATCGATCTGCTCCAGGTAGCGGGAAAGAATCGTTTCCCCCTCTCCGGGCCGGACCAGGAGGTCCTGGCGCAGTTTCAGCTCCCGCACCGCATACCCCTGGTCGACAAAACGGCCCGAGACACTGTTCTGCAGGCTGCGACCAAAGCTGGAGGTAACCTTCAGGTCGTTGTTGTCCACAAAGGTGGTCACCAGGACGGGCTGGTTCGGCTGCCTGGGCAGAAGCGGCGGAAAGGCCCGGCCGATCAGGGTGTCGGCGATCTCGCTACCCAGGGTGACCAGGTTGACATCCCCCCCCAGGACCGGTTCCAGCCGGGTACAGTTCAGGTTGGAACAGCCGGCCACCAGGACCAGGCAAAACAGTGTGGCAACTATACCGTGCAGACGCATAACCTGTGCAGGTTACCTCAAAAGCGGGAACCGGTCAACTCGATCTCGCTGGCCGGTTCACTCTGCTGATAATGCCAGAAATCGGGATCATTGATGTAGTAGACATCCGACTTGCGCATCACGTAGCGATTGTCCCTGACGATGGAAGTGGAGATGATCACCTCGTAATGGCCGTTTATCACCGAGGTCGTCCTGGCAACGTCCGCGGCAGCGGCAGAGACCAGGGTGGCGAGCTCGGCGGGAGCGTTCCGGAAGACCAGGATGCCCGCTGTCAGGGCGGTCAGGGCGCCGGGCCAGGGCCACTGGTACCTGGTGGCCTGATGGAAAAGGACCTGCACCTTGTAATCCACCACCAGGCCGGATTCGTCGTTTTCCGCCAGGGTGGGCACACCGAAGCTGACCAGCTGGGTGGCCAGGAGATCGTTGAACCCCTCGTCAAAGGGAAAGCTCGCATCCCGGCAGTTGCCGCTCCGTTCACAGCTGCGCCGGACATAGACCGGGGTCTCCAGGAAGCCGTGCTCGATGAGGGCCAGGTTGATCTGGTTGGCCACGTCGTTGGCCAGCACCTCCCAGTGAAAGGCGGCCTGCATCTTCTGCTGCTCCACGAAGGGATAGCCGCTGGGCTGCGGAATGCGGGTGCAGCCGCCGGCCAGGAGGACTGCCAGGCAGAAAAGAACCGTCAGGGAATGCAGTGTGCTCATGTGGTATTTCCATTGGTAGCCGATCGCAGGACCCCGCAGTAGATCATACGTGCAGACTGGAATTGGTCACAGGTGCTGCAGCCTTATGCGGTGCCTGTGACCAGTTTGCTTCCATTGCCCTGCAGAAATGTCGATTTCCGGGACTCCGGCCAGCCGGATACCCGGTCCTGGATATGTATCGGCAGGTGCGGTCTGTTTCCCAAGCGGCTTTCCGCCGGGATACCCGGGAACCCTGAGATTTTCGTCCCAGACCAGGGCGCGCCCATGATTCCCGGCACAGGGATGGCAAGGCAGGACACCGGAAAGAGCGTTGTTCGCCCCAGGTCAGGACCGGACAGGGGCAGCGGTTCAGACTCCTCTACAGAAGCCGTTCGAGCCGCTGTTCAAGCTCCTGGCGGGGGACAGCGCCCACCACCTGGTCCTGCAGCTGTCCCTTGCTGAAGAAGAGCAGCGTGGGAACGCCGCGGATCTGGAACCTGGCCGCGGTCATGGGGTGCCGGCTGGTATCCAGCTTGCAGATGACCGCCCTGCCCCGGTACCGGCGGGCCAGTTCCTGGATCACCGGGGCCAGCATCTGGCAGGGACCGCAGGTCGGGGAGTAGAAATCCACCAGGACCGGCAGCAGCGACTCGTTGACCACCTGCTGAAAGTTGTGGTCTCCCAGCTCGACGACCTGGCCGTCGGCGCCCTGGTAGAGCGGGGTCCCGCAGCGGCCGCACTTTGGCCGCAGGTGGCTCTTTTCTTCCGGAATCCTGTTCTTGGCTCCGCATTCCGGACAGACTATGATCGTATCGCCCATGGCATTCTCCTCAAAACATGCTATCATATTATCTGAAATCTAGAATATTCAGCATCAGAATACGTTTGTCGTGTCTGCAGAAACTGGTAATACCTCTTTGGTGCCCTGGCAAGGTGGAGGGGAAACGGAAAGGACCGGGTTGCGCACCACCGCTGCCATGCTTACCGTTACTCCCTGATACGGCAATCACGACAACCCATTGCGGCCCTGATCCATGTGTGTTGATCTGCATACCCATTCATACTATTCCGACGGAACGGCATCCCCTGCCGAACTGGTTGGGATGGCTTCGGAAATCGGCCTGCACGCCCTGGCGCTCACCGATCACGACACCCTGGACGGGGTGGCCGAGGCCATGGAGCATGGCAGGCGGAGCAACGTGCAGGTGATCCCCGGCCTGGAGATCTCCACTGTCTTCCGGAAACGCTCCCTCCACATCCTCGGCTATGGCGTGGATCACGAGGACCAGGAACTGCGGCAATGGCTGGAACGGCTCCACTCCAGCCGGGAGGAACGGAACCGGAAGATCATCGTCAACCTGCAGCAGCTCGGCCTGGAGATCAGTGCCGAGGAGGTGGAGGAGATATCCTCCTGCGGCCAGACCGGCCGTCCACACATCGCCGCCCTCCTGGTGAGGAAGAACCTGGTCGGTTCCATGGAGGAGGCCTTTGACCGCTACCTTGGCTGGGGCAGACCGGCCTGGTGCAGGCGGTTCGCCTATTCCACCGGCGAGGCCATCGACATGATCCACCGGGCAGGCGGCGTTGCCGTGCTCGCCCACCCCGGCCTGGCCGCGCCAAACAAAAACGATCTGCACAGGCTGGTCAGGGAGCTGGTCACCCAGGGGCTGGACGGCCTGGAGGCCTATTACCCCGAGCACACGGGCCGGATGCAGAAGGCCGTGCTCAGGATCGCCGGCAACCACGGCCTGGTGGTGACCGGCGGCAGCGACTATCACGGCGGCAACAGGCCGGGCAACTTCCTGGCCGGCATCAGGGGGTCCATCTGCCCGCCCAATGAAATTGTTGACAACCTGCTGAAAAAGCTGGAACGTATGGAACAGGCCCTGCCCTAGGGCAGGACGGCCCGCAACCTTGCCGGTACTCCGTTTCTCCGTGCCCGGAGTCCCGGGACAGAACACAGGAACATGGTTATGCATACTATCCTCGTCGTCGACGACGAACCCAACTATCTGGTCGTTCTCTCGGAACTGCTCAGGGAAGAGGGCTATGAAGTCTTCACGGCCGACAGCGCTGCCGCCGGCCTGGACATCGTCCACAAGACCGACCTGGACATCGTCCTCTCGGATATGAAGATGCCGGGCATGGACGGTATCGAATTTCTCGAAAAGATCAAGGAGTACAACCGGGAACTGCCCGTGATCCTGATCACGGCCTACGCAGAGGTGGAAAAGGCAGTGGAGGCCATGCGGCTGGGTGCCTTCACCTACCTGGCCAAACCCTTTTCCAACGAGCAGCTCCTGGCCTCCATCAGCAAGGCCACCGAGCACTACGGCCTGGTCCGCGAGATCAGGCGGCTGCGGCACGAGGCCACACCGAAGTCCGGTTTCGGCGGCATGATCGGCAAGAACCAGCACATGCTGGCCGTCTACCAGCTCATCGAGAAGGTGGCCCCCACGCCCTCCTCGGTCCTGGTCACCGGCGAATCCGGAACCGGCAAGGAACTGGTGGTGCGGGCCATCCACAACCTGAGCAAGCGCCGGGACGCCCCCTTCATTTCGGTCAACTGTGCGGCCCTGGCTCCCAACCTGCTGGAGAGCGAGCTATTCGGCCATGAAAAGGGCGCCTTCACCGATGCGGTCAGCATGCGCAAGGGCCGTTTCGAACTGGCCGACACCGGCACCCTCTTCCTGGATGAAATCGGGGAAATGGATCCGGCCCTGCAGGCCAAGCTGCTGCGGGTCCTGCAGGAACAGAGCTTCGAGCGGGTGGGCGGCAACACCACCCTGTCGGTGGATGTCCGCATCCTGGCGGCCACCAACAAGGACCTCAAGGACGAAGTGGACAAGGGCCGCTTCCGGGAGGATCTCTACTACCGGCTCAACGTGATCCATATCCAGCTCCCGCCGCTCAGGGAACGGGTGGACGACATCCCGGCCCTGGTGGACTACTTTCTCAAGAAGAACTCCGAGCGGCTGGGCAGGGGCAAGATCGACATCACCCCAGAGGCCCTGCGGCTGCTGGTCACCCTGCCTTGGGAGGGCAACGTGCGCGAGCTGGAGAACACCATCGAACGGGCCGCCATTCTCTGCAACAACAACCGCATCGAACCGGACGACGTCCTGCCGGACAGCGCCAGCCTCACCGGCAGCCAGGAGTGGAGCTCTGGTCTGGACCTGACCCAGTTCATCCCGGAGCATCTCAGCCTGTCCGAGGTGCTCAACGGCATCGAGGAGAAACTGGTCCGCCAGGCCCTGGAAGAGGCCAACAACGTCCAGGCCCGGGCGGCGGAAAAACTGGGCATCACCAAGAGCCTGCTCCAGTACAAGATGAAGAAGTACAACCTGCAGAGGAAAAAGAAGTGATTCAGCCCAGGCGGCCGACCAGCTCCGGGAGGGGAAAGCCCGGGTCGCGGCCGCCCCAGTTGAGCTTGTTGCGCAGGATGGCGAAATAGCCCTTGTGCGGCGAACTGATGAGAAGCAGCGGTTTCTCCGCCGCCTCGACGACCAGGCAGTCCTTCTGCCGGATCTGCCACTGCTGGCGGCCGTCCACCAGCACGGTGACGTCCTGGGCCGGATCGGCCAGCTGGCTCGTGATCCTGGTCTTCGGCGCCAGGAGCACGGGCCGGGACTCCAGCATGAAGGGACAGATGGGGGTCACCAGGATGGTATCCAGCTCTGCCTGGACGATGGGGCCGCCCGCGGAAAGGTTGTAGGCCGTGGAACCGGTCGGGGTGGCGATGATCAGGCCGTCGGCCTTGTAGGTGGTGATGTACTCCTGATCGGCCCAGCAGCAGAGCCGGACCACCGGCTCCACGTTGCCCTTGACGATGGCCACCTCGTTGAGGGCAAAGCCGGGACTGCTCACCTCCCTGGTCGCCCCGTCGATGAGCCGGGCCTGGAGCATCATGCGCTTCTCCATGGAGATGTTGCCGGCCAGGATCTCCTCCAGGGCCTGGTACATCTCGTCTGCAGCCACCTCGGTGAGAAAGCCGAGCTTGCCCAGGTTGATCCCCACCACCGGTATACCATGCCGGGCCGCCTGGTCCGCGACATGGAGCAGGGTCCCGTCCCCGCCCAGGATCACCAGCATGTCCATGGCCGCATCGATCCGGTCCAGTTCGGCCCGGATGTTCCGGCGGCCGAACCAGGAGGCCAGGGACGTGCCGCATTCCAGGACTGCAGGCGAGTTCTTCCTGGTGATGATCCCCAGGTAGCGGATCTTCATCTTCCCAGGTCCCTGGACCTGTCCGTGGCCGCCTGCACGGCCCGCATCACGGTCCCCCGCAGGCCGGCCTCTTCCAGGACCTGCAGGCCGGTGATGGTGGTGCCGCCAGGCGAGGTGACCCGTCCCCTGAGGGATGCGGCCGGCTCGCCGGTCTCCAGGGCCAGCCTGGCCGAACCATAGACGGTCTGCAGGACAAGCTCTTCCGCAACCGGTCGCGGCAGTCCGGCCAGCACCCCGCCATCGACCAGGGCCTCGATAAAGGCGAAGACATAGCCGGGCCCGGAGCCGCTCAGGCCGGTGACCGCATCGAGCTGACTCTCCGGCACCTCCACGCACCGGCCAACCGCGGAAAAGATCTCCAGGGCCGTGTCCATGGACTTTCGGTCCACCCGTCCGTTGCCGCTCAGGGCGGACATGCCGGCCAGGACCAGGGCCGGGGTATTGGGCATCACCCTGATGATCCTGAGTTCACTGCCCAGCCCGGCCTCCAGCCGCTCCAGGGTGACACCGGCAACAATGGAGATGACCAGGTGCTCGCTGCCGAGGTACCGGCCGTACTCGGCCATGACCGGCCCCATGACCTGTGGCTTGACCGCCAGGATGACAACTGCCGAGATCCCGCAGAGCTTGGCAGGCTCGTCGGTTACCGTAATCCCGTAGGTGGTCTCCAGATACCTGCGCCGCTCAGCGTCCGGTTCCGCCACCGTGAGGGCTGAACTGTCCACGAGCCCGGCCTTCAGCATGCCACGTACCAGGGCCTCTCCCATCTGGCCGCCACCGACCAGGCCGATCGTTGCCATTGTCTTGTCCATGATCTGTTTCCAGGAAATGATGTTCCGGCCATTGGCCGGCCTGTTCTCCCGCAACCGGGAGGGTTGAAGATACGAAGGATGTTAGCATACCAACCAATAGCCGGAAAGTACACAACAAAAAAGGCCCGCCGGGTAACCGGCGGGCCCTGCAATCGTTCCGGGTTCCTGCGTCAGGCCAACCAGGCGGCAGACTGCCCCCCTTTGCTGCCGGACAGGATGTAGGGGTAGGAGGAACGGCCGTTCTTTTTGCCGTTGCCGCCATTGCGGCCGAAATATTTCCGCTTGCTGATGACCTCCTCCTGCACGCTGCTGCCGTTTTCCCGCAACTGGACATATTCCCACTTGTCCGTCTCCCGGACGATGGTCTGCATCAGGCCGCGATGGAGACCATGGCCGGAACGGTCGGCGACCACGTGTCCCTGGAGGGGACAACCCAGCAGAGCCAGGTCGCCGATCAGGTCCAGGACCTTGTGACGAATGAACTCATCGTCGAAGCGCAGCCCGTCCTCGTTGAGAATGGACCGGCCGTCCCAGTGGATGGCGATCACATTGGCCAGGGTGCCGCCCAGGGCCAGGCCATTGGCCCAGAGCTGCTCCACCTCTTCCACGAAACCGAAGGTCCGGGCCCGGGCGATCTCTTTCCAGAACCGTTTCTTGGTCACCTCGATGCTGTATGTTTGCCTGAAATTGTCGTCGAACTGGATGCTGCCGGTCACCTTGAACCCGTCGTACGGCTCGATGCGGATGGTGCGGTCGCCCTGGACATAGGAGATAGGCCTGGTGATCCGCATCACCCGCCGGGGGGCCTTCTGCCGCTGCCGGCCGCTCCGCTTCAGGAGCATGACAAAGGGGCCGGCGCTGCCGTCCATGATCGGCACCTCGTGGGAGTCCAGCTCGATCCAGGCATTGTCGATGCCGCTGCCCCGCAGGGCCGCCATGAGATGTTCGGTGGTGGATACGCGGGTAGCGCCGTCCCCCAGGGTGGTGGCCAGGGTCGTATCGACGATCCGGTCGATCTGGGCCGGAATCACGGGCCCGGAATCCAGGTCGGAACGATAGAACCGGATACCGCTGTCGGCCGGGGCCGGGTTGATGGTCATGTTGACCGGTTTGCCGGTATGCAACCCGACTCCACGGCAACTGACCGATCGTTTCAGGGTGTACTGGTACGGCTCTAGGGGTTCACTCATTCTTCATCCTCGTTGTTCAGTTGCGGACAACTCGCTGTTCTTCTCTCTCTCCCAACACGTTGCAAAATTCACGCCACCTGAAACCGATCACTGCCCCCCTCAATCTTTACACAAAAATTACATCAATATCTCAAGACCATAGCTGGCTGATGGCAAAAAAACGACAACATGCAGTCATTTCGCCCAGATGTGTGAAAAATACCACACTTCACCCCCCGACGGACCATTGTTGCAAAAACGACACAGGCCTGACCCCGCTCTCCGGGGATCATGAATTCTCCTGTCCGAGAAAACTGAAAACAAAGTCTTCCAGGTCAGGGGGAAAGTCCACGCGCATCTCCAGGGCATAGACAGGCAACCCGGGGGTAAACCGCTGCAGCTTGGCCAGGTCCTTCTCCGTGGTCAGCAGACAGTCGGCGCCCAGCTCCCGGGCCCGGGTCACCAGTCGTTCCACATCGGCCTGCCGGTAATGATGGTGATCGGCAAGCTCCTGAAAGGCAAGCACATCCACCGGAAGGCGTTCCACTGTCCGGCCGAAACGCTCCGGCTGGGCGATCCCGCAGAAGGCCAGGCAGGTCCTGCCGGCCAGGGCCTCCACCGGCAGGCGGCTGCGGTTGCCCTCCCCTGTTTCCAGGACCAGGCCGCCGACCCGGTAGCCGGTGAAGAAGACCGGCCTGCCGCCAAACCGTCCCCTGAGGAGGTCGGCAAACCGTTCTGCCCGCTCCCTGTTGCCGCTGTCGATGCCGGTGAGAACGAAGCCGTGGCAACGGTGCAGGGCAGCCACCGGTTCGCGCAGGTCGCCCCCGGGAAAGACCCGGGAATTGCCGGCCAGGGTATCGCCATTGAAGAGGACCAGATCGAGGTCCCTGGCAACGCCCAGGTGCTGGAAGCCGTCGTCGAGGATCAGGACATCGGCGCCCAGTTCCTCCACCGCGTGCCTGGCCGGCAGCTTGCGCACCACCCCGGTCAGCACCGGCACGCCCGGAAGGTTCTCGGCAAGCATCCTGGGCTCATCCCCCACCTGCACGGCATCGAGAAAGATCTCCCGGCCGTCGGAGACCACGTTGACCGGCTCCCGGGTGGCCCCGCCGTACCCCCGGCTGATCACGGCCGGCCGGTAGCCCCGCTCCCGCAGCATCCGGGCGAGATGCTGCACCACAGGTGTCTTGCCCGTGCCGCCCAGTGTCAAATTGCCCACACTGAGCACGGGCACCGGCAGGCGGGCGCTCCGGAACAGGCCACTGCGGTAACACCGCTCCCTGGTCCGCATGAGCAGAGTGTAGATCGGCGAAAAGGGGCGCCCCAGGGCGAAGTAGAAATTTCGTTTCATGACCATTTTTCCATGAACAGTCTGCTGAACGGCTTATCCGTCAGGAAGAGGATAATCGGTTCCCTTTCCACTGTCACCCTGTCATTTTACTGGGCAAATCCGTTCGAATGCGGTAAAAAAGACAGGGTATGACAGAGGTAGGTACTTTTTATCTATTTTTCAAGGAGGAGTTGAAGGTGAAGTTGACTCGAAAAGCGTTTGCACTGACAGTAGCGGTTCTCTTCGCGGCCTGCATGTCCACCGCGGCCATGGCGGGTGACACCATCAAGATCGGTGTTGCCGGCGCCCACAGCGGCGACCTTGCCTCGTACGGCCTGCCCACGGTCAAGGCCGCCGAGCTGGTCATCGGCCACATCAACGGGAAAGGCGGCATCAATGGTTCCAAGGTCGAGCTGGTGGTGGAAGACGATGTCTGCAAGCCGGAGGTGGCCACCAACACGGCCACCAAGCTGGTGACCGCCGGTGTCAAGGTGGTCATCGGCCACATCTGCTCCGGAGCCACCAAGGCGGCCCTGCCCATCTACCGTGACGCCGGGGTGATCGTCATGTCCCCGTCGGCCACCAACCCGGCCCTGACCCAGTCCGGCGACTATCCCAACTTCTACCGGACCATCGCCTCGGACGACGCCCAGGCCCGTACCGAGGTCGACTTTGCCACCGACGTCCTGAAGGTCAAGAAGATCGCCGTGATTCACGACAAGGGCGACTACGGCAAGGGACTGGCCGAGTTTGCCAAGAAATTCATCGAGCAGGGTGGCAAGGCCAAGGTGGTGCTCTACGAGGGCATCACTCCGGGAGCAGTCGACTACTCGGCAGTGGTCCAGAAGATAAAGCGGTCCGGCGCCGAGGCCGTGATCTTTGGCGGCTACCATCCCGAGGCATCCAAGATCGTCACCCAGATGCGGAAGAAAAAGATGGAGACAATCTTCATCTCGGACGACGGCGTCAAGGACGACACCTTCATCAAGGTGGCAGGCAAGTATGCCGAGGGCGTCTACGCCACCGGCCCTGCCGATGTCAGCGCCAACCCGATCACCAAGGCCTATCGGGAAGAGCACATGAAGGTCTACAAGTCCGAGCCTGGCGCCTTTTTCGACAATGCCGTGGCAGCGGCCCTGGCCCTGACCAATGCCATTGCCAAGGCCGGCTCCCTGGACACCAAGGCCATTGCCGCCGTCCTCCACAGCGAGACCACGGAAACCCCCTTCGGGGCCATCAAGTTTGACGAGCACGGCGATGCCATCGGCGTCGGATTCTCCATGTACCAGGTGAAAAACGGCAAATACGTCCAGGTCCAGTAGACTGCGGACGATGCGGAAACAGCCTGGAACCAGACGATCCCTGGTTCCAGGTATTTTTTTGTTTTCAGTTTACTATCTTCAGTTTTCTGTTTTTGTTGTTCCGTTGTACGGCCCGAGATGCAGAACAGCACCCTGGACGAGGCAGCCTCACGCCTGACAGGCAGGCCTGAGCCTGCTGGCGGGATTGTGTTCCGGGGTGCCCAACACTGAGCAGCGATCCATGGATTACTTCATCGAACTCTTTTTCGGCGGCCTGACCCGCGGATCGATCTACGCGCTCATCGCCCTGGGATACACCATGGTCTACGGGATCATCGGCCTGATCAACTTCGCCCACGGCGAGATCTACATGATCGGCGCCTTCACCGCCTTCATCGTCGCCTCGGTGCTGTCCATCTACGGCCTTCCCCTGGCGGCCATCGTGGTCCTCACCCTGCTGGCGGCAGCGGTCTGGGCAAGCTGCTACGGCTACACGGTGGAGAAGCTGGCCTACAAGCCGCTGCGCAACGCCCCCAGGCTCTCCCCCCTGATCTCGGCCATCGGCATGTCCATCTTTCTGCAGAACTATGTCCTCCTGGCCCAGACCTCGGATTTTCTTCCCTTTCCCGCCCTGATACCGGAATTCGCCTTCCTGGACAGGTTTGCGGGTATCATCGGCTCGTCCGACCTGGTGATCCTCCTGGTCACGGCCGTCACCATGATCTGCCTCACCTGGCTGATCAAGTTCACCAGGATCGGCAAGGCCATGCGGGCCACGGCCCAGGACCGCAAGATGGCCATGCTGGTGGGAATCAACGTGGACCAGATCATCTCGGTCACCTTCATCATCGGCTCGGCCCTGGCCGCCATCGGCGGGGTGCTGATCGCCTCCCACGTGGGCCAGATCAACTTCTTCATCGGCTTCATCGCCGGGATCAAGGCCTTCACCGCCGCCGTGCTGGGCGGGATCGGCTCCATTCCCGGGGCCGTGCTGGGCAGCTTCATCCTGGGGCTGACCGAATCCTATGCCACTGGATACGTGTCCAGCGACTACGAGGATGTCTTTGCCTTCTCCCTCCTGGTCCTGATTCTGATCTTCCGGCCGGCCGGGCTTCTCGGCAAATCAACCATAGAAAAGGTGTAAACGGGTCATGTTGCGGCTCAAGGATCTTCGCACCGCTCTGCTGGTCGCCCTCTGGTTCGTCTTTCTCACCTTCCCGATCATGGTGATCCGGGTGAACCCCTTTGAACGGACCATCACCTGGCGGTGGCAGAACATGGTGCTGGTGGGAGTGGGCAGTTTCCTGATGTACCTGGTCAGCCGGATCGTGCTCCAGCGCAAGGCGGCCCGCCAGAAGCAGCTCCGCCTCGGCCTGATCCGGGAGAAGATCCCCTGGAGCCAACGGCTGCTGGAAGAGCCGAGGATCTACCTGCCGGTCCTGGCCGGAGTGGCCGTGTTCGCCCTCGGCTTTCCGCTCCTCTTCTCCACCTACCAGGTCAACATCATGATCACCGCCCTCATGTACGTGATGCTCGGCCTGGGCCTGAACATCGTGGTCGGCGTGGCCGGTCTCCTGGACCTGGGCTACGTGGCCTTCTACGCGGTGGGCGCCTATGCCTATGCCCTGCTCCATCTCCATTTCGGCCTGGGATTCTGGACCGTGCTGCCCATCGGCGCCCTGCTGGCGGCCGCCTTCGGCATCCTGCTCGGCTTTCCCGTGCTTCGGCTCAGGGGAGACTACCTGGCCATCGTCACCCTGGGTTTTGGCGAGATCATCCGGCTGATCCTGGAGAACTGGAACGAGTTCTCCCACGGTCCCAGCGGGATCGCCAACATCCCCCGGCCCGGCCTCTTCGGCATCGAGATGGACCTGAACAGCGCCATCATCTACCTCTACTACCTGATGATCGCCCTGGTTCTGTTCACCGTCTTTGTGGTCAACCGGCTGCAGAACTCCCGTATCGGCCGGGCCTGGTTCGCCCTCCGGGAAGACGAGATCGCCTGCCAGGCCATGGGCATCGACAAGACCAGGACCAAGCTGACCGCCTTTGCCCTGGGTGCCACCTGGGCCGGTATGGTCGGGGTGATCTTTGCGGCCAAGACCACCTTTGTCAACCCGGCCTCGTTCACCTTCCTCGAGTCGGCCATCATCCTCTGCATCGTGGTCCTGGGCGGGATGGGCTCCATCGTCGGGGTCATTCTCGGCGCCCTGGTCCTCATCCTCCTGCCCGAGTACCTGCGGGCCTTTTCCGACTACCGGATGCTGGTCTTCGGCGCCGTGCTGGTCATCATGATGGTGTTCCGACCCCAGGGGATTGTCTCCAATGTCCGCCGAACCTATACCTTCAGAAAAGAGAACCGCACCCCAGAAGCCAGCAACACACAGGGATGACCACAGACCATGCAGAGTGAACAGCCCATCCTCGAGGTCAGGCAGCTGACCATGGACTTTGGCGGTATCCGGGCCCTGGACCACCTGGACCTGCAGGTGCGGGAAGGCGAGATCGTGGCCCTGATCGGTCCCAACGGCGCAGGCAAGACCACCTTTTTCAACTGCCTCACCGGCATGTACCGCCCCACCGGCGGCGACCTGCTCCTCACCCCGCCAGGCAAGGAAACCAGGCGGCTCAACGGTATGAAACCCAACAAGGTGACCAGGCAGGGACTGGCCAGGACCTTTCAGAACATCCGCCTCTTTCCCAACATGACCGTGCTGGAAAACGTGATGATCGGCCGCCACTGCCGGACCAGGGCCAAGGTCCTGGGGGCCATCTTCCGCGACCGGCGGACCCGGCGGGAGGAAGAGGAGATCGTGGCCTTCAGCTATGCCATCCTGGAAAAGATCGGCCTGGCCGGGGTGGTCAACGAGTATGCCAAGAACCTGCCCTACGGCCAGCAGCGACGGCTGGAGATCGCCCGCGCCCTGGCCACCGAACCGATCATGCTCCTCCTGGACGAGCCGGCCGCCGGCATGAACCCGCAGGAAACCCGGGAACTGGACGAGCTGATCACCAGGATCCGTGACGAGGGATTGTCGATCCTGCTCATCGAGCATGACATGAAACTGGTCATGAGCCTGTCGGATCACATCTTTGTCATGGATTACGGAAAAAAAATCGCCGAAGGTTCGCCGGAAGAGGTCCGGGCGAACCCGGCCGTCATCAAGGCCTACCTGGGCGAAAGCGATGCTTGAACTCCGAAACGTCAACACCTTTTACGGCAATATCCAGGCCCTGCACGACATCAGCCTCCACATCGACCAGGGCGAGATCATCACCCTGATCGGCGCCAACGGGGCGGGCAAGTCCACCACCCTGATGGCGATCTCGGGTATCGTTCCGCCCAGGACCGGCGAGATCCTGTTCCGCGGCCAACCCATCCACGAGCTGTCGCCGGACCGGATCGTCGCCCTGGGCATCAGCCAGGTACCGGAAGGCCGCCACATCTTTCCCGACCTGACCGTGGCGGAAAACCTGGACATGGGGGCCTTCCTCCGCCGGGACCGGGACGGGATCCGCAAGGATCTGGAATATATCTATTCCCTGTTTCCCATCCTCTTCGACCGCCGCAACCAGGATGGCGGCAACCTTTCCGGAGGCGAGCAGCAGATGCTGGCCATCTCCCGGGCCCTTATGGCCCGGCCCCAGCTCCTGCTCCTGGACGAGCCCTCCATGGGACTAGCCCCCCTGGTCACCCGGCAGATATTCGATATCATACAAAAAATCAACAGGGAGCAAAACACGACCATCTTCCTGGTGGAACAGAACGCCAACATGGCCCTCAAGATCGCCCACCGCGGCTATGTCCTGGAGACCGGCAGGATAACCCTCCACGATACAGCGACAAACCTGCTGGTCAACGAGGATGTACAGAAGGCCTACCTGGGCATCTGAGGGACCTGTGGAGCACGGAGCGCACGACAGACAATGAAGACAATCAGAGCAGGGGTCATCGGGGTCGGCTACCTGGGCCGCTTCCATGCCCAGAAGTACAGTGCCATGCCGAACGTGGACCTGGTCGGGGTGGCGGACATCGAAACCGACCGGGCCTCGGCCGTGGCCGCGGAATGCGGCTGCCGGCCCTATGCCGATTTCCGCCGGCTCATCCGGGAGGTGGATGCGGTCTCCGTGGTGGTGCCGACCATGCACCACCACGCGGTCGCCATGGCCTGCCTGGAGGCAGGCATCGATGTGCTGGTGGAAAAACCCATCACCACGACTCTGGCCGAGGCCGACGAGCTGATCAGCCTGGCAGCGGCAAAGGACCTGGTCCTCCAGGTGGGTCACCTGGAGCGGTTCAACCCGGCGGTCCTGGCCATGCAGCCGCTGCTCACCCAGCCCCTTTTCATCGAGGCACACCGGATCTCGGTATTCAAGAACCGGGGCACGGACGTGGACGTGGTCCTCGACCTGATGATCCACGACATCGACATCATCCTCTCCATTGTCAAGGCGGAGATCAGGACCATCCACACCGTAGGCGCTCCGGTGATCACCCCCCTGACCGACATCGCCAATGCCCGCCTCATCTTCGAAAACGGCTGTACCGCCAATGTCACGGTCAGCCGCATCTCCATGGACAACATCCGCCGGATGCGGATCTTCCAACCCGGCCAGTACCTGTCTGTTGACTTCAGCAAACGGGAGGTCATGGCGGTGACCGCTGCCCCGGAGAGCTCGGCCAGGGAGCTGATCCCCAGGATCGACCGGCACCGGTTCCCGGACCAGGACATCCTGGAGATGGAACTGGCCGACTTCATCACCAATGTCAGGAATCGCACCAGGCCCATGGTCTCGGGCCGGGAGGGCAGGCAGGCCCTGGAGGTGGCCCTGGAGGTGGTCTCCCAGATCAGGGAGAACCAGGCCAGGATGCAGCACATCCTGGGCAAGGGCCAGTCCCTGGCCGGCATCCGCATCGACCAGCCCCTGGATGACAGTGACTGAGCCTTGCCCGAACAGCCGTCCAGCGGGCAACCGGGTGATGATCGTTGCCGGCGAGGCCTCCGGCGACATGCACGGCGCCCGGCTGGTGCAGGCCATGCTGGAAAGCGAACCGGGGCTGTCCTTTTTCGGCATGGGTGGGCCGGCCATGGCCGGCGCCGGGGTGGAGTTGCTCTACGATGCGGCCCGCCTGGCAGTGGTGGGCATCACCGAGGTCCTGGCCCATCTCGGCGACATCCTGGCGGCGCGCAGGCGGCTGATCAGGCGGATGCGCACCACGCGGCCGGCCCTGCTCATCCTCATCGATTTTCCTGACTTCAACCTCCACCTGGCAGCAAAGGCCAAACAGCTCGGCATCCCGGTGTTCTACTACATCAGTCCCCAGGTGTGGGCCTGGCGGAGCGGCCGGGTGAGAAAGATCGGCCGCCTGGCCGACCGGATCGGGGTCATTCTTCCCTTTGAGCAGCGGTTCTATGCTGAACGCGGGGTTACCGTAGACTTTGTCGGCCATCCCCTGGTGGACACGGTGGAGGCAAGGCTGGGCCGGGAGGAGTTCTTCCGCAGGCACAACCTGGACCAGCCGGAAGACAGGCCGGTGATCGGCCTGCTCCCCGGGAGCCGGACCAGGGAGATCCAGGCCCTGCTGCCGGTCTTCCTGGCAGGTGCCGGCCTGCTCCAGGACAACCTGTCCAGGCGGCCGGTCTTTCTCCTGGCTGTGGCGCCGACAATCTCCAGGGAACAGCTCCATGACCATGGGCTGGAAACCTGGCAAAACCGGTTGGATCTGCACGTCATCGACCAGGACCGCTACGACCTCATGGCGGCCTGCGACTGCGTGGCGGCCGCCTCCGGCACGGTCACCCTGGAACTGGCCATCCTGGGCATCCCCATGCTCACCGCCTACCGGCTCTCCCCCCGCACCTACCTGCTCGGCCGCCTGCTCATCCGCTCGATCCGCTACTTCTCCCTGGTCAACCTGATCGCCGACAGGGAGGTCATTCCGGAACTGCTCCAGGATCAGGTCACGCCGGAGGCCGTGGCCCGCCTGCTTGCCGAATTGCTCGGCAGGGCAGGCCGGCGCCAGGCCGACGACCTGGGCGAGGTTCGCCGCCGCCTGGGCCCGGCCGGGGCTGCACACCGGGCCGCCCGCATCGCTCTCCAGACCATGCACGAAGGGGCAAAGACCATTTGACACTCCTCTCCGGAAGGCCATACAATTGATGCAGAACAGAGATTCCCCCTCTCCCCCTGCAACCCGGAGGACACATGCTGAAATACCTCGTTCATGCCCTGCCCCTGCTGCTCTGCCTCCTCTTCCCTGGCCCTGCCGGAGCCGCAGCAGCCTCGCCTGACCTGCTGGACATCCGGCTCAGCAGCGTGGAAGCGGACTCCAGGCTGAAGCCCACCACCTTCATGCTCCACGTTGAAATGGAGAATGTTTCCGGCCGCACACTCCGCATCCTCAAGTGGCGCACTCCCCTGGCAGCCGATATCGGCGCTCCCATTTTCGAGGTAAAGATCGACGGCACGCCAGCCCCCTATATCGGCAAGCTGATCAAGCGCAGCGCACCGCAGGATGACGACTACCTGATCCTGGAACCCGGCAGGACAGCGAGTGTGGAAGTGGACCTGGCCAACCTCTACGACCTGGGCCGGACCGGTCTCTGTACCGTCGAATTCAGCCTGTCCACCCTGGACATCCAGGACTTGGCCGTGCAGGGCAAGAGTGGGGAGGCGGGCGACCGCCCCCGGAAGATCCGGGCCAACCTCCTTTCCCGATACCTGGCCGTTCCGCTCCAGCCGCCGGCCAGGAGCAAGACAGCCGACTTTTCCGGCTGTTCGGCCTGGGAGCAGAGTGTCCTCACCGAGGCCCTGGAGGCGGCCCGGGATATCACCCGGACCGCCAGAAGAGACCTGGCCAATGCCCCGGTGGACCAGCGGGCCCAGGCAGAACGGTATCTCGAATGGTTCGGAGCCTACGACCCGGCCCGCTATGCCACGGTGAGCGACCATTTCGACAAACTGGAAGACGCCCTGGACAACAGGCAGATCACCTTTGTCTGCGACTGTACCGATATGTACTATGCCTATGTCTACCCCAACCTCCCCTATGAAATCCATCCCTGCCAGGTCTTCTGGAACGCACCGCTGACCGGTACGGATTCCCAGGCAGGGACCATTGTTCACGAGACATCCCACTTCCAGGTGGTGGCAGACACGGACGATCACGTCTATGGCCAGTCCAAGTGCCGAAGGTTGGCAGACAGCTACCCTGCCCTGGCCATCGAAAATGCAGACAGCCATGAATATTTTGCCGAGAACACCCCGGCCCTGGCCATGCCCGATTCCACGCCAGAAGAGACCGAAGAGACGCAAACGCCCCCGGTGATCACGCCCACTGCACGTCTCCAGGTGGTCATCAATGCCCTGCTCCTGAAATAACGGTTGTGCAGCTGGGAGAGAAAGTGAGCGATAGCCCCCTGTTCAACGTGAAAGAAGAAAACAGGAATCAGCAAACAGAAAATCCGGATCCGGTCGAACCGGTGATCGACGGTACCCTGGACCTGCACGGCTTTGATCCCAGGGAGATAACGACCCTTATCCGGGATTACCTGGATGTCTGCCGGGACCGGAACATCTGTTCCCTGCGCATCATTCACGGCAAGGGAACCGGTACCCTGCGGCGCACGGTCCATGCCCAGTTGCGGAAGATCAGCTATGTTCGCGCCTTCCGCCTGGCCGGGGAAGACGGCGGATCCTGGGGCGCTACGCTGGTTGACCTGGTTCCGAAGGAGACTGCGCCATAGCTCCGACCGTAATCGAGCACAGCGCTGCCTCTTCACGCGATCTCCCCTGGCCGCATAGCAGGGCTCCAGCGGCCAGGGGAGATCGTCAACTCTGCAGCACCTGTGACGAATTCCAGTTTGGAAGTATGATATACTGCGGGGTTACATCCCCTGTGATCGGTTACGCTCGATCAGGCCATGCTCGCCGGCCAGCCTGCGCACGGCCAGCATAAAGGTGGAGGGCATGGGCAGGACCCGCTCCTCGTCCAGCAGGCCCACGTCCCTGGCGATCAGCAGCGAGCCGATGGAATGGATACCCTCCTGGTTGTCGCAGATGGTCTGCATGCGCAGGGCATCGGTCAGGTGGGGAATCATGTCGGCAAACCTGGTGGCCAGCCCCCTGATCTCCTCCTCGATGCGTTCCCGGTGGGAGCGGGCAAACTCCCTCACCCGGGAATCGGCCGGTTCCGTGCCAAAGAGGTTGTTGACCACAGCCCCGGCAAGCCAAGCCCGTTCCTGGTCTGGCCAGTCCGGGCAACGGCCGGCCAGGTCCTCCTTCAGCAGGCGAAAGAGGACCATCTGCACGGTGAACACGGCCTCCCGCATCACCGGCACCATCCGGTTGTCAAAACCGTGCTCTTCCTGTCCGGATTGCCCGGATCCGCTGCCGGCGCTCACAGGATCACCTTCACGGCAGGATGTTCGGCCAGCTCGTGGTAGAAGCGCAGCCGGTGATAGTCGCTGTAGACGGTGGTTTCCAGGTGCATGCTCACGTAGCGTCCCTGGCGGCTCGTCCTGGCCCTGCTGAGGCTGAACGGCGCATCCCCAACAAATTCGGCCACCGCGGCCCGAATCCCCTCCGCATCCAGGCCGATAATCGTGTACTGCCACAGGCAGGGATAATCGATCCGCGGCCGCCTGCAGCCTCCTGTTTGCTCAAGTCC
>CAZVDY010000048.1:0-99904 GCA_964626235.1 uncultured Desulfobulbaceae bacterium | reverse complement strand
AGAGGTTGCGGCAGGAGAATTAGATTTGGCGTTTTTGTCGAAATCAGGTTGTCTGAATATAGAGGTGCCCCCCATCGTTAGGACAGCTTGGCAGCATGACTAAGGTAGATGCTTTTCAAAATTAGGTTCCTCGACGTTAGGAGCCTTTAGAGAACGCCAGAGTCGTTCGACCTGATCTTGTCACTCTCATGCCGCTTCGCCACCAGACATACAGCAAGTTCAGGTGCCATATCCTGATCTGTATTGTTGCCCTTGCCTATCCACGACTGCTTGAACTGCGGTTATCCCGGGCTGGCCTGCATATGACGGCCAAAACAGCTATGGACAGGATGCGCACCCTTCACTCCTGCTTGGTGTGACATCCCTGCAAGCGAAAACCCCTGCGCTTGATCGAGGTGAGATGAGCCACAAGTGCCCCGTTCACGGTCTGCAGGACTAACATTTTTCTAACAATGGCCAGAAGGAAAAAATGTAATCAAATTCGGTAAAATTACCTGTTTACAGAAGGCAATACTTCTGGTATTGGAGATTTTATTCCTGTTCGTAAGTTTTTGTCGACCGTTGAATATTATCTGGAAGAAAGCATTGTTCGAAGGCTTTAAGAGCACAACAATGGCCGATTTGGGACCCTCAACGGGTATTCCAGGCCGCTAAGGCAAAGCCAATAGGTATCGGAATGATGAGAGATGTATCATCATGATCTACCTGTCGGCAGCCGATTCAGAATCTACTGAAATCCACTTGAAATAGACAGGGAGTCTTCTTTTTCACCAACGGCCTTTCAGGAGGAAACTGTGATGAAAAAAGATAACCTCTCTTTTCAATCATGCGGATGCTCGGAACTCGTGGCATGTGAATTATACGTCAACAGGCAGAAAAGGGGGGCAATTCGGCCTACAAAAAAGATTTTTCAGAGGAGGTGGCAGTACGCAGTCGGCCTGTCCTTTTTCATTATATTTCTCTCCATGGTCAATGTACATCTGTCAGAAGCTGTTTCTGTAGACGGCAGCCGTAAGCCAGCAACGACAAAGCCAGAAAGGAAAAGGGTCCCGTTACTCAAGGGAAATTATCAGTATAACGATATCTCTCTTAAAATCCTCCTTCCACCAGCAGCGGAAAAGGAACAACGTATTCAAAAGAGGAAAAATGAACCGCTTCAGGTTGGCTTTGGGCGCGATGTTCCGGACCCTTACAACAAACAGGTTCAAGACTACTTCACATGGTATCCCTTGAAATCAGGTGGCCAAACGACAGTCTTTACAGTCACTTCTCCGGGTGCCGCTGCAATCCGCCTGGCGATTAGGGCGGACGAGATTCCCCAAGGGACAGAAATTCGCTTTTTCAGTGTGTTGTACCCAGAGCAAATTTTTGGCCCTTTCAATGCCCAACACATTGTGAAACAAACAAAAAACGTCACTCCTCGTGCGGATCTGTTTTGGTCCCCTGTCATGGAGGGGGAAACCATCGGCGTCGAAGTATATGCGGCTTCGCCGGATGGTGCGGCGAATCTTTCGTTTGCAATTCCCAAGGTTTCGCATCTAACCTACTCCCCTCGCGACAGCAGTGAGAACCATCTTTCCAAAATAGGGGAATCGGGGAATTGCAATATCGATGTGGTCTGCCGCACCACCAATCCTGTCAAAGACGCGGTAGCAAAGATTATCTTCACCAAGGACGGCAACTCCTTCGCGTGCACCGGCACCCTTTTGAATGATACCGATGATGATAGCTACACGGCCTATTTCATGACCGCCAACCACTGCCTGAGCACGCAAGATACGGCAGACACTATAAACAGCTACTGGTTTTTCGAGCGGGAAACATGTAATGGAGCCGATCCGACCTACATCGTCCAGCGGACCGGCGGTGGAGAGCTACTCAGTACGAAAAGTACTACGGATTATTCTTTCCTGCAATTGAATGCCGAGATGCCAGATGATGTCTATTATGCTGGATGGGATAGCGCGGCCCTTTCCCAGAATGCCACCGTTACCTGTATACATCATCCGGCAGGGGATCTGAAGAAATGGTCACAGGGCAGAAATACAGGATTTGCCGATTACGGGAATAATGTTGTTGGTACGGGGAGTTATATCCGGGTTATCTGGTCTCAGGGAACAACAGAAGGCGGAAGTAGCGGATCGGCTCTCTTCGACTCTGCCATGCGTTTTCGGGGAAATCTTAAAGGTGGACTCGCATCTTGCGCGGCACAGAGTTCTCCGGACTGGTATGGTCGTTTCGATCTGACGTATCCCGACGTGCGGGCCTGGCTCTGGGATGGCGCAAAGGTAATGAAGACAAATATTGTCTATAGCGGAACTGTCGACCAGGGGGATTCCAGGGAATATAAAATCACTGCATTGTCAAACCTCAAAGTCATATTATACGGACTTTCTCAGGATGCGGACCTTTACGTACGCTCGGGTGATCGACCTACTCTCGACGTGTACGACTGTAGGCCATATTTATCAGGAACTTGTCAAGAAGCTTGTATCTTGTCAGCTGGCAAGATCTATTATGTCAGAGTTCGCGGTTACGCTGCCGGATCTACATCTTTTTCGTTGCAGGCAAGGCCTGCTGGCGGCGGACAAACTCCGCTTCTGCTCTCTATACCGGTAATGATTGTGAACTCCTCGAACAACTCGGAAACAGGAGATTTTTAGGAGAGGTGGTCCCCAAAATTCGGTCAGGGTGTTAAGGTGGACCCAACCATTCTGTCTGAAGGAGGATCACCCTATGAGTAAGACAAAACGCAAACGGTATTCAGCCGAATTCAAAGCCAAGGTTGCCCTGGAAGCAATCAAAGGGGAGCAGACCCTGGCTGGGCTTGGCAGCCGGTGAGGGCTTCATCCCAACATGATTGCCAACTGGAAGCGGCAGGGCATCGCCAACATGGCGGAACTCTTTTCCGTCACATCTCCATGGATGACAAGGGACACTGGATGGACATCATGGTCGAATGGCTCTGGCGTTCTCTGAAATATGAGCGTATTTATCTGACGCCTTTGGGACGGGTAGCGAGGTCCCCTCAGTGTCAATGAAAATGAGACACCCGTGGTCCTAAACTGGAGGTAATGCCGGGGCTGCTATTTGTTTTTCCGCCAGTTGGGGTGGGTGATTCCGAACTTGTTGATCTTGTAGTTCAGGGCGCGGGGGCTGATACCCAGTCGTTTGGCTGCGTTCTTTTGTACCCAGAGATTTTCTTCCAGGGCCTGGAGGATCAGTTCCTTTTCATGGCTCTCGAGCGGTTCGCAGACATTGGTTGTTGGCCGGCGGTGGCCTGGTTCGGAAACGGCCAGGTCCGGGATCTGGATGGATTCCGGATGGATGGTCTCCGTATCTTCCAGGATGACCGCCCGTTCGATGGTGTTGGCAAGCTGGCGGATGTTACCGGGCCAGTGGTAACTCTTGATGATCGCCATGGCCTGGTCGGTGAACCCGTTGACCCGTTTTTTAAGGGATACCGAGGCCTTCTTGAGCAGTTTCTCTGCCAGGGGCTCGATGCACAGGGGCCGGTCCTTGAGGGAGGGCAGCTTGACCGGCAGGACATTGATCCGGTAGTAAAGATCTTCCCTGAAGCGGCCTTCCTCGATCAGTTTGACCAGGTCCTTGTTGGTGGCTGCAATGACCCGCACATCCACGTTGATGGTCTTGTTGCCACCCACCCGTTCGAATGATTTCTCTTCCAGGACCCGCAGCAGCTTGGTCTGGATCTCCAGGGAGATCTCGCCGATCTCGTCCAGGAAGATGGTGCCGCCGTTGGCCTGCTCGAAGCGGCCGATCCGCTGTTTCTCCGCCCCGGTGAAGGCCCCTTTCTCGTGGCCGAACAGTTCGCTTTCCAAAAGGGATTCCGGGATGTTGGCGCAGTTTATCTTGATGAAGGGCTTGTGCCGCCTCGGGCTGTTGTAGTGGATGGAGCCGGAGAGAAAGCTCTTGCCTGTACCGGTCTTGCCGGTGATCAGGATGGTGGAATCGGTGTAGGCGAATTTTTTCAGGCTGTTGATGACCTTTTTGAACGAGGGGCTCTCGGCGACGATGCCGCTGAAATCGTAGACGATGTCCTGTTTGCGGCGCAGGTAGTCGATCTCGTTCTGCAGTTCCCGCTGCTGGATGGCCCGTTGCACCACGAGCTGGATCCGGGTCGGAGAGAAGGGCTTGGCGATGAAATCATAGGCGCCGAGCTTGATGGCCTCCACGATCAGCTCGGCCTTTTCCGCCTTGCTGGTGATGATGATCGGGGTGTAGGGGGTCTGGTCGTGGGTCTGCTTGAGCAGCTTGAAGGTGGAGGAGTTGTTGGGCTTGACATTCATGAAAATCACATCATACTGCTTCTTGTTCATTTCCTTCTGAAAGGATTTTGGATCAGAATGAAACGTGATTTCCGATGTATGGGAAAGGGCCTCGACGATATTCTGCCGGCTGTCGGGCAGTGATTCATAGGCCAGAACAGAGTATTTTGCAGTTTTCATGGGCTGTCTTGCTCAGTTTCGATATTGTTACCATGATGCCTTTTTTGTAATTATATGTGGTTTGCTGGAGAAAAGTAAAGGTGAGAATGATTTTTATCCAGCTCCGGATTTGCGGAATTATGTCGGATGGATCCAGCCGGTATTGAAGGAAAAAATTCTGGCCTGGACCAGGAGATGATGCGGATGGCCCTTGCAGAGGCCAGGACGGCCGGGGAGGTGGGCGAAGTGCCGGTGGGTGCCGTTCTCGTCGACCGGGAAGGAACCATCCTCGCTAGGGCTGGAAATAACTGTGTTGGAGCCTCTGACCCTGCCGGCCATGCCGAGATGCGGGTTCTGCGTCGTGCCTGTCGACAGGCGGGGAACTACCGTCTTCCCGGCACCACCCTCTACGTGACCCTGGAGCCGTGCCCCATGTGCGCGGCAGCCATGATCCAGGCCAGGGTGGAGCGGGTGGTCTTCGGGGCCGAGGATCCCAAGAGCGGGGCCCTGGTGTCGGTGTACCGGATAGGCAGAGACGGGTTGCTCAACCACCGCTTTCAGGTCCGGGGCGGTGTCCTGGCCGGGGAGGCGGCAGCCCTGCTCAGGAATTTTTTCCAAAAACGGCGTTGAGGGCGGCGGGCATCATTTTTCTGTTGTCAAAAAAAATAACACCGTTTAGAAAGAAGGCCGAAAAATAAAACAGGAACGGAGAGGTGACCGAGTGGCTTAAGGTGCACGCCTGGAACGCGTGTGTACGAGAGTACCGTGAGTTCGAATCTCACCCTCTCCGCCAGTATCGTCCAACCTGCAATAGACCGTTCCCGGATATTGCAGGTTTTTTTTTGCAGGGCATCCTTGTAGCCCCCGGGTGCGGAAGGCACCGCTGCCGGCCCGGATGACCTCCCGCAGGAACGGAACAGCATGCAGAAAAACAGCGACTTTCTTTCCACCAAGGACATACCTCCCGGCGAACGGCTCATCTTTGCCCTGGACGTACCGGATGCCTCCACGGCGCGGGAACTTGTCCGCCATCTCGGGGACGCGGTGACCTTCTACAAGATCGGCCTGCAGCTTTTCATGGCTGGCGGGTATTTCGATCTCCTTGGCTGGCTGGTGGACCAGGGCAAGAAGGTCTTCGTGGATCTGAAATTCTTCGACGTGCCGCAGACCGTTGGCTCGGCCGTGGCGCAGTTGCAGCGGTACGGGGCCACCTTTGCCACGGTGCACGGCAATGACGCCATGCTCCGGGCCGCGGTGGAGGCAAAGGGCGATGTCGGCATCCTGGCCGTCACCATGCTCACCAGCCTGGACCAGGGCGATGTCGAGGATTTGGGGTTCAGGGTAGACGTTCGGCGGATCGTCCTCTCCCGGGCCAGGCGTGCCCTGGAGATCGGCTGCGACGGAGTGATCTCCTCGGGGCTCGAGGCCCCGGATATCCGGGCCGAGCTGGGAGACAGGCTGCTCGTGATCACCCCGGGGATCAGGCCGGTGAAGAATGTCGATGATCAGAAACGGACCGTGGATGTGGAAGAGGCCTTCCGCAACGGAGCCGACTACATCGTCATCGGCCGGCCCATCCGGGAACCGGAGAACTTTGGTTCTCCCCGCCTGGCTGCCGAGGATGTGCAGCGCCGCATCCAGGCTCTTTTCGCCGGCCAGACGGGCCAGGAGGGCGCCTGTCGCTCCACGGACCGATAACTGTTGACGGCCGCAGTCCTTTGGAGTATAAATCGTCTCCTGGATCGGGAAGCTGACCCGCCGGAAGAGGCAACTTCCCGGTACAGCAAACAGTGACCTATGGTGTGATAGCCGGGTCCTGCGCAACAAAGAATCACGAACCCCGTCAGGTCCGGGAGGAAGCAGCGGTAGTGAACCTCTTTGTGTGTTGCAGGGGTGCCCGGCTATCCTTTTTTCGTCTTTCGTGTTTCTCTATAATTCTGTATACTCGTTTCCGGTGCGTGTCTGCCGGAGGCGATCCTCTGCAGACGGTCTGTTGCGAAAACCGGTTCCCAGGGAATATCGTTGTCCTATCTCGTTCTTGCCAGAAAATCGCGTCCCCAGACCTTTGACGAGGTGGTGGGTCAGAACCCGGTGGTCCGTACCCTGCAGAATGCACTCAGGCAGGGCAGGGTGGCCCATGCCCTCGTCTTCAGCGGTGTCCGGGGCACGGGCAAGACCACCCTGGCCAGGATCATGGCCAAGGCCCTGAACTGCGAACAGGGGCCGACTCCAACTCCCTGCAACCAATGCCGTTCCTGCCGGGAGATCATGGCCGGCAGCAGCGTGGACCTGCACGAGGTGGACGGTGCCTCAAACCGGGGCATCCAGGAGATCCGGGAGCTGAAGGACAATATCCGCTTCATGCCCACCGCGGCCCGGTACAAGATCATCATCATCGATGAAGTCCACATGCTGACCACCGAGGCCTTCAACGCCCTCCTCAAGACCCTGGAGGAGCCGCCGGATCATGTCTATTTCATGTTCGCCACCACCGAGCTGCACAAGGTGCCTGTCACCATCCTGTCGCGCTGTCAGCGTCACGAGCTGAAACGGATTCCCCTGCCCCTGCTGGTGGACCACTTCGCCAACCTGGCCCGGCAGGAGGGGGTGGAGGTCGAGCCAGGCGCTCTGCGGATCATCGCCAGGGAGGCGGGCGGCAGTGTCCGGGATGGCCTGAGCCTGCTCGACCAGGTCTTTTCCTACGGTGGAGAACGGGTGACAAGCCAGGACGTGACCGATGTCCTGGGCCTGGTCAGCCAGGAGGTCATCCTGGAGGTGGCCGATGCCCTGCTCGAGGGTGACCTGGCAAGGGCGCTGGCCTGCTTTGACCGGACCTACGAGTATGGAATGGATCTGAAGCGGTTTGCCAACGAACTGCTCGACTGCTTCCGGTCCATGCTGATTTGCCGCGCCTGCCGCAATCCGGAACAGATCCTCGATCTGCCGGCCGAAGAACTGGAAACACTCCGTGAAAAGGCTGCTTCCCGTTCCGTGGAAACCCTGGCCTTCATGCTCAGGCAGCTGCTGACCGGCCTCGAGTCGGCAGCCTTTTCCTCCCGGCCCCGTTTTGCGGTGGAGATGGCCTTCATCCAGGCAGTGCAGGTAAACAGCGTGGTGCCTGTGGCCGATCTGCTGGTCCGGTTCGACCAGGTCCTGGCCGGGTTGCCCATTGAGGAGGATAGTGGGGCCAGGCTGCAGCCGGTTCCTGCCGGGCCGCCGCCTGTCCGTTCCTCCCCGCCTACCACGGAGGCAGGGGGACCATCCCCGGTGCCGCCTCCTGGTACGGGCGATGAGGATGCCGGGGAGGAGGCGGCAGAAGAGAAGCCGGAGAGGCAAGGCACGGATGACACGGGACCGGCCCGCGCCGCGGAAGAGGAAAGAGGGGCGGACACAGAGCCGGTCGTGGCCGGTGCGGTCCGGCCGGGCCGGGAGGTGCGGAAACACTGGAATGAATTCATCGCCTATGTTCGGGACCGCAAGGTGTGGATGGCCCAGACCCTGCAGCTGGCCGCCTCGGCGGAAATGGAGGACGGCAAGCTGGTGATCCGGTTTGCCGATTCCACGGACTGCAGGCTGCTCACCAGCCGGGAAAACAGCAGGCAGTTGACGGAATTTGCGCTCGATTTCTTCCAGGGCGATTTCGAGGTCGTTTTCCAGGCACCGGATGTGGACGGATGCGCGTCTGAAGGTGACAACGGGGTCAGTCCGCAGCAGGAACGGCAGGCCCTGGCCCGCGATCCCCTGGTGCTGACCGCCCTGGAGATCTTCAACGGACAGGTGGGGGACATCCGGGTCGGCCCCAGGTTCAGGCAGCCCCTTGCAGAACAACCAGGAAAAACAGGAAACGAGCATGAACATCAATGATATCCTCAAGCAGGCGCGCCAGTTTCAGGAACGGCTGGGCAGCCTGCAGGAGGAACTTGCCTCCAGGACGGTCACCGGGACCGCCGGGGGCGGCATGGTTCGGGTGACGGTGAACGGCAACGGCGAACTGGTCGGCATAGCCATCGAACCGGAGATCGTCTCCAGCGCCGATGTGGCCATGCTGCAGGATCTCGTCCTGGCGGCTGTCAACGACGGCATCCGCAAGGCCAAGGAACTGGCCAGGTCGGAGATGGCCGGACTGACCGGCGGCATCAACATTCCGGGGATGATCTGACCATGCAGGTGATTCCGCCGCCCCTGGAACGGCTGATCGAGGACCTGATGCGGCTGCCCGGCATAGGCAGGAAAACCGCCACCAGGCTGGCCCTGTACCTGCTGCGCCGGCCTCCTGCCGAGGCACGTACCCTGGCCGAGGACCTGGCCAACCTGCACGCTTCCATCCGGTTGTGTTCCAGGTGTTACGCCTTTTCGGAAACCGATCCCTGCACCATCTGCGGCGATGCCCGGCGGGACGGCCACCAGGTCTGCGTCGTGGAGGGGCCCGGCGACCTGCTGGCCATCGAGAAGACCGGTGCCTACCACGGCGTCTACCACATCCTGCACGGCGTGCTCTCGCCCATGGACGGCATCGGCCCGGATGAACTCAAGGTGCGGGAACTCCTGGACAGGGTTCGGGAACAGGAGATCAGGGAGGTCCTGGTGGCCACCTCGTCCACGGTTCCCGGCGAGGCCACGGCCTCGCTGCTCATCGAGGAGCTGAAGAAAGAGGGGGTCAGGGTGACCAGGCTGGCCTGCGGCATCCCCATGGGCATGGATATCAAGTATGCCGACGAGCATACCCTTGCCAGGGCCATCGAGACCAGGCAGCATGTCGGCGCTGCCGGGGAGCAGGCCCGGGCAGGCTGGAAATAGCGGTGATTTCTCTTGACAGAGGGCGTGTTTACTGGTAATTGACTTGCGTTTTCCATCGAGACGATATAGTATTCTCTGTTTAGAGAATTTAGAGAAATCAGGAGACGGTTCAGGCGCGTAGCTCAGTGGGAGAGCGCTACCTTGACGCGGTAGAGGTCGACGGTTCGATACCGTCCGCGCCTACCACAATATGCAAAAGGCTAAGAGTCCGACAGCCGCAAGGTGTCGGCCACTCGTTAGCCTTTCCTTTTTAGCAGGCACGATGGCAGATATCACGGTCAGCATCGAGGGAGGGGAAAGCTCCAGTTTTCCCGCAGGGACCAGCGTGGCTGAAGCCCTGAAGGGGCTTGTCTCCAATAAGCAGCGGAAACAGATAGTTGCTGTATTGATAAACGGAGAGCCCCGCGACCTTTCCACTGTGCTGGAGGCCGATACGACCCTCGCTCCTGTCCTGATCCGTTCCGATCTCGGCCTGGAGATCCTGCGCCATTCTGCCGCCCACATCATGGCCCAGGCCGTGAAAGAGCTGTATGGCGATTCGGTGCGGGTAGCCATCGGGCCGGCCATCGAGGATGGCTATTACTATGACTTCGACCGTGAGGTTCCATTCACCCCGGACGACTTCGAGGCCATAGAAAAGAAAATGGCCGAGATCGTTTCCCGCCGCCTGCCCTTCACCCGCCGGGAAATGTCCAGGGAAGAGGCCATCGATTTTTTCCGCCAACAGGACGAGCCGTACAAGGTCGAGCTTTTGGAGGAGATGGACAGCGGGCAGGTCAGTCTCTACCAGCAGGGCGATTTCATCGATCTCTGTCGGGGACCGCACCTGCCGGATACGTCCTGGCTGAAGAGTTTCAAGCTGCTGCGGGTGGCCGGATCATACTGGCGCGGCGACGAGACCAGGCAGATGCTCACCCGCCTGTACGGGACTGCATTCCATGACCGCAAGGAGCTGAAGAAATATCTCGACTTTCTGGAAGAGGCCAAGAAACGCGACCACCGTCGCCTGGGCCGGGAGCTCTCGCTCTTCACCATCCAGGACCAGGTCGGCCCGGGACTGATCCTCTGGCAGCCGCGGGGCGCCCTGCTGCGCAAGCTCATCGAGGATTACTGGAAAGACGAGCACTACCGGCACGGCTATCAGCTTCTCTACACACCCCATATCGCCCGCCAGGACCTGTGGAAGACCTCCGGACATCTCGATTTCTACAGCGAAAACATGTATTCGCCCATGGAGATCGACGATGTCAAGTACCAGCTCAAGCCCATGAACTGCCCCTTCCATATCGGGGTATACGCCAGCCACAAGCACAGCTATCGCGAGTTTCCCATTCGCTGGTGCGAGCTGGGCACCGTCTACCGCTACGAACGGACCGGGGCCCTGCACGGCCTGATGCGGGTGCGGGGATTCACCCAGGATGACGCCCACATCTTCTGCCGGCCGGACCAGCTCGAAGAGGAGATTTTCAATATCATCGATCTGAACCTGCACATCCTCAAGACCTTTGGTTTTGATCAGTACGATGTCTACCTCTCCACCAGGCCTGACAAGTACGTGGGTACCGATGAACACTGGGACCTCTCCACCCAGGCCCTGAAGCAGGCCATGGAAAAGAAAGGGCTGGAATACGAGATCGACCCTGGCGAGGGCGTTTTCTATGGTCCCAAGATCGATATCAAGATCAAGGATCAGCTCAACCGGTCCTGGCAGTGTTCCACCATCCAGGTCGATTTCAACCTGCCGGAGCGGTTCGGGATGACCTATACCGCCTCGGACGGCAGCGAGCGGCAGCCCATCATGATCCACCGCGCCCTCATGGGATCGCTGGAACGTTTCATCGGGGTGCTGATCGAGCATTACGGCGGCGCCTTTCCCGTCTGGATGGCGCCCGAGCAGGCGAGAATCATGAATATAACCGACGATCAGGCCGCATACTGCGACGAGCTGTTCAACCGGTTGCGCAAGGCCGGGGTGCGGGTGGAAAAGGATCTGCGCAACGAGAAACTGAACTACAAGATCCGGGAAGCGCAGGTGATGAAGATCCCCTATATGCTGATCGTCGGGGACCGGGAAAAGTCCGAAGGAACAGTCACCGTCCGGTTGCGGAACGGTAAGAATCTTGATCCCATGCGGCCGGAAGAGTTTGCAGAACTGGTGCGTAGGGAGTGTGAAGAGGCAATGGCCTGAAACGGGCCGGTGGTATGAGACAGTAACTGGAGGAACGGAACATCAAACGACGAGGCAGGAAACTCCCCGAGCAGCGGGAAATAAAGGTTAAAGTAAACGAAAATATAGAATATCCGGAAGTTCGGCTTGTTGACGCGGATGGGCGGCAGGTGGGCATCGTTCCCACACAGGAGGCGCTGCGGATCGCCTATGACAGAGATCTTGACCTGGTGGAGGTGTCGGGGAAGGCCGACCCGCCGGTCTGCCGGATCATGAATTACGACAAGTACCGCTACGAACTGAAAAAGAAGCGTCAGGAAGCCAAGAAGAAACAGACCGTCGTCGAGACCAAGGAGATCAAGTTCCGGCCCAAGACCGAGGAGCACGATCTCAACTTCAAGATCAAAAAAATTAAAAAATTTCTGAATGCGAAGAACAAGGTCAAGGTGACCATGCGGTTTCGGGGCCGGGAGATCATCTATGCGCAGTCGGTCGGCCTGGATGCCATCAACAGGATTGCCGATGCCCTGCGTGAAGACTGCGTGATCCTGCAGGAGCCCAAGATGGAGGGGAGGCAGCTGGTCATGTTTGTCGGGCCGAAGAACTGACCTGCCGAACCCTGGATTGTGTACAGTAAACGTGCGGGAGTGACCCCTCCCGGCTACTCAAGGAGAAAAGTATGCCCAAGATGAAGACCAACAGGGGAGCTGCAAAGCGGTTCAATGCCACCGGCTCCGGAAAGATCCGGAGAAACAAGGCCTACAGCTCCCACATTCTGACCAAGAAATCGAGCAAGAGAAAACGCAACCTGCGCAAGTCCGGGTTGATCGCCGAGGCCGACAGGCGGGCGGTCAAGAGGATGCTGCCCTACATGTAGGGCTGGCGGCCGGATGTCCGGAAGCTGACGCAGACAAGCCAGGAGGAGTAGTGCAATGTCACGAGTGACCCGCGGTTTCAAGGCACGCCGCAGGAGAAACAAAGTGCTGAAAATGGCAAAAGGATACCGGGGCGGCCGCCATCGGCTCTTCAGGACCGCCACCGAGGCCGTTGACCGGGCCCTCTGTTACGCCTACCGGGATCGCCGCACCAGGAAGCGGAATTTCCGGAGATTATGGATCACCCGGATCAGTGCGGCCGCCAGGATGAACGGGACCAACTACAGCCGGCTGATGAGCGGGCTGCGCAAGGCCGGCATCGAGCTGGACCGCAAGGTGCTGTCCAACCTGGCCATAGTCGATCCGGCGGCCTTTGCGGAAGTCGTCAAGGCGGCCAACGGTTGAGCCGGGCAGATGGAAGAACAGCTGCTGAAACTGCAGGCTGAGGCCCTCCAGGCCCTGGAGGAGCTGCGTCAGGTCGCCGACCTGGAACCGTTCCGGGTCAGGTTCCTGGGCCGCAAGGGCAGCCTGACCACGGTCATGCGGCAACTGGGCAGTGTTCCCAAGGAGGAACGGCCCAGGCTGGGGCAGCTCGCCAACACGATCAAGAAAGAGATCGCGCGCCGGTTCGAGGAGAAGAAAAAGGAACTCGGTTCCACGGTCGAACCTGGCCGTCCCGTCGGGATCGACCTCTCCCTGCCTGGCCGGTACCTGCCGTTCGGCAGCCTGCATCCGGTCACCCAGGTCATGGAGGAGATCTGCGGTATCTTCGAGGGCATGGGCTTTGCCGTGGCCGAAGGGCCGGACGTGGAAACAGACCATTACAACTTTGAGGCCCTCAATATTCCGCAGCATCATCCTGCCCGGGACATGCACGATACCTTCTACGTTTCCGACTCGGTGCTCCTCCGGACTCACACCTCGCCCATGCAGGCCCGGATCATGGAGCAGGAGGAGCCGCCCCTGCGGTATATCGCCCCGGGCAAGGTGTATCGTTGCGATTCCGACATAACGCATACGCCGATGTTTCACCAGGTGGAGGGCTTCCTGGTGGACAGGAAGGTCTCCTTTGCCGATCTCAAGGGAGTCCTGACCAGCTTTACCCACAGGATGTTCAAGGATGACCTGGCCCTCCGGTTCCGGCCCAGTTTTTTTCCCTTTACCGAGCCGTCGGCCGAGGTGGATATCGCCTGCGTCATCTGCGGCGGCTCAGGCTGCCGGGTCTGCAAACGGACCGGCTGGATCGAGATCCTCGGGGCCGGGCTCATCGATCCGGAGGTCCTGAAGATGGTCGGTTACGATCCTGACCAGTACTCGGGGTTCGCCTTTGGTCTCGGGGTCGAGCGGATCGCCATGCTCAAGTACGGCATCGACGATATCCGGCTCTACTACGAGAACGATCTCCGGTTTTTACGCCAGTTTTAAGGTTTACTTTCGCCGCTTCCGGTTCCACCACGGAGGCGGTAATTTATTTTGTGTGACAGACGATGAAATTTACCCTCAGTTGGCTCAGTGAATTTGTCTCCCTGGAAGGGATCACGGCCGAGGAGCTGGCCGAGCGGCTGACCATGCTCGGCCTGGAGGTCGAAGATGTGCAGCGGCTCTACCAGGGCCTGGACCAGGTTCTCACGGCCAGGATCGTGGCCGTGAACGATCATCCCGACGCTGACCGACTGACCGTCTGTACCGTTGAGGTCGGCCAAGAGACCGTTGACGTGGTCTGTGGAGCGCCAAATGTCCGGCAGGGCATGGTGACAGCCATAGCCCGGCCCGGGGTCACCATGCCGGATGGAACCAGAATCCGCAAGGCCAAGGTGCGGGGCGTCACCTCCCTGGGCATGCTCTGTTCCGCCCGGGAACTCGGCATCTCCGACGACCACACCGGCATCATCGAGCTGGACGGCGGGATCGGCTCCGGCCTGCCGCTCACCGAGGCCCTGGAACTGGACGATACCCTGATCGAGATCGATCTGACTCCCAACAGGCCCGACTGCGCCAGTGTCATCGGGATAGGCCGCGAGGTGGCCGCGGTCACCGGCAGAACGTTGCGAATGCCTGCTCTCCACGCCGCCTTTCCAGGAGAAGAACCGGATTTCTCCGTGGTCATCGAGGATGTTGCGCTCTGCCCGCGCTATGCGGCGTATCGGTTGAGCGGGGTACGGATTGAGCCCTCGCCCTGGTGGCTGCAGAAGCGGCTGCTTGCCGTGGGCATGCGGCCGATCAACAACATCGTCGATATCACCAACTATGTGATGCTGGAGACTGGCCAGCCGCTGCACGCCTTTGATTTCACCAGGCTGGCCGGCAGGGGAATCGTGGTCCGCCGTCCCCGGGACGGGGAAACCACCTTCACCACCCTGGACGGTGTTGAACGGACCCTGGATCCTGACATGCTCATGATCTGCGACCAGGAGCAGGTGGTTGCCGTGGCCGGAATCATGGGCGGCCTGGATTCCGAGGTGACCTCGGATACCACGGAAGTGCTCCTCGAGTCGGCCTGTTTTGATCCGGTCTCCATCCGCAGGACCGCCAGGAAACTCAACCTTCCCTCCGAGGCCTCCTACCGCTTCGAGCGTGGGGTGGATCCCGGCGGCGCGGTCCGGGCCATGCGCCGGGCCGTTGACCTGATGGTGGAGCTGGCCGACGCTACCCCGCTTGGCGGCATCGACGAGTATCCCGGCAGAAGGGATCCTCTGGTCATCCCGCTGCGGGTGGACAGGGTCTGTGACCTGCTGGGCATGGATCTCGGCAGCTCCCAGGTCGCCGAGTACCTCCGCTCCATCGGCTTCACGGTCGATGGGGGGCCGGACCTGTTCGAGGTGACCGTACCCAGTTTCCGGGTCGATATCGAGCGGGAAGTGGACCTGGTGGAAGAGATCGCCCGGCTGGTTGGATACAACGACATCCCGACCACCATGCCGGTCATCACCATGGACTATCCGGCCCGGGATCCCCTCCGGCTGCTCAGGCAGGAGGTGGCCGCCACCCTGACGGCAGGTGGATTCTGCGAGGCCATCAACTATTCCTTTGTCAGCCGCAGGCATCATGACCTGCTGGGGCTCGACAGGGAGGACAACCGGCGGCAGACCGTGGAGCTGCTCAATCCGCTCACCGAGGAACAGGCGGTCATGCGGACCATGCTCCTGCCCGGTCTTCTGGAAAATATCCGCCGCAATATCAACTACCAGCAGACCGATCTGCGCCTTTTTGAGATCGGCAAGATCTTTTTTCCTGTTGCCGGCTCTGCCCTGCCGGAGGAGCGGTTCCAGCTGTGCGCCGTGTTGAGCGGCGGTCGCTATCCCGGGGCCGCACCGATCTATTTCGGCTCGGAACAGGCCGATTTCTTCGATATCAAGGGCGCAGCCCAGCTTCTCTTCCGCAGGCTGGGAATAGAAGAGGGCAAGGCAATACGGTTTCTGGCCGGCGGCCAGAAACAACAGCCTTACTGCGATCCGGATCACGCCATGGTGATCATGGCCGGAGAGCGGGAGATCGGCCGGCTGGGCAAGGTGGCCGGCAAGGTTCTGTCCGGTTTTTCCATCCGCCAGGATGTCTACTACCTGGAGCTGGACCTGGAGCTTCTGGTCCGGATGGAACGGAAGTCCGGGCAGTTCACGCCGCTGCCAAGGTATCCTTCGGTCAAGAGGGATATCGCCCTGGTTGTACCGGATGGCGTTGCCGCCGGTGATCTGCTGGCTGCCATCCGCGAGGAGAAGAACGAACTTGTCGAATATGCCGACATTTTCGATGTGTACCGTGGCAAGCCCATAGAACGTGGGATGAAAAGTGTCGCCCTGACGGTTACATATCGTTCAGCCGAGCAGACGCTGGACGATGAAACGGTTGACACTGTTCATGATAAGATTGTAAGCTCACTGATGTCCCGTTTCGGCGGGCGATATCGGGAAGGAAACCAGTAGATGAAAAAGAAAAATGTTACCCGCAAGGAACTGGCCCTGGTCGTGAACGAGCGGCTGGGAGTATCGCAGCGCAATGCCGCAGAGATCGTGGACACGGTTTTTGCCACCATGAAGCGGACTCTGGTCAGGGGCGAGTCCATCAAGCTGGTGCAGTTCGGAACCTTGATGGTACGTGACAAGGCTCCCCGCCGCGGCCGCAATCCCCGGACCGGCGAAGCCATGACCATTACCAAGAGGAAGATGGTTTCCTTCCGACCGAGCAAGAGGTTGCGGGAACGGTTGAACAAGTAGATGTGAAACGACGGACCGGAGAGGCGGCAGAAATACCCGACAAGGTCTACTTTCGGATAGGCGAGGTCAGCAGTCTGGTTGGGGTTGACCCGCATGTGCTGCGTTTCTGGGAGTCCGAGTTTCATATCATCAGGCCTACCCGGGCCCGGTCCAACCACCGGCTCTACCGGCGCAAGGATGTGGAGAACCTGCTCCGGATCAAGCGGCTGCTCCACGACGAGGGCTATACCATCGCCGGGGCCAGAAAGGCCCTGCGCCAGGGACGCGGAACTGCCGACCGGCCAGGACAGGGTGCCGCTATCAGCCCTGCAGGGGGGGCAGCGGGGTTTGTTCGTGAAATCCGCCATGAGCTGGAGCAGATCCTGCACAGGCTGAGGAGCGGCAAAAGTAGCGGTTGACAGCATCCCCCTGTGGATGCTACATAGTGCACACCAACGGAACGTGGCGCAGTCTGGTAGCGCACCTGAATGGGGTTCAGGGGGTCGGAGGTTCAAATCCTCTCGTTCCGACCAGTGTTGACTACAGGGATGCGGCTGGATCTCACCGCATCCCTGTTTTCGTTTCATGGGCAACCTGTACTTTGCAGCCTCCCAATCCCCACCTGCCCAGCACCCTGTCTTTCCAGGGTTCCATGTTCCGCTGCGGTCCAGCCATGGTTGACATGTCGTGACCGGGGCAAGCAACCAGATTTTCCAGGATACTTTTTTTTACATTCCAGGCAGGGTCAGGCGAGCATGGCAGCCAGGCAACCGGCCGCCTGTTCGGCGCCGTCCAGGTTGACCCGACCCGGCCGGAGTTCCCGGTTGTCCAGGCACTGCGCCAGGCAGCGGCGCAGTCGTTCCGGTTCGGCCTCCGCTTCCGGCAGGACCGCGAACCGGCCGGGAAGGGCCTGGCAGAGTTGGGCAAGATGGTCCTCCTGTTCCCTGTCCCGGAGGGACCGCAGGAGAACCACCGCCGGGATTGCCGTGGCCAGGGTGTCGGTCAGGCTGTTGTAGCCGCCATAGATCACAGCGCTCCTGCTGGCCAACAGGCTGTCCGTGTAGGCCGGACCGACCGGAAGGACCTGCACATGGTCTACGGTCCGGAGGCGGTGCACCAGGTCGTTGCAGTCAGCGTCCGCGGGCGGCAGGGGGATATAGACATGGAACGGTCCCTGCCTGGAGGCCATCTGCCGGGCCACGGTGAGCAGGCTCGCCAGGAGCCTGTCGCTGCCCGGCGAGAGCCAGGGCAGGGAGATGGTGCAACCGATCGTCCCCGGTTTTGGCCGCTCGGGGGATCTCTCCTGCCGCCAGGCAAGAACTTCCAGAAGTCTCGATACATAGCCGCATTCAAGCGGTCGCATCCCCAGCTGCCGCTCCAGGGTGTCGAGGTGATGGCTGCCCAGAACGGCGCTGTCGCCGTACCAGAGAATCCCGCTGAAGGCGTCCCTGATCAGGTCCCTGGCCAGGGTGGACTGCACCTGGGGGACCGAGCCGACGATCCCGCGGATGCCCAGGACCCATCGGGTCTGCAACGGTCGACCGGCCTCGATGGCCGGCAGCAGTTCCCGGTGTTTTCCCTGGGGAGCATGATCACAGAGGACCAGGCGCGGCCGGAGGGCCAGGACGTGCTGCTTGAGGAGCTCAGCCCGCAGGACACCCAGTTCCTGGTCCGTGTAGTTGCTCCAGCCGTCGATGCCGCGGGAACGCCGGTCCATGATCCTGGTCCGGTAGGAGGGCAGTTTCAGCCAGTCCAGCCTGGCCGGGACGATCAGTTCCCGGCAACATTCGGCACCGCTCGCCAGGAGGATCCGCAGGTGTGGATAGAGGCGGCGGAGGGCCATGCCGATGGCTATGGTGCGGCTGACATGGCCGAGTCCCCGGCCGTCGTGGCTGTAGAGAAGGATGTCGAGCCTGGGCAGGTTCACGGTATCTGCGGCGTGGAGGACCTGGAATGATCTGTTGCGCTCCCGCCGGCCCGGTTCCCTGGCCTGGTGGATCCGCTGTCGTGCAGCTGGCTGTGAATGGATCGTGCCAGGAGAGGGCCGATGGTGGGCACCGAGGCCAGCTCCTCGGGGCTGGCCGCAAGGACACGCCTGAAGCTGCCCAGGTGACGGAGGAGGAGCTGTTTTCTCTTCTTTCCGATACCCTGGATACCATCCAGGGGCGACTGGAGTGTCGATTTCCGTCGCAACCGGCGGTGGCAGGTGATACCGAACCGATGGGCCTCGTCCCGGATGCGCATCAGGTAGAGCAGGACCGGGGAATGAGGCGGCAGGAGGACCGGATTCTTGCGGCCCGGCCGGAAGAGTTTTTCCCCTTCTCCCTGTTTTTCCTTTGCAATGGCCACGAGATCGATCCGGTCTTCCAGGGAAAACTCCCGGCAGACGGCCAGGGCCACGTTGAGCTGCCCCTTGCCGCCATCCACGAGCAGCATGTCTGGGTGATCGTTTTTTTCCACCATCCGTTCCATCCGCCTGCTCAGGACCTCCCGCATCATGGCGTAGTCGTCCGGAGTGGTTTTCTGGCGGATGCGGTAGTGGCGGAACCGCTTTTTTTCCTTTTCTCCCTGCCGGAAGCAGACCAGGGAGCCGATGGCGGATTCACCGCCCAGGTTGGAGATATCCAGACATTCGATGAGCTCCGGAGACCGGTCCAAACGCAGGGCCTGCTGCAGGCCGGCGGCCAGGGTCTGCCAGGATTTCTCCTTCCTGGCCCGCTGGGAAAAGACCTGCTCGGCATTGGACGTTGCCATGGCGACCAGGCGGCGGCGCCTGCCCCGCTGGACACGGGAAAGTTTCACCGGCCCACCGCGCAGGTCGGCCAGGTGTCCCTGCAGCAGGTCCCGGTCAGCAGGCAGCAGGGGGAGAAGCAGTTCCGGCGGCGGCTGCCTGCTGGTCGAATAGTACTGCAGCATGGTTTCCCTGAGGATGCGGTCGTCCTCGCCCAAGGGGTCAGCCAGGAAAAAGGTCTGGGCGCCGCTGAGAATGCCGCTGCGGATGAAGAGGATGGCCAGGGCCACGGATCCGCCCTTTCTGGCCAGGCCGAAGACGTCCTGGTCCTGGTGGTGTTCGGCCACGATCATCTGCTGTTCCAGGGTCTTTTCCAGGGCCCGTATCTGATCGCGGTACCGGGCGGCTTCTTCAAAGGCCAGCCGTTCCGCAGCTGAGCGCATTTTTCTCTGCAGGTCGTCCAAAACCTCCTGCTTCCGTCCCTCCAGGATCCGTACCACCTCGCCGACCATCCTTTGGTACTCTTCCGGGTCGACCCGACCGGTGCACGGCGCCAGGCAACGGCCCATCTGGTGGTTCAGGCAGGGCCGCTCCCGCCTGCGAACGGTCCGGCAGCGGCGAAGCGGAAAAAGCGAGTACAGCAGCTTCAGGGTGCTGCGCATGGCAGAGGCCGAGGAAAAGGGACCGAAATACCTGCTGCCGTCCCGGAGCCTCTTCCGGGTCACCACCATCCTGGGCCATCGGTCCTTCGTCGTGACCTTGATGAGCGGATAGTTCTTGTCATCCCGGAGGATGACATTGTACCGGGGCCGGTGTTTCTTGATCAGGGATGCCTCCAGGATCAGGGCATCCTTTTCCGTGGCTGTGAGAATGGTTTCGATGCGTTCCACCCGGGCAAGCATGGCTGCGGTCTTGGAGTGGGACGGTCCGGAGAAATGGGCGTACTGGGCCAGCCGCCTGCGAAGGTCCCTGGCCTTGCCCACGTACAGGACCTCCTTCCTGGACAGCATCTGGTAGACACCCGGGCCGTGGCTTACCGAACGGAGATACTCTGACGACAGGGGCGGGCAGGAGGCCATGGTCTCTGGTTGATCCACGCGGAAACGGACAGGGCAGCGGCCAGGCAGACGGCCGGTGTCCTGCCGGTCTACCTGTTGATGCCGACCAGGGTCACCGTGTAGATCAGCTCCTTGCCGGCCAGGGGATGGTTGTAGTCCACCACCACCTGGTCACCGGAGACAGAGAGGACCGTTGCCGGAACCTGCTGTTCCTGGCCGTCCTTTTCCACCTTCAGGGAGAGGATCATGCCGGGTTTCGGATCGATCCGGTCGCCAAAGGAGGAACGGGACAGGGTATGGACCAGGTCCTTGTAATGGGGGCCATAGGCGTCCTCGGGCTGAACCCGGATGGTCCTGGTCTCGCCCGGTTCCATGCCGAGAAGAGCCACTTCCACTGCCGGAAAGAGCCTGCCCTGACCGATGGACAGGGTAAACGGCTGGTTGTTGGGCGAGCGGTCGATCTCTTCGCCGTTATCCAGGGTGGCGGTGTAGGTGATGGTGACAGTATCGGTAAGTGCGACAGGTGACATGCTTCTCGTTCGGTTGTCGGCCCGCTGGCAGCGGCCGGCAAGAGGACAGCGGCTTCAGCGCGGACCGTCATCCTTGCGGGCTGCCGTCAGGGGACGGAATTCAGGTTCTGATGCCCTGCCCGGTGCAATCGCATCCAATCCGGCCATTATAAATGAAAACAGGCCCCATGACAACAGCTCTCGTCTTCCGGGGCAGGGGGAAAAATGGTGTTGGGGCTTGACAAAGCCCGGGTGACAGCATAAAAGTGCAGGTTTTACCGAGTAGATGTGGGCCGGGCCTGCCCCCCTTCCACCGGCCGGCCCAGACCACGCGGGGAGCATCGCGGAAACAAGATCGAAAGCAGCTGCAAGGGGATGGATCCGTGGAACTGGAATGCACCAAGTACAAGGAAAAGATGGCCTCGGAAGAGGCTGCCTGCCGGCATCCGGGAGATTACTGCCAGTTCAGATCATCATGCATGATCCAGTTTCTGGAAAAGGAGAACAGGAGCAACCGGGAAGGAAAGGATGCCGAGGAGCGGAAAGACGATGAGCACTCTTGATTTTTCCAAGTCGGCCGACGGCCTGCTGCCGGCCATCGTCCAGGATCATGCCAGCCGTGAGGTCCTCATGCTGGCCTATATCAACGAGCTTGCCTGGGAGAAGACCCTGGAGACCGGCAAGGCCCACTTCTGGAGCCGGTCCAGGAATGCGCTCTGGCTGAAGGGCGAGACCTCCGGCCACGTGCAACTGGTCCGGGAGATCCTGGTGGACTGCGACCGGGACACGGTGGTCTTTCTGGTCGAGCAGCTTGGTGGCGCCGCCTGTCACAAGGGATACCGGAGCTGCTTCTTCCGCAGGATGGCCGAGGGTTCCCTGGAGGTGGTTGGCGAACGGGTCTTTGATCCAGAACAGGTGTACGGCGGTCAGCGCTGAATCCCTTACACAGAACCTGGTGACTGAACATGAATGTACTGAAAGTTGGTATTCCCAAGGGCAGCCTGGAAAAGGCCACCATCGAGCTGTTTGCCAAGTCCGGATGGCAGATCAAGATGATGTCGCGCAATTACTTTCCCGAGGTGGATGACGAGGAACTGGACATCTCCATCTGCCGGCCGCAGGAAATGTCCAGGTATGTCCAGTCCGGGATGCTGGATGCCGGGATCACCGGCAAGGACTGGACCCTGGAGAACGGCTCGGACGTGGAGGTCATCGAGGAACTGGTGTACTCCAAGGTGAGCAAGAAGCCCACCCGCTGGGTCATCGCCGTGCCGGGTGATTCGGATATCACCAGGGTGGAGGACCTGGAGGGCAAACGGATCGCCACGGAACTGGTCAACGTGACCCGCCGGTTTTTCGAGGAACGGCGGATCAACGTGGAGATTTCCTTTTCCTGGGGGGCCACCGAGGCCAAGGCGGTATCCGGGCTGGCGGACGCCATTGTGGAGGTGACCGAGACCGAATCCACCATCAGGGCCCATGGATTGCGGATCATCCACGAGCTGATGCAGTCCAACACCCAGCTTATCGCCAGCAGGGAGGCATGGCAGGACCCCTGGAAACGTGAAAAGATCAGCAACATAGCCATGCTGCTCCAGGGGGCCCTGCGGGCGGACCGAATCGTTGGCCTGAAGATGAACGTTCCCCACAGTTCGCTGGACAGCCTGATCGACATGCTGCCCAGTGTCACCGCTCCCACCGTGGCCCAGCTGTACAAGCAGGACTGGTTCTCCGTGGAGACCGTCATTTCCGAACACCAGGTGCGCGACCTGGTCCCCAAGCTGAAAAAGGCAGGCGCCACGGGAATCGTCGAGTACAGCCTGAACAAGATCATCTAGGTCGCTTCCATGGGCGGTCAGTTCAGCCGGGCCAGGTTCCTGCTCTCGGCCTTCAGCATGGAGCAGCTCCCCGAGCCTGACCGGCCGGAGATCGCCTTTGCCGGCCGGTCCAATGTGGGCAAGTCCAGCCTGATGAACCGGTTGCTCGGCCGCAGGAACCTGGTCAAAACCAGTTCCCGTCCCGGCAAGACCCAGAGCCTCAACTATTTTCTCGCCAATGAACAGATCTACCTGGTCGACCTGCCCGGGTACGGTTTTGCCAGGGTATCCAAGCAGGTCCGGGCCTCCTGGCAGGGATTGATCAGGAGGTATCTGAAACAGCGCCGCAACCTGGTCTGCGTGGTGGTGCTCGTCGACATCCGCCATGAACTCAAGGAGAGTGACCGGAAGATGATCGGCTGGCTCCGCAGGCAGGGCAGGGTGGTGCTTCCCGTGTACACCAAATCCGACAAGGTATCCAGAAACATCCTGGTTCGCCACAAGGCCCGGCTGGACCGGGCCCTGGCGATCGCCCCGGAGGAAAGCCTGGCGGTTTCGGCCAGGACCGGGGCAGGGTGCGAGGAGCTGCAAAGGAGGCTTGCATTGTATTCTCAGAATTGGTAAGCTATCAAGAATCGGTAACTACGGATTTATCTGGAGATACAACATGCCCGACCCGGGATGCCAGTTCATGAAACTTGCTGAATATACTGTATGTTGCCGCACTTCACCGCTGGCATGCTCCGTGCCCGCGTCTCGCCTGACTCTCTGCTTTCCGGATCAACAATTGCCCCGGACCGACCCGTGTCTGCACAATTATTTTTTATATATAGGCAATGTTAACCAAGGAGGAGAAGCTGATGTCTCTACGATCGGATTGGCCGTGTTGGGAGATCATGAAATGTCGACCGGAAGACACTGTCAAGTGCCCGGCCTACAATGCAAACAAGCCGTGCTGGGAGGTCATGCGGGAAATTGATGTCTGTTCGTTCAACATCTGCAAGGACTGCCTGGTGTATGTCACCAAGCAGAAAAATTCCATTTTCAGCAAGGAAGAGATCCTGAGTATCATGTGCCAGAAGGGGATCGACGTCACCGGACAGCGTTGTCCCCAGTTCAGATCCGGAGAAGATGCCTGCTGAACGCGGCGGCAGCAGAAGGCGACTCCAGCAAGCCGGGCCCTGTGGCCCGGCTTTTTCTTTTTTTGTTATTTTTTCTTGTCCATGTGGTTATCGCCGGAAAGGACGATAACGATGGGCTCTTTCCCGCTCCCCTCGCGCTCCCGCCCGGCTACTGTTCGGACCTGAGAACCGCCAGGAAGGCCCGCTGCGGGATCTCCACGTTGCCAACGGTCTTCATCCGTTTCTTGCCTGCCTTCTGTTTTTCCAGCAGCTTCCGCTTTCGCGAGATATCGCCGCCGTAACATTTGGCGGTTACGTCCTTGCGCAGGGCCGAGATATTTGTCCTGGCGATGATGGTGGATCCGATGGCCGCCTGGATGGCAATCTTGAACATCTGCCGGGGGATCTCCTCCTTGAGGCGCTGGCAGGCGCTCAGCCCGCGTTCCCTGGCCCGGGACCGGTGGGTGAGCTGGGAGAGGGCGTCCACCTGTTCGCCATTGACCAGGATGTCCAGCTTGACCAGGTCGCTGGGCCGGTAATCGATCAGTTCGTAGTCAAAGGAGCCGTATCCCTGGGTGACGGATTTCAGCCGGTCATAAAAGTCGTAGATCACCTCGGCCAGGGGCAGTTCACAGCTGAATTCGATCCGGCCCGGCATGGGATAGTGGTAGGAGGTGTTCTCGCCCCGGCGTTCCATGCACAGGGACATGACCGCGCCCATGTACCGCTCCGGAATATGAATGGTGGCCTTGATGTAGGGCTCCTCGATGGAGGCGATGGAACCGGGATCTGGAAAGTAGGCTGGATTGTCCACCTCCAGGAGTGTGCCGTCCTGGAGATGGAAGTTGTACTTTACCGAGGGTACGGTGAGGATCAGTGAGATGCCGAATTCCCGTTCCAGCCGTTCCTGGACCACCTCCAGGTGGAGAAGACCGAGAAAACCGCAGCGGAACCCGAATCCCAGGGCAGCGGAACTGTCCTTCTGAAAGGTGAGGGCGGCATCGTTGAGCTTGAGCTTTTCCAGGGCAGCGGCCAGATCCTCGTAATCGTCGGTGGAGATGGGATAGATGGACGAGAAGACCACCTGCTGCACCTCCCGGAAACCGGGCAGGGGGGCCTTGCAGGGGTTGTCCTTGTGGGTGATGGTGTCGCCGGGCCTGGTATCGGAGACGGTCTTGACACCGGCGATGACGTACCCGACCTGGCCGGCGGTCAGCTCCTTGAGCGGTTCCCTGCTGAGGCGGAACAGCCCCACCTCCTCCACGCGGTATTCGGCATCGTTGGACATGAAAACGATCTGGTCGCCGGTCCGGATCCGGCCGTTGACGATGCGGACCGAGATGACCGTCCCCCGGTAGGGGTCATAGTTGGCATCGAAGATCAGGGCCTCCAGGGGCGCCCCGGGGTCACCCTCCGGTGGGGGCAGCAGCCGGACAATGGCCTCCAGGACCTCGTCCACCCCTTCCCCGGTCTTGGCCGAGCAGCGGATGATGGAGTCGCCGTCCAGGCCGAGATCCTCCTCGATCTGCTCTGCCACCCTGTCCGGCTCGGCAGCGGGCAGGTCGATCTTGTTGATGACCGGAATGATCTCCAGATCGTTTTCCATGGCCAGGTAGAGGTTGGCCAGGGTCTGGGCCTCGACGCCCTGGGCCGCATCGATGAGCAGGAGGGCACCCTCGCAGGAGGAGAGGGCCCTGGAGACCTCGTAGCTGAAGTCCACGTGGCCCGGGGTGTCCACCAGGTTGAGGATATAGGTCTGGCCGTCCTTTGCCGTATATGGCAGGCAGATGGTCTGGCTCTTGATGGTGATGCCCCGTTCCCGCTCGATATCCATGTTGTCCAGGAGCTGGTCCTTGAATTCCCGTTCCGTGACCATGCCGCAATGCTGGATCATGCGGTCGGCCAGGGTGGACTTACCATGGTCGATATGGGCGATTATGCTGAAGTTGCGGATATTCTTCATGCTGTCTGCTGCAAGTTTCCAGGGGAAAATGTGGCAATGGTAAACCTGCATATTAGCATGGTCGGGCTGAAAAAAAAACCGTTTCAGCAGATAAAGATGATCTGTCCTGCAGACAGCGGGTGCAGGATGGTGAAGAATATTGTGAAAATTTCCGCCAAATAGGGTAAACTGAATCGATATGTATCAATAGGATTTATAAGCATCTTCGCGGTTCCACGATAAAGTTGGACCGGAACACCTACGGAAACAGCCGATGGAAGCGGACAGGGCAGACATGGACAGGGCCGGGGAGCAGCATCCGCTGATGCTGGTGCAGGAGGATGAACATCTTCCTGCGGTCAGCAATCCCGCCCTGCACCGGTATCTTCAGGAGATCAGCCAGTACGAGCTGCTCAGCCGCGAGGAGACCGAAAAACTGGCCATCCGCTTCCGGGAGACCGGGGACCCGGAGGCCGCCTACCGGCTCGTCTCCTCCAACCTTCGGCTGGTGGTCAAGGTGGCCATGGACTTTCAGAAATACTGGATGCAGAACTTCATGGATCTGATCCAGGAGGGCAACGTGGGGCTGGTGCAGGCCACCAAGAAGTTCGACCCCTACCGGGGCGTCAAGTTCTCCTACTATGCGGCCTACTGGATCCGGGCCTATATCCTGAAGTTCATCATGGACAACTGGCGGCTGGTCAAGATCGGCACCACTCAGGCCCAGCGGAAACTCTTCTTCAGCCTCAACAAGGAAAAAAAGCTGCTGGAAGCCCAGGGGTTCAAGCCCGAGGTCAAGCTCCTGGCCCAGCGGCTCAATGTCAAGGAGAGCGAGATCATCGAGATGGGGCAGCGGATGGACAACTGGGACGTCTCCCTGGAAGCGCCGGTGCGCAGTGACTCCGAAGACGAACAGAAGAGTTTCCTGCCCCAGGACGGTCCGGGGATCGAGGAGATCGTCGCCAGCCACGAGATGCGTGAACGGTTGGCCGAGATTCTCGCCTCCATCCAGGACAAGCTCAATGACAAGGAAAAGGTCATCCTCTCCACCCGGCTGCTCAGTGACGAACCCCGCACCCTGCAGACCATTGCCGATCAGTTCGGCATCTCCCGGGAGCGGGTCAGGCAGATCGAGGCCAATCTGCTCAAGAAACTGAAGACCCTCCTCCAGAAGGAGATGCCTGACATCCAGGACTTTTTCGACAATGAACAGGTCATGCCCCACGTCGGCCCGGCCAAGGCTGTGTCCTGAGCCGGAGAAACCATGAAGGTACCTCTTCTCGATCTGAAACCCCATCTTGCTCCCCTGCGGAAAGAGATCCTGGAGGCCGTCACCAGGGTCGTCGATTCCACCTGCTATATTCTCGGCGACGAGGTGGAGGGGCTGGAGGCGGAGATCGCCCGCTACTGCGGCACGATGAGCGGCATCGGCGTCTCCAGTGGAACCGACGCCCTGCTGGTCAGCCTCATGGCGCTGGGGATAGGCCAGGGTGACCAGGTCCTGACCACGCCCTATACCTTTTTCGCCACCATGGGCTCGATCCTCCGGGTTGGGGCCCGGCCCGTGTTCGCGGATATCGATCCGCAGGATTACAACATCGATCCTGTTGCCATGGAAGAGATCCTGGAGCAGGACCGACGGCAGGGCAGGAAGATCCGGGCGATCATGGTGGTGCACCTGTTTGGCCAGTGCGCCCGGATGGACCGGATCATGGAGCTTGCCCGCACCTATGACCTGCCGGTCATCGAGGATGCGGCCCAGGCCATCGGCGCCGAGTTTCCAGAGGTTGAAAACGGCAGGACTACCTGGTACAGGGCGGGTTCCATGGGAATCTGCGGCTGCTTTTCCTTCTTTCCCAGCAAGAATCTCGGGGGCATAGGGGATGGCGGCATGGTGGTCACCGGCGACCCGGGTTTCGAAGAGCTGCTTCGCTGCCTGCGCAATCACGGGGCCAAGCCAAAGTACCATCACCGTTTGACCGGCGGTAACTTCAGGCTGGACCCAATCCAGGCTGCAGTGCTCCGGGTCAAGCTGCCCCGCCTGGAAACCTGGCATTCGCGGCGGCGGGAAAACCGGGAACGGTACAACCGGCTCTTTGCCGATGCCGGCCTCCTGGACGATCCCGTGGTCACGCCCCAGGCCGTGTACGAACAGGCCGATGGCGCCGACAGCCACAACTATCACATTTTCAACCAGTATGTCATCCGGGTGCCCAGGCGGGACGAATTGCGGGCCTATCTCCAGGATGCAGGCATCGGTTGCGAGGTCTATTATCCCGTCTGCCTGCACCGGCAGCCGTGTCTGCCCGCCGGCCGGTACAGGGACCTCTCCTGTCCGGTGGCCGAAAAGGCTGCCAGGGAAACACTGGCCCTGCCGATCTATCCGGAACTGAGCGAAGCGCAGCAGGCCTACGTGGTCGAGAAGATACAGACCTTTTACGCATCCCGGTAACGTGTCGCACATCTTGTCGTTGTCCCTGAAACGCATCTGTTTCCTGCTGTTGGCCGTTCAGCTCGTGCCGGCCATGCCGGCGGCTTCTGCCGCGGCAGAGGGGGGAGACAGTGCCCTCAACAGGGAGTTACAGGGCGTCTCGGACCGGAAGATCCTCTATGCCGATGCCCGTGCTCCCCAGTGGAAGGATGTCTGGGACCGGGCCAGAAAGTTGGTCCGGGAGGAGAAATATGAAGAGGCCATGATCCAGTACGAACTCCTACTGGGCAGCAAGGCGAATCTCAACGAGGCGCGGTGGGAGTATGTGGCCGTGCTCACCCACCTGGAACAGTGGCAGCGGGCCGCAAAAGAGCTGACCGTGCTGCTTGACCATGAACCGGGAAAACGGAAATATCTCCTTGCCCGGGCGCGGGTCGCCCTGGCCGCCGGAGACAGCAAAACAGCGGCCCGGCTGTTCCAGGGCCTCTACGTCAGCGATACCGGGGCCCCGGATGCCCGGGAGATACTCGAAGGGTTGATCGCCGCCCTGGACGGCCTGGACCACGACCAGAAGACCCTGGACCTGCTTGAGGTCCTGCTCCAGTATGCTCCGGAAAACGCGAAGCTGCGAAGAAAAACAGCCGAGCTGGCCTATGAGCTTGGCCGGTACCGGCGCGCCGGAGAGCTGCTGCAGGAGCTCTTCGACGGCGGCGTTGCGGATTCCTTTCTTCTCCGCCTCCTGGCCAGGACCCGGGAGCATCTTGGCGAACAGGAGGCGGCCGCCGTGCTCTGGCAACGCCTTGTCGGCAGGCAGCCGGACGATGGTGAGGCGCACGAGCATCTGGCCGGATATTACCACCAGCTCGGGAACAGCGCCATGGAACTCCGTCACGTGGAGAACCTGGTCAGGATCCATCCCGACAATCCCGGTCTGCTCATCCGGGCCGCCCGCCTGAATCTTGAACAGGGTCACGCTGATCGTGCTTTGGAATACTACAACTGGTTGCTGATCCTTGATCCGGAGAACCGGGTGGCGAGGAAGGGCAAGAAACAGGCCGAACTCACCGTGGCCTCCAACCTGCTGGCCCTGGTGGAAAACAGCGGCGGCACCATGCTCTGGGACGACCTGATCAAGGTGACCACGGACCGGTCCGGGATCTATCGCGCCATGGCTGACATGCTTCGCCGGAAAGGCAGGAAGAAGGAGCTTGCCGATGTCCTGATCATGCTGCATCAGGAAAACCCCGAGGATACCCTGGTTTCCAGGGAGTTGATCCCCCTGCTCGAAGACCTGGGTGGACACGACAAACTGCTGACCACCCTGCGCAGTACCATGGACAAACAACCGGTTTCCTCATCGTCTCCATAGCATATCTCTGTCCGAACAGAACGGGCTGTCTACCGGCTGCTTCCGTCTGCCGGAGATCCAGCTGATCGATTTGACACTGATTATCGTTGCGCATACAATGGCAGGTGTGATATGGGCAACCAAACTGCAGTTTTTGATTTTTTTGTTTTATTCTGAATAAATATACCGAAATATAGCGTTAGAGGAGGTAAGTGGAATGATTGAACGGATTCCGATATCCAAGACCGGCTATCAGCGGCTCAAGGATGAACTGGAACGACTGGAACGGGTTGAACGGCACGAGGTGGTCAAGGCCATTGAAGAGGCCCGGGCCCACGGCGACCTGAGCGAGAATGCCGAATATCACGCAGCAAAGGAGCGCCAGGCGATCATCGAGGGGCGGATCATGGAGCTGCGGGATAAACTGGGCCGGGCCGAGGTCATCGACTGTTCCAAGGTCAGCACCAACAGGGCCGTATTCGGTACGGTGATCACCCTGATGGATATGGACAGCGAGGACGAGATCACCTACCAGCTCCTGGGGCCGGAAGAGTCGGATGTCAAGAAGGGCTCCATTTCCATCCTTTCGCCCCTGGGGCGTTCCATCCTCGGCAAGGAGGTCGGCGACGAGGTGATCACCAAGACGCCGGGCGGGATCAGAGAGTTCGAGGTGGTGGAGATCATGGCCTCGGACGTGGCCTGACCGGCAGCAGGGAGCAGGCAGGCCGGTCGCCTCCTGCTCGCCGGCCCGCTGGCTCAGGCGCGGGCCAGGATTCCCACCTGGAAGAGGTCGGTGACCTGCCGGGCCGTCTCCTCGACCGTATAGGTCGTATCCAGGTTCAGGCTCCAGATTCGGGCAATCTCGTCCAGGGCGCCGAAAATCGCCCGCTTGGCAATGCCCGGCATGACATCGGGCCGGAAAACCTGCTGCTGCTGGCCAAGCTTGATGATTTCCGAAATGATGTTGACGTATTCGCTGAACTTGTTGTTGCGGTAATCGCGGATCAGTTTGTTGGTCTGGCGCAGCTCGATCTGGATCACCTCGGCCAGGTTCCGGTTTTTTTTCATCTCTTTCAGGTGATTGGTGATAAACAGTTCCAGCATGACCCTGGGATCTTCCTCATGGGCGATCAGGGTCCGGACCTGGTCGATCAGTTTGCCGATCTCCTGCTCAAAGACCGAGATCAGGATGTCGAACTTGTTGTTGAAGTAGAGGTAGATCGTTCCATCGGCCACCTTGGCTTCCTTGGCAATGTCTGAAATCCGGGCGTTGAAAAAGCCTTTTTTGGCGAAGATCTTTGTGGCGGCACGTATGATTTTTGCGTGTTTATCACCTGATTTCATTAGGGTAGATCCTGATATAATAATAACAATCTACTGAATGAATATTCATTCTTCAGGTTAACCGAGTGGCCGTGATGGTGTCAAGTAAAATGACTGCCGGAGCCGTTGTTGCCCCCGGAACGGATCGGGCATCTTTGTCACTGATCACAGGCACCGCATCTTCACACGGTGTCCTCTGGCCGCTCTAGCCCCACCTTGCGGCCAGGAGGGATCGTGCAACACTGCACACCTGTGGCCGGTTCCAGTCTGGAAGTATGATACCTGGGATCGGTGACGAATTTTCCGGCCGGTGCTCGCGGCTGTTGAGCCGGCATGTATTTTCTGGTAATATTGTCCGGTTATTTCCAGGGGAACCTGGGGAGATCATGTTCTCGCCCGATCTCTGCACTGTGCGAAAATCGTCTTTGCGGCATGTCCAGCCACGTGTCCACGCCAGCGGTTTCGCATGGATTGATCATGAACGAGGATCCTGATTGTTCGAGGCAGCCCCTGGTAACCTGGTGAAGCTCAGAAACACAATCGCGCAAGGGAGAGAAGGATGAAGATTCTGGTAGTTGGTTCTGGTGGCCGGGAACATGCCCTGGTCTGGAAGCTGGATCAGTCGGACAAGGTCAGCAGGATTTTCTGTGCACCAGGCAATGGCGGAATCGCGGAGATCGCCACCTGCGTGGATATCAAGGCCAATGATATTCAGGGATTACTGGATTTTGCCCGGAAGGAGAAGATCGACCTGACCGTGGTCGGTCCGGAAGATCCCCTGACCGCCGGCATCGTGGATGTCTTTGAGGAGCATGGCCTGCGGATCTTCGGTCCAGGCAGGGGGGCGGCCGAGCTCGAGGCAAGCAAGGTCTTTACCAAGAATTTTCTCAAGAAGTACCGGATTCCGACTGCTGCCTACGAGGTCTTCACCGATGGTGAAGCCGCCAAGGAGTATATCGATCGGATCGGTGCGCCCTGCGTGGTCAAGGCCGATGGGCTGGCAGCCGGCAAGGGCGTCATCGTGGCCCGGACCGTGGCCGAGGCCAGGGAGGCGGTGGACCTGATCATGGCCGAACGGGCCTTTGGCGCCGCTGGCGACCGGGTGGTGATCGAAGAGTTTCTCCAGGGCGAGGAGGCCTCGTTTATCGCCTTTGTCGACGGCGAGACCGTGCTTCCCCTGCCTTCCTCCCAGGATCACAAGGCCGTCTACGAAGGGGACCAGGGGCCGAACACGGGCGGCATGGGAGCCTATTCGCCGGCACCGGTGCTGACAGATACCCTGAGCAGGCGGGTTATGCAGGAAGTTATGCTCCCCACGGTGCGCGGGATGGCCGAGGAGGGCAGGGTGTACAAGGGCATGCTCTATGCCGGGCTGATGATCGACGGAGACCGGATCAGTGTGCTGGAGTTCAACTGCCGCTTTGGTGATCCCGAGTGCCAGCCTCTGCTCATGCGGCTGGAAAGTGACCTGGTGGATATCCTGGAGGCCTGTGTGGATGGTTGCCTGGACGATGTCGAGCTGCAGATCGATCCTCGGCCGACGGTCTGTGTTGTCATGGCCTCGGCCGGATATCCCGGCAAGTATGCCACGGGCAAGGTCATCACCGGCCTGGCCGAGGCTGCGGCCATGGAGGACGTGGTGGTCTTCCATGCCGGAACGGCAAAAAAGGACGATCAGGTGGTAACCGCCGGAGGACGGGTGCTCGGCGTGACGGCCCGGGGTAAGGATATCCAGGCGGCCATCGCCACGGCCTACAGGGCCGTGGAACGGATCGACTGGGAAGGATGTTACTACCGGCGGGATATCGGTCACCGGGCCCTGAAACGGCTGGAGAACCGGCAAGCACCCCTGGTCGGCATCGTCATGGGAAGCGATTCAGACCTGGGCATCATGCGGGCGGCTGCCGATTTCCTCGATTCCATGGGGATCGCCCACGAGATGGTCATTTCCTCGGCCCACAGGACCCCGGAGGAGACGGCAGAATACGCAAGTTCGGCCGCCCGCCGCGGTCTGCGGGTCATCATCGCCGGAGCAGGGATGGCTGCCCATCTGGCCGGCGTGATCGCCGCCCACACCAACCTGCCGGTCATTGGCGTGCCCATCGACGCCTCGCCGCTCAATGGAATGGATGCCCTGCTGGCCACTGTCCAGATGCCACCGGGTATCCCGGTGGCCACCATGGCCATCGGCAAGGCCGGCGCCAGGAATGCCGCGGTGCTCGCCACCCGCATACTGGCGGTCAGTGACCAGGACCTGGCCGCAAAGCTGGCTGATTTCCGAAGGCAGATGGCCGAGGAAGTGGCGGCCAAGAATCGCCGCCTGGCTGCCGGCTGAGCAAGCCTTTGGTCTTGCAGGTTCCCGGAGACAGGGCCATTGGCCAGGCTGTCCGGATACTCCGCCGGGGCGGCCTGGTTGCCTTTCCCACGGAGACATATTTTGGCCTGGCCGTGGACCCATTCAATGTTCGGGCCGTGGAGCGGCTGTTCCAGGTCAAGCATCGGCCGCGGAACAAGCCCATGCTGGTCCTGGTGGAGACCGGTGAGCAGATAAATATGCTGGCCGCCTCGATTCCGGACTGCTACAATATATTGATGGAGCAGTTCTGGCCCGGCCCGCTCACCCTGGTTTTCCCGGCCAGGAGCGATCTTTCCCGGCTGGTGACCGGTGGCCTTGGGACCATCGGGATCCGGAAGTCGCCCCATCCCACGGCAAGGGCGCTAGTCCACAGCTTTGGCGGTCCGGTGACGGCGACCAGTGCCAACCGTTCCGGTGGCCCACCCGCTCTCTCTGGCAGACAGGTGCGGCGGATATTCGGCAACGAGGTGGATATGGTCCTGGAAGCCGAGCTGCCGCCCTGCAGGGAAGGATCGACCCTGGTGGGTTGTGAAGCGGGGCAGGTCTTCTGCATCCGGGAAGGCCGGATTCCCTTTGCAGAGGTCAAGCAGGTTCTGGCAAACACAGGGAGCAGGAAAACGACATGAGTGGATTGGAGTGGAACAGGAAATTCGCCCTGGAGCAGACAGCCGGGGACGAGGAGCTTCTCGCCGAACTGCTGGACCTGTTCAAGGATTCTTCTGCCGGTGATTTCGAGGCCCTGCGTAATGGCCTGCAGGCCGATGATCCGGCAGCAGTGGCTGTGGCTGCCCACAGTATCAAGGGAGCGGCTGCCAGCCTTGGCCTGGAGAGCATCAGGGCATTGAGCTGGAGTGTGGAGGCTGATGCCAGGGCAGGCTCGCTGGCGGCGGCCAGGGAGCACCTGGACGAACTGGAGGCGCTGCTTCGGGAGGCAAGCCAGCTTAGCTGAGAGGCTGCTCTCCCTGCCTGAAAAAACAAGGGGACCGGCACGCCTGTCCTGTGCCGGTCCCCTCTGTTTCTTTTTTTACCTGTTATCTTCTGGGACTGTACCCTATCAGTCTTCCACGGTGCACTTGTCACCCTCGCAGTCGACATTGGCGACCAGGAAAAAGGCCTTGAAGCCATTTTTCTTCAGCTCCTGGGCGGCCATCTCGGCCCGGGCACCAGTGGTGCAGTGAACATAGATTTTCTTGTCCTTGGGCAGTTCGGCCAGGTGCTTGCCAAGCTCGTCCAGGGGGATGGCTATGGCGTTCTTGAACTTTCCGGCAGCTGCCTCATCCCTGGTGCGGACGTCCAGGATCACGGCTCCCGGATCCTTGCCGGTTGCGGCCTTGAGGAAGTCAGCCTTGGAGACCTCTCCCTTGCCCAGTTTCCGTTTCCACTTGATTTCGGTGACCACCGGACCTTTGGCCAGCTTGCCTCCGGCCTTGATCCAGCCGTCGATATTGCCCTCGACCAGGGAGACCTTCTTGAACCCTTCGTCGCGCAGGTCTTCCAGTGCCTGCATGACCACCTCCTCGTTGTCTCCATAGAGAACAACAGGGGCCTTGAGCGGAATATCGTCGATCCGGTCCTCCAGGCTGCCATAGGGAATGGTGACCGAACGCGGAATGCGGGCAGCCTGCGATTTCTTGGCCGAACGGAGATCGATCAGCACGATGTTGCCCTTTTCAACAAACGACTTGGAGGCATAGACCGGGTAGCCGGCCTTGATCCAGGCAGGCTGTCCGGAGAGCATGACACGGATGTTCTTGTAACCAGCTTTCTTCGCCAGACCGGCGGATTTCGTGCTCATGCCTCACGTGGGGCCCCCACAGTAGAAGATCAGCAGCTTGTTCTTGTCTTTGGGAAGCAGGGAGGCGCCCTTCTTCTTCATCACCGGAACCGGGATGGAGATCGCTCCGGGCAAATGGGCCTGGGCATACCGCTTGGCCGGCCGGGAGTCGATCAGGACGAAGTCAGCCTTCTTGTCCAGGAGGGCCTTGACCTCCTTGGGTTTGATTTCGGTCACTCCGGGCGGCAACTTGGCCAGCTTCGGCTTGATCATCGTGGCATATGCCTCGCCGTTGCGCATCTCATAGGCGATGATTGCGGCATGTCCCTTGGCGGCATGCTCGATGCCCTTGGTCTTGTCGTCGAACTTGACCATGACGGTCTTGGCCTTGTCGCCCTTGCCCACTTTGATGGAGATGGTCTTGGCCTTGTTGGATTTGCCGACGACCTTGCCCTTATAGACCTTGCCCTCCTGCTTTTTCTTGGCCGCTATGGGTGGAGCCGGTTCCGGAACCGGTTTTACCGTCTGTTTCACGGCGCCCTGGTTCTGGGTGCAGCCGTAGTTCAGCAGAGCGAACGTCAGGCAGAGCGGAATGAGTCTGAGCAATTGTTTCCTCACGTGCAACCTCCTTTTTTTGTGTTGGATTTCAACCCTGTCCGCTGCCGATCCGTCTGGCCGGCGGTTGCGGACAACGTGCTTCTCCCCGCAATTCTTCAAGCAGGTAACATGCCAGGAGAGTACATCCGGGGATAAGCCCGCCGCGGCAGGGAATTTTTTCCTCTCCCTCTCCTGGAACCGGTGCAAGTATTTTTGCGCTTCTCGGGGGGACTGTCATTGCGGATGGCTGTAATCGGTTGTCCTGCAATGCGATATGCAGATTGATCGTGAACGGAAACAGCAGCTGAGATTGATCCGGCTTCAGTGGCAGGTCGTTGGCCGCTGGTGTGGTCAGGAAGATGATGTTACGATGTGGATGCAGGTAACCTGGTGTAATACAATGAAATAGTATCGTTTGTTATCCATGGTGAAACCGGGAGCCGGCCCCTTGCAGCAAGGATGGGTGGAAATGGAAAACCCAGCGTGTCTACCACAGCGTGTAGGTGGCCGGAAGAGAAGGGCAATCTCTTCCGGCAGAGGAAGAAAAAAACTTGCAGGGCAAAAAAATTTGCCCCGGTTTGAGGAAATCGACATTCTCTGGTATTACTCAGGGCATGAAGATCCGGACTGTCATCTTTCTCATCGTCATTGGCCTGGGATTGTTTCCTCTCCTGGTCCTGGTGGGGCTGACCCTGCCGAAAACCATCGACCGGCTGGACAGGGCCGCTGAGCTGGAAAGCCAGGCCCGTTCCCACGTGAGCTTCACCAGGCTCAACGCCCGTATACGGTGCCTGAAAAAGAGCCTCAACCGCTGCGCCACCCTGCCTTCGACCCTGGAAGCCATTGTCCGAGGCACCTCCTCTGACGCCCATCATTCTCTGCTCATGCGTTGGTTTGCCGATGACCAGCAGGTCCGCAGTCTCCTCCTCCTCGATGCCCAGGGAGTGCCGTGTTTCGGTCTTGAACGGGGCGAAGACGGGCTGCGGCCGGTGGCGGCAGACGAGATCCGTTCTCCGGCCTCCTTTGTCCGGCAGGCAATGCGGCTGCAGGGAGACGAGATGCTGGTCCGGCTGGAACACACGGTTACCGGAGAGGCGGAAAAGGGGCAGGTGGATTCCTACTCCCTCCTGATGACCACTGCGGTGACCGATGAGGCGGAGCAGCCCGTTGGTCTGATGGTGATGCGGATCGATCTGTCCACCTTTCTGAAGGAATATCGTGATTCCTTCTGGGTCACCGGCCAGGGCGAGATTCTTCGCGGCTGCGGCAGGGCAGCGGAAAACTTCCGGGACAGCAGGGTGGACACGGTGACCGATGACTGTGGCGGCTTTACCGGCTTTCCTGATCTCCACCTGCGCGGCAACAGTGACAACCCACTCATCATTGAGGATGAAAATAATCGGAAAATTGCCTGGATGCCGATCGTATTCAATGTTGAAGATGATGCCGTGATGTGGGTGGGTAGCGTGGTGGACGAAAGCGCCACCAGGCAGTGGAAACATTTTCTTCTCGTCAACGTGGTGGCGGTGATCCTCTGCATGGCTCTCCTGGTTTTTTTCTCTGCTTCCTGGCTTGCGGCCCGAATCGACAGGATGCGCCGGGACCTGCTCTCCGGGCTGGACACCATCATCAACGAGGGGAAACGGGTTACCTTTTCCTGGCAGGGGCCCGAGGAGGTCAAGAGACTGGCAGCAGACCTGACCGCCCTGTCCGAACATTATATCACCACCTGCGAGGCCAGGAACCTGGCCGAAATGGCTCTCCGGGAGAGCGAGGACACCTTCCGCAGCCTGACCGCCTCGGCCCAGGATGGTATCATCCTCATGGACCACCAGGGCAATGTGGCCTACTGGAACGAGGCAGCCACGACAATATTCGGTTACACGAGCGAGGAGGCTCTGTCCAGGCCGATCCACTCCCTCATCGACCTGCGCCGGGAAGACGAGGCCGGCGGACTGGTACGGCTCGACCGTATGCAGGATGAACAGGAATACAGGAAGATCATCGAGCTGGTGGCCAAGAACAAGGATGGACGGGATGTGCCGGTCGAACTCTCCCTTTCGTCCTGCCGGATCAACAACCAGTGGCATGCCATCTGGATCGTTCGCGATATCTCCGAGCGAAGGAAAAGCGAGGAACGGGCCAGGCGGCAACAACAGCAGCTGCTCCATGCCGACAAGATGATTTCCCTGGGACTGCTGGTCTCCGGAGTGGCCCACGAGATCAACAATCCCAACTCCATCGCCCTGCTCAACCTGCCCATGCTGGCCAGGGCCTGGGAAAGCGTCAAGCCGATCCTGGATGAATATTACGAGGAGAACGGTGACTTTACCGTTGCCGGGCTGGAGTACACCGAGATGCGCCAGCAGATTCCGCTGCTCTGCAGCGAGCTGGAGGAGAGCGCGGTCCGGATCAAGAACATTGTCAAGGACCTGAAGGACTATGCCCGCCAGGAATCAAGTCTCTCCATGACCAGGGTGCAGATCAACGAGGTGATCCGCTCCGGCGTCAGGCTGACCATCAATTCCATCAAGCAGGCCACCAATCACCTGGAGGTGGAGTATGGTGACGACCTGCCGCCGGTTCTGGGCAACCGGCAGCGGCTCGTCCAGGTAGTCATCAACCTTCTGCAGAACAGTTGCGAGGCCCTCAGGTCACCGGAGGATGTCATCAGGGTGAAAACCCGGTACAATGTCGCCACCCGCGGGGTGGAGATCATTGTCAGTGATACCGGCGCCGGGATCGATCCCGCGGTGATCAACAAGGTGACCGATCCATTTTTCACCACCAAGCGAACCATGGGGGGGACCGGGCTGGGCCTGTCGGTCTCGGCCGGTATTATCCAGGATCACAAGGGAATCATGCAGTTCGAATCCAGACCCGGCAAGGGCACGGTGGTTACCGTGAGCCTGCCGGCCATGATGCCGGATGATTCCCTTTCCCCTACGGACAAGGATGCTGAACGATCATGAGCAAGGACTTCTATCCATCTCTGCCGATTTTGCTGGTCGACGACGAGGAGGCCTGGCTGCGCAGTTTCGGACTCACGCTGCGGGCCGCGGGCATGAACAACATCATCTCCTGCCAGGATGCCAGGGAAGTGCTGCCCCTGCTGCGCAAACAGCAGGTCAGCGTGGTCGTTCTCGACCTGACCATGCCCCACCTGACCGGTGACGAGCTGCTGCCCCTGATCACCAGGGACTATCCCGATGTGCCGGTGATCATCATCACCGGCCTGGACCAGGTGGAGACGGCTGTGGACTGCATGAAACAGGGCGCCTATGACTTTTTCACCAAGGTGACCGAGGAGTCCCGCCTGATCACCGGTGTGCGCCGGGCCATAGACATGATGTACCTCAGGCGGGAAAACACCGCCCTGAAGGAACGGTTCTTTCGGGACAGCCTCAGGCATCCCGAGGCGTTTTCCCACATCATCACCCACAACAAGACCATGCAGGCGATCTTTCAGTATATCGAGGCCATCGCCACCACGGGCGAACCGGTGTTGATCACCGGTGAGACCGGGGTGGGCAAGGAACTGATCGCCCGGGCCATCCACAGCCTCAGCAACCGGAGCGGCGAGTTCGTGGCTGTCAACATCGCCGGTTTTGACGACAACATGCTGGCCGATACCCTGTTCGGGCATCGCAAGGGCGCCTATTCGGGAGCCGAACAGGCCCGCATGGGCCTGGTGGCCAAGGCGGATGGCGGCAGCCTGTTTCTGGACGAGATCGGCGACCTGAGCCAGAACGCCCAGGTCAAGCTGTTGCGGCTCATCCAGGAGCGGGAATACTATCCTCTTGGTTCGGACATCGCCCGGTCGACCAGCGCCCGGATGATCTTCGCCACCCATCAGAACCTGGATTCGTTGCAGCAGTCGGGCCGTTTCCGCCAGGATCTCTTTTTCCGTCTCCGCACCCACCATGTGCACATCCCCCCCCTGCGGGAACGGTTGGACGACCTGCCCCTGCTCGTCGAACATTTTCTGGACCAGGCCGCCAGGAAGCTGGGCAAGAAGAAACCTGCCTATCCACGGGAGTTGCTTATTCTCCTGGGCACCTATTCCTATCCGGGGAACATCCGCGAACTGCAGTCCATGATCTTCGATGCCCTGTCCAAGCACCAGTCCAAGGTGCTCAGCATGGATGAGTTCAAACGCTACATCAGCCAGCGGTGCGCAAGCTGTACCGCTGAAACCGCAGCAGGAGAGAGCGGGGAGACCATCTTCTCTGTCCTGCAGCAGCTGCCGACACTCAAGGAAGCCGGACGGCTGCTGGTCCGGGAGGCCCTCCACCGGGCACGCGGCAACCAGACCATTGCCGCCCAGATGCTGGGGATCACCAGGCAGGCCCTGTCCTGGCGCCTGAAACAGGACGAGCTGAAGGGGGTAAAGTAGAGGTTGATTCCGGCGTTCCCCAGACCTGGCCGCCGGTTACAGCCGGATCGCCCGGCAGCATGATGCTGAAGGCCTGATCGTATGGCTCAATCTGAAGGATTTTTAGAAGAATCGATGTCATCCGGCCAGTGCACGCCGGCTGGATCCACTGTTATCCCCACGGTTGTTCCTGGCCAGAAGTTGTTTGTTCTGACCTGATCTGCTGCCGCCGTTGCCTGCAGACAGAGACCGCTTACCTGCAGATCCAGGATCAGGTCACCGGAGTCCGGTTGATGTCTGACGGCAATCACCGTGCCTTGCAGATCCTGGCGGGTCGCCTTGTCCAGTCGATGGAGCTGGAGCGCGCCTGGTTCGATATGGGCCCAGGCCGGAAGGGTGTCTGTTTCAGGTGCTTTCAGGACCAGGTGCTGTCCCCCGGGGAGCCGCCTTGTGGCAAGCCCTGATTCCATTTTCCAGCGGCCCGAGATCAGGTTGCCTGGCAGAGGACTGCCCAGGCGTCCCTGCAGCAGGCCGATGCGGCGGTCGCAGACCTGATTGAGCCAGTCGCGATCATGGCTGGCAATGATCAGGCTCGTCCCCCATGCCTGCCTGGCGTGGAGAATTGCCTCCACCATCAGGCTGGCCGATGCCTCGTCCACCCCGGCGGTTGGTTCATCGAGGATGAGGATGGCGGGCCGGAGAACGAGCCTGGCAGCCAGGGCCACCCGCCTGGCTTCACCGCCGGAGAGCTGATACCATTGCCGTTCTCCGAAGGCAGCCGGCAGGCCGACCATGTCCAGGGCTTCTTCGATCCTTGCATCCTGTTTTTCTTTCAGGCCGCGGAGGGCAAGCCCGTAGGCCAGGTTGGCTGCCACGCTCCGCCTGAGCAGCCAGGGATCCTGGGGCAGGAAGACGATGGAACGCCGTTCTCCAGGAGCAAGCTGCCGGCTATCCCGGCCACGGCAGAGAATCGTGCCGGTGGTGGGTGGCCAGACCAGGGCCAGGAGGGCCAGGAGGGTCGATTTGCCGGCACCGTTTGGACCCAAAAGCCCCGTGATGCCATCTTGTTCAATGGCAAGATGGTCGATACGGAGCACAGTGTTGCCGTTGTATCGATGCCTGATTCCTTCGAGTTCGTACAACGGAATCATTGCTGCCACCGGTTTCTTATCAGGGTCAGCACGCTGTTGACCAGCAGGGCGATGGCCAGAAGGACCAGGCCCAGGGCCATGCCGGTGGCGAATTCACCCTTGCCGGTCTCCAGGGCGATCGCCGTGGTGATGGTACGGGTGTGGTACTTGATGTTGCCCCCCACCATCATGGAGATCCCCACTTCGGTCAGAATACGGCCATAGGCGGTGACGGCGGCGGCCAGGAGACCGAAACGGGACTCAAAGATCGTGGTCAGCAGGATCTGGCCGGAATCGGCTCCCAACCCCTTCAGGCTGATGTAGAAGCTCCTGTCGAGATGTTCCACCTGATTGCAGGTCAGGGCAACGACGATGGGCAGGCCAAGAATGGTTTGGCCGATGCCGATGGCCCGAAGGGTGAAGAGCAGGTTCAGTTCGCCCAGGGGGCCGGAACGGGAGAGTAGGGTATAGACCAGCAGGCCGATGAAGACCGTGGGCAGTGCCAGCAGGGTGTCGGTGAGGGTACGGAGGAGCTGACGACCGGGAAACCGGCAGTAACCGAGAAGAAATCCTGCCGGAATACCCAGGACCAGGCTGGCCAGCAGAGAAGCGGTCGAGACGGTGACCGTGGCCCGGATGGCGGACCAGACACCAGGGTCACCGGAGGCAAGCAGGCTGACAGCGCGTCCCAGAATCTCGGTAAAGAGCGTCACCGGTCTGTCTGTCCAGCATTGGGAATGAAGAGCGGCTGCCCAAGCAGGCGGAAGGAGGAGATGAGCTGCTGGGTGGAGGGAGAGACAAGCCAGCGGCTGAACCTGGTGGCAGGCCCGGACTTTGTACGCGGACATTTCTGGGGATCGATCACCAGGACGCTGTACTGGTTGAAAAGAGACCTGTCGCCCTCGACCAGGATGCGCAACCGGTTGTCACCGCTCCGGGAGGCACGGTATCGTATCCAGGTTCCCCGGTCGGTCAGGGTATATGCCTGTTTTTCCGCCGCCATGGTGATGGTAGTCAGCATACCCTGGCCGGTCTGCAAATACCAGGGGGCCTGTTCCGGAACCTGGCCGATCCCCTGCCTCCACAGGGCCTGCTCTTTCTTGTTGGTCCCTGAATTGTCGCCACGGCTCAGGAAAAGGGCCTGTCGCTCCCTGATCCGGGCCAGGGCGCTGGCCGGAGCCATGCCACTGATTCCGGCCGGATCGTCCTGCGGCCCGATGAGGACAAAATCGTTGTACATCACCTGGAGTCGGCTTGTGGCATATCCCTGGCTGATGAACCGTTTTTCCGCCTCAGGGGCATGGACCAGCAGGACATCCACGTCACAGTTGCGGCCGAGTTCAAGGGCCTTTCCCGTGCCCACAGCCACCCAGCGCAGCTCGATGCCGGTCTCCTTCTGCAAGCGGGGGGCGAGAAAGTCGAGCAGGCCGGTGTTGTCTGTTGAGGTGGTGGTGGCCAGCAACAGGACCTGGGCAGCCCAGGCTGCAGGAGGGCTCAGCAGGGCGAGCAGCAGGATCAGGAGCGGCCCGTTGCAGCTGGATCGGTGTCTACACATGGTTTCCCGGTCGCGACATGAATTGAAGCGTTGCCTGAATTAAAGCTTCCTTGTTCCTGTTTCTCTGGTCGAATAGCCACCCATTGCCTCGACCTGTTTTTTGAATGCGCTTTTCTGCATGATGGCCAGGACCTGGTCGATACCAGGATGATCGAGCAGCTCTTCCGGAATGATCAGGTCATAGCGTTCCTCGGTCACCGGGACAAAATCCAGGCCCAGGGCCCGAGCCGCTGCCAGGATACCCAGACCGGCGTCGGCCTTGCCTGACAGGACCGCCACGGCCACGGCCATGTGGGTGTACTCCTCGCTGTCGTAACCGTCGATTTGGTCCGGATCGATGCTTGCCCGGTCCAGTTCAAAGTCCAGCAGCACCCGGGTGCCAGAGCCGGCCTGCCGGTTGATGAACCGCACGTCGTCCCGGATCAGGTCCTGCACGGTACAGATGTTTTTTGGGTTGCCGGGCCGGACCATGAACCCCTGCTGCCGATGCACCAGCGTGACCAGGGCCACGGAGCGGCCTGGCAGATACCGTTGCAGATAGGTGAGATTGTACTCCCCTGTTTCCGGATCCAGAAGGTGAGACCCGGCCAGGTGGGTCATGTTGTCGCGGATGGCCAGGATGCCGCCCAGGGAGCCCACATGGGTTGACGCCAGGGGATAGGCCGGGTCTGAACGGCGGAGAAAGTCGTGCAGGAGATCCAGGCAGAGGTCATGGCTGCCGGTGCAGAGGATGGTCTGCTCGATCTGTTTCCTGGGACGGAGCAGCTCGAGTTCCACCCGGCTCCCCCTGCTCACTCCTTCGGAAGATGCCGGGATCCTCAGGATGGCATTGGCCCTGGTCAGGGTGGTGATGGCGCCGGACCCTTTTTTCAGTGGCACGGTAACCAGATCCGGACCGATGCGGCCGGCGATCATGCGGCGAAACTCCTCGATTCCGCTGCGGGAAGGCAGGTCGCGGCCGACCACGGCCTCGGCCCGGAGCGGCTCCGGGACAGGTCTGCCCTGCATCCGGCAGAGGAGGGGAACCACGAACTGTTCAAAGGAGATGACGGCGGAAACCGGATATCCTGGGTTGCCCACCACCGGGACATGGTCCACTTCGGCGAGGATGGTCGGCTTGCCGGGCATGATGGTCACCCCATGCACCAGGACCTCGCCCATCTCCTCGATAACCCTGACCGTATAGTCGGCGCTGCCGGCAGATGAGCCGGCATTGATCACCACCAGATCGGCCCCGCCATCCAGGGAATCCCGCAATCCCTGCCTGATGGTCTCGTACCTGTCGGCAATGATGGGGCGGACCTCGACTTCGGCGCCGGCCTCTTCAGCCAGTGCCGCCAGGACGGCCGAGTTGGACTCGATGGTCTGTCCCTGCCCGGGGTCAGGACACTGTTCCAGGTCCACCAGTTCGCTGCCGGTGGGCAGGATGATCACCCTGGGCCGCCTGCGGACCCTGACCCGGTCACGGCCTGCAGTGAGCAGGGCAGCCACGTCTGCAGGGGCCAGGAGGTGATTGGCCGTGAACAGCAGTTCCGTTGCCACGATATCCTCACCCACCTTGCGGACGTTCTGCCAGGGAAAGACCGGGGTCCTGATGGTGCAGCGCTGTTCATCCTCGGCAAGGACGACATGTTCGATCATGATCACCGCATCCTTGTCCGGAGGCATGGGATGGCCGGTATTGACGAACACGGCCTGGCCAGAGGCGATGTCCAGGGTGAGGGGATTGTCGTCACTGGCCGCAAAGGTTTCCTCGGCCCGTACGGCCAGCCCGTCCATGGCTGCGGAATGGAACGAGGGCGCCGACAACCTGGCCGTGACCGGCTCCGCTGTCACCCGGCCAGCGGCCCTGCGGCTGGAAATGGTCTCCGCGCCGGTGCGGAGTGCACTGAAACGGCTGAAGAATACGTGCCTGGCCTGTTCCAGGGACTGCATGTTCAGGTAGACTTTTCGCTGCATGGTCGGTTCGAGTTGCTGGTCAGGGAAACAGGAGGACATCGGCCAGCTCGCCCTTGTCCAGCCCTTCGCTGTCCCGGCCGATGACCAGGAGGCCATGAGCGCGGACCAGTGGCGAGAGCAAGCCGGAACGACCGTAGGCAGGAGTGGCGACGGGCGGTTGCCCGCTGTCCTGCCAGCTCAGCCGTACCCGCATGTATTCTTCCCGGCCGGCAGTGGAAGGAATCACCTCCCCGGTCCTGGCCTGAATACGTGGCAAGCCCGGGTCTGCGGGAAGACCGGAATAGCGTCTCAGCAGCGGCCGGACCAGGAGATAGAAAACCACCATGGAGGAAGCTACATGGCCGGGCAGCCCATAGACCGCCTTGTTGCCAATCTGGGCCAGAATGGTCGGCTTGCCGGGCCTGATTGCCACGCCATGGGCAAGCAGCCGGGCGCCGGGCAGTCGCTCCAGTACCTGGAGGGTGAAGTCGCGGCGGCCTACCGATGAGCCACCTGAAAGGAGTACCATGTCTGCATCCTGAACTGCCCGGGCGCAGAGATCGTACATGGCATCCAGGTCGTCGCGGACGATGCCGAGTGGTTGCGGTGTGGCACCGCTTTCCCGGACCAGGCCGGCCAGGGTGGTGGAGTTTATGTCCCGGATCTGGCCGGGGCCCGGCTCGCGGTCCGGTTCGACCAACTCGTCGCCCGTGGAAATGATGGCCACCCGGGGTCTGCGATGCACCTGGACAGCAGTGATGCCCAGTCCTGCCAGGACTCCGAGATCCTGAGGCCTGAGCCGGTGTCCGGTCTTGAGGACCGTTTCTCCGCAGCCATAGTCCTCTCCGGCCCGGATGACATTCTCTCCAGGGGCGACCGGCCGGAAGACCTCGACCATGGTCTCGTCCAGCAGCCTGGTATATTCCACCATGACCACGCTGTCTGCGTTGGTGGGCAGGCTGCCGCCGGTCCAGATGCGGGCTGCCTGCCCTGGTCGGAGGCTGATGGACGCACCCGGGACGCCCATGGCGACCTCGCCCTGGATGGAGAGCAGGGCCGGCTCGGACTCGCTGCAGCCAAAGGTGTCCCTGGCCCGGACAGCAAAGCCATCCATGGTGGAGCGGGCGAATGGAGGCAGGTCGGCCGGAGCGGTGACCGCTCTACCGGATACCCGTCCCAGTGCCCTGTCCAGGGAGACCTCTTCCTGTTCCAGGGGATGGAAACCGGGAAAAAAAGAGGCAAACTCCTCTGAACTGATCAGGTTGAAAAATCCTTTCATACTCTTCAGTTGCCCGCGTGGTCCATTGTCACTTCACCGGCTGCATCCTAACCGGAAACCTGCACGGACTTCAAGGATTATCAGGGAGCAGGCCTTCCTTCTTTTACCAGCATAGGCCGGGTAAGCCCTGACCTGAAAAAGGGGGGAATCCGAAAAAAAGTACCACAATCATTTCGAAGCGGTGTGATATACTTGTACTGTCGGAGCACCTGTGATCGTTTACGGAGCGTCGGCTGTTCAGCAGGCGGATAAACTATCAACGCAGAGGGATACCATGTCGATCAACGCGAAGATCACAATTATTTTTCTTGTCTTGGGTATTGTCGCTTCCGGTGGTCTGACCGGTTTCAACTATTATGAGGCCAGAAACCAGGTCTTTGAAGATGCCTACCAGAAGGCCGAGATCATCTCTTCCTTTGCCCTGGCCACCAGGAACTATACAGTGGATATCCTTCGGCCGCTGGCCAGAGATATCGCCGGACCGGAAAGCTTCATCCCTGAGTTGATGGGCGGGTTTTTCGTTGCCAGGGCCGTGGCTGATCTGTTTTCCGGATACCAACCCGGATATACCTTCAAGCAGGCCACCTTCGATCCGGTCAACAGCGATAATCGGGCAACGGCAGAAGAAGCAAAAATTATACAGTACTTTAGAGAGAACCGGCAGGCCGAGGTCAAACGGGGCATCATGACCAGGGAAGGGAAACAGTTCATCTATGTGGCAAGGCCCGTGGTGGTGGCCAAGGGATGCCTCAAGTGCCATGACCGGAAAGAAACGGCACCAGCCGGCAGGGTAAAGCGGTATCCCGGGGAAGGGGGATATGGTTACAAGACCGGGGATGTCGTGGCCGCCTTTATCAACTATGTTCCGGTCCAGAAGGCCCTGGATCGGGTTCGGTCAACGGCATTCAAGACCGGGATGGCCGGAGTGGTGACCATCCTGCTGATGTTGGCTGTGATCTGGTTCTATATATCCGTGCAGGTTACCAGGCCCCTGGTGGAGCTGACCGGGCTTGCAGAAAAGATGTCCCATGGCAAGGGGCTGGAACAGCCCATCGAGGTGCAGCGCAGTGACGAGATCGGCAACCTGTATGCGGCCTTTGACCGGATGCGCAAATCGGTGCGGGTCCTCCTCAGGCTCGGACAGAAACAGGTGAACAGAAAAGGATGACTTGCGTGACTACACCGGCAGAGGTTGCACCAGGGCGGTATGCCAATGAATCCAGTTGCAGCTTGGAAGTATGATATACTGCATGGTTACATGCTCTGTAATCGGGTCACGATTCACCTTCATCATTCATCTGGCTGTCTGAACAACCGGGGGCATCTATACGTGACATCTTGACCCAGATGAAATGATCTCAAAGGTCATGGCTTTCAGGTCAACGGCCATCCAGTTGCCCTGGAGTGGCGAATCCAGGCCGAGGAGCACCTTGCATGTCTCGGCTGCCTGGATGGAGGCCACCGTGGCCACGGTGAAGGAGAGGACTGCAGGGGAGGCGACTTCCCGCCCGGTTGCCGGCAGCAGGTCCAGCAGCAGGGAGGATCCTGCCGGCTGAACCGCCACCTGACCGTACCATCCGGTCACGGCCCCGTGAATCAGGGGAAGACGGTGGTTGGCGCAGAGGGTGGCAAGTCTTCTTCGGGCGGCAAGAGAATCCAGGCAGTCCACCACGGCCTCGGCGTCGGTAAACAGCGCTGTCTCATGCTCCTCAAACCGTCCGTTCAGGGGAACGGCCCTGAGACGGGGATGGATGGAGCGTATTCGTCTGGCTGCAACGCGGGCCTTGGATTGACCGATGGTCTCTGCCAGGGCAAGCAGCTGCCGGTTCCTGTTGGACGGGGAGAACGTATCAGGATCACAAAGCAGCATTCTTCCCACACCCAGTCTGGCCAGCTCCTCGATCACAAAGCCACCCAGGCCGCCGCAGCCGATCACCGCCACTGTCGCATTGTGCAGCCGCTGCTGCTCCACTTCGCTGATCGCGTCAAGGTTACGGGAAAAGGTCGTGTCCATGCTGGCACTCATACCATGGAATTGTCTTGCAGCGCACCTTGAAACTTTGTCTTTTCGCACGGTTTCCGCATTGTGGCAAACGAGATATCACCAGATATTGTTCACTGAGGGACTGAGACGTGTTGTTCAGTCCATTGGTTACACACGAATATCCTGTATTTCCATGATTATTGTCACAGGAATCGGTTTTTTACCAACTGGGTAGAATTTTTACAAAATGAAAATAAGAATTATTCTTGACAAGAACGGCCTGACCTGATAATTTCTTATTTACAAAAAATTCCTGAAAAGAGAGGGGTTGTGGAAACAGGAAAGTATAGGTCTTCTTTGCAGGAAAAGCTTGCCAGGTTCGAACAGGCCTGCCGGAAGGCTGGATTGAAACTGACCCATCAGCGGCTGGCCGTGTACAGAGAGCTGGCAGCAGCAACAGATCACCCGTCGGCCGAGATGCTCCATTGCCGTCTGAAGAGTTCGTTGCCCACCATCTCCCTGGACACGGTGTACAGGACCCTCACCACCCTAGAGCAGTACGGCCTGGTCAGGAAGGTGGAAACCATCGAGAGCCAGGCCCGTTACGAGGCGGAAATGCATGGTCACCACCACCTCATCTGCAGCCGGTGCAAGAAGATCATCGATTTCCACTGGCCTGACTTTGACGAGATCCCCCTGCCTGAGGGGCTGGGTGACTTCGGCCGTATCCGAAACAGGAGCGTTGTTCTCTCCGGCATTTGTCGGAGATGCCTGGAAAAAAAAGCAGATGCCTGACAGAAGCGGTGGTGGGCATACTTGGGCTGCCCAGTTAGGAATTTTTCTGATATACAAAGAGTGCGAAATTGAAACGGTGCCCGGAAGGGCAGGAATGCATCAAACCAGAAGAAGAGGAGAAGCATCATGGGATCACTGAAAGGAACCAGAACCGAGAAAAATATTCTCACTGCATTTGCCGGTGAATCGCAAGCCAGGAATCGATACACCTACTTTGCTTCCCAGGCAAAAAAAGAGGGATATGTGCAGATCGCCAATATTTTCATGGAAACGGCAGAGCAGGAAAAGGAGCATGCCAAGAGGCTGTTCAAAATGCTCGAAGGCGGTGAGGTGGAGATTGCGGCCGCCTTTCCGGCCGGGGTGATCGGCACCACCGCGGAAAATCTGGAAGCAGCAGCCGGTGGAGAGGAGCACGAACACAAAGTCATGTATCCCGAGTTCGCTGCCACAGCAAGGGAAGAGGGATTCAATGACATTGCTATGATCTTCGAGGCCATTGCCGTGGCCGAGAGGCAGCACGAGAAACAGTATCGCGACCTGCTGGAAAACATCAGAAACGACAGGGTGTTCAAGCGGTCGGAACGCGTGACCTGGCGTTGCCGGAACTGTGGGTATCTCCACGAGGGAACCGAGGCTCCGGCCAGTTGCCCGGCCTGTGCGCATGCCCAGGCACATTTCGAACTCCTGGGTGAAAACTGGTAGAGAGGGAGGTGAAACATGGCAGAGGAACCGATTGGCTGCGCCCGGCCAACAGGAGGGCCGGTCGGCGAGAACGTGGAAAGGAACAACCAGGAAGAGCAACAAACAACCGGGGAGGAGAAAAACATGATCATGGTTGGTCAGAAGGCGCCTGATTTCACGGCGCCCGGTTATCAGAAAGGTGAATTCATCAATGTGAAGCTGTCCGATTATCTCGGCAAATGGGTCTTGCTCTGTTTTTATCCGGGTGATTTCACCTTTGTCTGAGCTACGGAGATTTCGGCAGTTGCTGAAAAGTATCCTGAGCTGCAGAAGCTGGGTGTGGAGGTTCTGTCCATGTCCATCGATTCCATGTTCGTCCACAAGATGTGGGATGACGACGAACTGACAAAAATGGTCCAGGGCGGTGTGCCCTTTCCCATGCTCTCGGATGCCGGCGGGCGGGTCGGCAAGGTGTATGGGGTGTACGACGAGAATGCCGGTGTGGAGACCAGGGGCCGGTTCATTATCGATCCTGACGGGGTGGTGCAGGGCTACGAAGTCCTGACGCCGCCGGTGGGACGAAACGTCAATGAGACTATCCGGCAGATCCAGGCGTTCCAGTTGGTCCGGGCGAGCAAGGGGAGCGAGGCGACTCCGTCCGGATGGCGGCCCGGCAAGGCGACCCTCAGGCCGGGTATCGATCTGGTCGGCAAGGTCTGGGAAGAGTGGAAAACCGAACAGGCATTTGACTGAACCCTGGCAGGCGTAATTGGTCACAACCACCGCATCGTCACACGATCTCTCCTGGCCGCATAGCGGAGCTAGAGCGGCCAGGGCAGATCGTACAAATCTGCAGCACCTGTGACCAATGATAGTTTGAAATGATGATATACTGCGGGGCTACATATTCTGCCATCGGTTGGAGGCAGGCAGCAGACCTGGCTGAAGCCTGCAGACGGCAGGGCCGTTGTCAGCGAAGCCGACGCTCCGGTGACACCCTGTTTCGGGGAATGAAAAAGTACTCCCGACACTCCGGGTAGTTGCTGCAAACCCACTTGCGCCCATGACTGCTGTTCTTGGGGTTCATCTTCTTGCCGCAGGCAGGACAGGTTGGACTGGAGAAATCTCCCCGGGTGGCCACGGTCAGCAGGTTGGCCTTCTTGGCCGGTGACAGGCGCCGGATCAGCATCATGAAGGTCTTGCCGTCGATGAGCAGCATGTTCTTGTCTTTGGAAAACTTCCAGGCATCCTCGGTGAAACTGCCTGAAGTGACGAAGATGGAATAGGGCACCTTTTCCGACATCATGACCCCGTACAGTTCTCTCAGCGAGCGGATTCCCACCTGGTATCTGTTCCAGGATACGCAACGGACCAGGGCAAACGGCTCCTTTTTTGAGTACCCCTTTTTGAATATCCTGATGTCAAAACCGGTATCCTTGCCAGCCGGTGAAAGCAGGGCCGCATAGCCGGAGTAGGTGAAAAATTTCGAACAGACCAGCTGGAAACGCCGCCAATCCAGGATCCTGAGCAGCTCGAGAGACCAGGTGGAAGTCGGCACCATGTCGCTGCCCATGCTCCTGTTCAGGGATATTTCCTGTATATCGGCCACCTGCCTGCCAGTCGTTTCGACCGGCTTGCTGTTCTGGGCCTTTTCGTATTTCTTTTGCGCTGATTTCCGCTTTTTTCGTTGTGATCGTTTCTTTTTTCTGGCCAGCGACTGGAAGTCGGTTTTTATCCGGGCATTTTTCTTGCGGCGCTGGTTGATCTTTATGACCAGAAGGATCAGGAGGAGAACAAAGAGCGCGCCGGCTATCACGGCGAAGAAGATGGAAAGGACCTTGCCAGGCGTGTTGTTGGCGAAAAAAACCAGAAAAGCCAGAAGAACAAAGGCAATGGCAACCAGAGAGATCCCTACCAGAAATTCCGAATCCTGTATGATTTTTTTCATGTTCTTTATGTGAAAGCCGTTATCCACAGCCTCCGACAGTCGACAGGTAATTTGAATGAACGGTAATAATTATGATATGTTGAATGATTTTTCCATGGAATGCAACCGGAAATTTTCCCGCAATGAAAAAAAGTTCCGGCACCTGGAAATGTCGTTCAGCTGGAAGGATTACTGCTGCCAGGCATAGATGCCCCTCTGTCTTCTCTTGCTGAGAAAATAGACAAAGTAGCCATTGACCCTGTAGATATGGTTTCTTGTTTCCCGGTAGGGTGCGGGCTGGTTATCGACAATGGAGTGCTGGCCGGCATTCCAGGCCGAAACGACCAGGTCCAGCCGGCCGTTGTAGAGATGATTGTACTTGGCGATCAGGTAGCAGGCCAGGAGGATGTTCACCGCTGGATCATAGAGATCACGGGGACGCAGGTTGCGCAGCCGCTGTCGGCTCACATGACGGAATCGCATCTGCCGTCCGGCCAGTTCTCTAGCTGCCATCCGGCCGGTATCGTAAAGAATCTGCGTAAGCCCCATGGCGCCTTTAGCTGAACGGGCCTTGGGGTCGCCACCCGATTCGGCAATGATCAGCGCCCGGAGAAAATCCGGATTGACCCGGTGATGCGGCTGGAAAAAGGAAAAGCGGCTGTAGTATTCAATGAGATGGTTGTACTTGTGAAGCCGCTGTTCCAGTTCCCTCGGTACCGGGATCAGCCTGTATCTGGACCGGCCGGCTGCCTGGTCGGAAATAAAGAGCAGCACCAAAAGGATGACTGCGAGCAGCCTTAAGGACCGGACCCGGTACTTCATGGCAGGGGAACCTCTCCCTGGAAATAGTGCTGCAAACACCGGTACAGGGACCAGCAGTCGTCCAGGCCTGCCAGCTCCCGGATTGAATGCATGCCCAGGGTGGGAACTCCCACGTCCACGGTTTTCACTCCCAGCAACCTACTCAGCAGCGGGCCTATGGTGGAGCCGCATCCCTTGTCGTTGGGCATGACGAATTCCTGGACATCCACTTCGCAGTGACGGGCGATCTGCCGGAACAGGGCTGATGTCCAGCCGCTGGTGGCATAGCGCTGGTTGGCGTTGATTTTGATGACCACCCCCCTGTTCAAGACCGGCCGGTGCTGGGAATCATGGGCGGCTGGATAATTGGGGTGCAAGCCGTGGGCATTGTCCACAGAGATAAAGACCGACCGTTGCATGGCCATGCTTCGCTCTTCCGCCTCCGGGATGATCCTGGCCAGGACATCGGGCAGAAAGGTGGAGGATGCCCCACTGCCTGAACCGCTGCCAACCTCTTCGTGGTCATACCAGCTGACCAGACAGGAACCCCTGAGGGTGCCCTCGGACAGGGCCCGGACAAGAGCATGACAGGAAAGGAGATTGTCCAGCCTGGGGCCGCTGACGAACGACCGGTCCAGGCCGGCGATGAGCGGCGGCCTGCAGTCGTAGCAAAAAAGATCGAAGGCGAGAAGTTCACCGCTGGAGTGCTGCTCACCGTCTCTGCCGGAAAGGAGAGCTGACAGGGAAGGACATGTACTGTCGTTCCATGTCTGGAGAATGGGAACCAGGGCGGTCTGCCGGTTGATATCTTTCTGTTCCTTGTCCTGGAGGTGGATGGCCAGGCTGGGAATCAGGGCCACTGGTTTCCGCAGATCCACCAGAGAACAGTGGAGTGTGCCGTCGTCCTGCTGCCGGATCACCCGGCCGGCCAGGGAAAGTTCCCGGTCAAGCCAGGTGGAGAGCAGGGGACTACCGTATATTTCAGCCGTCAGTTGCAGATAGTTGTCCTGGATGCGGACCGGATTTGGCTTGATCTTCAGGCCCGGACTGTCTGTGTGTGCTCCGGCCATCCGCAATCCCTGGCTAGGATCCTGGTCCAGAACAAAACCGATCAGTGAGCCCTCGCGGACCACGAAATACCGGCCAGGTTCAAGCTGCCAGCGATGGCGTTCGTCCAGTCGTCTGAACCCCCGGGCCGAGAGGATGGAAGTCATGCGTTCCACCGCATGATAGCTGGTGGGCGAGCTTTCGATGAAATCCAGAAGATCGGTGATGAACTCGTCGCTCTGCATGGGAAAACGATACGCGGGATCAGGCCATTACAGAGATGGAGGGCTGCTGCCGGGAGTCTGCCTGCCCGGCCAAGACCGGCCCCATGACGCCTCCAGCCTCCTGGCCGGAGTCCTTTTCCGTAGTCGGACCATCTCCACTCCGCTGTTCCGACTGCATCTCCTGTCGAGCCCGTGCCTCTTTCTGGCTGGCCGTGGCGGCAATATTGCGGTCGGCAGCCGAAGGCTCGGCCGGTGCCAGGGCAGCCCGCCGGACCATCCGCATTTTCTGGATAGTCTGTTCAGGATCCTGCTCTTCAGACAGGTCGATGGGTACCTCACCGCCCACTGCATACCGTTTGCCATCCGGGCCGGTTTGCCAGGTATAGCTGGCACCACCGGCAGCATAGCGGCCTGCGTTTGCCAGGTGAGCCTGTTCGTGAGCCCTGACTTCCCGATCCCGGGCCTGTAGTTCGGCCAGGGCCTTTTCTTCCTCCGGAGTCAGTTCGTTTTGGTCCCCGGTCCGTTTTTCTTGTCCTTCGGGAGCTTGCCCCTGTGCAGAGGCCGTTCTCTCCCGGCCTGCACGGGACGCTTCCAGTCCCCGGGCTGACAGGGTGACCTGATCTTCGACCGGGCCGGTCTCCGGGGCCTGGTGGTCGCTGTTTTCCGAGGGAACCATGACCCGCTGCGCCTGCTCACTGTGCAGTAAGGAGGATGTACGGCCGTGCATGTCGTACAAGGAGGAGAAGGAATGGGTCAGGGCAAGGGTCATGGTTCGGTGTAAAAAATGGGTTCAACTATAGATATTATATCCCTGACCAGGAGAAAAGCAAATCAGCATTGCTTTTTTTGTCCCATGGCCCAGGATATTCAGAAGTCTCGGTCAGCAGTGATTTTCCGGATGGTGTGCTCGTCGATCCAGCCTGGTATGATGCTCCCGATCCTGCCGTGGCGATCAATGAGGACAAAGGTGGGCAGCACTCTGATGCCGTACATCCTCGCAACCCGGCCGTTGCTATCCATCCAGATGGGAAAGCTTGCGCCGATCTTGGCCACGAACTCCGCTATGTGCTCCCTGTCCTGCCTGACGTTGACAGCCACCAGGATCGGACCGCCGCCTTTTTGTTGCCACTGCCGGTAAATCCGTTCCATGAGCCGGAAATCGTCCTCGCAGGTGGGGCACCAGTCAGCCCAGAAGTAGAGCAGCCAGGAGCGGTCTCCGCGAGACGTGAACCGGGACTCCTCACCCTGCAGGGATTCGAGAACAAACGGCGGGGCAGGGTCGCCTTTCTTCAGTTCCCGGTCACCAGACAGGCAGCCGGCAAGGAACAGTGTGCAGCAACACAGAACAAAAAAGGCCCTGCCGCCATGGGAGCGACAGGGCCTGAAAAAACGGCGTCGAGTCAAGAGGGTCAGCCCCTGTCTTCATCGTCACGGAACACCCGGGCCAGCAGCGTGGTGGCTGTACCCAGTTTCTCAGCCTGCTTCCTGGCCGGCCGCATCATCCTGGCCAGCATGGTCCGGCGGGAATTGACCTCGGGCATCTCCTGCGGAGCTGCTGCCATGAGCAACTCCATGTCCGCTTTCTTGGTACCGAAATACCTGCTGTTCGGGCCAATCTGGACTGCCTTTGAGGTGAGTCCCTTGGCGCCTTTCTTGACGTATTTGGAGACCTCGGAATTGGGATCGGTGAGGTCACCGAATATGCGGGCACCGGCCAGGCAGGTCTGGACACAGGCCGGCTGGAGCCCCTCGGCCACCCTGGGCATGCAGTAGGTGCACTTGTCGGCCTTCCCTTCGCTGTCGTCGTCGGCCAGGTCCGGATTGACATACCTGGCCCCATACGGACAGGCATCGGCGCAGGCACCACAGCCCAGGCACCGTTTCTTGTCGATCTGGACCGTGCCGTTGAACGGATCCTTCCAGGTGGCCGCCACCTCCATGGTCACGGTCTTGCCGCTGGTCGCATCCTTGAAGACCATGTTCACGGGATCGGCCGGGCAGGCATCCACGCAGGCGGGCTTGTCGCAATGGTTGCAAAGACCGGGATAGAAGGTGTAGGCCATGCCGGCCGAGGTCTTTGCCGGACCGAGGCGGTAGACCCAGTTCCGGCCGAAGCGGGCAGGAACTTCCCACTCAGCCTTGCAGGCAATGGTGCAGGCATGGCAGCCTACACACTTGTCGATATCTATGATCATGCCGTATTGCATTTGCAATTACCTCCTCAAATTGCTTGAATCGTGTCGAGCCGACTCCCTGGATCAGGACGCAGCCTGTTCAGCTTTTTTGGCCTTGTTCACCTTGACCAGCTTGACAAAGTTGTTACGCATTCCGTGGCAGCCGGTCTCCGGATCCACGGCCAACCTGGTGATCAGGCTCTGATCGTCCACGCCCTTGTTGACCCCCACGGTGAGCTGCGGATTCATGGAACCAAACCCATGGTACATGTACACCGCGTCGGCCCGGATGCCGGGGGTCACCTTGACGGTAGTAGTGGTGCGGGATTTCACCCCGTCCTGATTGACGAAACTCACTTCGTCTCCGTCCTTCAGGCCCAGCTTGGCGGCCACCTTGTCATTGACCCAGACCGGATTGGTGTCCATGGCGGCATTGAGCCAGACATTGTTCTGAGTGCGATTGAAGGTGTGCACCGGCGCCCGGCCGTACAGGAGCCGCATATAGCCGGCAGGCGGTTCGGGCACGGGCTTGTAGGTGGGAATGGGCGGGAAGCCTGCATCTTCAAGGTCTTCACTGTAGAAGTTAACCGTAAAATCCTCGGAAATTCCGTAGGGATCCTTGCCGGGCTGGATATGGATGCCATCTTCGGCCTTGAGCTTGTCGATGGATAGACCAACGCCTGCCAGGATGGTGTTGACCAGTTCCTCCTGGCTTTTGACCGGGATCTTGTCTCCATATCCCATCCGTTTGGCCAGTTCGTTGGTGATCCAGATGCCGTCCTTGCGCTCGAATCCCGGTTTGACCAGGGGCATTCGGGCGGAAATGAACTGCTGGTGCTTGTCGGCAAAGTTCCACTGGGTTCCTTTCTTGATGTAATCGTAGCGTTCCAGGTAGGAACACTCGGGCAGGAGAATGTCGGCAAACATGGTCACGTCCGTGGGCATGACATCCACACACATGACGAAGTCCATCTGCTTGAGCATTGCGATGGTTTTCTGTTGGTTCGGGATGGTCTGGATGGGATTCTGTCCCCAGACAACACATCCCTTGATGGGATAGGGCTTGCCGGAAAGGGCCGTATCCCGGATCAGGTCGGTGGGGGTTCCGGGAGGAGCGAACTGGTACTTTTCCACCATTTCCCTGAGATTCTCCACCTCTTCTTCGCCGTGCGGCCACTTGACCTTGCCGAATCCCTTGGGTCCCTTGGGCTTGACGAAACCGCCCTTGACGCCAAAGGCGCCCAGAACGCCGGTCAGACAGGCCAGGGCCCGTTCCCGCTGAAAATCGTTACCATGCCAGGAGACGTGACGTCCCGGATGGATGGAAACATTGGGGGCATTGGCAGCCAGCAGGTCGGCCACCTCCTTGATCTGCCGGGCAGGAATGTCGCATACAGCCGCAGCCTTGTCCAGGGTCCAATCCTTGATCCCGGCGGCCATCTCCTCGAATCCTTCACCGTGTTCCTCGACGAACTTTTTGTTGTACTTGTCGTTCTGGATCAGGTAGTTCATGATGGCAAGCAGAAAGGCGGTGTCGGTTCCGGGCTTGATCTGCACCCAGATGTCCGATTTACCGGCAGAGGCGGAATAGCGGGGATCGACCACGATCAGCTTGGCACCGTTGGCCAGCCCCTTGAGATACCGCTTGCAGTGGGAAACATGGACGTTTTCCCCAAAATGACCGCCCAGCAGAAAGATGACCTTGGCATTGGGCATGTCCACATGCTCACCGGGGGCCGTGCCGATGGTAGTCACGTAGGCGGTGTCGCGGATGCCGCGGCACTGGAAAAAGGATGCCTCGGATACGTTGGGCGTACCCACCGTGTGTTCGAAAAAGTGCATGGGATACTTGGCCGAGGCTCCATGGGGAAAGATGGCCAGTCCCTGGGGTCCATACTTTTCCACCACACCTTTGAGCTTGGCGGCACAGATGTCCAGGGCCTCTTCCCAACTGATCTTCTGCCACTTGGGTGCTCCACGTTCGCCCACGTTTTTCATGGGATATTTCAGCCTGTCCGGGTCGTAGAGCAGCTTGATGCCGGCGTTGCCCCTGGCGCAGATGGCCGTGCCGTTGTCGATGGACTTGGGATTGCCTTCAAGTTTCATCAGCCGCCCATCCCGCACCTTGCCCACGAGTTGGCAGCGCCAGAAACACATCTCGCAGATCCCGCCGGTCACCGTCTTGGTGTTCTTGAAGCTTCCCTGCGGAATCAGGGGGGCCTTGACCACGCCGGTGTCAGCCTTGGCGACCACCTTGCTGAGCGGTACGGATGCAGCGGCAAGAGAGGCGGCCTTGAGAAAATTCCGCCTGGTGAGATTCATTGCCATTCCTGTTCCTCCTTCGTTAAAAAGTCTATTAACTGAACGGACACCCGGTAGAAGGGGTGTCGTGCCTTCTCAAGGACCAAATCGTGAAAGGGCCTGAACCAGGGCCTGAAAAGTGTTTTCAGAAACTCTTCTTCTGCGGCAAAGTTGTTGTCCCGGCTCAAATGGGCCAGAAATTCGAGCTCGTAGCGGATATGATCGGCCGGCTCTGAATCGTCAGCAAGGTCGTATCCCTGTTCCCTGTAAAAATTTCGTGTTTTTTCGGTAGATTTTCCCTGGATACTCGCGTCGCCGTCCAGATAGACAGAACCGTATGGCGGGGCGATGACATGGGGCACCGCATTGATGAACAGTCTGGTGTATTCTACCTGCAGTGAAATCAGCAGGTCACTCTCCATGGTCCGCCACTGTTCCAGGGCTGTCTTCTCGTCTTGCCAGTCCAGGGAATCCAGCAGAGCCTCCATGGTATCGAGATAAGCGGGAGTCAGGAAGGACTGTTCAGGATAGCGCATGGACAGTGCAAGAAAACCATAGAGATCGGCTATGGAGTCAGCCTCTTCCTGCAGGGTCAGTTTCCCGGATACTGAATAATGATTCATTTGCATGGCGGGGATGCTACATCAATTCAGGGAGCTTGTCAATTCTCTTGCATGAAATTGACAAGTTAATTGACAGTGAAAATTTCCGGTTGATAAATGTATTTTAACATATTGAAATATCAAACTAATACAACCTCAAGCCTTCTGCAATCCGTTTCCTGGTGTTGGACATCTGCCGAAAAGAAGATTCCAGATATGGAAAAAGTAAGTGCGCATTTTGTTCCTAGCAGGGTACAGTGTGCCCTGTCCGGCCAGGACCGGTCCGGAACAGATTGCGACGTCTCGGGAGCGTACGATTGAAACGAAGAATTGTTGAACTGATACTGGTGGCCGGAGTGCTTGCCCTCATTACCGGTGTTCTCCAGTGGACAGATGCGGACAGGTTCATAGCCCGGCTGATCTGGCGTCCTGGACAGACCTGGCCCGGGATTGGGGTACCGTTCTGGCGGTTTCTTTACCATTGGGCACCGTTGCCGGCATTCGTGCTGGCCTTCCTCTCCCTGGCCGCTCTTGTCCGTAGCTTCTTGAACCATGCAGAAGCACGCGAAAAAAAGCGATACCTGTTTCTTCTCCTTGCCCTAGTCCTTGGCCCCGGCCTGCTGGTCAACACGTTGCTCAAGGATCAGCTGGGCCGTCCAAGACCCCGCGAATTGACCGAGTTCGGGGGCCGTTACCAGTACGTGGATCCTCTGGATTCCGGACCGGTCGAAAAGAACAGTTCGTTTCCATCTGGTCACGCATCTGTGGCCTTCTATCTCCTGGTCCCCTGGTTTGTCTACCGGGACCGGCATCGCGTCCTTGGTCTTGTTTTTCTCTTTTCAGGTCTAGGGTTTGGCGTGCTAGTGGGTATGGCCAGGATCTTCCAGGGAGCACATTTTGTCAGTGACGTGCTCTGGGCCGGAGGATTGGTCTATCTCGTGGCCGGCATCCTGGCCTTGGTCATGCGGGTCGGCATGGAGGGTTCTCCCCCTGAAGCAGGATCGGCCTGATCGCCTCGAAGACCTGGTCCACGCTTATTGCCTGGAGGCACCGGTTGTCCGTGCAGGGTGTTTTCCGGTGGTTTGCCGCACTCACACAGGGAGAACAGGCCAGACCGGCATAGATCGGTATCGAGTTGCCCAGGGAACCGTACAGAGTTGGCGTTTCCGGGCCAAAAAGAATAAAAGTGGGTAGAGAGGTGACAGCGGAAAAGTGCCCTGGTCCCGAGTCGTTGCTGACCATCAAGGTGGCCAGGGAATAGAGTGCGGGCAGTTCCTGCAGGGCAACGGCGCCGGCAAAGTTGACACAGCGGTCATTATCTACAGTGCGGCACATGGCTTCAGCTTCCTCTTTTTCGCCCGGCGCACCGGTGATCAAGACCAGGGTGTCTGCAGTCTCTGCCAGGATGCGGCGGATCAGCTCGATGTACCGGTTCCGCTCCCAACGCCGCTGGGGCAGCAGGTCACTGGCATTGGGATTGATCAGGATCAGCCTGGAAGACTCTGGCCTGTATCCGGCGGCGTGTTTGCTGATCAGTCTTTTCATCTCCTGGAGTCGTTGACTGGAAATGGTCTGCTGCCGGAGGGTGATCTCGCTGTCCGGGATAGAGGTCTTGCTGTAGGGAACCTGAACATGTTCAGCGAGCAGGCTGTTGACCAGGGCTATGAAGTTCTTTGCAATATGCATGTGCGGATTGTACCAGACCCTGTGCGTGAGCAGCCCACCCCTGTATAGCCCTTCATTGTGGAAGGCGTGGAAACCGACCCGGTTTTTTGCACCGCTCAGGCCGGAGAGCAGGGCCGTGAAGCGGGAAAACAGTTCCAGGTCGATGACCGTATCGATGTTCCTTCGCCGAGTCCAGGCCAGAAATCTGCAGGTGTCGAGCAGCAGGGTGAACAGGCTGTTTTCTCTCAAGGTGAAGACGTGGCTGGCCGGGATAGTGCCGGTCAGGTCCAGGCTGGCCCGATTTTTCCGGAAGATGACAAAATAGAGTTCAGCGCCGAGTTCCCGGCGGGCCTTGCGCATGGCCGGATCGGCCAGGATGGTGGATCCCATCTCCGAGAGTTCGATGAAAAGAATCCGCCTTGGACGTGCTGCAGTGGAGCGCTGCAGCACGTCGACGACCTTTCTGTACAGGGTCAGCAAAAAGGTGAGGGGAATGCCGAGCCAGCGGTCGATGGCCCGCATGGTATCGACCTGCATCATGGTGTCTCCGCTCCATTGCTGGCAAGTATATCCGGAGTTGGACCGGATTGTTTTTTCTGGAAGAGAAAGACGAAGAGACCGGGCAGAGAGGTGATGATCACCAGGAGGCCGAAAAGCAGGGAAACCGTCAGCACCCGGGTCTGGTCAGCGCCCACCAGGAGAAAAAAACCGATCATCGCTCCCTCCCGAACGCCCCATCCTGCCAGAGAAATGGGCAGGATGGTGAGGAGAATGACCGGTGGCACCAGGACCAGGTAGACCGATATGGGGTAATCCAGGCCCACGGAACGACCCAGGAGAAAAATGGATACCATGGCCATCAGGTGGTTGACAACAGACAGGCCGGTCTGGACCAGGATCGCGACCGGAGTTGCATAGACCTCGGCGTAACGATGCGACAGGTCCGAGATAAACCGGAGCAGCCGTATCCGGCTCAGGAAACGGATACGGTGAACGAAGAACAGGGCCAGGAGAATCAGGCTGAGGAGGACCATGATGGTCATCAGGCTGCTGTAGATCCCGGCCGGCAGCAGGGTCCGGTTGATGAGCAGGGCGCCGATGTTGAGAAAGAGGAGGCCGGCCATGCCGATGATCCTGTCGATGAAAACCCCGTAGAAGGCATCTGCCATGGTTCCCTTTTCCCGGCCGCAGTCAAGGACCCGGATGGCGTCACCGCCGATGGCCGTGGGCAGGCCCTGGTTGAAAAAGGCACCTTTGAAAAAACTGGCCAGTAAAAATGGATAACCGAAGGAAAAGCCGATCTTGCGCATGATCAGGAACCAGCGGAAACTGGCGATGAAGTTGCTGGCCAGCAGGCAACCCAGGGCAAGCAGCAGGGGAAGGACAGCGATTTCTCGGAGGGCCTCCTGAACCTGGGCCAGGTCGACACTCCGGAAGGTCAGAAAGAGGAGCAGGCCGGTGATGGCCAGTCTTCCTATGTAATTCAGTGTTGTCTTGATTCTTTTTCCGCTCTGCACAGGAGACATTCCTTGAATCCCGCCTTCTGGGCCACGCGGGCATTTCTGAATTTGATGGTGCACTGATTCTTATCGCAGTGCATGCAGCCGGGAAGATGGTACTCCCGGGTGTGGGCATTGGCCAGCACCTCCATCTTGCCGCTGTGACTGAGGATCACGGCCACGGTACGCAGGTTTCTGCGGCTGAGCAGTTTGCGGGTGAACATCTTTCCCCTGCTGAGAATGGGATCAAGGCGGTCATGGCAGAAAGCAAGAAGATTCTGCACCCGTTCCGGCAACAGTGGCTGCTCATGGTCAACCCTCCAGAAAATTATCGTCATTAGAACAAAAAAAACCACATTGGGCAACCACATCCCAAAAAGCGGTGGAACAACGAGGTTTTCCGTCATGACCCGGCCGGTTGTCAGGGTGATGTAGTACAGAACGAAAAAGGCCAGGCCAAGGGGAATGCCGATAGCCCGTCTACCCGGCCCGGCCTGCAAACCCAGCGGCATGCCCAGGAGGCTGAGGATGAAGCAGCCCACCGGCAGAACCAGCCGATGATGATATTCACTCAGGTAGATGACCCCATGCTTGCTTGCTGGTCCAAGTTTTTCCGCCGCCTCAAGGAGCTGTGCCTGGGTCATGGAACCCTTGCTCAGCTGGGTGACGTCCTCCCCATCGATGCGTGTCGGCGGCTTGAGCGGAATTTCCAGCTGATAACGGTTGAACCGGATCACCTGGGTATCCTGGCCATCGGTGTTATGCAAGGTGCCGTTGTTGAGCACGATGGTCACCTGCATCTTCTCGGTCTCTGCAATCATATAGCCGGACCTGGCCATGGTGACCATGGGTTGCTGCCGGTTTCGCATGTCCGAGACATAGACGCCGTGCCACCGGTCCTGCTCGTCGATCCGGTCCACGTAGACGACCAGATCTCCCAGAGCCTCGGTAAAGCTTCGTTCCTTGAGTCCCTTGTCTATTTTTTCCTTGGCCAGCTGGAACATGAGCTGTTTCATGGCCACTTCGCCTGCCGGTATGAGATGGACAGAAAAATATCCTGTGAGCAGGGCAATGACCGTGGCCACCATCAGTACCGGAGGCACCATCTGCCTGAGGCTGATTCCACAGGCCTTGAGGGCCAGGATTTCCCGGTCATTGGTCAGCCGGGTGAAGCCGATGATGACCCCGGTCATGCTGGCCATGGGAATCACGTAAAGCAGCATGTGAGGAAAGATATAGGCGAAAAGACGAACAAAGTCCGCAAAGCCGATGCGCAGGTCCAGAACGACCTCCAGGAAGGGGATGAGCCGTACAAGGAAAAAGACAGCATACAGGATCAGAAAACTGGCAAAAAATGGTGCCAGCAGTTCTGCAGCTATGTAGCTGTACAACAGGAACGGGAGTCTGAGGCGTCGCATGCGGTCTGTCGGTCGATGTCCTAGCCGGAAGTCGATGGTACCGGTCCGTGATCCGGAAAAAGACGCGGTGACCGGTCCGGCAGGCACAGTCGACTAGCGGAGCGCAACATCGTTGACAATGGAGCTGATATTGACATCGATCCAGTGCTGATCCCACCATTCCACCGGGGTGACGAAGATGCCGTGAACGAGCATGGAGAAATGGAGATGGTCTCCGCCGGCCATGCCCGTGGCTCCTGAGCGGGCGATGACCTCGCCTTTCTCCACCGTGGTTCCCGGGGTGGTGTCGATACGGCTTAGGTGGGAGTAGAGGCTGAAGATGCCCTGACCATGATCCAGGATAACAGTGTTGCCATAAATGCCGAGGTAATCGGCAAAGATGACCTTGCCCCGGTTGGCGGCCTTGATGGCCACCCTGGCCGTCGAGGCGATGTCCATGCCCAGGTGGGTCTGCCGGTCGATGGCCTTGCCCTTGTAGTAGTAGGTCCGCTGATCGGCGAATCCGGCCCGGGAAGCGCCGGCCATGCGGAGAAAACGGTCATTCCACAGCTGTTCCGCCAGGGGGTTGGCGCAGAGTTTCGCTATGGTCTCTGCATTCTCCTTTCGGATCTTGTTGTTGACCACGAGGTACTTTTCCAGCAGCGATCCCTGCAGGTCTGGATAGTGTTCCTCGAATTCCGGCATCTTCCGTTTCAGAAAACCATCGGTTATGTTGATTCGGTCCTGTTTGAACCGGGTTTTCTTGTATTTCATGGAAAAGATCGCCTTGGCCTGGTTGCCTGCCCGATCCACGGCAATGATCCTGGTGTTCTCCGGGGGGCCGCTGTCCCAGGGCAGGGCCAGGTAGGCGATGAACAGGTGCTGTTCTTCAGCAACGGGATAGCCCGGGAAAAAGGTGTCATCGATCATGACTCCGTGCCGTTCCACCTCCTCTCCAAGTCTGTAGAGCACCATGCCGCTGCCGCCCGGCCTGATATAGCGTTGGGCATGTTCAAGTGTTATCTTTGGTGGCTTGGTGTCGATGTTCACAACCAGCCTCTTGAAGTAGCCGTTGCCGGCAAACATGCCGTTGAGAGAGAAATCCCTGACCTCCACCGTCAGCTCGGCCTCTCCGTCCCGGAATCCCTTGCGGTCCAGATCCAGAACAACAGTTTCCCGGAATTCCCGCGGTCCGGCCTGGGAGAACCAGGCCTGGCGTGGAAACTCCTTGCGGAACAGTTCCTGTTCGACATCTTTCTGCCGCAGGCTGATGGAGATGGATCGCAGCCCGCTTTTCCGGTCTACGGCAGTGACGGGAAGGGTGGACTTGGAGCCAAGATAGTTGATGTCCCGTTCCAGAGTCACCTGGGGCGATTCGAATTCAAAGAGTATGAGGCCGCCGACCACCAGGGCCGCCAACACGACCACTCCGAGAAAGATCCCGATCTTTTTACCGATATTTTTTCGCATGCCGGACGAGGCGCTGCTTCTGAGCCTGTTTCTTTTTGCCATGGTAGTCTTCCCGAAAGCAGAGTATCAGACGTTCCAGATGATTTCGGAGCGATGGAGGTGAAGGTCACGCACCGGAATGACGGTGAACCGTTTGCCGGTCTGCTGTTCCAGCAGGTCGATGTGGTGTGGTTCTTCGCGCAGGAGCATGTCCGCGATCCTGGGATGGACCTTGATCGTGACATTGGAGCCCTTTATTTTCCTGGCATCACGGCTGATGCGACGGAAGATCTCGTAGCAGATCGTGCGCCTGGACTTGGTGATCCCGTCTCCGCCGCAGTAAAAGCAGGGCTCGCACATCATCTGCTGCAGGTTTTCGCAGGAGCGCTTCCTGGTCATTTGCACCAGGCCGAATTCAGAGAGCTTGAGGATGTTGACCCTGCTCTTGTCCTTGCGCATGGCCTCCTGAAAGGCCGTGTAAAGCTCCTCTCTGTGCTGTTCGTTGTCCATATCGATGAAATCGACGATGATTATGCCGCCGATATTGCGCAATCGCAGTTGATAGGCGATTTCCTTCACCGCCTCCATGTTGGTCTTGAAGATTGTCTCGCCCAGGTCGTTCTTTCCTACGTAGCGACCGGTGTTGACATCGATGACGGTCAGCGCCTCTGTGGACTCGATGATGATATACCCTCCGGAGCGCAGCCAGACCTTTTTCTCCAGGGCCCGGTTGATCTCCATTTCAATGCCATAGGCATCGAAGAGAGGAGTCTCCTTGTCGTAATAGATTATCCGGTCCTGCAGTTTGGGGGCAAAGGTACGGACAAAGGAGGCCAGTTTTTCGTACACCGGTCTGGAGTCGATGATCAGCTCGTTGACATCCTCGGTAAAGAGGTCCCGGACCGAGCGGAGCACCATGCCCAGGTCCTGATGGACCAGGCAGGGCACCGATGCCTTGGCGGCCGACGACTTGATATCGTCCCAGAGCATGAGCAGAAACTCCATATCCGCCTCGAGCTCCTCGTTGGAGATGTGTTCGGCAACCGTGCGGACGATGAAGCCGGTTCCCGGCGGCCGCAGTTTTTCTATCCGTTCCTTGAGTTGTTCCCGGGTGGTTTCGTCCTCGATCTTGCGGGAAATGCCGATGTGATCGATCAGGGGCATGAAGACGAGGTTTCTGCAGGGCAGGGTGATGTGACAGGTCAGCCGGGCACCCTTGGAGCCGATGGGTTCCTTGGAGATCTGGACCAGGATCTCCTGGCCCTCCTTGAGGAGCTCTTCGATGGAAGATACCTCTCCAGCAGGAGACCGTTCATCCTGCTGGCTGGGCTGAAGGGCTATCTGTCGGCAACGTTCCTGGTCCGTACTGAGCCGCTGCTCGATGTCCATGGCCGAGACATGGACATCGTTGACAAAGAGAAAGCCTGTCCGTTCCAGCCCGATATCGACAAAGGCGGCCTGCATGCCGGGGAGGACCCTGACCACCCGCCCACAGTAAATATTTCCCACCAGGCTCTTTTCTGATGGTCTTTCCAGGTGAAATTCCACCAGGTTGCCATTCTCCACCAGGGCAATCCGGTTTTCATAGGGAGTGGCATTGATGAGAATATCTGTGTGCATCTGGATCTGTTTCTGTTATTTTCCCCTGGTACCAGGTACAGCCTGGCAGACAGCGGCTGACGTCAGGTCAGACAATAGTATAACTTACTCCATTTGAGCCGGTTTGCGCCATAACAAATTCCCTGGAGTGGATTCTGGGTGAACCCCGAGGGGTTTTGGACTATTTTTCTGTGATTTCCGTGATCATACCCACCAGAAACCGGGCCCGCTTCCTGGAAAAGGCCGTACAATCGGTCTTCAGGCAACGGCTGGCCTGCGGAGAACTGATCATCGTGGACGACGGGTCGACCGATGATACCGCCCGGCTGGTTGAACGACTGGCGGCAACGGCCCCGGTCCGGGTCAGGTACCTGTTTCAGGAGCGTGCAGGAGCGGCGGCTGCCAGGAATCTGGGTATCCGGAAGGCCGGCGGTGAAATGCTCTGTTTTCTCGACTCCGATGACTGGTGGCTGCCGGAAAAGCTGGAGATCCAGTGGGCCTCGATGCAGGAACAGCCGGGCTATCCGGTATCGCACACAAGGGAAATCTGGTACAGAAGAGGGGTGAGGGTCAACCAGAAGAAAATACACGCACCACCCCATGGGGATATCTTTGCCCGGGCCCTTGCCATGTGTGTGGTCGGCATGTCCACGGTCATGATCAGAAGGGAGTTGTTCGACCGTTACGGGCTCTTCGATCCATCCTTTCCCTGCTGCGAGGACTATGAATTCTGGCTGCGGATCGGTTGCCGGGAGCCCTTCCTCCTTGTTGACAGGCCGTTGACCTGCAAGGACGGCGGCCGGCCGGATCAGCTCTCCAGCAGGTACAGGGTGGGTATGGACAGGTTCCGGATCCGGGCTATCTGCAAGTTGCTCGACTCCGGAGTGCTGACTGCGCAACAATCCAGGCTGGCCCGGGAGGAGCTGGTGCGGAAGTGCCGGATCTATGGCCAGGGATGCATCAAGCACGGCCGGTTGGAGGAGGGAGCATGGTATGCTCGTTTGCCGGAGAAATACCAGGCCAGAACAATAGCGAAAGCATGATCCGGACCCTGTCGGGTCCCCTTGAGATCAATACCATTTGATACGGATGAGATGGTTCAAGGCACTCTGGAGGAGAAGACAATGAGCCGGAGAGCAGCTCCCGGCGATCCGGCCGGACACATCAGGCACCTCTATGTTGCCGCCGACTGCCGGGACCTGCCCTATACCAGGGAAATCATCGACCGCAGCGGCCTTCGGGCAAGGGTGCTGGCGCCCGGCCAGTCCCCACCCGTGGAGGACGTCTATCCAGCCAGCCTCTCCCGGGGCAAGCAAACATTGCTGCTCTGCCGGAACCGGGGCAGTTTCTTCAAACCCTGCCCGGGCACCAGGGTATACCGCTGCTGTGACTACCAGGTGCTCAACATCGGCATGAACTGTCCCATGGATTGTGTCTACTGTATCCTGCAGGCCTATCTGAACAATCCGTGGTTGAGTTTCTTTGTCAACATCGAGGAGCTGTTCGCCGAACTGGATCAGGCCTTTCAGGCTGAACCGGACCGGTTTTTCCGTATCGGCACGGGCGAGTTTACCGACAGTCTGGCCCTGGACAGCCTCACCGGATTGAGTCGTCATCTTGTCGCGTACATGGCCGACAAGCCCCGGGCCATCCTGGAGCTGAAGTCCAAGTCCGTGGTGATCGAAAATCTCTGCGGCCTGGATCATGGAGAGCGCACTGTGGTGGCCTGGTCCCTGAACAGCCCGGCCATCATGGCCAGGGAAGAGATCAGGACGGCCAGCCTCGGGGAACGGTTACGGGCCGCGGTCAGGTGCGCTGAATGGGGATATCGGCTGGCCTTCCATTTTGACCCGGTGATTTGGCATCCCGGCTGGCAGGAGGGCTATCGCCAGACCATCAGGGAGCTGTTCAGCACCGTGCCGGCGGACAGGATCGTCTGGATCAGCCTGGGAGCGCTGCGTTACCTTCCAGCGCTCAAGACCATCGCCATTCAGCGTTTCCCTGGCTCCAGGTTCTTTTACCAGGAGTTTGTCGAGGGACTGGACGGCAAGGCCAGGTATTTCCGCGACCAGCGGCTGGAGCTGTACAGGTGGCTGGTGGACGAACTGGGCCGCTTTGCCCACCCGAGGACCTGTATCTACTTCTGTATGGAGAGCGATACGATCTGGAAAGAGATTTTTGGCTTCGTGCCGGCAGACAGGGGCGGTCTGCCGGCCATGCTGGACCGGGCCGTACAATGAGGGTGCAATTTTTTCCACTTTTCGCTATGCTCCTTTTCAAGGAGGGCGTCCTTGAGCCGGCAGTGACTGAAGGGAAATCCTGTGGTAATCTTCAGGATTTTTTTTTCAGGACCGCTGTCCGGATGGGCGGCTGGAGCGCGTTCCGTATCCGCTGGATGGGAGCGCTTTTCGAGAAAGCCAAGCGGGTGCCTCGTAACTTGCGATTTTTTCTTTTTCGTTCAGAACTCGGGATGCTGAACGTCTTGTCGCAGGTGTTGTTTGTTTCGATTTTGCCGCTCCAAGGATGCAGTTTTTCGCATGCGCGGGGATGGGGCGAAGGGACAATTTTTTTCATGGTGCCCAGGTATCTTTGCAGGTGAATTATGGTTAACAAGGTGATTTTGATAGGCAATCTCGGTGCGGATCCAGAGATCCGTTACACCCAGAGCGGCACGCCGGTGGCAACTTTCAGGATCGCCACCACGGAACGGTGGAAAGACCAGGAAGGCCAGATGCAGGAGCAGACCGAGTGGCACCGGATCGTTGCCTGGCGTCGCCTGGCGGAAATCTGCGGCGAATATCTGAACAAGGGCTCCCGGGTCTACATCGAGGGCAAGTTGCGGACCAGGAAGTGGCAGGACCAGAACGGCAATGACCGCTGGACCACTGAGATCGAGGCCAGGGAGATGAAGATGCTCACCCCGCGCGGTGGTTCGGAGTACGGTGGAACATCGGGGAGCGGTTTTGGCGATTCCTCTTTTCAGGAACCCCCTCCCGTGGGTGACGACGTTCCGTTCTGATCAATCGGGAAGCGGACGCCCCGAGCTGTTCGTGCATCCCGGCTGCCGGCAGAACGGCTGACCGTTCTGCCACAGACTGCTCCCCTCTCTCGGGCGGATCACTGGTCCCATGGAGAGGGGACAATCCTGTTCCATTCCCTGTCGTCGCGACTGCAGGAGCATCGCCATGGATTCTTCCCGGCTGGTACGGTTGTTTCCCTTTCTGGCCTGGTGGAAGGAGTACTCCCTTTCCTTCCTGAAGGATGACCTTGTCGCCGGGATCACCGTGGCCCTGGTTCTGGTTCCGCAGTCCATGGCCTACGCGCAGCTGGCAGGCCTTCCCGCCTACTACGGCCTGTACGCCTCATGCATACCGCCCGTGGTGGCCGCCCTGTTCGGTTCTTCCCGCCGGCTGGCCACCGGTCCTGTGGCCGTGGTTTCCATCATGACCGCCGCCACCCTGGAGCCGCTTGCCACGGCCGGCAGTCAGGAGTTCATCGGTTACGCGATCCTGCTTTCCCTCTTGGTGGGGCTGTTTCAGTTCGCCCTGGGCATACTCAGGCTGGGCCTTGTCGTCAACCTGCTTTCCCATCCCGTCATTGTCGGTTTCACCAACGCGGCGGCCGTGATCATCGGTACAAGCCAGCTGGCCAGGCTGATGGGGATCCGGATCGAGCGGGGAGAGCACTATTATCAGACCATGCTGCTGCTCCTGGAGAATGTCCGGCATCAGATCCACTGGCCGACCCTGGGCATGGGCCTGCTGGCCATGGGCCTCATGCTCGTGCTGAAAAGGTGGTCACCCCGGGCTCCCAATGTGCTGGTGGCCGTGGTGGTAACCACCCTGCTCTCCTGGGCGACCGGTTTTGAACACAACATAACGGTCCCCCTGGAACAGATCAGGGTAGGGGAACTGCCCGGGCTGATGGGGCAGCTTGAACGTTGCCAGGAACACATCCGTCAAACCAACAGAATACGCCGGCATCGCCCTGCACCGTCAAGTTCCGGCAATGCCCGGGACGCCTTGTGCGGCCAGTGTCATGGCCCGCGGGATCTCGACTCCGGCAAGAGGACGGTACCGGCGCCGGTCCAACAGGAACCAACAGGGATCGGCCGGGAAAATGTTCTCGAGCTGCACTTCATGGCCGGTGTTCTGGACCAGTACATTGCCGCCAACAGGCACCAGATCAGAACCATCCGTACCCGGATCCACAATATGCGCCTGGTGCCTGTCCGTGATCCTGACGGAACAGTGGTGTACCGGGAGGCGGAAAGGGTCGCGGAAGAACGGCGCGCAGCTCCCGGAATCTTCCGTATCCGGCTGGGCAGGGGAAATGTGGACGTATCGGCCATCAGTCTCGTGGGCGGCGGCGAAGTCATTGGCGCGGTTCCCCGCGGACTTCCGCCCCTTACCCGGCCCATTCTGGACCGGGATATCATCTTCAGCCTGATGGGCTCTGCTGTGGTCATCTCCATCCTCGGTTTCATGGAGGCCATTTCCATTGCCAAGGCCATTGCCGCCCGTACCGGCTGCAAGCTCGATCCGGACCAGGAGCTCATCGGCCAGGGGTTGGCCAACATGACAGGGGCCTTTGTAGGCAGCTACCCGGTATCCGGTTCGTTTTCCCGTTCAGCCGTCAACTTCCAGGCCGGTGCAAGGACCGGTATGTCCTCTGTCTTTTCCTCGTTCATGGTCCTCCTGACCATCCTGTTCTTCACGCCGCTGCTCTACCACCTGCCCCAGTCGGTCCTGGCGGCCATCATCATCCTGGCCGTGGTGGGACTGTTCAATGTCAGGGACATCCGTCACGCCTACCTGGTGCGGAAGGCCGACGGTATCATCGCCATCATCACCTTCTTGTCCACCCTGGTCTTTGCTCCCCATCTTGACCGGGGTATCGTGCTCGGCGTGGCCCTGAGCCTGGCGGTCTTTTTCTATGCCAAGATGAAACCGGTGGTGGTTGAGCTGTCCCTGTGGAAGGACGGCCATTTTCGGAGCATACGCCGCTTCCGCCTGGCCGCCTGTCCCCGCATCATCATCATCCGTTTCGATGGACCACTCTTTTTCGCCAACATCAGTTACCTGGAAGAGCGGGTCTTCATGGCCCTCACCAGCCGGCCGGAGGCAACGATCATTGTCTTCAAGTGCAATGGCATCAACTACGTGGATGCTTCAGGCGAGCTCTCCCTGCGCATGCTGGTGAAACGGTTGCAGGCCGGCGGTTACCAGGTCTTTTTCAGCGGCCTCAAGGTGCAGATCGTGGATGTCTTCCGACAAAGCGGTCTGCTGGAACTCATCGGCGAGCAGAACATGTTTCCCACCCTGGCCCGGACCCTGGACAAGGTCTGGCCCATGGCCCACCGGCCGGAGGAGAGCCGGACCTGCCCATTGAAACGGGTTATCGAGACCGGTTGTTCCGAAAAAGGATCTTTTGGCGGCTATACCTGAAAACGCTCCAGCAGGGTGTTGAGTTTCCTGGTTATGTCCAGGAGACTGGTTGAACTCGCGCTGACCTGCTGGCCACTGGAGGAGAGGCTGTGGGCGGTCTCGCTGACCTGGACGATTCTTCCGGCCACTTCGCTGGCCCGGCTGGAACTGTGGGCCACGTTTTCGTTCACCTCGCTGATGCCCATGGCCGCCTGGGTGACATTGTCGGCGATCTCCCGGGTGGTGGCGGCCTGTTCCTCGATGGCCGTCGTGATCTCGTTGACAATGGAATTGACCTGATTGATCACCTCGGTGATGTTCCGGATATCGGAGACGGTTTCGTCCGTCGACCCCTGGATGGCGTCGATCTTGGTCCGGATCTCCTGGGTGGCCTCGGCAGTCTGCTTGGCCAGTTCCTTGATCTCGTTGGCCACCACGGCAAACCCCTTGCCAGCCTCGCCGGCCCGGGCCGCCTCGATGGTGGCGTTGAGGGCCAGGAGGTTGGTCTGTTCCGAGATCTCGGTGATCACCTCGGTCACCCGGCTGATATCGTTGGCGGCAACACCCAGCTCGTCCACCTTGCCGGACACGGAATTGGAAAGGGTGACGGCCCCGTCCGAAATATTGCGCGCCTTCTCGGTCTTGGAGGCTATCTCCCTGACCGTTCCGGTCATCTCTTCGGTGGCCGTGGCCACTATGTTGACGTTGGTGGCCGCCTCTTCGCTGGCTGCGGCCACACTGTTCATGTTCGAAGACATCTCTTCCGTGGCCTCGGCCACGGAAGAGGTATGGGTCGAGGTTTCCTCTGCCGCTTCGGTGAGCTGTCTGGATACGCTGGCCAGATCGTTGGCGTTCAGGTGGATGGTGTCGGCCTCGTTCCGGATGTCCTTGAGCAGGGAGCCGACCTTGTCGGCCATGGTGTTCAGGCTGGCGGCAAGCTGGCCGATTTCGTCCCGGGCCGAATCTTCCAGCCTGCCGGTGAAGTCGCCCTCTGCCATGTTGTTGGCCAGGTCGACAGCGTTGCGGATACCCCTGCCCAGGAGATGAGCGAAAAAGTAACTGATGGCCAGGCCGAGGACCAGGGCGACAATGGTCAGCACAACGATGGAGCGTTTGGTGGACTTTTCCAGCAGGGCCAGGCGCTGCCGCTCATGCCCCGCCTGCTTGTCGATCATCGACACCAGGGATTGGATGGTCTCCCGGACCCTGGCCAGGACGGGAAGCATGGTGTCATGATAATGGGCCTCCAGGAGCTTGCCGGTCTGTGGCGAGCGTGTCCGGTTCTCCTGCAGGATCTGGTTGATCTTGCGTGCACTGGTATGCAACGCCTGGTGTTCCTTCTTTAGTCTGTCGATCAGCTCCCGGCTTTCGGGAAGCCGCTCCTGCAGTTTTTTCTGACTCTCTGCATCGAAGAGCCATTGTCCAAGCTTGCACCGATGATCGTCGGTCTCCACCTGGAGATGTTCCTGAGATGGGTCAAAGAGAAAGTTGGTGATCTTCTGCAGCCAGGAGAGATGGTCCACCTCCTTGTGTACCAGGAGGACATTGATCTCGGCGAGATAACTGCTGAGTTGTGCTTCTTCCTGTAGCCTGCCGATCCGGTTGACAGCAATGGCCGAAACCACGATGAGCAGCATGAGGACCAGGCCGAAACCGAGTGCCAGCTGGGTGCCCAAGGACAGATTACGCATTTTCATGATCTTGCTCCCTTGAAAAATTGATTATACAGGTCAGGCGCCCTGTCTTTTTCCATCATTCATTTGTCAAGCCTTGCTGGCGGTGACGTTTTTCCTCTTCGAGATGAAGAATTCTTTCCACGGTAGCCAGCCTGACCGGCTTCCTGCAGCAGCAGCTGAGCAGGTGGCCTCCTCCTGTGGCGAAATATTTCTGCTCCTCGTCACTGCCCATGCCCAGGACGATGAGGTCCCTGTTCCGGTTTTTCATTGTCCTGACGAGTTGCAGCCGCCTGGTTTTTTTTCTGCAACACAGGGCCACTATAAGGGTGTCATAACCCTCCGGTTCGCTGTCTGCCCCGTCCCAGGTCCGGACATGGCGGTCCGGCCCGGAAAGGGCCATGGCCAGGGCCCTGCGCAGTGACGGATCGTCTTCCACGATGAGAATCCGCATGATCAGCTCCTACAGCCTCAGGAACAGGGCAGGATAAAGGAGAAAACCGCCCCGCCGTCCGGATTGTTTTCCGCCCAGATTCTGCCCTGGTGATCCTCCATGATCTGCTTGCAGATTGCCAGGCCCAGGCCGGTCCCGCCTGCTCCGGTTTTGGTCTTCGAACTCTGGATGAACTTGTCAAAGATGGTCGTCAGCTCATTCTCCGGGATACCGATTCCCTGGTCGGTGACCGTCACCTTGAGATAGGTTTTACCCTCTTCCTCCCAGATGGAGGATGTGATGCGGATCTCCTTGCCCGGGGAGGAGAACTTGAGGGCATTGGACAGCAGGTTGCGCAGGACCTGGCCGATTCTGTCCTGATCGAAACGCAGGTTTTCGCTGCAACCGTCATGAGGTCCAGGTTCTCTGACCAGGATGACCTTGTTCTCCTGACCCATGACCATGAACTCGGCCATGATGGCATCGATGAGCGCAGCCATATCGTTTTCCTGCATGACATAACTCATCCGGCCGGACTCGAGCTTGGCCAGGTCGAGAAGATCGTTGAGCAGCAGCATGAGCCGTTCCCCGCACTCCATGATTTCCTTGAAGTAATCGAGGAGTTTTTCCTTTGGCACTTTGTCGATTTTCTTGATGCCGAAGTTTGCGTAACTCAGGATGCCGTGCATGGGGGTGCGCAGCTCATGGCTCATGTTGGCAAGAAATTCGTTCTTGGCCTGGTTGGCAAGTTCTGCTGCATCCCTGGCCTTGACCGCCTCCCGGGCAAGCCTGGCCATTTCCGCTGTCTTTTCCTGCAGCTCGGCTGTTCGACGCCTTACTTGCTCTTCCAGCTCCCTGCGGTGATTGGCCAGGAGGATGTTACGCTGTTCGATCTCGGCCAGCATGATGTTGAAGGCATTGGCCAGCAGGCCGAACTCGTCGCTGCTGCGTTTCTCCATCCGCAAGGTATAGTCCTTGACCCTGGTCACATTGTTCATGGTCCTTGCCAGTTCCAGGAGGGGAGAGGAGAAGAGAAGCTGGAGTCTGGAAGCCAGGAACATGACCGCAATGAAGATGAGAAAGCCGGAAATGGCAAGGACCGTGTAGTAATCCTTCTGACGCAGCCTGAGGCGTTCCATGTCGTCCACCAGGTGGATGACGCCGATGTTCTCGCCGTCATACTCCAGCCGCTCCAGCAGGTGCATGCAGCCGTGGTTGTCGTAGTGAAGATACTCTCCGTAGGGGTTTTCGGCGGCCAGGATGTTTTTCACCGCTGTCTGCAGCTCGTCGTCGTGCCGGTCAAGGGCAGGGTTGCTCCTGTTGTCCTTGCGGTACCTGCCGAAGAGGTTGCCTTCCCGGTCATAGATGGTTGCTGTCACGATTCCGGAGCGTATCTGCAGAGATTGCAGTATCATGTCGACCGCGCTCCGGTCCTGGAAGAGGAGCGCGGCACCGCTGTGCCACCCAACCAGCTCTGCCAGGGAGCGCAGTTCATTGACCGATGCCTCGGTGGACAGCTGTTTTTCCTTGATGGCCACGATGGAAAAGGCAAGAAAGAGAGTGATGACCGCGGTCAGGGCCATGATGAACATCAGTTTGGTCTTGATGGAGAACTTGCCGATCACCTTGTCTATCATCTCGTCTCCTCTCCGGCAGAGGCCGGATCGATGATGATCGCCAGCTCCAGGAGGGTGGAACTGACGGTAAGTCCTGCTCCCCTGGTGGCCTTGAGATTGATCTGGAAGCCTATTCTCCCGTCTTCTTCCTTGAAGATGATCATGCCGCCGGCACGAGCGAACTCCTCTGTCTCGCCGACCGTCAGCATCGCTCCGGCTGATGCCGCCTCTATGATGCGCGTTGGATGGGTGGTGGTCGTCCTGCTCACAAAGAGGATATCGCAGCTGCTGATTGCCGAGACCCGGTCCACCCGGTCCATGTCGATGAACCTGCCGTTCACCTTCTTGTCGCTGATATTGCTGAATCCGTCGGCAACCCGGTCATCTCCCATGATGCACAACCAAAGCGGTTCCCCGTCCGGCAGGGACCGGGAATCATCGGGCCAGCGGACAAAGCGGGCAAAGTTCCGCACCATGGCCGCCTTGAGCAGGTATTCGTCCACATGATCCGCCTGCACGGTCCTGACGACCGGCAGGATACTCAATACGACGAGAATCCAGGTAAAGGGGCCTCCCGCAATGCGCATCATCCGGCCCCTACCATTGATAGGACAGCTTGAGATAAATGCTCGGCTCGACCTGGACCGGATGGGTAACCCCGTAGGAATAATCCCATTCCACGTGGGAATTGAACAGGTTCCTGAAACCGACGGAAAGCGCTCCGGCCTCGGAAAACCGGTAATTCAGGGAACCGTTCACCCGCAGGTGCGATTCGGTCTCCTTGCCGGGAATGTAGATGGATACCGACTGGTAGTTGTGGCTGGGTTCATAGAGTATGGACAGCGAAAGGTCCAGGGTGTCGCTGAACTGGTAGCGGCTGTCAAGGGTGAGCTTGTAAGGGGGAGCATACTGGTCGTTGATCGCGCCCCGGAAAAGACCATCCTGTTCTTCCGAGTCGCGCTGAAAGATGGTCAGTCCCAGGTCGGTGTGCCATGCTTCACTGATATCCCACCCAAGGAGCATCTCGGCCCCCCAGAACCTGCTTCGGATATGATTGCTGAAATAGATGTCGTAGCGGTCCACCGGCCCGACAGGGGTTATGGCCACCATGGCCGGATCGATGATGATCTCGTCCCGCACCTCTCCGTAATATCCACTCAGGTCGACGAAAATGCCATTGCCCAGCAGGGAGCGGAGGCCGATTTCGGCAGTCCGGTTGTTTTCCGGTTTCAGGTTCGGGTTGCCCTTGTGAAAATAGCGTCTGTTGTCGGATACACTGACAAGACCGGAAAAGTCCGACTGGACATAGGCTGGAAACTGGTACGATTGGTTGACACTCGCCCAGAGAACGGTCTCTTCACTGAGCTGCCTGGCAAGGCGGAGGGAAAAGGACCAGAGACCGTCCTGGTCGGTAAACAGGTCGAACCGCTCGTAACGGAGGCCGACGTTGAGGGTCGTATCCTGATCCAGACGGCTTTCGTGGTCAACAGTGACATTGACCAGGGAGTTCTGGATTCTTTCAGCACTCTGCTGAAGAAACTGCTGCTCGGAAATCCTGGATACATAATGGCGATAGTCCAGGGCCACCTGGGTCCGGTGATCTGCCGAAAAGCGGTGGCTGTAACGGCCTTCGAGATCTGTCAGTCGCTGGAGGATATCGCTGGTCTCCTCGGCGGGCAGGTCGGCCTTGATTTCGTAGACAAATGCCTTCAAATGGAGGCTGTCGTCGCCAACCCGGCGCGAGATGGTCATTCCGGCATCATAGCTGCGGCTGCCGCCGTCACCAGATCTCCCGGTGTAGTTGCCGACCACGTCATAATCCATTTTTTCCAGGTACCGGCCGATCAGAGTGGTGTCCCAACCCGAGAACCTGGTGTCGTAACGGGCTGTGAGAAAACTCTTTCTCGACGATCCCGGGTCATCACTCCAGCCATGGTCCACGGCATTGTGGGCCGAGAGCCGTAACTTGCCGGTGGAGGTCACGCCGTGGGTATGGAACGGCGCGCTCATACCGCCACTCCCGCTTATCCTGGCCCGGGGTTCCGAGTCCGGGCTTCTGGTGATGATGTTGACCACCCCGCCCGACGAGTTGGTGCCCCAGGTGGTGCCGCCATCTCCGCGAATGACCTCGATCCGTTCCACGTCCTCCACCGCCACGGGCAGGATATCCCAGGAGCCGTTGGAGGTTCCCTGGTTATAGTAGGGACTGCCGTCGATGAGCACCAGGAGGTTCGTGCTGTAGAGCTTGATATCGTTGCGGATGGCCACCGCCACCATGTCGCTGGACAGCTGCTTGACAAAAACTCCCGGAATTCGGGAAAGAAGATCGGGAATGGTGGCTGCGCCGGAGCGTTCGATCTCCTGCCGGTCAAGGATATAGATGGCCGCCGGCAGCTGCAGATATTTCTGTGGTCGTTTGTTCAGGGTTTCCACATGAACCTGCAACAGCTGTTCCAGGTCGAGCTCAAAGAGATCGGTGTCCTCCCCGGCAAGGACATCGGCAGCCGACAGGGAGCAGAACAGGAGTGTTGAAAAGAGGGTGTGGGATAACTTGGAGTGCAACATGATTTCTCGTGCAGCTTATAGTTTGCCCGGTTCGCGGCACTTGCCGATCTCCAGGGAATCCAGGGCGGCGAGCAGTTCATCCATGCCAAAGGGCTTGGAAAGATACCTGTCAGCCCCGACCGCCAGTCCCCTCTCGATCTCGGCCTGCATGGCCCGTCCGGAGAGCATGACGATGCCTGCCCGGCAATGTTCCCCGCTGTTCCGGATACGTTGGCAGACCTCGTACCCGTCCATGCCCGGCATCATGACATCCAGGAGGACGATGTCTGGCTGGAATTCGGCCATCAGGGCCAGGCCTTCCTCGCCTGACAGGGCGCTGCGGACCAGGTACTCTTCCTCGAATTCAAGGATTTCGAGAAGAATATTGATGTTGGTCTGCTCATCGTCGATGATGAGGATTCTTGTTTTTTCTTTCATCTGGCTTCCTTTTGCTGCAGTTCGGATGGATCAGATGGCCTCTCTGTCCCGTTCACTGAGGGTGAACTGGTCCGATGCAATGGGCGGATCGCTATGGTCCAGCTTGATCTGTTCGAAGACCTTCCGGTGCTCCAGGAAGAGATCTGTCAGCTCTGGATCGAAGTGTTTGCCCCGTTCACTTTCTATTATCTCACAGGCAAGCTCCAGGGGATAGGGATCTTTGTAGGGCCGTTTCGAGGTCAGCGAATCAAACACATCGGCCAGGGCGGCGATCCGGCCCACGAGAGGAATCTTCTTTCCCCTGAGACCATGGGGATACCCCTTGCCACTCCACTTCTCGTGATGGGTGAGGGCGATATCCCTTGCCGTCCGCATGATGAGCGAGTCGTGGCCGTCCAGCAGCCTGGCCCCGATGATGGTGTGCCTGGTCATGACCTCCCATTCCTCGGCGGTCAGCTTGCCGGTTTTCAGCAGGATAGAATCCGGAATGGAGATCTTGCCTACGTCGTGCATGGGACTGGCATGGAGGATCAGTTCCTGGCGATCCCTGCCCAGGCCGTACAGTTCACCGAGTTTCATGCACATCCTGCTCATGCGGATGATATGGTCGCCGGTTTCGTTGTCCCGGTATTCTGCTGCCATGCCCAGCCGCCTGACGATTTCAAGGCGGGTTTCGTGCAACTCGGCCGTTCTTGCCTGCACCTTTTCTTCGAGTACCTCGTTCTGTTCCCGGATCCGGTCTTCGGCCTTTTTCATCCTGAACAGTGTCCTGACCCTGGCCTCCAGTTCGTCGTCAGAAAACGGCTTGGTCATATAGTCGTTGGCACCGGAGTTCAGCGCCTCGACCACCTGCTCGGTGGCGTTTCTGGCTGTGAGGATGAGCACAGGGATATGATTGAGATGGGGATCATCCCGCAGTTGGCGAAGCATTTCCATGCCATTCATGACCGGCATCATGATGTCCAGAAGAATAACGTCAGGAGGATGGCGTCGGGCTGCCGCCAGGCCGTCTTCACCGTTTTCGGCTGAAAGAACTAGAAAGTCAGCCAGTTCCAGGATTTCTCGACAGATTTTCACATTCCGTTCGTTGTCGTCCACGACGAGGATGCTTGCTTTATCCATGATCATCTTCCTTGCTGTTATCGTTCTCTGTAACCGGCAGGAAAAAGGAGAAGATCACCCCCTTTCCCGGATTGGGCCTGGCCTCGATTCTGCCCTTGTGGTCTTCGATGATGTGCTTGCAGATGGCCAGTCCCAGGCCGGAACCATAGGTCCCGGATTTCCCGGGGTTGTTTCTGCCGAATGCATCGAATATTGCCGCAAGTTCCCCCTGCGGGATACCCACACCCTGGTCAGAGACCGCCACCTCGGCCAGTGATGTGGCCGTGTCGTCAGTGCCTGCATGCAGGCGGAGAGAGACCCTGATTACCGTGCCGGCCGGGGAAAATTTCAGGCTGTTGTTGAGCAGGTTCCGCAGGACCTGGCCAATGCGGAGCCGGTCAAATCGCACCGGAACCGGGGTCCCGGGCAGATCCTTTTTCAGGGTTATCTGGCGCTCTGCAGCGGGATGGATGAATTCGTCCAGCACATTTTCCACCTCGGCTACAAGGTTCTCTAAACGCATGTCATAAGTGATCCGGTTCGACTCGAGGCGGGCAAGGTCAAGCAGGTCGTTCAGTAGACGCAGCAGCCTTGATCCGCTGGCCTCGATCTCCAGGAAAAATTCTTCCAGTTTTTCCCGGGACGCCGTGTTGACCCTCTTGAGGCCAAAACCGGCATAGCTCAGGATGCCGTGCATGGGGGTGAGGAGGTCGTGCGACATGCTGGCCAGAAAGGCGGACTTGACCCGGCTTGCACTCTCCGCCCTGCAGCGCTCCTGTCTCAGCGACGCAACCTGTAACCGCAGTTTGTTCAGTTTGTCAGCACGATCCAGGTGATACCTGATTCTGTACTGCAGGTTTTTCCAGAGCACCGGCACGATGAACCACTCGTCGGCCCTGCAGGTGATGGCCTGTTCCACCAGGCTTTCATGGTCAGAAGGAAGGAGCAGGAGAATGGGCACCTCGGCCAGGCCAAGGTGTTCCTTCAGATATCTGCAAAGCGAAAAGCCGGTTTCAGGTTCCAGCTGGCTGTCAAGCAGGATCAGGTCGGGCCGGTTCTTGCGGACGGCCTCCAGGAGTTCCAGGGTGTCGGCGATGGAGCTGACCTGGTAGCGCTGATTGCGCAGGAATTCACTCACCTGTCGTCTTGCCGCAGTGGCACGCAGGGCAGCCAGAATCAGTCTGTCCTTATTGTCGTTCATGGTGACGAGATCATGCCGCGTATTGATGGGGAACACAGAAGTAGTCAAAAACATATTCCATCTTTTGTATCTGATCCCTGTTCATGGTGTTGAACTGGATGCCGTAGAAGTAGTAGTCTCCCTGCTGTTCCTCATGGATGACCCGGCCGTTCAGGGGAAGGGTGGCCTGTCCGTCGGGCTGATCATCCATGGGCAGGTGGATGATCAGGGGGATCTGACTGTTTTTCTGTAATTTGTCTGTGCATTTCAGCTTCATGCCGCTCATGCTGATGTCCTGGGTCACACCGTTTACCTCTGTCTCTCCTTGGACAACCGTGACCTTGATGCGGTTCTCGGCCCGTGGGGCCTGCCGTTTGTCGTTCCGGTCCTTTTTTGGGGCCGGAGGAGGGGCGGTGACAAAATCCCTGAGGGTTTCGTTGAGTTTTTCGGAAACGATATGCAGATCGTCGGCCACCATGGTCGTTTCCCTGGCCTTGTCCGTGGACTGCTTGAGGACCGCGAAGAGTTCGTTGAGCCGGTCATGGAGCTCGAGGAGCTGCTCGGCCTGCTGCCGATTGTACTCGGCAATGTGTCCCGTGCTTTCCGTGGTGGAGTTGACCCCCTCTTTCATGGCCTCGAAGGCCTGGACTGTCTGTTCCGCCTGCTGTTGGGAATAGTTGACCCTGTCCACAACCTGTTGCATGGAACTGACCGAGCCATCCACCCGATCCGTGAGCCGGTTGATCAGGCTGGTGATCTCGGTGGTGGATTCGGCGGTCTGCTGGGCCAGCTCCTTGATCTCGTTGGCCACCACGGCGAAACCTTTGCCGGCCTCGCCGGCCCGGGCCGCCTCGATGGTCGCATTGAGGGCCAGGAGGTTGGTCTGGTCCGCGATGTTCTGTATGGATTCGATGATCTTGTGGATCTGCCCTGTTGCCTGTTTCAGGGCCTCCATCTGGCTGGCCGTGGTGTTGACACTGTTGACCGTCTCCACGAGCTCCTGGATGTTCCTGGTCACCACCGCCACGCCGTCCAGCGCCTGCTGTTCTGTTTCCGAGACCGTCTGCCTGGCCTCTTCCACGTGGATGTTGACGGTCTCGGAAATCTGTTGCAGGGACTCGATGGCCCGGAGGACCTGTTCCGAGCTCTCCTGTTCCCTGGCGCTGGCGTCAGAGATCTCTGACGAGATAGAGGCCACCTGCTTGGAGGAGATGGCCATCTGCCGGCTGTTCTGCTGGACCGTGTTGATGACATGGCTCAGGGACTGGCGCATGGAGTCTACGTTGTGTTGCAGGATTCCGAGTTCATCTTCGCCGGCAGGGGAACTGTCCCTTGGCGGCCTGAGGTCACCGCCGGCTATCCGTCGAGCAGTGGAGACCACCTGGTCCAGAGGTTCGGTGATCATGGTCGTGATCACCGAACCGATGAGCAGTGAAATCAGGATGGCAAGGAGTCCAAGCAGTACCTCGACCACCTGCATGGTCTGCACCTTGCCGGCAGACTGCTCGGCCAGCATGACGACGGCCTTGTTCATTGCTGCCAGGGCCTGATCGCTCAACTCGTTGATCCGAAAAAGTTTTTTTGCCGCCGACTTTGCCGGGTCAATGGTCAGGATCGCCTCCTGCAACTGCTGCCAGAGCACACCAACCTCGGCGAGCTGCCTGCGGATGGCCTGTTCGCCAACCGGTGGCAGATCGACGGGTTTTGTCATGTCCAGGTCGAGAAAGGTGGTGCCGCCGTCCATGAGGGCGGCAAGGGAGCGCTCGAAGAGGTTGGCGCTTTTCGGGGTCAGCGCGGTGGTGCCGCCTTGGCCTGCTGTTCCCTGCTGGTGCAGGGACAGGTAGAACTCCTTGGTGAATTTCTGGGTCAGCATGCGTTGACGGCCAGCTATGTTGATGATCAGCCCGTCGCTTTTCTGCCGGTAAAGGGTAAAGGAGGTGTACATGACCATGATGGTGAGAATGGATAGAAAAAAGATGATCAGTACCCGCAGTTTTTTGCCCACAGGAAGGCTGTCGATCCGGAACAGGTCGACGAGAAGCTGTTTGAGTCGCACTATCATGAATTCTCCTTGTTCGGTGGTGGATCTTGTTCCGCGGTATTCCGAATTTTCTGTAGCTTTCGTTTTATCTCCTCGGTCACCAGGATGGTCTGCCCGGCAAGTTCTCTGATCTCCTCGGCCACCACAGCCAGTCTGAGGCCGCTCTCGCCAGCCCTGCCGGCCTCCATGGTGGCGTTGAGTGCCAGCATGCTGGTCTGTTCGGATATTTCGATGAGCACCTCCAGGATAGAGGTGAGTTCACGTGCTTCCCTGTCCAGGAGGCAGAGCCTGGAAGAAGAGTTCCTGGCCAGTCGAATAGCATCCTCGAAACTCCTTTCCACCTGGGCTATCCGAAATTGAAAGGTGTCGATCAGCTGCTGCATGTTCCCTCCGCTCAGTTCTGGAGCCTGGCTCAATTGTGAACCGTACCGGCAGGTAGCCGGAAGATCGGTAACAACAGATTCTTCGACCGACTACAACCTGCCATTTGACGGTTTGTATCGAGCACAGAGCATGCCAGTCCTGATCGGCAGGCTATAAACACAAATTTATTTTATTTTCAAATAGTTATATTGTAAAAAGCAAAAGACTAGCAAGTCTTCTGCCGGCTTGACGGAAAAGGGGTGAGAATATTCTCCACCAGGACAGGGAGAGAGGGGAATAGTGTCAGGCCCTGATATCCATGGTCTTCATCCGGTAGCGGAGCTTGTGGGTGGGCATGTTCAGCAGCCGGGCTGCCTGGGTGACATTGCCCTTGCTCCGGAGCAGGGCTTCTTCGATGAGCCGGCGTATGCACCTATCGTAATCCAGGTCTGAAAAGGCGTCTGGAAAGGTAAGTCCCGGAGTATCCTGATTGGTATCTTCTGCACTGGGGGATATTGCAAAGGGAAGATGTTCAGGCAAAATAGTGTCCCCCTGTTCCAGCAGGCTGATCCGCTCCATGATATTCCTGAGTTCGCGGACATTGCCCGGCCAGGAATAGTGCAGCAGCAGGTCTCGGGCCTCCGGTGAGAACGAACGGAACCGTTTGTTGTGTTTGCAGTTGAACAGCTCCATGAAGTGCTGGGCCAGGGGGAGGATATCCTCAATACGCTCCCGGAGGGGGGGGATGGCGATGGTGATGACGTTGAGGCGGAAATAGAGATCCTGACGGAACCATTTTTCTGCCACTGCCTTCTCCAGGTCCAGGTTTGTAGCTGCAATGATCCGGGCGTTGACTCTGATCCGACTGTTGCCTCCGACCCGGTAAAAGGCCCTGTCCTCCAGGACACTGAGCAGCTTTGCCTGGGCCGCCGGCGGCATGACACCGATCTCGTCCAGGAATATGGTTCCCCCGGCAGCCTGTTCGAAACGCCCCTTTCTGCCTCCGGCCCGGGCACCGGTAAAGGCCCCCCGGCCATAGCCGAACAGTTCGCTCTCCACCAGCTCGCCGGCAATGGCCCCGCAGTTGACGGTGATGAATGGACCGTTGCTGTTGGGACTTTGGTAATGGATTTTCCTGGCCAGGACACCTTTTCCTGATCCGGTCTCGCCGGTTATCAGGACCGGGGTTTCGATGGTTGCTGCCACCTTGTCCACCAGGCTGGCGATCTCCCGCATGGGCCTGCTTTCTCCGATGTACATGGCCTGGTGACGGCGAAGCTCGGCCTGTTGCAGCATGCGGATCCGGTTCTTGAGCTGCCGGTTTTCCAGGCCGTTTTTGACAGTCAGCCGCAGCTCATGGCTGTCCACAGGTTTGACCAGGTAATCATAGGCACCCAGCTTGATGGCTTCGACCACCTTTTTTACATCTCGGAAGGCGGTGATCATGATCACCACGGTATCAGTATGGTTCTCCTTGATCTTGCGAAGCAGTTCCATGCCGTCCATGTCCGGGAGGCCGATATCGAGCAGGACGAGATCTGGTTCGTGTTTGACCAGCCGTTCCAGGCAGTCCGCTCCGTCGGCCGCCGTGTGGATATCATATTCGGCATAGGAAAGGGTCATGGACAGGGACCTGCGGACACCCCTGTCGTCATCCACAATCAGCAGACTGGCGCTCACGATCCGTTACCCCTGGCGAGATTCGGGAGGCTCATCCCTGTTCAGTTCGATGGAAAAGGTGGTTCCTCCCTTGGATGAACTGCTGCAGATGAGCATGCCGCCATGCCGTCTGACAATCTGGTGGGCAATGGTCAGCCCAAGGCCGGTATGATCCGCCTTGGTCGAGAAGAACGGATGAAAGATACTTTCCTGCTGGTCGGTGGGAATGCCACCACCGGTATCGCTGACCGTGACCAGGATAATCTCTCTGGTATCGTGAAACAAGGATCTGGCTGGCCGGCTGCCAATGGTCAGGATACCGCCGCCGGGCATGGCCTCGATACCGTTGAGGATGAGATTGCTGAAAACCTGCTGCAGCTCGATGCGGTCTCCGCGCACCGGGGCCAGATCGGCCTGGAGAAAGAGCCGCAGTTCGATACCCGAGCACTGCATTTTCGGTTTCCAGATGTTGACCGTATCCTGGATGATCCTGTTCAGGTCGACTGATTGTTTTTCGGCGATATCCAGCCGGGAACAGTCCAGGAGGCGGGTGAGGGTGTCGGCGATTCTGTTGGTGTTTTCCCTGATTTCCGAGAGAATCTGCAGTTCCTGCTCTGAACGGTGACCAAATCGTTCCCGGTCTGCAAGGATGTCCACGTAGAGCATGATACTGGAGAGCGGGTTGCAGATCTCGTGGGAGATACCACTGGACAGTTGGTTCAGGGAGGCGAGCCGGTCTGCCAGAAACACCTGCTTCTGGATTTTTTCCTGGAGAAGAACATGTTGATCAGAAATAACCGTACCTCCATAGTTCGGATGAATCCCAGCGAATCACCCCGCGTGTTTCCTGATTGTACACCGTAACGCAATTCCTGTGCGCTACGATATACTGACAGCAACTGTCGGCGCTTGTGACGATCACTGTTACGCCTTGTAGCTTCTACTACAAAGAATATCAGGACAAGGAGACGAAGACAAAGAAAAAGGTGTTTCGGCAGGAGGCGGAAACAGGTGGCAGGGAAAGGGGTCTTGCGGGGTAATTTCCGCAAGACCCTGTAAAATCAAGTTGTTGTCAGTTGTACATGTACACGGCATCCTGGGGGAACAGTTTCTTGATATCCTCGGCGGTCACATCATACATACCGCTGCCCACCACGTAGTCCTTGCCGCCATGCTTGACAAGGATCACGTAGGAGACCTTGGGTGAGCTCGTTTTTTCACCCGGCTTGGGCCAGACATAGGGCACCCAGCCTTCACCCTTTTCCTCGACAAGTTCGTTCATGCCCATGAAGAGATAATGTCCCTTGGTGTCCCTGAGGTCCAGCAGCTCCTTGCCGTTCAGGGTGGGCTTGATGGGGTGCATGAGCATAACCCCGTCCAGGTTGTGCACCCAGACATATCCCTTGCCGTCACCGAACCTGAACTCTCCGTTTGGATCCTGCAGAATCGCAAAGGCCGACTCCCCCTTGTTCTTGACCAGCTCAGCAGCCGCCTTGGCCTTTGCCTTGCAAAGTTCTGGGGTGAGCGGCTCTGCATGTCCGGTCAGGGCGAAGAAGAGGGAGACGACACAGATCATGACAGACAAGCGACGTGTTGTTTTCATACATTTTCCTCCTGAGAAAGAATTGGTTGGAACTGATTACGGCTGACAGGGCGGCTTCACGATTCTCGGATCCGACCCCCGTCACCCGTTGCCATGTTTTCCGGGGACGCGACACTAGATCCGGAACTGTTCCACCAACTGCTGCAGATCTCCGGCCAGAACCGCCAGGGTTTTCGAACTGGCCTCGATCTGGGAACTGGTGTTCTGGACCTGGTCACTGGTCTGGTTAACCCTGGTAATGTTGTCAGAGACCTGGGCGGTCATCCGGGCCGCCGTGCTGACCGTGCTGGTCATGTTCTCGATACCTCCGGCCACGGTGGCGACGTTGCCGGTGATCTCCCTGGTTGTCTTTGCCTGTTCCTCTATGGCATCGGTGATCTTGACCACGGTTTCGTTCACCTTGTTCATCACCGTGGAGATCTCCCGTATTTCCTGGATGGTCATCTCGCTGGATCGCTGGATCGCCTGGATCTTGTGGCGGATATCCTCGGTGGCCTCGTTGGTCTGGGCGGCCAGTTCCTTGACCTCGTTGGCGACCACAGCAAACCCCTTGCCGGCCTCGCCGGCCCTGGCCGCCTCGATGGTCGCATTGAGGGCCAGGAGGTTGGTCTGGTCGGCGATGGAGACGATCACATCAGCCACCTTGCCGATCTCCCTGGCTGCTTCGCCCAGTTCGTTGATCTTCAGCGAGGTGTTGTCCACGGTGACCACGGCTTCCGTGGTCACCGCTCGGGCGGTCTCCGTGCTCTGGGCAATCTGGGAGATGGTAGCGCTCATCTCCTGGGTGGCCTGGGCCACGCCGTTGATATTTTCCATGGATTCATCGGCCACGGTGGCGATTTCTTCCATGGATCCTGAGAGGTCTCTCGTTGTTTCCGTGGCTGCGGTTGCCTTGCCGTTCATGCTCACGGCACTGGTATTCAGATCCCGGGCGACATCGGAAAGATGGCCGGAGGAACCACCCAACTCCACTGCAGTGGTTTTCAACTGACCGATCATCCTGCGGAGATTGTCTATCATGGTGTTGGTGTCCGCCGCCAGATCGCCCAGCTCATCCCGGCTGGCTGCCTCGATTTTGGAGCGCAGGTCGCCGCTGGAGATCCTGCGGGTCGCCTCGGCAATCCTGGAGATATTTGTCGAAATGGACCTGCTGATGTAAGTGCCCAGAATAACCGCCAGGAACACTGCCGAGGCAGTGAGGATGAAAAGTAATTTTTTCCCATTTTTCTCTACCGTTCTGGACAGGGCCAGAGCCGACTGCATGCCCTGGTCGGCATGGATGATCAGCTTTTGCAGGTTGGCATTGATCTTGTCTGCAATGAGAGCGAGATCTTGCAGCTGCTGCTTCTCCTCTGCCTCGATTTCTTTCTCCAGATCGGTGCCGATTGAGCGCATCTTTTCGAAATACTGTTCGATCCTTGCAGTCTGGCGGACTGTCCTCCGGAACACCCTGTATTTGGCCTGCTGGGTTGGCAGTTTATTGATCCGCTCGGCTGCCCGGAGAAGTTTTGTGTATTGTTTTCTCATCTTTTCCAGCAGGTTCATGAGCTCAGCATTGTTTACCTGATAGTTGTGGAGCCAACCGCCCATTCTGCCCTGTTGCGGATCAGTTTCGCCGGTGAAACTGTCTTCGATGTTGACCGCATCTTTTAGTTGTTTGAGCCAGCTCTGGTGTTCCCGCTGAATGATATTGAGGAAAACCGTCAGGGGATAGGTGTTTTCACCGCTCTGTACCGAATAATGAATACTCTCACGATGAGCGTGTACCAGCTTTTCGCTGGTCTTGCGAAGTGCGGTGCTCAGGGTCCGTATGGTATTGGCAATGGCAAGGATCTCTCCTTTGCCCTCCGGGACCTGCACCTGCAGCTTCTTTTCATTGAACAGCTTGCCGGCTGGACTGTTTCTGAATGCCTCGGAGTCTGTACCGGCAATGATCATGGATATCCACATGTCCACTTCGTCGAGATGGGAATAGAGAAGCTTTTCGATATCACTGAGATCAGATGTTGATTCTGAAAGCCGAATGAGCTGTTTTTCCACCTTTTCCAGAGAAAGTGCTGTCTGCATTACTGCATAACGCAGGGGCATTTTTTCTCTTGTGACAATATTTTCTGTTTCGGCAATCTTATTTACTACAATACTTCCGACAGATCCTGAAAGTAGAACTAAAGCGGCAAGGGCAAGAAAACTGGCGATTAGTTTTTTCCCTATCGTGAGTTTCATATGCACCAATCCGTTTTTTTTTTAACTAAAAATAGTTATTGAAAATAATGAGGACAATAATTTGGATAAATACCAACAGTCCACTGATAAAATGATAAATAATTCAGAAGAATAAAATAAATACTAGAAAAGAGTATTCCTATACTGTGGTATAAAAAGTATATGATGGGAGGATGTAAAAAGTCAAACAGGAGAAATGTTTTTTTTCTGGGGAAGTTGTTATAAAGATAACAACTCCCCAGAAAAAAACAAAAATATATTGATTACGTTTATGTAGTATCTTTCTGCGGGGTGCAGGTGGAAAGGGCGTCAGCAGCAATGCGCATGTGTTCCTTTTCTGCGTCAGCTATGGCGAGAAAGGGTTGCTCCATGGTTGTGCCACTCATCTGGTGGGCCATGGAGCGATACATGTCATAGGCGGCGTGCTCGATCCCGATGGCCATCTCCAGGATGCGTACCTGGGGATCCTCGCTCATGGCCAGCCTATCCATCAGGGCGTCCAGACGTTGTCCTCCTTCCAGGACCTCTCCGTTCAGGGCATCGTACACTTCGGGAAATGGTGGCGGATCCTGGCGGTATTTAACCCAGAATCCATAAATGAGACGGGCATGTCCTTCTTCGGCCCGCGAAAGCAGATCGATGGCAGCCCTGTACGGAAGGTCGGCATCCATCTCCAGTACCTTGGAGTAGAATCGCCAGGCTCCCTTTTCAAGATCCATGGCCGTGTAAAGGAGGTCCCCTATACTCCGGGAGTCGTCAAAGACATGCAGATCGGGAAAGTCGCTGACAGTGATGCCGTCAAAGGCGAGGATCCCGCCCTGCAGGTTGTACACCGTTTTGCCCGCCTGGCCGGTATTGGCCCAAAAGACCGCGGCCGCTGCAGAGCGTCTGCCGCTGCGACAATAGAAGATAACCTCCCTGTCAGCCGGCAGCTCGGCCTTGCGGGCAGCCAACTCACCCAGAGGCAGCAGGTGGGCTCCGGGAATATGCTTCTCTCTGTATTCTCGGGGCTGCCGCACGTCCACCAGGATGTACTCCTGTTCACCATGTTGTCTGATATATTCGCGGAGCTGGTCTGCTGTGAGGTCCGTGTATTCACTGTTCATGACTGCTCTCTGTCCTTTGTATGTTTTCGACAACCCTGGCGCTGGTTCGACGATTTTGTCGAAAAAGACATCGCCTTTTACCGGGACGAGCCTGAAGGATTATCTTGTTTCTGTTTTATTTCAGTATGATACGAACAGCACAGAATTGTTGGCACGATCTGTGCTAGGAACGTGTTGTCCAGAACCGCTTCAGGGGACTGCCGGAACCCCTCGTTCCAGCACCCGGGAAGCGGAGATCAGTGTCAAATAAAGTATATCGCATTATGGAGGATTACCCATGAAAAAAACACTGGTACTCATTCTTGTCGCCTCACTGATCGGCCTCTTCGGCATGCAGCAGGCAACGGCTGACAGCCGCTCAGGTTTTGCCGGCAATGGTTGCGGCTGTGGGAGAGGGCAGGTCCGGCTCAGCAGCATGGATGCGGAAACGCGGGTAAAATATGATAGGTTTCTCAAAGAGACCACCGAATTGCGACGGCAGATTGCCGAAAAACGGTTCCAACAACGGTCCCTGATGTTTTCCAGAGATGCGGATGTCAATGCAGTGGCCAAACTGACCGAGGAAATTGCCTATCTGCAGAAACAGCTCCAGGACAAGGCCAGGGAGCAGGGACTTGATATTCAGACAACCGGTTTTGCCTGCGCCGGTCCCGGCGGCCAGGGAGCCGGTCCCATGGGCCGCGGGAGGGGACCGTTTTCCGCTCCACCGCAGGTCAACTGACCGGCTGGCCGCGACCATCTCTGGACCGGCATACCATAGGCAGGTCCAGGTAAACGATGTCTTTTTTTCTGGGGAATTTCATGAACAACATGCTGAAGATCTCGCTATTTTTATTGCTTGCTACCCTGCTCGTGCCGGCCGTTTCGGCCCTGACCGCCGAACCGCCCGAAAACAGCCAGGTTCGCAAGGGAAGGCGGCTGTACAACCAGTATTGCATTCCCTGTCATGGCCGCGAGGGCGATGGCCGCGGAGACCGGGCCAAAACCGAACGACTGGATCCCGCGCCCAGGGACCATACTAATGGCTCCTACATGAACATGCTGCCGGATATGCGCCTCTTCATGGTGATAAAGTTCGGCGGCCGGGCAATGAATCTTTCCCAGATCATGCCCCAGTGGGGCCATCTGCTCTCTGACGAGGAGATCGTCTCGGTAATCCGCTACGTACGCACCCTGGCCGACCCTCCCTGGCAACCAGGCATGGCCATGTGCCGCTGCCGTCTGCCCCAGGGAGGAAGCGGCACAGCAGGGCAGCAAAACGACCAGAAACAGTAAAAGGAGCACCTGTACCATGAAACTGCGCAAGATTACAGCCATGACCATGCTGGTTTCCTTTGTCCTTCTGGTGGTCACCAGTATCATCCTCTACATCGTCCCCCATGGCCGGGTGGCCTACTGGTCAGACTGGCGGCTGTGGGGCCTGAGCAAGACTCAGTGGGGTAACCTGCACATCAACCTCGGATTTCTTTTTCTGCTGGCAGGGTTTCTGCACATCTACTACAACTGGAACCCCATTCTCGCCTACATGAAAAACAGGGCCAGGGAGCTCAAGATCTTCACTCCCAGTTTCAGCCTGGCCCTGGTACTGGCCATAGTCGTTTCCATTGGCACCCTGGCCGAGATACCGCCCATGAGCACAATCATCGATTTCGGAGAATCCATCAAGGACGCGGCAGCGGAAAAATATGGCGAACCGCCCTACGGACACGCGGAGCTCTCCTCCTTGAAGATGTTTGCCAGAAAGACCGACCTGGACCTGGACAAGGCCCGCCGGCTCCTTGACGAGGCAGGTGTCCGGTATACCAGTGATCAGGAAACCATAGCCGAGATCGCCAGAAACAATGACCTGACGCCCAAGCAGGTCTATGCTATCATACAACCGGCAGAAATCCATCGGCAAGGGACCGTGTTCCCCGATGATCCGCCCTCCGGTTTCGGCCGCAGGACCCTGGCCGATATCTGCGCCGAGTACGACCTGCCCTTGGCGGAGGTGCGCAGGGCACTGAAGACAAAAGGAATCGGGACCGATCCCGCCAAAACGGTAAAACAGCTGGCCGAGGAAAGCGGCCAATCACCCATGACCCTGTTCGAGATCATACATGGTGTGGCCACTGGCACATGAGCTTGTCGCTCTTTTTCTCTGTTTCTGCCTGGTTCAGCCGGTTCCGGTCCTGGCCCGGGAGCTGGCCGGCAGGATCCTGGCGGTGGACAGGGAGAGCAGGACCTTTGTCCTCGAACCTCTAGAGCTTCCTGCCCGGCAGGTCATTGTCGGCTTTGCCGAAACATACCCGCTCAGGGACAGGGAAGGCAGGCCAGTACTGCCCGGTTGTGTGGTACGGCAGCAGGAGGTCCTGCTGGATGGCGAATTTTCCGGGGAGGATGGGGATCTGTTCCTGGCCACCCGGGTGACCGGTCTCCATTGCCGTTTCCGGCATGACCCGACCGGGGTGCGGTACAGACTGGGCATGGGATGCCGCAGGGGAAGGCAGAATCTCCGGGCTCACGGGGCGGCGGGCGGGAGCCCCTGTAGAGGCCGGCAGGACGCGCAACCGTGAACGGCCGCCGGAATTCGCTGCCGCAGGGAGAAGTCCAGCCTGCCCGGAATGTCTCCCTGCCCTCTGTATGGGGCAATCTCCTGGTCTTTGGCCTGCTTGTTTCCCTGGTGCTGGGCATGTTCTTCTGGCAGCTGGACAGGACCAGAAAAAGCATGCAGCAGAGTTCCAGGGAACGGGCCACCATGGTGGCATCCATCATCGAGGCCGACCTCTACAACGCCGAGCTGGCGCGCCAGACCATCGACGACATCGTTGAGGCCAATCTCCGGGACAATGGTCGATTCGTCCAATATCTGGATGCCATTGAACCGTTCAGTGCAGAGGAGTTGACCGCCTTTGCCAGACAGGCCGGCCTGGCCGGCATAACCATTGTCCGTCATTCCGGTCTTCGGATCTCCGGACCGGCCTCCTGGCTTCCTGGCGGGGAGGAATGCGGTGCTGCCGATTCCGGGATCCACTATCTTCCGGAAAGCAGACTCGGCTATCTCGAGCTGCGGCCGGAACAGGACAACACCACCATTGACTGCCTCTATATCGGCCTGGACGCTGGTCCCATCCTGGACCTTCACGGTCAGATCAGCCTGCCGTCCCTGTTGGCCACCCTGTCGGCCCTGCCCGGGATCAGGTATGTCCGGTTGCTCCGCCAGGGCGAGGGCAGGCCGGAAGAGTCGGCAACCGTCCGCCTTCTGGAAGACCATGGTCAGTTCACCGCCGAAGCAGCCATTGCCATCCGGCAGGGTCTGCTGGTGGTCGGTCTCGATGCGCACCGGTTTCACCTGCGGATCAGCGGCCTGAAAAACCAGTTTCTCGTCTTCTCCTTTGTCCTTTTTTTTCTGGGTCTTTTTTTCGCCTGGCTTCTGCATCGTTTCCAGCAGGCCAGCCTCGAACAGACCCGCCGCTTTGAGCGGATGTTGGCCAGCGAACACGAGGCAGCCGCCCTGGGCCGGGCCACAGGCACCATCGCCCATGAGATTCGCAACCCACTCAATACCATCAATATGGGGCTGCAGCGGCTGCAGTGGGAGGTGGACAACCTGAACGAGGAGCAGCAGGGACTGATCCGGGCCATGCAGGGAGCAGTGCAGCGAACATCGGCCATCGTCACCGAACTGTTGCGTTTCACCCGGCCGCTGGAGCCTGTCCGCCAGCCCGTCGGCCTCGATTCCCTTGTCCGGGAGGTGACCTGCCTCCACCAGGGAGAGCTCGAGGCCCGTCATATAGATCTCAGTCTCGATCTTCGTTGCTCCCGCTCCCTGCAGGGCGACGAACACCTCCTGGCCGAACTGCTGGAAAACCTGGTCAGGAACGCCATCGAGGCCCAGCCGGATGGCGGATTTCTTCATATCGACCTGCAACAGCAGGAAAACAGTCTCCTCCTGAGCCTGAGCAATGGTCCCTGTTCTCCTGACCAGGAAGAGATGGAACAGATGCTCGAACCATACTATACAACCAAGACCAGAGGCACGGGCCTGGGACTGCCGTTCTGCAGGCGGGTCGCCGAGGCCCATGGCGGGAACCTGGAGATCGAGGTTGACCGGGAGAGCCGCACCTTCCGGGTCCATGTCAGGCTGCCGCTGGAGCCGCGTGGGAGCAAAGAACAGCCGGGCAGCGGAACCCCCGCGGGATGTCAACATGATAAAACAGGTTAATTGTGCTGTTTATTCAATTGAAATATGAACATTCTCATAGTTGATGACGAGAAAGAGCAGCGGTCCATCCTGAAAGGGTTTCTTGCCAAACAGGGGTATTCGGTCCTGGTGGCCGGCAATGGCACCGAGGCCTTGCAGCAGTTCATGGACCACCCTGTTGAACTGGTTCTCTTGGATCATCGCATGCCGGACATGAACGGGGACGAGGTCCTGGCGCGCCTCAAGGAGATCAATCCGGCCGTGCGGGCAATCATGATCACTGCCTACGGCGCAGTGGAGACAGCGGTCCGGGTCATGCAGCAGGGTGCTGACGACTTTCTGGAAAAACCGGTCGATCTGCAACATCTTCTGGACAGGATCCGCAAAATCGAAGAGGAACTTCTGGTCCACCAGGATGCACGGCAGGTCGAAGAGAAACTCTCTCTGGACAACCTGCCGGTGAGGCTGATCGGCGAAAGCAGACCCATGAAAGAGGCCCTTTCCATCGCCCTTCGGGCTGCCTCGGCCCCCTGGACCGTGCTCATCCGGGGAGAGACTGGAACCGGCAAGGAATTGTTTGCCCGGCTCATCCACCTGCTCAGTCCGCGCAAGGACGGCCCGTTCATCGACCTCAACTGTGCTGCCGTACCGGAAAATCTTTTTGAGTCCGAACTGTTCGGCCATGAAAAGGGCGCCTTTACCGGGGCCGTTGGGCGCCGCAAGGGCGTCTTCGAGCTGGCCGACCAGGGCACCCTGTTTCTGGATGAGGTGGGCGAGCTTCCCCTGGCCATGCAGCCCAAGCTCCTACGGGCCCTGCAGGAGCAGACCATCATCCGGGTGGGCGGTGAACGTCCGCTCCAGGTGGATGTGCGCATCATTGCCGCCACCAACCGGGACCTGAAAACCATGGTAACCAGGGGAGTCTTTCGGGAAGATCTCTATTTTCGCCTCAACGTGATCGAGTTGGAGATCCCTCCCCTCCGCCGGAGAAAAGAGGACCTCCCGGCCCTGATCGACTTTTTCCTGGAACGGTTCGATTCCGGCTGCCGGTTCGACAGCCAGGCCCTGGCCCAGCTTGGCAAGTACAACTATCCCGGCAATGTACGGGAACTGGAGCACATCATCCAGCGGACCATCACCCTGGCCAGATCCCCGCTCATCACGGTCGATGATCTTCCTGCGGAAATCCGCAGCTATAGCGGCGATTCCGGCGGCACCAGCCTGAACGAGCGGCTGGCCGAGATGGAACGGCGGTTACTGCTGGAAGCCCTGGAAGAGGCTGGCTGGGTGCAGACCAGGGCGGCCGAGTCCCTGGGTATCAGCGAACGGGTGCTGCGCTACAAGATGGACAAGTTCTCCATCCGCAGAAAACAGTGACTCGGTGATGCGCAAACGGGTTGCCCTCTGGATTCTGGTCCTGGTCCTGCCCCTGTTCTTTCTCGGCGGCCCGGGCTACTATTCCCCTCGTTCCGTCAAGGCTGCCTGGGATCTCGGTCATGTTCTGTTCTTTCTGCCGTTTTCCTGGCTGCTCTGTTCGTTCCTGCAAACCAGGCACCCCGACATGAGGGGGGCTGCTCTCCTGATGCGGGTTGCAATGGTGGTGCTCCTGCTGGGAGTGTGTATCGAGCTGCTCCAGTCCCAGATTCATGGCCGGAGTATGAGTCTTGCCGATATCTTCCGTAATCTCCTGGGCACCCTGCTTGCATTTGCCTTCTTCTGTCCGGCAGCAGGAACGCGCCAACATACCCGGTTCCTGCTGCAGGTCAGCATCATCATCCTGTCCCTCCTCGCCTGCCTGCCCCTTTTCATCTCCCTGTATGACGAACAGGTCGCCCGCAGCCAGTTTCCCCTCCTGGCCGACTTTGAGACCCCCTTTGAGCTGTCCCGTTTTGACGGCCAGGAACGGGTCTCCCTGTCTACCTCCATCCATCGGCATGGTAAACGGTCCATGCGAATCCGGCTGACCACAGAGACCTACTCCGGAGTCACCCTGTTCTACTTTCCGCGCGACTGGCAGGCCTATGCACGGCTGAAATTCAGTGTCTACAATCCCAACGACCGCATGATCGCCCTCCACTGCCGGGTCAACGACCGGCTCCATGGAGAGCACGACCGGGCGTTCAGCGATCGTTTTCATCGCCGGATCCTTCTCAAACAGGGTTGGAACGATCTGCAGTTCACCCTGGAGGATATCAGACAGGCTCCGGCGTCCCGGGATATGGACCTGTCCCGGATCGAACTGGTCGGTATTTTTGTGGCCCGGGAACCTGCACCGCTGACGCTTTATCTTGACTGGCTCCGTCTGGAACGGTAACCTCCTGCGGAAATCCTGCCGGATTCCGATTCCGGCGGGCGACCGGCAGCAGGATGCGCTGTGACTCTGTGTAGGTGAGGCGATGGACAAGCGGGTCACCCTGGTTCAGCAGACAACCATACTCACGCCTGACGGTGGGCGGCAGGAACAGGAATGCCTGGCCGTCGAGGTGCCGTACAGGGTGGCTCTGAATGATGAGGAGATCGGTGCCTCCATGGTCCTGGAAACCGGACTGGAAGAGTTCGGAGCCGGTTTTCTCTTCGGCCAGGGCTACGTTACCCGGCCCGGCCAGGTCAGGGAGGTGCTGGTTTGCCCGGATGGCCGAATCAATGTCCATGCCGATGTGGACGCGGATGCCGCTCCCAGGGAGGTCATCATCACCTCGGGCTGCGGTGGCACCGGGAGGATATCACGCGAAATGCTGGAGGGCGCCTTTGATCCTCTCCAGGAGACCACCATCACCCTGGCGGAAATCAGAACCTTCATCCGGGAGGTGCTGCATGCCTCGCCCCTTGGCCGGCAGACCCACTGCGTGCACGGATGCGGTTTCTGGGAGAAAGGCAGGCTCAGGGGATTCTACGAGGATGTCGGCCGCCACAATGCGGTGGACAAGGTGATCGGGGCCATCCTGCTGGGACGATTCAGTGCCCGAGGGGCCATCTATACAACCGGTCGCCTGACCTCGGACATGGTCCTCAAATGTGCCCGGATCGGTATTCCCATAGTCATGTCCAGGACAGCACCCTCGTCGCTGGGACTGGCCATCGCCCGGCGGGCCGGTGTTACGCTGGTGGGCTATGCCAGGCCCGAGCGGCTCAACGTCTTCCATGCTCCCCAGAGGATCATCAACTCCACAGGAGAACGGCCGCCCGGAGATGGTCACTGACATACGGTGTAGATGGAGGGAGGTGAACATATGACAGGCCAAGCTGGGAACAAGATCATGGACTATCGTGGCGACTGCTGAACAGGCTACCGGGACGTACGGGTACGTCTGCAGAGGATGCGGCCCGGCGAGCGGTTCGGATTTCTGGTGGATCCGGACACTGCCGGCAGAATGGACCGGGTGGTGGCCATCAACGATGGCCGGGTGATACTGAAGGAACAGCTTCCCGATGGGGTGCGCTACGAGGTGGAGAAGACCTGATGGCCTGGTTGAAGGAACGGATGAACAGGGTAGGGCGGTGGCTTGCCATCCTCACCGACTGGCTGCTTATCGGGCTGGGAGCGGCCTTCATGGTCCTTGGCTGGTTCCGGGTTGACCTGCCCGGCGCTGATTACCTCATCCTGACAGGCGGCATTGTTCTGGCCGTGCTGGGATTCTGGTACCGTCACCGTCGGCTGCAGCGGGAAAAACGGCAACGGTCGGCAGTGGAACCGGTGCATGCCATTCGTGATCGGGGGAAGAAGTAACCTGTCGAGTTCCTTGCCAGGTTGTCCCGACACCCGATCACTGTGGCCTGCGAAACATTCTCTTCCCCGCGATATCCATCATCTGTCTGCGGCAAACAGGCAAATTTCCCAGCCCATCCGGAAACAAACAAGAATACCGGCCAGTGGGGCTCTGGCCGGTAAGGGCATGATCCGGATCGTGAACCAGGGCTACCACGTCCGATCGTCCAGGATGGCGCCCTGGGTGGACACCACTACCTGACGCACTGATACGCTGGCAGCGGCATCATCATAGGCCTTGCGGACGATCTGGAGCATGGATGAACAGCAGGGCACTTCCATGATCAGGATGGTGACCGAGCTGAGCTGCCGGGTTCTGAACAGTTCCGTGAACCGTTCGACATACATCTGCTGATCGTCGAATTTCGGGCAGCCCATCATCACCACCCGGCCCATGATGAAGTCCTTCTGAAGCCCGGCATAGGCAATAGCCGTGCAGTCAGCGGCAATGAGCAGGTCACAGTTTTCGAGGAACGGCGCGGTCGGCGGGATGAGGCGGATCTGCACCGGCCAGTGGGAGAGGGCCGACCCGCTCTGTTCGGTGGGGGTGTTGGCGGCCTGGCAAGGAGTGATGGGCTGAAGGGTCTGCAGTCCAGCCGAGGGACAGCCGCCTCCGGCCTGAGCTGTCTCCTGTTTCTTCTTTTCTGCCAGGTACTTTTCCACTGCCTCCTCGTCGAATTCTTCCGCCTCCCGCTCAACGATCCTGAGGGCGCCGGTCGGGCAGGAGCCCAGGCAGGCGCCCAGGCCGTCGCAGAGATTGTCGGAGACCAGCCGTGCCTTGCCGTCTACGATCTGCAGCGATCCTTCAGCGCAATCCGGCACGCATTCACCGCAACCTGTGCAGAGTTCATCATCTATCTCTATGATTTTCCTAACTACTTTCATTTCTACTGTCCTGGTGATAAGGTGATCATTGTACAAACTTGGCCAACACCTCTCGTGCCCTGGCCGCTCCGGATCCGGTGAGAAAGGATTCCCTGAGCAGCCGTTCAAACTGTTCCCGGTTTGGCGGCGCTTCCTGGTATTCCTCCATCAGGTTGACGATCAGGTCTGCGTCGTGGAGCACCCGGAAGTTTGTCGTTTCATCGCCGCCGGGGGCTTGATGGCGGCCGATGATATCGCAGACCTCGTCGATCAGCGCTGGCTCGGCTTTCAGGCTGCCGAGCAGCTTCCTGGCCACCGGCGGCGCTTCCTGATGCTGGTTCTCCGGCGCAGCAGAGCCGTATTTCCGTTCTGCCTCCCGGATACCGATGTCGTGAAGATAGGCTGCCGCCATGATGACGGCCAGGTCACCACCCTGTTCCTCCCGGCCGATGGCCTCTGCCTGGGCCGCCACCTCTTCGGCATGCCGGATCCGCTGGCTGTCCTGACCGAAGTATTTCCGCATGGCAATGGCCACCCGATCCTTGAAGAGATCTCCCCGCTTGGCCAACAGTTCCGGGGGCATGGATCCCAGGCACTGTTCAGCATGAGGGCAGTAGGAGGCGCAACCGAAATCCATCCTGGGGTTGAGGAGGCGATGGCCGCATTTCCGGCATCGCTGCTGGCTGTCATCCTTGAAAAACTCCACGCTGTGACCGCATTTCGGGCATTCTGTCTCGAAAACGTCGTCTCCGCTCCAGTAGCGGCTGTCCTGTCCTGGACACTGCATGATCTCGCTCCCTGCTTTGCAACATCCCGGGTGGAATTTACTCTTCCAGGACTCCCTTTCTGAGGGTTTCGATCCCGAATCGTTCCATGAACCGGGCGCTACGGGTTTTGTACTTTGCCTTCTCTATATAGAAATTCAGTGTTTTTTCCACCAGGTCCACTGCCTGTTGGTCATTGAGCCCGGTGGCCACGACATCTCCGATACGGGGAGTGCCGGCTGCATTCCCACCAAAGGTCAGGCGCCAGCCCTTGCTTTCCATGGTCAGCCCCACGTCCCGCATCCAGGATTCGCAGCAGCACATTCTGCAGCCGGAAACACCAACCTTGACCTTGTATGGCAGGGGACCCTGCAGACGCAGCCTGCCGATGGCCTCACCCAGGGACAGGGCGTCGCCTTTGCCGTATTTGCACCAGCGGCTGCCCGGACAGGCCTGTACGTAATGGACCTGGTTGCGGGTGTGAGGCGGCCTTTCCGGAAGATGCAGTTCCTCTTTCAGGGCTTCCAGCCGTTCGGGTGCCAGGCCGAGAAAGGCGAAACGTTGGGCACCGGTGATCTTGGTTGCCGGTACTTCGTACCTGCGGACGATATCGGTCAACCGTTCCAGGTCTTCCAGGGTGAGCATTCCTGCATTGATACCAGGCATGATGGTGTATGTCTTGTGATTCATCGGTTCTTCCCTGTTGTCCGGAGCTGTTTCCTGTCTGCCTGCCTTCTGTCTTCAAAACGTGGTGGCCGGGTCACTGACCCGGCCACCACCAAAGGGCTGCATCTTCTCCGCAAAAAAGGAGGAGTGCAAAAAACAGAGAAGATGCGGTTTTTTATCAGCCGAGGATGGCCTTCAGGTCTTCCTCTGGTGTTGCAGCCACAGGCTTGAGGTCATAGTTGTCCACAAGGACCTGCAGAACTGCCGGGCTGATAAAGGCAGGGAGGGAGGGTCCCAGCCTGATATCCTTGATTCCCAGGTGGAGCAGAGTGAGGAGGATGGCCACGGC
>CAZVDY010000047.1:0-2521 GCA_964626235.1 uncultured Desulfobulbaceae bacterium | reverse complement strand
AACCTGTGTTCGATATCGCCCGCCTGGAGTCCCTGTGCGACAAGAACGAACCAACTACATTCACGGTACAGGGTGCGACCTATTCTGCAATGAACCCGGCATGTTCAAGCGATGGCGGGCACCTGAACCCAAAGGGGAAGGAATATATTGCCGAACACCTGCTTGTGTTGCTTGCCGGACTATAAGCGTAAGCGCGACATCAAGCACATGCCCTCACCTCGGGGACAGCCAGCTGCTCAGGAGTAACATTCCAGGGTAGCAGCGGGTCGACATCTTCCAGGGTGGTGGCCAGGGGGATCTGCTCAAAGACATACCGCAGGTAGGCGTACGGCTCACAGTTATTGGCCTTGGCGGTTTCGATCAGGCTGTACAAGAGAGCGCTGGCTTCGGCTCCTTTGGGTGTCCCGGAGAACAGCCAGTTCTTCCTGCCCACCACAAAGGGCCGGATGGAGTTCTCGGCCATGTTGTTGTCAATGGGAAGGTGGCCGTCCTCGGTATAGCCCACCAGCCGGGACCACTGGTTGAGGGTGTAGTTGATGGCCTTGCCCAGTAGTCCCTTGGGCACGGTCTGCAGCTTTTTCTTTTCCAGCCATTTTTTGAAGGCATCGAGAATCGGCACTGCCTCTTTCCGGCGGAGTTCCCGGATCTGCTCAGGGGTATACTTCTCCTTTTTGGCCTTCTTCTCGATGGCATACAGCTCTTTGATATATTTCAGCGCTGTGTCCACAGCCCCAGGCTTCCGCTTTTTTCCCATACCACGGGCCGCATCGGTGAACTTGCGCCGGGCATGGGCCCAGCAGCCGATATGCCGAACCGCCTTCTTGTGATCGAGAAAATCATATCCGGCATACCCGTCGGTCTGCACGGTACCTTCAAAATCACGCAGAAATGCATTGGCCACGTCACCGGCCCTGGTCGGATGATATTGATAAATGAGAACCGGTCTTTCCGGGTCACCCCGTCGAAAAACCCACATGTATGACTTGGCGGTCGGGTCCCGGTCCTCCTCAAGCAGGTTCAGAAGCGGCTGGCAGGCCTCGGCAGCCTGCATGGCCCAGCGGCACATGGAAGTACGGGAAATATCTATACCCAGCCGGCGAAGGCGTTTCTCCTGCCGGTAAAACGGCAGGTGATCAACAAATTTCTCGGTCAGGATATTGGCAAGCAGCCCGGCGCTGACCATGGAGCGGGGGATAATCTGGGCGGGAACCGGAGCAATCCGGACCGTGGGATCGTCATCCAGAGCGCCCTCGCACTCCGGACAGGCGTACTTGGGGCGGATGTGCTCGATAACCTGTATTTTCGCGGGGATAATATCAAGCTGTTCCGCTGTCTCTTCGCCGATTTTCCTGAGACGACAGCCGCAGGAGCAGACCTTGTCCTTCTCGTCAATATCATGTACCTGCTTTACCCGGGGCAGATCCTTGGGCAGAGACTTTCTGCCCCCCTTTTTCCGGGAGTGACCGGGGACATGGATCACCTCTTTTTCCTCTTCCGTATCCTCTGGTTCCGGCATGTCGAACAGGGGAAGGGGCTGGGGAGCATCGAGGGGAATGGTCTTTTCGGTTTTCCTGCCGTAAAGCTGAGACCGCAAAAGCTGAATCATCTCGCGTAATATCCCGGTTTCCTTTTCAAAATTGAGCTGGAGCTCGGCCAGCTTCCGCTTGAGCAGGACAGGATCATCCGGTAACGTGGCAGGATCGGCAAACATGCTGAAAATATACACTAATATATTGAAATTGCAAGAAAATAATAGAATTTCTCTGTGATTTTTTACACGGTTTCGTAGTGGAGTTGCCGGTGGGCGGTCTGTTGGTCGAGATGGAGGCCATCCAGGAGCCAGGAGAGTTCATAGCCGTGCACGGCAATGACATCTTCCGGGGTTTCCGGCCACCGGAAGCGGTCCTTTTCCAGCCGCTTATGCCAGAGGCAAAAGCCGTTGCGATCCCAGTAGAGAATTTTGACCATATCCCGCTTGCGGTTACAGAAGGCGAACAGGTGGCCGGAGAGCGGATTGAGTTCCATCTGGTCTGCAACCAGCATTGCCAGGCCGTTGATGGATTTGCGCATGTCGGTGGCTCCTGGAGCGAGGTAGACCTGGGTTGGAGAAGCGGGAGAAAACATTACCTGCCCTCCATGACGGCCATCACCTGGCTGAGAACATCTGGGGAGAACTGCCGGTCGACCTCTATGGTGATCCTGTTGTCGAGACGGATCGATACTCCGGATGCTGCTCCTCCGGTAAGGGGGCGAATCCCAGGCACGCCTCTGTCGGCAGGGACGGGCACCAGCACGGGCGTTGCCGTGCCAGGCCTGCGCAACTTGCCGAGCCAGTACGTCAGGGCATGGTAGGAGAGCTGGTGCTGTCTGCAGTATTCGGCGCGGCTCAGGCCGCTTTTCTCAAGGGCCTGGACATGGGCCCGCCAGTACCGGCGGGAGTTGCTCGGGGAAATGTGTGACTTGGGCATGGGTGACCTCCTCGGTTGGTGTTCATGGTGGCCCTATCATGCCCCGGATCGAG
>CAZVDY010000046.1:0-60221 GCA_964626235.1 uncultured Desulfobulbaceae bacterium | reverse complement strand
AAATATTTATGCTTTTACTGCCCCCTGGAATATTGTTTATATGCCAAAAATGCTAGATCCATTTACAGGGCATGAAGCAAAAGGTGAGATGATTGACGAATATACAGTGTTATTTCAAAAACAAGGATATCAACAGTTTGGTCGGCTAATTGATGAATTTAATGAAATAATTACAAATTCAGAATTTACAAGAATACTAGCAAAGTGTCTTGAAGAATTAAGTGAAGATGAATCTTTTGATAAAAAAGACATCGAAAAATTAAAAAGTGCAGTTCATAATGAATTTATGCCAATTGAAATAAAAGCCTAATCGGGTAAGGGCGGGTTTTTTCTCCCGCCCTCCCCACACCACCTAGCATGCGGGTCCGCACTAGGCGGTTCCTGAAGGCAACCCGGCCGTGGCCGGGTAATGGATCTTGATCCACTGGTCTTTGACAGACACGAGTCCCTGATCCTGCAGCCATTGGTCGGACAGCGCCATGTGGACGGCCTTGGTCCTGGCCAGCCGCCACGGGCCTTTGCGGCTCATGCCGAGGCTGATCGCCAGGTCCAGAGGCGCGCCCAGCCTGGTCAGTTCCCGGACCTTGGTCCGGCACTTGCGCCATTGCTTGAGGTGGCACATGCGCACCCGTCTCCGGAGCCAGTGGTCGATTCCGGGTATCGGGCGGTAATACTCCGATATCCCGAAGTAGGCCATCCAGCCCCGGATGTAGGATGCGAGCCTGGCCAGGCGGTATTCCATGGACACGGCCCAGCTCCTGCCGGTCAGCTTGCGCACCCGCCGCTTGAATTCGGCGAACGCCTTGTCCGACCAGCGGATTCGGGTGCCCTTGAAGGCGAACCCGAGGAAGGTCGCCTCGTCGGTGGGGACGACCTTGCTCTTCTGCCGGTTGACCGCGAGCTTGAGGCGTCGCTCGAGGAAACGGCTGATGCTGGCCATGACCCGCTCGCCCGCCCGCCGGCTTTTCACCAGGATGATGAAGTCGTCGGCGTAGCGGACGAAGCGGTGACCGCGCCGCTCCAGTTCCTTATCGAGGTCGTCCAGCAGGATGTTGGCCAGCAGCGGTGACAACGGCCCGCCCTGGGGCACGCCCTTGCGGGTTGCCTGGCGGCTGCCGTTGACCACCACGCCGGCCCGCAGGTATCTGCCGATCAACGACAGGACGCGCTTGTCTCGGACCCTTTTCGCCACCCGGGCCATCAGCACGTCGTGGTCCACGGTGTCGAAGAACTTCGACAGGTCGGCGTCCACGGCGACGCGGTATCCTTGCTGGATATATTCGCGCACCTGGTAGACCGCCCCGTGGGCCGAGCGTCCGGGCCTGAAGCCGAAACTGGCCTCGGAGAAGCGCGGGTCGAAGATCGGCATGAGCGCCTGCGCAATGGCTTGTTGGATCAGGCGGTCGAGCACGGTAGGGATACCCAGCGGCCGGGTTCCTCCGGTCGCCTTGGGAATCTCCACCCGCTTCACCGGCAAGGGTTGGTAGGTGCCTGCCAGGATCGAGGCGCGGATCTCGTCCCAATGCTCGGTGAGGTATGGCTTGGCATCGGCGACCGTCATCCCGTCAATGCCGGGGGCGCCGTTGTTGGCCCGTACCCGTTTCCATGCGTCGAGCATGTTTTCTCGGGAGAGAATGCGCTCCAGCAGGTCTTCACCGGGGTCGGGTTTGTCGGCGTCGCGCCGGGCCGCTGCTCCCCCGGGCGGGTTCATCGCAGCCTCCGAGCACCCCGGGCCCTTCCCCTCCTCCAGGTTCGGCCCTTCGTTCCGCATGGAGGAACTACTATGGCCTCTGCTGACTCCTGCCCGGTCATCCTGCATGTTGCCATGCAGGACGCTGTCCAGGGTCAACTGGACCGCCTGCCGGGCAGGCCTCCCCGGATAAGGACGTGATCTTTCGCTACACAACCGCGGCATTTACCGTATCTCCTGAACCCAGGGCTTCGTCATGTTGTGCTGACTCACCCGGAGACTCGGCCTTGTATGCCGTTCCTGTTCGTCGGCTCATAGCTTTGCACTCCGGCTTCCTCCAGACGGTCCCTCGCGGTTCCGCCCTTGCCATCGGCTAGTGTTTGTGTGCTTTCCTCGAACCAGGAAGCACAGGGTTCACACACAGGGGACTCGCACCCCATAAGATCACGCCCATGCCGGGCGTACACAAGGTACTTGACCCGACACCGCAAACAGTACATTCAAGCTTCGCTTGCCTGCACTGTCCGCGGTGCGGGGCAGTACCACGAGTAGGCTGCTGTAAGCTGTTCCTTGAGAAGCTGTTGACAAAATTTATGGTATTATATATAATACCAGTATGGAGAGGTACCAGGTCGTCATTGATACCAACGTATTGGTTGCCGCGCTACGATCACGCCGAGGAGCTTCGCACAGATTGTTGATGCTCCTCGGCAGCGAGAAGTTCAATGTCAATGTTTCCGTTCCTTTGATCCTGGAATACGAGGATGCAGCGAAAAGGCTGATTGGAGAGATCACCCTAACCGAGGGGGATATTGAAGATATTATTGACTACATTTGCAGCGTGGCCAGCCAGAGGAAGGTATTCTACCTCTGGCGGCCTTTTTTGAAAGATCCGGGAGACGATATGGCGCTGGAGTTGGCAGTCGTGGCGAACTGTGACTTTATCGTGACCTACAACACAAAGGATTTTGAGGGTGCGGAACGTTTCGGCGTTCAACCGGTGACACCGAAAGAGTTTCTTGAGAAAATAGGAGAATTGGGATGAGTACGATAAGCTTGAGATTACCTGATTCATTGCACGAAGCGGTCCGGGAGCTGACGAAAAAGGAACGGACATCAATTAACCAGTTCATTACCATAGCGTTGGCTGAGAAGCTATCTGCGTTAATGACGGAAGATTATCTGGCAGAGCGAGCCAAGCGGGGAGACAGGGCGAGGTTTGAAAGGGCTATGGCGAAGGTAGCGGATGTAGAACCGGAGAAACAAGATCGCCTTCCAGGAGGGACAGCCGAACGAATAAGGTTAGATTGTGAGAGCGCAGCGAACAGAGGTGCCCCCCATCGTTCGGACAGATCGGCGGCATGATCACGGTGGATTGATTTCATGATTATGCCGCCTAATTCCCGGTTTTTGCGTTCACCTGCAACTGTCAAGTCGCGTTTCAGCCAAGAGGTACTACAGATCTGAATTTATCCTTATAGCACCTGTTAGGTACAATGAAAAAAAGCCCTGATGAAAATCTGGAAATTCGGCATCCGTGCCCACCTTCGGATCCCGTCCGGTTCAGCGAGGCGACACTGTACAGGGCTCGTCTGTGGCGTTATGCAAAAGCGACCTGTTTTCCATGAAAATTTTTCCATGCAATCTTCCGGCTGCGTTACCAGGCCGGTCTCTGAACACAGCGTGGCGGCACCACCTGGTGATCAGGAATGCGTCTCTCCGGCATTCCGGCGTTTCCGGTGGGCCAGGACCAGTTTGATCTCTCCGTAGGAATAGTCTCCACCCAGGGCGGCGTAGATTTCGGACAGGGATTCGGTCTGCATGGTGTCCAGTTTTTCGGCAATGACCTTCCTGCGGTCCTGGGGCAGCACCTGGTCAAGGGACAACTCCCCCTTTTTCACAAAGGTGGCCAGATGCCCCTCGATGGTGGTGGCGAGCAATCCCCGCTTGCTGGCTACCTCCTCGACCGTCATCCCGGAACGGAACATGTCCAGGCTGATTTCCCGGGTGTTCTTTTTCCGGGCTGTTTCTGTTTTCTCCACCGGTTGTTCCTCCCCAGGTTCGGGCAGGACCACCTCCCGGATTGCATGTTCCTGCCGGTATTTCCTGACCAGGGCAACCAGTTCGCTGCCGTATTTTTCAGCCGTCCGTTTCCCGATCCCCCTGATCTTTACCAGGTCGGCCAGGTTGTCGGGCAGATTGACCGCGATCTGGACCAGAACCCGCTGGTGCATGATCTGGTAATGGGGCTTGCCTCCTTCCCGGACAGCCTGGTCGGCCCGCCACTGTTTCAGGCGGGCAAACAGCTCCGGATGGCCCACATCGGATTCCCGATATTCAACAGTATGCTTTGCTGTTTTCTTTTTCCCTTTCGGCTGGCTGCGATAGGCAGCCGAGGAGATGGCCCGCAGATAGACAGGCGGAGAAAACCCCTGCCTGCAACTCTGCACGGCAGCCAACCGGACCGCTGTCTCTTCCCGGAACTCATCCAGATAGCGCTTGATGCGTTTGCCCAGTTCGCTGTTATCGGTCTCCACCTGCAAAGCCGGGAGAGCGGCCCCGGGGCCGGTCTCCAGCCTTTCCCCGAAATAGGCCGAAGCCTTGGCAAGCCGCTCCATGACCACCGGATCCGAGCCCGGCTCCCGGTCCGGGCGGAACAGCCCCTGCAACTGGCGCTGAAAATTCTCCGCCACGGCGCAGACGCGCTCTTCCAGCTCCTCCCTGGCCGCCCCGAGATCCTCCACTCCCAGGACCCGAACCACCGAAACATTGCCCAGCAGAAGATACACCAGGCGGTTGAGCAGAAAACGGTATTGCCGGAAGCTGAAACACTCCAGGATCAGTTCCTGCTGATACCTGTTTCTGGCATCCTCCAGTTGTTTCCTGGTCGGCGGGCTGGCCGTGACCCTGCTCATGAATCGGACCACCACCGAATCGGTCTGCACCGACTTGGCATCGAGAGGAGCACTGAGCACCATGCCCTCCAGGTCGCGGCAACGACTGAGAGCCACGTAGACCTGGCCGCAGGCAAAGGCGTGGCGGGCATCGATGACCGCCCGTTCAAAGGTCAGTCCCTGGCTCTTGTGAATGGTGATGGCCCAGGCCAGTTTCAGGGGATACTGGCTAAAACTGCCGAGCCGCTCTTCCCGGATCTCTCCCTGTTCTCCGTCCAGCCGGTAACGGATATTCTCCCAAACCGCTGGTTCCACTTCGATGTCCTGGTCATCCTCCGGGCAGCGCACCCAAACCGAGCTTCCCCTGATTTTGGTAACCTGGCCGATCCTGCCGTTGAAATAGCGTCTTTTGTCTGAGGTGTCGTTACGGATGAACATGACCTGAGCGCCCTCTTTCAGCTCCAGCTCCTGGGCGGTGGGAAAGGCATGTTCCGGAAATTCGCCATCGACCAGGGCCGGAAAACGGTGGCTCTGTCGGTCCAGTTCCCTGAGGCGGGCCCGGTTGATGGTCTCGGCCCGCTGGTTATGGGTGCAGAGTGTGATATATCCTTTCCCCTCCTCGGGCCTGAAACCGGGAAGGTAACGCCTGTTGAGGGTTTCCAGGGTGTCCTGGTCCAGCCTGTTGTCCCGGATCCGGTTCAGCAAGTCGATGAATCCCTTGTCTGACTGGCGGTAAACATGCTGCAGTTCGATGGTAATCAGCTCGCTCCGGGCCAGAGCCTTGCTGCTGAAAAAGTAGATGGAATCATAGAAGGTACGCAGAATCTCGAGGTGTTCGTCCCGGACCACCGGCGGCAGCTGATACAGATCACCGATCATCAGGAGCTGTACCCCGCCAAAGGGCAGGCTGCTGCGCCGGTAGCGACGGAGAACCGTGTCGATCCCGTCCAGGAGATCGGGCCGGACCATGCTGACCTCGTCGATCACCAGAAGATCCAGCGTCCTGATGATGTGTATTTTTTCCTTGCTGAACCTGCGCTGTCTCTGTGAACTCCGGAATTCGCTACCCGGAACCAGTGGACCGAACGGCAGCTGAAAAAAGGAATGGATAGTCATTCCCCCGGCATTGATGGCCGCCACCCCTGTGGGCGCGGTCACGATCAGCCGCTTGGCTGTCTGTTCTTTCAGGCGGTGAAGAAAGGTTGTCTTGCCCGTACCGGCCCTGCCGGTGAGGAAAAGATTACAGCGGGTGTCCCGGATAAAACTGAGGGCCAGGTCAAGTTCCGCATTCCGCATACAACAGGAACCAGGAGCGAGATCTCTAGTCCCCCTCCCCGATTACCTGGTAATAACGTTGCCCGGCGCAGGCCCGGCAGATGACCCGGCCGTCCTCTTCCACCTCCCGACAGTCCTGGACCCAGTCGCCGCATGCCTGGCAGCGGACCCTGCGCATGGGCCGCCCGGGCATGTCGCACCGCGGCAGGTCCACGCGAACCTCCTGGACCTGGAAAAGCTCTTCTTCCGGCATGATCCGGTAGGCATCGAGCTGGCGGGCATATTTGTTTTCGACTTCCGGGGCATACTTGTCAGCCAGCTTTCTGGATTCTTCCCGGGCGACGATGCGGACCGCCCTGCCCGTTTCCAGGTTGACAAAGGTGGCGGCCATGATACCGAAATCCATCCAGCGCATGGACCGCTTGCCCAGACTGCAGCCGGTCACCGACTGGATGGCATCGGTGGCGCAGCGATCGATCTCCACCAGGACATAGAGCTTTTTCCGGTCCCTGCCCTTTGGATCCTCGATTCCGATCCTCTCCAGGCCCAGCATGGACATGCGGACCCCGATCACCTGGCCGGCGCAGAGATGACCGTGAATCCTGGTCGACTCCTCCAGCAACGTCTCGAATGACTCCATGACAACTCCTCCAGAACGTGAATTTCCACCACCTTACCTTTCCAGAGGATCGCTGTCAATCAGGGAGCCTGCCAACCGCGGTCACGACTCTGCCCCGGACGCGCAGGGACGCTGATCAGGGAGGCGGACCGGGAGGCGACGGGCCACGGAGGCAAAGAGTTCCGCGCAGAACCCGCAATTGCGGCAGTCCTTGTCGCACATGGACAACATGCCGGCAAAATCGAAAGAGAGAGAGGGATTGTCCACATAAACCTGGTCTGCCAGCCAGTGGAGGGCATCCAGAAGATCGAGGAGGTTGCCGGTGTAACTCCGTTCCCGGTAGGCGGTGATGCACCGCTTGAGGAAACCTGTACCCAGGGTGCGGCCGCAGAGCTTGATGGTGTCCACGTGATAGAGATAGAGTTCCACATCCTCGGGCCGGATAAAGGGCGACTGGAGGATCCGGTACGGACGCTCGTCCACCAGCCGCATGCATCCCAGGTCGCGGTTGAGCCGGTGGGTACAGTCCCTGCCCTCGTAATTCGCCAGGGCGATGTAGGCATCGTGGGAGAGCTTGTATGGACAGTGGTAGAGGCATCCCTCGTTGGCCAGGACCTCGAGCCGTATGGATGGAAACTCCTTCCGACACTGGAGACCAAGCTCGGCCAGCCGGTCCAGGTCACGGTTCAGCGACCGGTCAACGATGATCTTGCCCGGTCCCTTGAAACAGGTTTCCCGGATATACATCAACTGGGCCTGGATCTTGGCAAAGGAGTCCAGCATGGTGTTGACCCCGGGCACCGCCTCGAGGGATGCGGCCAGGTCAGGCGCTGCGTCAGAGAGCTTCTGCAGAAGATAGTGATCACAGTAGACGATGCCGTCCAGCACGCCGCGGTTTACGCAGGTATCCAGCATATCCACCAGGAAACGCAGGCTGCGGCCGTCGGTGAACAGGGATGGTCCGTAGAAGCGGCTGTTGAGGAGGGCATACTTTTTCACCCCGGGCAGCCCGGCAAGCAGATCAGCCAGGGGATCGAGAAGATCGCTGCCCTGGAGCTGAATCCTGTTGTCCAGACGGCGGGTGGCGAGCAGACTGAAGTGAACGCTGTCCAGATCCTCTCCGCAGTCGGCAAGAAATTCGGCATAGGGTTCTTCCGGCAGGAAGGGTACATCGAGTAATCCGCTCATGAGTTGCTCAACTCTTTACGTAGTATGGCATGGATTTCTGCTTCTGCCAGCCTGGGGACGGTTTCGATCACCACCCGGTTGCCGGGGTTGGCCCGGTCCACCCTGGTGCCGTCTTCTCTCCTCATGGAGCTGACAACGCAGGAAACAGGTTCGATATCATGCCCCAGGTACTCGATCCGGTCTCCGGTCTGCAGAACATTCCGCACATCGACCAGGGGCGGGTCCGTGGCCAGGATGATCCCCACAGGTCCCCAGGGCTGCGATGTTCTCATTGTATCATAAAGCATGTCCGCAGATGAAGGGGGGCCGGAGAAAAAATTTTCCGTCTGGCCCCTGGTTCCCACCTTGTTCATCTCCCTGGCAAACGACTCCGGCAGGGTGCACCGGGCGGGCGGAGTTCCGGCCGCTGCCTGTGCCGCGATCCAGTCCAGGGCGGCCCGGTAGATGCGGACCACGCTGCCCACATATCCCACAGACTTCATCCGGCCCTCTATCTTGACCGAGTCCACGCCGGCATCGACGAGCAGAGGCAGCTGGCCGAGCAGGCAGAGGTCCCTGGCATTGAAGATATAGGTCCCGCGCTCATCTTCCTCCACCGGAAAATACTGGCCGGGCCGTTTCTCCTCCACCAGGCGATAGGCATACCGGCAGGGATGGGCGCAATCTCCCTGGTTGGCATCCCGACCGGTAAAATAGGTGGAAAGGAGACAACGCCCCGAATAGGAGATACAGAGGGCACCGTGAACGAAGACCTCCAGCTCCAGGTCCGTGCTGCTGCGGATCTGCCGAATTTCCTCCAGGCCGAGTTCCCTGGCCAGGTTGACACGCCTGACCCCCTGCTCGCCCCAGAACCGGACAGCTTCCCTGTTGGTGACATTGGCCTGGGTGGACAGGTGGACAGCCAGTTCAGGAACTGTCTGCTTGACGATTCGGAGTATGCCCGGATCGGCCACGATCAGGCCGTCCACACCGGTATCCCGGAGAAAACAGAGATAGCGTGCAAGCCCTTCCAGATCCTGGTTGCGGGCGAACACATTGACGGTCACATAGACCCTGACGCCGTGATCATGGGCATGGGCCAGGCCCCGGGCCAGTTCCCTGGAGTCAAAGTTGCCCGCACGGGCCCGGAGGCTCAGCTTCCGGCCACCAAGATAGACCGCATCGGCCCCATAATGCACCGCGGTCACCAGCTTCTCGAGATTACCGGCCGGCGCCAGCAGCTCGGGAATCCGGCAGCCGCCCTCCTCCCCTCTGCTGCCTCGGCCTGGTTCAGAACTTGATCTGCAGACGGGCATAACCGCCGACCGCTCCGTCATCCTGGATGCCGAGACTGTCGAGACGTCCATCGAAATCCGGCTGGAGATAGCCTGCCTTTACGGTGAAATCGGCACCTTCGGAAAGGACGTAGCGAACAGACCCGGACAGTTCGAACAGGTTTGCCAGCCGATCTGCCTTTTCGTCCATCTCGTCTGAACCATCCACATCGACCCAGACAAGGTTGGCCTGCAGGTCCAGCCGATCTGTGACAGCCCAGGAAAGCGAGGGCGCTACCCAGAACCAATCGCCCCCGGTTCCGACCTGGGAGATGACAGCCGTGGGATTCTCCTGGGTATTGCCCAGCATGATCCAGCCGAAATCATTGTCCGCCAGGTAGCCGTCGCTGGTCAGGCCGATGTTCAGCGAGGGCGTCAGGGATCCCCAGTGGTAATCCAGCTTGGCATACCAGCCCCAGCCGTCATCTTCCCGCCCTGCCGCAATGACGTCGGCTGTCCTGCAGGCGAGTTCCGTGGTCAGGCCGAAACCGGCTATCTTGCCGGCCAGATGCACGGAACCAAGCATCCCGGAATTGTCATCCTGCCTGCGGACCAACCGATCTTCTCCGGAATCGTCCGGCGCCGGTGCCCACTCCCGGTCGTCCCACTGGTAACGCAGGTAGCCCTTGAGGAGCCAGTCCTCGCTGAATCGGTACGAGGCCACCAGCCCTCCTGCCGTGAAGTCGTTGTCTGCCAGATCATCCAGGTCATTGACGAACTCTTCCTTGATGTCGTAGAGGAGAATCAGCTGCAATCCTTCCTGTTTCCAGGTGAGTTTGACCCGGCTGGGCCGGTTGTCCCAGGAGAAGAACTTGGAAAAATTCGCTATCATCCGGCCGGCCTCCATGGTCACCGGTCCCATGGGCACCCCGATCCAGCCGTAATCGACCCAGATGTTCTTGTCCTCCTGGAAGGCGTTCCATCCCTGGCCATCCCATTTCAGGTCATCGAGGCGGACCCGGGCCTTCATGAATGCCCCTCCCGCCGAACGGCCCTCCACCCTGATCCGCACCCTGGAATCGAAATAGGAAAACGGATCCTGGGGCGAGTTGCCAAAGTCGTAGCTGTCTTTGTAGATCAGGCGGGCTCTGGCATCGCCCCCCAGGGTGATCTCCGCCTTGGCGGCCTGTGGCAGTGAGACAGCCAGCAGCAGGGCCCCTGTCACCGAAAGTATCCTTTTCATTCTTCACCTCGTCGTTTCCTGTTGCCTGTGGATTCCTGGAAAAACCGGGCTGTTCATCCGATCCCAAGCTCTACGAAAAATTCTCCCAGACCATACAAAAGATTATCCAAGGGAAAAACCTTTCGCATGTGGAGGATCGAACAACAAGACGATTTTTCCCGCTTCCCTGCTATCGTTTCTGCATTCCCTGTCCCGCACAAAGAATACTTGACCCCTCAATTTCTTTATCATATCGTATTATAAAAAATTTCCCTCAAACCTTGCAGGACAGCACCATGATAAAAAAGAACTATACAAAAACAAGACAGAAATGTCGTGTCACCTTTAAATATCCCAACGAGGAGCAGGCCGAGTCGGCAGTTTTGGCCGGAGATTTCAACGGCTGGTCCCTGGATACCACGGTCATGAAACGGCTCAAGGACGGCAGCTTCTCGGTCACCATCACCTTGCCAGCCGGTGCGAGTTATGCCTATCGTTATGTCCTGGACGGCAATGTCTGGGTGAACGATCCGGATGCGGAAGACTATGTCGACAATGAGTTTGGCGAGAAAAATTCTGTCGTGACCGTGTAGATTCCGATTCCTGATCAGGATCTCTCCGGACACGACAAATCCTCAGGAGACACGGGCACAACGGGATAGCAGACCCTTTGATGTAACACAAAAATCGGGTGAGGATACCGTGTAAGATCAGGAACTGGAAGTCTGTCGATACGAGACGAATCGTTCCTGCACCTTCTTCATCTGGTCTCTGCTGAGGAGAGCGGGAGGTCCGATCTGCAAGAGCTGGCCGTAGACACAGGCCAGATTTTCCACCTCAATGGCCAGGGCCAGCACGGCCTCCAGGTCGGCTGCGAAACAGACCATGCCGTGGTTGGCCATCAGACATGCCTGGCGATCTTCCAGGCATTGCAGGACAAGCTCCGAGAGCTCCTGGCTGCCGAAAACAGCATACGGAGCACAGGGGATGGTGTCACCACCGGCCACGGCGACCATGTAATGAAAGGCCGGAATCTCGCGGCGAAGACAGGCCAGGGTGGTACACCATGGCGGATGGGCATGCAGGACCGCCCCGGCTTCCTGCCTGCCTGCATAGATATCCCGGTGCAGACGCCATTCAGTAGAGGGACGCCTCGCTCCCCGAGCATGGCCGGCAAGATCCATCGCCACCAGGTCCTCCGGACGGCACCGGTCATAAGGCAGGGCCGAGGGAGTGATCAAAAAACCGTTTTCCGTGCGGACGCTGACGTTACCGGCCGTTCCCTGGTTGAGGCCCTGTTCGTTCATGGCCCGGGCCACGGTCAGGACCTGTCGGCGGAGGGTGAGCTGCACAGCCTGGTCTCCTGGATTCAAAGCGTCCCTTCCAACGTCCTAGCCGGAATGGACCATCTCCGGATAGAGGCTGGCCAGTCCCTCCCGGGAAGGAGTGCATATTCCCCGCTCCGTGATCAGGCCGGTCACCAGCCGGGCCGGGGTGACGTCGAAGGCCGGGTTGCAGGCCCTGGTCTGCGGCGGGGCAATGGCCACTGCAGCCGGAACGCCGGCCGAGTCTCTTCCCTGCACCAGCAGGACCTCGTCTTCGTGCCGCTCCTCTATGGGAATGGCCATGCCGTCTTCCAGCCGCCAGTCCACGGTGGAGCCGGGCAAGGCCACGTAAAAGGGAATATCGTTGTCCGCTGCTGCCAAGGCCTTGAGGTAGGTGCCGATCTTGTTGCAGACATCGCCGCCGGCCGTGGTCCGGTCTGTCCCCACGATACAGATGTCCACCTGACCATGTTGCATCAGGTGGCCGCCACTGTTGTCGACAATGAGGTGATGGTCGATGGAGGCTGCAGCCAGCTCCCAGGCGGTGAGATGGGCCCCCTGGTTTCTAGGTCGGGTCTCGTCCACCCAGACGTGAACCGGAATGCCTGCGGCATGGGCCTTGTACACCGGCGCCAGGGCTGTACCCCAGTCCACGGTGGCCAGCCAGCCGGCATTGCAGTGGGTAAGGATGTTGACCCTGTCCTGTTTCCGTTCCCATAAGGCCCGGATCAGCTCCAGCCCATGCTCACCTATCTTACTGTTTGTCTGAACATCCTCGTCACAAATCCTGGCCGCCTCCTGATAGGCGGCGGCCAGCCGGTCCTCCGGAGACAGGGGTTCCAGGACCTGCTGCATCCGCTGCACGGCCCACCGCAGGTTGACGGCCGTGGGCCGACTTGCCATCAGCAGCCCGCCGATTTCCGCCAGGCTCTGGCCCTCCTCCTGCAAGCCCAAACAGAAACCATAGGCGGCCGTTGCCCCGATCAGCGGTGCTCCCCGCACCAGCATGTCGCTGATGGCCGTCACCGCATCGCGCAGGCTGCGGAGACGGACGACCACGAACTGGTGGGGCAACCGGGTCTGATCGATGATCTCCACACTTCGGCCGTCCTCGGCCAGCCAGATGGACCGGTACGGCGTCCCGTTGACAAGCACGGTTATTTCTCTGCCGGCTGGGGAACCAGACGCGGGGTCCAGAAGATGACGCCCTTGCCTGAAACCTCCTCCCAGAAAGCTGCGCCGTCCCACTCCCGGATCTGGTCGAAATAACCGGCCCGCATCACCTTGAGGGTGATCTTGTCTGCCTCGCTCACCGTGTCCTCATCGAGCTGCCGGACACTGCGGATGGGCGTGTTGCCGAGGTAGATCCAGTCGCCATGGCCCGGGGACTCGCTGCCGGTGACCCGATAAACCACATGGGCACCCTCGGGCTCGGAATTGATCTTGAACTGGACCGCCTGCTTGCCTGAACAGCCGCCCAGGAAGAGGGCTGCCAGAAGGAGCGGGAACAAAACACGTGGTAGAACAGCAGGCATGTATCCGGAACTCATTGCTTCTTCCTCCTCAGCTCCAGGGTGATGGGTTGCGGCTCTGCCGCGGCAGCCTCCCTGGTCTTGTGGCGGGTGTTGACCCAAAGGGAAGTGATCCGTTCCTGATACCCCTCTTTCAGGAATTCAACGGTCACATACTCGGGTTTCCCCTCTTCTCCCTCCCAGGTCACCAAAACAGGTGTCGTACCCAGGTTGGCATCATCCTTCAGGTTGATCACTTCAGCCCCAGGGGGGGTGGTGACGAACTTGACGGCTCCATAGGTCTTCTGCCTGGCGCATCCGCCAAGAAAGAGCAGAAGTATCAGAGCGGCGCACCAGGCCGCATACGGTACACATCGTTTCAGCTGCATACTCTCCTCACTGTTCTCCGACGCCGCGCCCCGACATCCCCTGTAGCGGAAAAACATAAGAGCACGACATTGTTAATCTTTTTGGTCATCCGCCCTGAGACGACTCCAACATCTTGTGCTGCTATCTATCTGAATTGCCAGAAAACATCAAGAGAATATCGGCTCAGCAGGTCAATTCTCCCTCCTCACCCTCCACCAGGCCGACAATCACCAGTCCGGCCCGGTCAGCAGCCGCCACCATGGCCTGCCGGTCGAAGAGAAGCGACTGGCCCGCCTCCACGGCCAGGACAGCGCCCCGGACCGCAGCCAGGGTCTCAACAGTTCCGGGACCAGTGGCCGGGAGATCGAACCGGAAATCCTGGTTCGGTTTTTTTCGTTTCACCACCACCGCTCCCTTGCCGGCGAGTTCTCCACCCCGTCGTATTGCCGCATCCGTCCCCTCGATGGCCTCCACGGCCAGGACAGTGCGGTCCCTGACCACCACGCACTGGCCGATATCCAGCCGACCGATCTCGCCGGCCATGCGCCAGCCGAAACGGATATCTTCCCACTGGCCGGCAGACGGTTCCCTGCTGCTGAGTACACCGGCCGGGAAAAAGAGATGTTCCAGATAACAGGTGGAGGGCAGGATACGGATTCCCTCCTCCTCGAGAACCGCTGCCACAGCCCGCAGGATGGCGTCATCCTGGCGGGCATCGATCCGGTTCCAGAGCGAGAGCCCCTTCAGGTCGGGCAGGACATCCCGGAATATCCTGGTCTTGGTAATGGTGCCGCAGAAGACGGCCTCCCGGACATTCTCTGTGCGGAAAAACTTGATGATCTTCCCGAGCTGTCCCAGCCTGACCCACCGGGTGACAGCCGCCCTGTTCTCCAGTTCGGGGCGGGTCTCGTTATAATGGGCTATGGCCACTACCCGCCTGCCCCGCTCCCGGGCCGCCTCGGCAAAGAGCAGGGGAAACTGCCCGCCGCCGGCGATCAGTCCGATGGCCGATCGACTCTCCGCACCCATCTCCCCTCATCCGCTACTCGTCATCGGTGCGTTTCACCACGCCCCGTTTGGAGGTCCGGAAAAATTCCACCATGGTGTGCACCTCGGGACAGTCGGGAATCTCGGCCAGGGTCTTTTCCAGGGCATCCTGGAGCAGGAGATGGGGGGAACGGAATATGATCCTGAAGGCCTTTTCCAGGCTGGCGATGGTTTCCCGATCCATACCGGCCCTTCGCAGCCCGATTTTGTTGATCCCGGCGATGCGCATCCGGTTGCGGGTGCCGGTGAGAATGACATAGGGCGGAACGTCCTGGCTGATGCCGGACATGCCGCCAACATAGGTATAGGCGCCGATTCGGCAGAACTGGTGCACGGCCACCAGGCCGCCCAGGTTGACGTGATCGCCGATCTCCACATGACCGGCCAGGGTGGCCACGTTGGCCATGATCACGTGGTTGCCGATGATGCAGTCGTGGGCTACATGGGTGTAGGCCATCAGCATGTTGCCGTTGCCGATCACGGTCTTGCCGGCTCCGCTGGCAGTACCCCGGTGAATGGACACATACTCGCGAATGATGTTGTCGTCTCCGATGATCAGTTCGGTGGGCTCGCCCTTGTAATGAATATCCTGGGGTGGCGTGCCGATGGAGGAAAAGGAACCTATGGTATTGCGGCTGCCGATGATCGTGTGACCGTCGATGACGGCATGGGCCTCTATCCTGGTCTGCGGTCCCACCACCACATGGGGGCCGACGACCGCATAGGGACCCACCCGGACGGACTCGTCCAGCCTGGCCCCGCTTTCCACCACTGCCGTGGGGTGAATATGCATGATGTGGTATCCTTTGTGTGAGTAGTCATGCCGGACTCCGGCACTCCGGCAGTACCGGCAACGCTCCGGACCGGCAGGGGGTATATGCTCAGGAAAAACTGGCCATCAGCTCGGCCTCGGCGACCAGCTGATCGTCAACTAGGGCATGGCCCCGCATCTTGGCGATTTTGGCCTTCTGCCTGATCAACTCAAGCCTGAATATCAGCTGATCACCCGGCCGGACCACCCGCCGGAAACGGACCTTGTCCAGTCCGGCGAAATAGATCAGTTTCTCCCCTATCATCTCCGGTGAGGACATGTAGGCCAGCAATCCGCCGGTCTGGGCCATGCCTTCCAGGATAAGGACCCCCGGCATCACCGGCTCGCCGGGAAAATGTCCCTGGAAGTAGGGCTCTCCCATGGTCACGTTTTTCAACCCCGTGATCCGGGAACCCTGCTCGAAATCAAGAATTCTGTCCACCAGGATAAAGGGATAACGGTGGGGCAGGAGTTCCAGGATTCCCCTGATATCCACCGGTGCCTCAAATTTCCGTTCGTTCGTCATGCTCTTCTTCCTTTTCGCCGGCTGCCAGTTGCCGCGACAATCGGTCGATCTCCCTGCGCATCCTGCGCAGCTCCCGGCGCATCTCGGGCAACCGGGCAAAGACTGCCGTGGCCCTGCCCCACTGCCGGACATCGATTGCCGGAATTCCGCCCACGACCGCTCCGCCTGGCTGGTTGTTGTGTATTCCGCTCATGGCGGCCGCCATGACCCCATCTTCCAGGTGGAGATGGTCGGCCACCCCGACCTTGGCACCCAGGACGACATTGCGTCCCAGCCGGGTGCTGCCCGCCACCCCGGTCTGGGCAACCAGGATGCTGTTCTCCCCGATCTCCACGTTGTGGGCCACCTGGACCAGGTTGTCGATCCGCACTCCCTTCCTGATCAGGGTCTCGCCAAAGGCGGCCCGGTCCACGCACGAGTTGGCCCCTATCTCCACATCGTCTTCGATCCTGACTATGCCCACCTGTGGCTTCTTGACATGCTTGCCACTGCGTCGGTCAGTGGCAAAGCCAAACCCGTCGCTGCCAATAACCGCCCCATGGTGAAGGATCACCCGCCTCCCAATCCTGCACCCCGACGCCACGACGACATTGGCATGGAGAATGGTGTCGTCTCCTATCCTGACGTCATCGCCGATCACCACTCCTGCATGGAGGCAGACCCGCCGTCCGATCCTGCATCCTGTCCCGATACAGACCCGGGGACCGACCGAGACCTCGGTGGCTATCTCGCTTCCCTCCCCGACCACGGCGGTGGCGTGGATGCCGGTGGCCACGAAAGGACGGCTGAGCAGATGATTGTGGATGACCGCCGCCGCCAGATTGGGATCAGATACCCGGATGGCCGGCAGGGGAACCGTTCCAACATCCCGGGGCACGATACAGGCCGAGGCCCCCGAAGCCGCAAGGGCATCGAGCTGTCGAGCCGAAAGAATGAAGGTGATCTCGCCGGGTCCGGCCTGTTCCAGGCCATTGAGGGCGGAGATCTCCACCGACCCGTCACCGGTCACCTCGCCATCGACGATGGATGCCAGGCTCTCCAGAGAATATCTAGCTGATTTCATGAAAACAATACGCTCCTCTCCAAGATGGGATCCTGGAGCGAGCATAGCCCATTTCCGCCTAGTCGTAAAGCAAAACAGACGATCGAAGGGCCATGAACCGCGACAGCTCTCCCTGCCAGGAACTCTCCAGGGCAAGGATATCCTCTCCGGATTCCAGGGCGAGCCGCAGGGACCGATCGCCCAGGATCAGGTCCAGGGGCAGCTGTTCGTATTCATACTCGTAGGGAGGCGGCTTGTAGGCAAAGGAGTCTGGATAGAGGCGCTGGATGGCCTGAAGCAGCGCCAGGGCCGTGCGGTAGGGACGGAAACCTTCCCTGTCGGTGACGTGCAGTTGAAATCCCTGGCAGGCCTGTCCCTGCCATTTTCCGGAGGTGGGCTCGAAAACCAGCGGCCGGAGCGTACAGCCGGCCAGGCCGGCCGGATGCATCCGCTCCAGGACCTCGCGGCTATCGAGAAAGGGAGCGCCGAAGAGTTCGAAGGGCAGGGTCGTTCCCCGTCCCTCGGAGAGATTGGTCCCCTCCCAGATTACCTGTCCTGGATAGACCAGGGCCGTGGCCAGGGTGGGCATGTTGGGCGAGGGAAAGACCCAGGGAAAGCCGAGCTGATCCGCATATCTGTGCCGCTGCCATCCCCTGGTCCGGACGATCTCCAGCCCGGCATGTATTGCCATCTCTCGGTTGCAGAGCAGGGCCAGCTCACCCAGGGTGAGACCGTGACGCATGGGAAGGGGATACAGACCGACAAAGGAGGAAAGTTCCGGCTGCAGCAGGTTGCCCTCCACCAGGTGCCCTCCTATGGGATTGGGCCGGTCAAGGATGCAGACCAGGGTGCCGGTTTCGGCTGCTGCCTGCAGACAGAGGACCACGGTCCAGACAAAGGTGTACACCCTGGTGCCCACGTCCACAAGATCCACCAGCAGGACATCGATGTCTTCCAGCCAGGCCGGATCCGGTTTCCGCCGCTCGCCATACAGGGAATAGACCGGCAGGCCGGTCACCGGATCGACGCCGTGATCCGATTCCACCATGTTGTCCTGCTTCTCGCAGAAGAATCCATGCTGGGGAGAAAACAGGGCGACCAGCTGTCCGGGCAGGACGCCGGCGATCAGGTCGCGGCTGTGGACCAGGTTTCTGTCCGTGGAGGCCTGGTTGCAGAGCAGTCCAAGTCTCCTGTGACGGAGGAAATCCGGAACCGAGGCGACCAGCTCTTCGATGCCTGGACGAAACATCAACCGGTCCGGCGAGGTTATTCCACAGTGACGCTCTTGGCCAGGTTCCTGGGCTGGTCCACGTCACATCCCCGCCGGTTGGCGATCTCGTAGGCCAGAAGCTGGGCAGGAATGGTGTAAAGGAGTGGGTTGAGCTCCTCGTGGACCCGGGGCAGGTAGAGCACATCCTCGGTGAGTGTGGCCAGGTGTTCGTCTCCGGCCGTGCCGATCAGAACCAGCCGCCCCTGCCGCGCCTTGATCTCCTCGACATTGGAAACGGTTTTCTGGTACACCGAATCCCTGGGAACCAGGGCCATGACCGGCATATCACGGTCGATGAGGGCGATGGGGCCATGCTTGAGCTCGCCCGCCGCATAGCCCTCGGCATGAATGTAGGAGATCTCCTTGAGCTTGAGAGCCCCTTCCAGGGCAATGGGAAAGTTCAGGCCACGCCCTACAAAGAGAAAATCGCGGCTGTCGTAGTAACGCTCGATGAGTTCCTGGACCTGTTTCTGCATCCGGGGCAGCTCCGTTTCGATGACTCCGCTGATATCGATGAGCGCATCCCCCAGTTCCTTGCGGGTAGACTGGTCCATGGTGCCCCGCACCTGGCCCAGGTACAGGGTGAGAAGAAAGAGGGCAGCCAGCTGACTGGTAAAGGCCTTGGTCGAGGCGACTCCGATCTCCGGGCCGGCATGGGTATAGATGACCCCGTCCGCCTCCCTGGTCATGGTGGAACCGACCACGTTGCAGATGGTCAGCACCCGGGACCCCAACTCGGCCGCCCGCCGGATACCGGCCAGGGTGTCCGCTGTCTCACCGGACTGGGATATGGAGAGGGTCAGAACCCGGTCATTCATCAGCAGGGTGCGGTAACGGAACTCGGAGGCGATATCCACCTCCACCGGAACATTGACCCATTTCTCGATCCAGTACTTGGCTACCAGGGCCGCGTGCCAGGATGTGCCGCAGGCCACCAGGGCCACCCGCTCGATCCTGCGGATGGCATCGTCGTCCAGGCCGATCTCCGGCAGGATCACCTGCCCGGAATCCGGGACGATACGGCCACTGACCGTATTGAGTATGGCCTGGGGCTGTTCGTAGATCTCCTTGAGCATGAAATGCTTGAACCCGGCCTTTTCCGCCATGGAGGCGTTCCAGTCGATGGTGCGGATCTCCTTGCTCAGCTCACGGCCTTCGTCCAGATCGAGAATCGTGTAGGAACCGGGATCCATGACCACCAGTTCCCGGTCGTCGAGGAAGATGACCTGGCGGGTGTAGGGCAGGAGGGCCGGAATATCCGAGGCAATGTAGCAGGAATCCTCATCCACGCCCATGACCAGGGGGCTGTGGTTCCGGGCCGCCACCATCCTGCCGGGTTCCCTGGCCCAGAGCACCCCCAGGGCATAGGAACCTTCCACCCGGCTGAGAGCGGTTCTGACCGCCGCCACCAGGTCGTCTTCCAGATGCTCCTCGATAAGATGGGCCAGGACCTCGGTATCGGTCTCAGAAGTAAAGGAGTGTCCCCGGGCCAGCAACTCCTCTTTCAGGAGACCGTAGTTTTCGATTATTCCGTTATGGACGACCACGAGCTCGCCGGTACAGTCGCTGTGGGGATGGGCATTGTCCTCGGTGGGGGCGCCATGGGTCGCCCAGCGGGTATGCCCCAGGCCGGTGTAACTGGCGATACCGATGTTCTCGTCCACCACCTTTTCCAGGTTGGTCAGTTTTCCAGCGGCCCGAAACTTGTTGAGCCTGCCCTCGTGATAATAGACGATGCCTGCCGAGTCGTAGCCCCGGTATTCCAGCCGGCGCAGTCCTTCCAGGATCACCGGCACCACCCGTCTGTTGCCCGTATATCCGACAATTCCGCACATGGTTTTCCGTAACTCCTTGCTGGTTTAGTCTGCTGGATTGCATGTTGATATACTATCCTATCACAGGAAACTTATGAATTACACTGAAAATATTTTTTTCCTCCCTTCACTTTTCCGAAAAAAAATCCCTTTGCATGCCAGGAAAAAGCAGGTAATGATTAAAAAGAGAGGCAGGCTGGCCCAGGGGACTGAGTGAAACAATCTGCAGGACAATCAGACCGCGTTTCGGCAGGCCGACAAGATGCATGGCGACCGGGTCTGACAACGTTCTCCTTTGAGCGACGGTCCGATGCACGACACCCCGAAAAAAATTCTGACTGGACTATGTTCATGGACGACCGAGAGCGACTCAAACAGCTTCTGCTGACCAAATCATACCGGGAAGGCACCTTCACCCTCACCTCGGGCAGGACCTCTGACTTCTACATCGACGGCAAACAGACCACCCTGGATGCGGAAGGTGCCTATCTCTGCGGCCGCCTGCTGCATCAGCTGATCAGCCAGGCCCAGGAGAAAATCGAGGCCGTGGGCGGCATGACCCTGGGGGCCGATCCCCTGGTCACCGCGGTTTCCGTGGTCAGCTACCTGGAAAAGGCACCGATCCCCGCCTTTATCGTCCGCAAGGAGGCCAAGGGCCATGGAACGGGAAACTATCTTGAGGGAAAGAACAACCTCAGACCGGGCTGCCTCGTGGCCCTGGTCGAGGACGTGGTGACCACCGGCGGCACCCTGATCCGGGTGATCGAACGGGTCGAGCAGGAAGGATTCCGGGTGGGCCTGGTGGCCACGGTGGTCGATCGGGAGGAGGGCGGAGCGGAAACCCTGCAGCGGCATGGCCACAGCCTGCAGGCGCTCTTCACCCGCAGCCAACTTCTGGACAGATAGGAGGAACTTCCTGGAATGCAGTGTGGCAAGTGCAATGGCAAGCTCGAAGTTGTCAGACGCTGCCGGCAGGTCCGCCTTAGATGTACAGCCTGCGGGCACGAATACCAGATCCACGAGGTGGCGGCAGAACTCGATGCTGAAACAGAAGCCATCCTGGAGCGATACACCTGCATCATCTATGATTGAGGTTGCCAAGGGTACAACAGAAGTCTTTGTCAGCAACGACCTGACCACGACGCTTGTCTGCCCCAACTGCAGCAGAGCGAAAAAAATTTCTGTTGCCAAATACCTCCACATCAAACACACCATCAAGGTCCGCTGTACCTGCAACACGGTCTACAATGTTCACCTGAATTTCCGCCGCCACTACCGCAAGCAGGTCCGCCTCACCGGCACCTACCGGACAATCCATCAGAAACCGGCCAGCCGGGGAGCCATCATCATCAACGACATCTCGCCCGGCGGCCTCTCCTTCGCCGTAAGCGGCAAAAACAAGCTGGAAACCGGGTACGTTCTCGAGCTGCAGTTCGAACTCGACGACCGGGACAAGACCGCTCTCACCAAACAGGTGGTCGTCCGTTCCATCAACGGGAAACTGGTTGGATGCGAGTTCATCCAGGACCGTCCGCTGGAAAAGGCGTTGGCCTTCTATCTCCGCAACTGAGCGCTCCGGATGATCGGTCCGCGCCGTGGGCAGGGCAAGCTGCCGTCAGGAAAAGCGGGAATCGTTCTGGCCGGCCTCGGCTGCGGTGGGCAGGTAGACGATGCAGACCGGGTTGCGGCAGTTCTGGACCACGGCAGAGGCAAGGGAACCAAGGAAGATGCGCCGGATGGTGGGGCTGGCCGTGCCGGTCATGGTGATGAGATCATGGTAACGGGCCTCGTGAAGGATGGCTTCCAGGCGTGATTCGGCCGCCTCCACCAGGTGCTCGGTCTCGGTGTCGAAAAAGTGATTTTCCAGCCACTGCTCGAGCCACCGGTCACTGGCCTCGATCTCGGCGTGACTGCAGTCTGCATGCAGGAGATGGAGAAAGGTGATCCTGGGCTGCCCGGCCGTGGCCATGGCCTCCAGCAGGGGAAGGAGACCGTCCAGTTCCCGCGGAAAGAGAAACGGCACCAGGATCCGCTCGCAAAGCAGGGTTCCGACAAAACGCACGGCTATGACGGGACAGAGGACATTGGCGACCACCTGGTCAAGTTCCCGCTGGAAAGCCAAGGGATTACGGCCCACCGGATAGCCGAGAACAATGCAGTGGGCATGGTTGTATTCGGCGGCCGCCACGATACCCGAGGTCCGGCTGTCATAAACGACCTCTCTGAGGAGAGAATATCCCAGGCTCCTGACCTCGTCCTCTTCCGGCAGAAAGAGGGAATCCAGTTCCTCTGGGGCCAGCCTGCCCCGCTCCGACTTGCTGAAAACCCGCACCGCCATGGGCAGGGCATGGTAATGATGGGCCAGGATGGTGGCGATGCGGGCCAGGCCGCGGTTGGTGGCAAAATGGAAACTTTCGAAAACCACCACGCCCCTCGGATTGGCAGCCGGCTGCAGCGGACTGCCGTTCCAGGGCGCCAGGCTGATACCTTCCGGACTGCGAAGCCAGGCCCGGCAGGTCCGCGGACCGCGGTCACCGCAGGACGGGTGCACAGCGGTCCGGCCGGCTGTTTCCCCGGCCTTTTCCAGACAGAAGTGGGCCAGTGGCGGCCCGACGAGCTCGGACAAGATGACGCCGGCCAGGACCACCGGCGTGATCACCGTGGCCCATTTCCCAAGCTGGGGATCACTGCTGATCATGAAGATCAGTCCGATGGCCACCCCGGCCTGGGGGATCAGGGCCAGGCCCAGGTACCGGCGCACCGGCAGGGAGGCACCTGACCAGAACGCGCCCAGCCAGGTACCGAGGTATTTTCCCGCGATGCGGACGACAAAGTAGACAAGTCCCACCCAGCCGGCGAGTTGCAGGGCCGACAGGTCCAGGTGGACACCGGCCAGGGTGAAGAAGAGGACATACACCGGCGGCTCGAAGTTGTTGATGGCCCGGAAAAGGCGTACATCCCGTTCCGCCCGGTTGATGATGGTGAAACCAGCCACCATGCCGGCCAGGAGCGGTGAAAGGTGGAGGAGACGGGTAACCTCGCCGCCCAGGAGAAGCAGGGCCAGGCCACCGGTGAGCATTTCGCTCCTGTTGTGCAGTTTGTGGAGTATGCCATCGATACTGAGCCCCATCAAGAGCCCCATGCCCAGGGAACAGCCGATCTCCACCAGGGACCCTGCCACAGCCGCCAGGGGCGAGACATCTCCCTGTCCGACCAACTGATGGGCAGCGGCCAGGGCCATGCCGAAGATCATGATGGCGATCCCGTCGTCCACTGCCACCACCGCCATCAGGGTGGAGGTGAGTACACCCCTGGCTCCGGTCTCCCTGACCACATGCAGGACAGCGGCCGGTGCCGTGGCCACGGACACCGCGCCCAGGAGCAGGGCCAGGACAAACCGGTCCAGAACTCCGGCCTCTCCCCGACCCACCAGCAGACTGGTGACAAAAGTGGCCAGCATGACCAGGACAAAGGCGGCCACGGCCTGAACCACGGCGATGTATCCCACGTCACGGGCCACCTGCCCCAAGCGGCGCAGTTCGATATGCTCGCCAATGCCGAAGGCGATGAGCATGAGCGCGATCTGGGTGAAATGGTCGAGCTGGTGACCAACCGTGTCAACGGTCAGGATACCGAAACAGGAGGGCCCGAGCACCAGGCCGGCCACAATGAATCCGGTCACCGAGGGCAGGCGGACGAGCTGACAGAGCTTGGCGACCAACAGGCCGACGGCCAGGAGGATGGCTATGCCCAGGGTCGGTTCATGGATCATGGTTTCCGGCCGATACCTGTCAGGTCTTCCAGGGTGATCCGGACAAGCTCCTGCATGTTGTGTCGTTCCTGGTCTACCAGATGTGGATCATCCCCCTGCAGGGCCTGGAAAAATCGTTCGCACACCATCCGCTTTTCCCGGTCCCAGGATGCCGTGAGCCCCATCTTGGTTCTGCAGCGCGGTGCCCCGTTCTCCTGGTCCGGATAGTCCCGCCGGCCATGGGCCCAGTTGATCACATGGCTGTAGAAGAGAAACACACGGTCCAGGAGGATATAGAGGAGCTGACTGGATCTCACCGGCCCGACCTGGAGCAAATGGCGGTCCAGGCGCATTCCCAGGAGCCTGGTGCCGGCAAGCAGGTCCCTGCCCTTGAAATGGGTGGCTGCCGCTCCCAAAATACCGCCAAGGGCTGCAAAGGCACCGAATGAAGTGCCAAAGGTCGCTGCATCCAGCCCGATCCCGGCAGCAGCCCCGCCCAGGGCACCGGCCAGGAGAAGCTGCCGGCCGCTGAGACCGAGAAATTCCCAGGTCTTTTCTGCAAACAGGTCTTCCTCGAGGATGGAATGGGGCGGCAAGCGGAGGTTGAAGATATTGTGCTTGTACAGCCTGCGTATACGGTCAAAGGTCTGCTGCTCCTGCCTGCGCACGGTATCGGTGAACCGGGTCAGCATCCTGGTTCGCAGTTCCTCTTCCCTGCCCTCCGGACAGGACGCACTGCGGCGGTAGGAGAGGACAGCGACCAGGAAATCGACGACCAGCTCCGCAGCCTGGTGAATCCGCCGCTGCCAGTCGGCCTGGAAGGCTTCGATCACCCTGACCAGGACCGGTTCCAGCTCCTGATCGATGGGCTTGAGACTTTCCAGGAGGGAAATCCGTTCCAGATAGGTGGCCCGGTTGGCGTTGAAAACCCGGATGGCATTGAAGTGCTTACGGAACTCTTCCTGCCATCTGGGCAGCCAGGTGGTATCGTCTTCCTTGCAGTTGATAATGGCCAGGCGCGGTCGGCCGGTGAGGCGGAGAATCTCCATCTCTGCCCGATCCACGCTGCGCAGAGGCCTGGAACCGTCCACCACGAAGATGATGCTCGCTCCCTGCAACAGCGGGGCAAGGAGGGCGCAGTCGTCGTGAAAGGCCGGATCGTCCCGGTGCGACCTGATGAAGCGCGCCAGCAGGTCTGGTTCGTCTCCATGTTCCTGCATCCACCGCAGGGTCTTGCCGGGATTCTGAAACCCCGGCGTATCGATAAATGCGATAACTTCCTGCCCGTCGATGCGCACCGGAAAACGTCTGCATTCGGTGGTCTCGCCCGGCTCGGGACTGACCCGGACCGAGTCATCCTCTGCCAGGGTGGAGAGGACAGCGGACTTGCCCTCGTTGGGATGACCGACCACGGCGAATTCCGGGACCAGACCGCTCATGACCTGACCAGCTCCCGGATATACAGTGCAGGATCAGCCAGGCTGGCCAGCCTGGTCTGCCAGATCTGCCGATCCCGCGTCTTCACCGGGGTGAACATGGTGTCCGCCCGGGGCCTGCCCACCAGGAGGAGGGTAAGCTCGCTGTCAGTGCCGAGAAGGTCACGCAGGGAGGCAAGAAAGGTCAGGGTCTCCCGAATTGGCGGCAGCCAGCTCTCCTGGAGGAGGAGGACGTCCAGTACCCCTGGTACCTGGCGCAGAAACGAGGCCACCGACTCCAGAGCCTGGTCACTGTCATCGAAAAACCTGAGGTCCATTTTTCGATCACCGAGCAGCGGGCCGGCATGCTCCCTGAAAACAGGCAGGGAAAACTGTTCCTCCAGGTCAGCCGGTACCAGAAGAAGAAGCCGCTGCTCTCCTGCCAGGCCCGGTTTCTCTGGCTGTTCGTCGGCCCTTTCAGCCGAATCGGCAGGAGCCGGAGAAGGGGATGCTTCCTGACCGTTCCTGTTCCATGCTGCCTGACCGGAATCCCGGTTCCGGCTTTCGGCCCGGGTCGCCAGGGACGGTGTCCGCATTCTCCGCAAAACCCGGCGAAACCGGCTGTGACTGAAATCCAGGCCAGCCAGCAGAACATGCAGACGGAACCATCCCAGGAAGAAGAGCAGCAGACGGGGCAACAGTCCGTAGCAGAGCAACGCAAGGCAGAGAAAGGGCCACCAGGATACCAGGTCGATCGTGCTCAGATGATAGATGCCCTCCTTGAGGACAAGGCGTGATCCCCTGATCTGTTCCAGGGTGGGATAGCCGCTGCCTTCCCCGAGCAGCCAGCTCCAGGGCAGGGCCAGCAGAGCGGCCAGCCGATGGACTGCAGCGGCAGAGAGATCCAGGCTGGACTGCCAGCCAAAAGCGATATCGGTCACCGCCACCTTGAACAGCAGGACCGACAGCAGCCCCAGGTTGTAGGTGATCCCGAAGAGCTGGAGCAGGGAAAAAAAGGGCCACAGGACCAGGCGGCCATATCGATGGCCTCCGATGCGGAACGTGGCCAGGGCGGCCAGCAGGGCATGCCGACGACCTGCAGAAAGATGGCCCATTGCCGCGCCATGCAACTTCCGCACCATCCGGAAAAACATCCTGGAGAGCAGGCCGGCGAGCAGAGGGAAAGACGTCCCGGCCTGGCCCAGCAGGCTTCGATAGGCAAAGGCCAAGGCCAGCAGCGCCAGAAGAATGAGCTGACTGCCCACAAAAAGACTGAGAAAGACGGCCACGTTGATCGGCTGCCGGCCGGAGTAGGTCAGGAATCCCCAGGCAAGGGAGCCTCCCAGGATCAGGCCGCTTACAGCCATGGCCAGAAAACACAGCCGGTACACCTCCAGCCAGAGCTGTCCAGGAAGAAGAGCCGGACCCTCTTCCTTGTTGTCGCTGGTGCGCCTGGCCTGCAGCCAGACACCGAGGAGCAGGACATCGGCTGCCCGGCCCGGCGGCGGTTCTTCCCTGATGTTCCGGACATAGATATCCCGATCCCGCCGGATCAGCTCTTCGTCGGCCTTGTCCTGATCCAGAATCGAAAAATACTCAAAATCGATGCAATCAGCCAGGGACCAGGAAGTTTTCTCCTTCACTTCTTCTTGTCTTTCTTTCTTTTCTTGCCCTGTTTTCTTTTCTTCCCGTCCTTTTTCTTCTTTTTCTTTTTCTCTTGGTTAGAGGCTGCGGTCCGATCCTCGCCGCCAGCTTTTCTTTTCTTCTTGTTGCTGGCTCCTTGTTCTCTGCAGACCTCCTCTTCCTTTTCGGTCCGGGCCTTGCACTGCAGCCGGATCAGCACCGGGCACCGTTTGCAATACTTGTTCTTTTTGCGAAACTTGCCGCAACACCTGGATTTTGGTTTTTGCTTTTTCTTTTTCTTCTTCTTTGCCATGACTCCATCAGGTTTCAAAAGCTGAAATACACATCGTTCATGAGCAAAGGGGAAAACCGGAGGCACGGCCTCGGCAGTGCCTCCGGACCAGACACCCCGACGACTGATCAGTTGGTCTTCATCGTCTCCGTGGCGCTTTGTTCCTGCGTATTGCCGTCTGTGACATCCAGCAGTTCCACTGTGAAGATCAGCAGCGAGCCAGGCTCGATCACCGGCGGTACACCTCGGTCGCCATAAGCCAGATCCGGCGGGATGTACAGTTCGTAGGTCGATCCAGCCTTCATCAGCTGCAGGGCTTCTGCCCATCCGGGAATGACCTGGCCGACCTGGAACTCGACCGGTTCGTTTCGTTTGTAGGAGCTGTCGAACTCGGTCCCGTCCAGCAGGGATCCCCGATAGTGGACACGAACCGTATCACCGGTTGTAGGTCTCTTGCCCTGACCCTCCTTGACCACCTTGTACTGGAGACCGGAAGCAGTGGTCTTCACCCCTTTCTTCTTCCCGTTTTCCTTGAGAAATGCATCTGCCTTGGCCCGGTTCTGCTGGCCCAGTTCAAGGGTCTTTCTGATCTGCTTCTCCTGTTGCCGGGCAGCAAACTTCTGCTGAACATCTGCAGCCTCATCCGGACTCATCAGCCCCTTCCTGCCGGCATAACCGTCATCGATTCCCTGCTGAATCACCTCAAGATCGAAACCTTCCTCGAGGCTCTTCAGGTAGCCGCCCAGGTCGTAGCCTATCGCATAGCTGAGTTTCTGAATGTCTGTCTTCAACGGTGAAGGAGAGGGCTCCCCACCCAGGGCCGGGCCGCTGAAAAGCAGAAACCCAGCCACTGCCACAATGATCGTTTTCATACAATTCTCCCTACATTCTGAGGTGTTGTTGATTTTCAGGCAGGACCTGAGATGGCATCTTCTGCTGCACCCTAAACCATTCAGAACAAAAACACGACCTTTTTCATTTTCTGCCCGGATTCCTTTCCTTCACCCAAGTCGCTCAGGCACCTCCGCTTCCTCCAGTCCCCACCACCAGCATCAACCCCGACCAGCCATGAAGCGGGGTTACAGCCGTCCGGCTTGTTACAATTTGGTAATTGAAAACGTGTCCCGGATAATTTGCTTTTATTTAAATATGTTAACATATTTATTTGAATATTTCGGATTTCAAAACAATGAAATAGATAAATAATCGGAATTCCGGAATCTACAGAGAAATAAATTATTTTTTTCTTTGAAAATCAATAGATAAAATAGGAGACATGTAGATTTTTCGATTCTGGCAGAGGGAATGCAGTGGCAGGGTCATCGGATGAATTTTTTACGTATTTTCAACATCAAGGACGATGGCCATGCGACAGACACGATTGACCACTCTCTATGCCGGATTTCTCCTGCTTGCCCTGCCCGCCCTTTCTCTGGCGGACACCTTTTGTATCCATACAACAGAAGAGTTGAAGGCCGCTTTGGAAACAGCCGCCACCAACCAGCAGAACGATGAAATTCGCATCCCTGACGACGCGATTCTCGATCCAGTCATACCACACTATGAGACCGGGTATGACCTGGTGATCGAAAACGGGTATGACTGGGATTGCCGTGAGCGGCTCTATGAACCGGACAACCGTTCTGTTCCGAAACAGCCTGAGTTCAAGTCAGCTCTTCCGGATGAACCGCAGCTTGTCACCAGCGGGCCGGTACCGCCTCCCCAGGCAAAAATGAAGACAAAAACCGTCCTGGACGTCAGCGGTGGAGCCATGACCCAAAAGGTCCTGGGTGTACCGGCATTCTTCTGGCATCACGGCTGCGGCCCCACGGCAGCGGCTATGCTTCTGGCCTATTGGGACGTACGTGGCATGCCCAACCTGCTGGATGGGGATGGACGAGTGCAAAGTAACGTCAACGAGAACATAGCCTCATCGGCCCATTACAACGAATACAGTCTGCCACGGGACGACCGGATCGAGGTGCAACCGGATTATTCGGAACTCAACCCGGCAAACACCCATGCAGACAACTCCATCGCCGATTTCATGCACACCTCGTGGAGTTCGGAGAATCTCCGTTACGGCTGGACCTGGGCCAGCGATGTCCTGCCGGCCCTGCGGGCTTACACCACCTTCCGGGACAACTCATACGACTCGGTCCGCTATGACATGTACTACTGGGCAGACGGCTCGATGTCCTGGGATGTTCTGGTGCGGGAAATAGATCAGGGCCGGCCCATGATTTTCCTCGTGGACTCGGATGCTGACGGCTGGACAGACCACATGATCACAGCCATCGGCTACAACTCGGCCACTGGTGAATATGCCTTTCGCGATACCTGGTCCTCAGCTGTCCGGTGGGCCAAATTCCGGGAGATGAGCACCAGCTATCCCTGGGGAATTTATGGCGGCTGGTCCTATGACCCAGGTTTTGCACCCCTGGAGCCTCCGCCTCCGCCGGATTCACCGACACAGGAAGAGACGGCTCAGGAAGAAGAGAGCGAGCCTGAACAGAACGTGGAACAGGCCACGCCCCAACAATCATCGGCTAGTCCGGCGCAACAACAGGCCATCATGATCGTGATCAACAGGTTCCTCCTCAAGTAGGCCACCGATTTCCTCCTGGGCATGATGCCCAACCCCGGGTGCGGTACCGATCCAATCGGTACCGCACTTTTTTTCGGGCCGTCCAGCGCAGTGGGAAATTGGCTATCCTGGTCTCCGCAGCAGGGCAAAGCGGCTGTCGAGCTTCCAGAACCAGATGGCTATCTGCTGTTGAAAGAGAAATGCCAGGGCCACCTCCATGGCGACCTGGGTATCAAAGGCCGTCACTGCCAAACTGATGGCAATGGCCAGGTTGCGCAGCAGACCGTTGAGAAACAGGGTCATGCCGTCGGCCTGGTCAAAGAAATTTCTGGCCAGCAGGATAAGCATGGCACTGACCAGAAAATAGAAAAAAAACAGGCTGGCCAGGGCCTGGAAAAGTAATCCTGGATGACTGAAAATCATCTTCGATTTCAAACTCATGGAGGTAAAAAGGATATACATCAGTCCCCAGGAGCTGAACCCGGGAAGCAAGGGCTTGATCTCTTTCTTGAAGGTCTGGGGCGGGTAGCGACGCAACAACAGCCGGTAGGTGTACATACCCATGACCAGTGGAATAAAGACCACCAGGGTGATGGTCCGGCCCACCTGCCAGAGATCCACCTCAACCAACCGTCCAGCCAGAAGATACAGATAGAAAGGGGCCAGCAGGGAACCGAGAAGCAGATTGACGGCAGTCAGCTTGAGCGATGCCCGGACATTGCCCTGGAACATCATGGTCAGGGCGACCACCATGTTGCCCCCGGGAATGACCGAGACGATCACCAGGCCGGTGAACAGCTCAGGACTGGAGGCCAGCAGCAGCCTGCCGACCAGAAAGGCGATGAATGGCAGGGCCAGGAAATTGATTCCCAGGTTGAGTGCCATGAGGCGGTACTCGGTAAACCGGGCAAGCTCCTCGAACCGGATACCGATCATGGCCGGATAGACCATCAGAACGGAAACCGGCAGAATCAGAGTTTTCAGCGGCGAGGTATCGAAAAAATAGCCGGTAAGCAGACCGGCCGTGATCATCGCAGGGATGACATAGAGCAGGTTTCTGGCCGGAAAAGTGATCAATCTGCGCATGTTCACGGGATCACCAGAGTGATGCCGGGATTGGCCCGATTGAGATCCCGGTCCCCGGACAGGAAGGGAAACCGGCGCAACATCTGGCGCCCCGGCCCGGTCCTGCGGCTGAATTCCTCGCCGGGGAGGAAATCGCTGATCGCCCGCTGCTCCTTGAGAAAGGCCAGCTGCCGCCGCACCTCGGCACGGATGGCCCCACCCTTGCCGCTGGACCCATAACCGTGAATAAGCCGCAGGACCCGGTATCCCTCGTGCCTGGCCTGCTGCAGTTCCTGCTGCAGCCTCAGCAGGGCCTGGGGAACCGTGGGCATGCCCTGCTCCAGGTTGACCGTACGCAGGAGAGGCTGCCGCAGCGGCTGGTTCCGGGGTGTCATCCGGGAACCGCAAAAGGGACAGGCAACCAGACGGCTGTCCACAGTATTGCCGCAGATCTCGCAGGGAAGCCCCATCATGCTACCTTCGGCGAACATCGATGACCTCGGGCATCTGCTGAAGATGTTTCTGCAACCGGTGCAGGTGTCCCAGGTCGGCGACCTCCAGGAGAACCGAGAGCTCTGCCACGTTCTCCTTGGTTGTCCTGGCATTGAGCTCAACGATATCGGCATCATCGGCACTGATCAGACTGCTGATATCGGCCAGGAGGTTCTTTCGGTTTTCCGCCCTGATAAATAACTCGCTCCGGTGTTTTGCCGCCTTTCCCCGGGCCCAGGTCACATCGATCCACCGGTGGGGGTCCGTAGCCCGCAGGTTGGGACAGTCCACCTTGTGGATGGAGATCCCCCGTCCGGTGGTGATGAAACCGACGATCTCGTCACCAGGCACCGGTCTGCAGCATTGGCTGACCCTGACCAGCATATCATCCATGCCGTCGATACAGATCCCCTGCTCGGTCTCGGTAATCCGTTGGGGCTCCGGCAGGCTCTTCTTTTCCAGCCGTTCGGCCTGACGATCTTCCTCCTGTCGTGCATCCTCCGGTTCCAGGGCCCGCTTCAGGTGCTCCAGGGTAATACTGCCGCTCCCGACCTTGGCCAGCATGTCATCCAGGGAGTTGCAGCGCAGCTTCTTGAGCAGAAGGCGGATATGGCCGCTCTTGATCAGCTTCTTCAGGCTGACATCATGCTTTCGCAGTTCCCGTTCACAGATCTCCCGGCCCAGCTTCAGGGCCTTTTCCTTTTCCTCACGTCGCAACCAGTGCCGGATACGCTGCCTGGCACGGCTGGTCTTGACCAGCTGGAGCCAGGCCCGCTTGGGATGCTGTTTCTTTGAGGTGATGATCTCGACCACATCACCGTTCTGCAGCTCGTATTTCAGCTGCACCAGGCGGCCGTTCACCTTGGCCCCGGTACAGGTATCGCCAACTGCCGAGTGGATGGAATAGGCAAAATCGATGGGCGTCGATCCCCTGGGCAGGCCCCGCACCTCGCCGTTTGGGGTCAGGACGTAGACCTCTGGCTCGAAAAGCTCGCCCCGCACCGACTCGAGAAATTCGCCCGGATCCTCCACCTTTTGCAGGGTCTGGACCAGGTGCTTCAGCTCCCTGAACAGCCGGGCATCGTTGTTGGAGATCTTTTGCCCTTCCTTGTATGCCCAGTGGGCCGCGATGCCTTCCTGGGCCACCCGGTCCATCTGTTCAGTCCGGATCTGGATCTCGATGAAATGTCCCCGGGGACCGACCACCGTGGTATGCAGGGACTGGTAATTGTTGGCCTTGGGTGCGCTGATGAAATCCTTGATCCGGCCCGGAACGGGTGTCCAGTCCGCATGCACGGTCCCCAGGGCCTCGTAGCACTCCTTGACCGTCTTGACGATGATCCGGAAGGCCACCTTGTCGTAGACCCGTTCCAGGGGGATGTTCTGAACCACCAGCTTCTTGTAGATGGAGTAGAGGTGCTTGGGCCGGCCGATGATCCGCACCGGGTGGATATTGTTCTTTTTCAGCTTGTCATAGAGAATGGAAATCACCTCGTCCACATAGGCCTGCCGCTCGGCCAGGGAGCTTTCCAGCCTGGCAGTCAGGTTGGCATACTCCACCGGGAAGAGGTACTTGAAGGAGAGATCTTCCAGCTCCCGTTTCATCCAGTCGATACCGAGCCTGCTGGCCAGCGGCGCATAGAGATCCATGGTCTCCCTGGCCACCTGACGGCGACGTTCCTCGTCTGCGCTTTCCAGGGTGATCATATCCTGGAGGCGATCGGCCAACTTGACCAGCAATACCCGGATGTCGGCGCCCATGGCCAGAAAGAGCTTGCGGATATTCTCTGCCTGATGGGCCAGCCTGGAGTCGTAGTGGACATTGGTGATCCGGGTGGTGCCGTCCACGATATTGGCCACATCGTGACCGAACCGTTTTTCCAGCTCCTCGAATGTGGCGACGCCCTCTTTCAAGGTACCGTGAAGCAGACCGGCCACGATGGTGTCCCGGTCCAGCTTCATGGACGCCAGGGTGATGGCGACCTCCAGAAGATGTTGAAGGTAGGGCTCTCCGGAAATGTGGGTGGCATTGCCGTGCCGTTCCCGGACAAACTCGTACGCCTTTTTCAGCGGCTTGAGGTCGACCCCCTGCAGATAGCTGAGGGTTATGGCGAGCAGTCCGTAGACGTCCGACATCGCCTCTCCCCTACAGTTCCTCCAGGGCCCTGTGTATCATATCGGCAGTCTCGGCCGCGGCCCGGTCAAAGTCCAGCATCATGGTCTCCCCGGTGGCCCGGAGCCGCAGCTCCACCTGTCCCTCCTGTTCAAAGGTCCTGCCCATGGTGATCCGGTACGGGATACCGATCAGATCGGCATCCTTGAACTTGGAACCCGGTCGCTCGTCCCGGTCGTCGTAGAGGACCTCGACACCCAGCTCCCGGAGGTCCTGGTAGAGCTGTTCGGCAGCCCGGCAGGTCTCCTCGTTCTTCAGGCTCAGGTTGAGGATGATCACCTGGAAGGGAGCCAGGGGAAGAGGAAAGACAATGCCGTTGCGGTCGTGGTTCTGCTCGATGGCCGCTGCCACGACCCGGCTGACGCCGATACCGTAACAGCCCATGACAAAATACTTCTCCTCTCCGTCACGATCCTGGAAGGTCGCCTTCATGGCCTGGGAGTAACTGGTACCCAGTTTGAAGATGTGGCCCACCTCGATACCCTCGGTCAGCCGCAGGCTGCCGGAACAGAGGGGGCAGGGATCATCGGTGGTGATCTGGCGCAGATCGCCGTACAGATCGGGGGTGAAATCCCGTCCCGGCACCACGCCTTTGAGGTGGTATCCCTTTTCATTGGCCCCGCACACCGCCGAGGCCATCTGCATGACCTCCTGATCGGCCACCACCCGGATACCGATATCCACCGGTCCCAGGTAGCCCACCGGCAACCTGGTCAGTTTCCAGACCGTATCGTCATCAGCCAGTTCCACCTCTGTGGCACGGAGCAGGTTCTTCAGTTTCACCGGCTGCACCTCGCGATCACCACGAACCAGGGCCGCCACGGGCTCGCCGTCCACGAGATAGACCATGGTCTTGATCAGGTCTGCCGGCCGTACCCCGAGAAACTCGGCTACCCGGTCGACCTTCTTCATGCCAGGAGTCTCGACCCTTGCCATGGCCGGCTGCTCACCGGCCGGTTCTCCGCTCCCGGACAGGACCACCTGCGCCTTTTCAACGTTGGCGGCATAGGAGCAGTCGTTGCAGATCACCAGGGTATCCTCGCCCGTATCGGCCAGGACCATGAACTCATGGGAAAAGGAGCCGCCAATGGTCCCGGTGTCCGCCTCCACGGCCCGGAACTCCAGGCCGCAGCGCTGGAAAATCCGGTGATAGGCGTCATACATCCGCTGGTAGCTCTTTCCGGCCGCCTCATCGTCCACGTCAAAGGAGTAGGCATCCTTCATCACGAACTCCCGGCCCCGCATCAGGCCGAAACGGGGCCGGATCTCGTCCCGGAACTTGGTCTGGATCTGGTAGAGATTGATCGGCAACTGCCGGTAGGACTGCAGTTCCCTCCTCGCCAGGTCGGTGATCACTTCCTCATGGGTTGGTCCCAGACAAAAATCCCGGTCATGGCGGTCCCGGAAACGGAGCAGTTCCGGACCATACTTTTGCCACCGTCCCGACTCCTGCCAGAGATCGGCCGGTTGGACCATGGGCATGAGCAGCTCCTGCGCCCCGGCCCGGTTCATCTCTTCCCGGATGATTCCGGCCACCTTCTGCAGGGCCATGAGCCCCAGGGGAAGATAGGTGTAGAGCCCCGAGGTCAGCTTGCGGACAAAACCGCCCCGGAGGAGAAGCTGGTGGCTGACAACCTCGGCCTCGGCCGGGGTCTCCTTGGTGGTCGGTAAAAGAAGTTGTGAGTAGCGCATACCTGCAGTCTTAGTTGTTCTGTTGTTCTTTGTCCATCCTGTGCAGTTCTTCCAGAAAGACGGGCAGGAGCTCGTCTTCCGGGACCTTCCTGAATATCTTGCCCTTCTTGAAAATGATCCCCACCCCGTGCCCGCCGGCAATACCGATGTCCGCCTCCCGGGCCTCTCCCGGGCCATTGACCACACATCCCATGACCGCCACCTTGAGTGGCGTCTCCATGGTCTGGAGATGCCGCTCCACCTCCTCGGCCAGGGGAAACAGGTCGATGCGGGTCCGGCCGCAGGTGGGACAGGAGATCATCTCCGGTCCCCGCTCCCTGATCCGCAGGGAGCGGAGCAGCTCAAACCCTACCCGCACCTCTTCCAGCGGATCCCTGGTCAGGGAAATGCGGAAGGTGTCACCAATTCCCTCGTAGAGAAGTATTCCCAGGGCGACGCTGGACTTCACGGTACCGGCAATGAGCCCCCCTGCCTCGGTGACCCCGATATGGAGTGGATAATCGGTCCGCTCCGAGAGCTCGCGATATCCGGCAATGGTGGTCAGGGTATCGGAGGACTTGATCGAGATCTTGATCTCCTCGAATCCCAGCTCTTCTAGCAGACGCACATTGCGAAGAGCGCTCTCGATCAGGGAGGCGGGATTCTCCGGTGTGGGATAGCCGTGTCGTTTGAGCAGATCCTTTTCAATGGAGCCGGAATTGACGCCCACACGAATGGGCACCCGGTGCATCTTTGCCGCCGCCACCACCCGCTGCAACTTTTCCGGTCCGCCCAGGTTGCCCGGATTGATCCTGATGGCCTGGGCCCCGTGTTCCACGGCGGCCACGGCCAGCCGGGAATCGAAGTGGATATCGGCTATGAGGGGGATGGTGATCTGCTCCCTGATGGTACGGATGGCCCGGGCCGCATCCAGATCCACCACCGCCACCCGGATAAGCTCACAGCCAGCCTCTTCCAGACGACGGATCTGGGAGACCGTGGCGATCACGTCCCTGGTATCGGTGTTGGTCATGGACTGCACCGTGATGGGGGCATCGCCGCCGATGGGCACGTCACCTATCCGGATTTGCCTGGTCTTTTTCCGCTGCATCGATTGTCTTCTCCTTCCCGGCCCGCTGAACCTTTCCTGGACTGCTGTCTCTCCCGGTTCAATTCCGCCTCCGAAGCACGGATATAGAGCGGAGCGACCGTTGCCGCATCCAGGACCTCGCCTCGTCGCAACCGGTCAGCGGCCAGCAATCCCACCGGAGCCGCCCGCATAACGGCCAGGGACCGGGGCAGTGGCCGGATGAGATCGGTTGCGGCCAGTTCCTTGCCATATACGCTCACCGCCGGTCCGAACAGCAGGGTCGGGGTGGTGATGGAGGCGGCCAAGGCCGCCGGTTCCACGGCCCTGATCTTCCCCTGCCGTACCGGCACCCCGTGCCGGTCATAGGAATACATGGCCGCATAGACCTGTTTTTTCCTGGCATCCAGGACACAGCACAGGGGCAGAGCGGCATGGGGACAGCCCAGGGCAAGTCCGTCCAGGCTCGCAACTCCCAGCATGGGCAGTCCGGTCGCCATGGCGATCCCCTTGGCAGCGGCCATGCCGATCCGCAGGCCGGTGAAGGATCCCGGTCCCAGGCTGACCGCCACCCCGTCCAGGTCGTCCCAGCCGATACCGGCCGTTTCCAGCAGGGTGGCGACACTTCCCAGGAGGCGTCTGGAATGGGTAGTTTTCGGCTGGGCAGTAATCTCGCCCAGAACCATTCCATCCGTCACCCCGCCCCTGGTCAGGGACACGGAGCCGCAGCCGGTAGCTGTCTCGATGGCCAGTATCAGGGGGTATTCAGCCACCGCTGTACGATCCTGAATATATCGTTATAAAAGACAAAGATCATCAGGGACCCCAGCAGGGCGATACCGATCCGCTGGCTCACGGCCATGGCCTCTTCGCTCAGCGGTTTACGCCGGACCGACTCGATGGTCAGAAACACCAGGTGTCCGCCATCCAGCACCGGTATGGGCAGCAGGTTGAGAATTCCCAGATTGATGCTGAGCAATCCCATGAAATACCAGAGATTCATCCAGCCGGCCTCCAGCTGCTGACCGGCCAGCTCGGCGATCCGGATCGGACCGCCCAGTTCCGAGGCCGGCACGACCCGTTCGATGATCTTGACGATCCCCATGACGGTCAGGTAGATCAGGTTCCAGGTCTGGACCGCGGCGGCCCGGCAGGCCTCCCACAAGGATACCCTGGTATATTTCACCTCGTCGCTGCGGATGATCCCCAGCATGTACCGTTCACCCACTGCTTCGCCGAACAGGTTTTTCACCTTTTCCATGGCCGGCGTGGCCCTGATCACCAGCTCACGTCCCTGCCGCTCGATGCGCAGGGTCACCGGCCTGCCCTGGCTGTCCCTGATCATTTCAGAAACCTGGATCCAGGACGACACCTCCTGGTCATCGATGGCCAGGATCACGTCACCGGCCTGGAGGCCGGCCTGTTCCGCTGCCGACCCGGGGGAAACACTCCCGATTCTGGTGGTATCCACCGGCTCGGGCAGGCCGGCGAAGACAAACATCAGCATAAAGACCAGCAGGGCGAACAGCAGATTGAACAGGGGACCGCCAAAGACGATCCCGAACCGCTGCCAGACCGGCTTGTGGGAAAAGGAAAACCGTCGTTCGTCAGACGGAATCTCCTCTCCGGGCTGTTCACCGAACATCTTGACATAGCCGCCCAGGGGAAAGGCGCTGATCAGGTACTCGGTTTCTCCCCACTTCCTGCCGACCAGCCTGCTGCCAAAGCCCAGGGAGAACTTGAGCACCCGCACCCCGAACAGCTTGGCAAAGAGGAAGTGGCCCAGCTCGTGGACAAAGATGAGGATACCGAGAACAATGACAAACGATACGAGCGAGTTCATACTTTCTATTCTTCCTTTACATTGAATCGTGACGGCAAGACAACTACACAGTTAAGCATCCTTTTCCAGGGATGCAACCTCCTGTTCCGCCACGATCCGGGCCTCCCGATCCGCTGCCAGGATGGCATCGAGATCTCTGTCATCACCCCTGACGGTCCGTTCCAGGGAGGCCGCCACCACACCGGGAATATCGGTGAAACGGATCCGTTTCCGGAGAAAGGCCTCCACGGCCACCTCGTTGGCCGCATTGAGGACCGCAGGCTGCACGCCGCCCTCCTCCAGGGCACGAAAGGCCAGCCGCAGCGAAGGGAACCGCTCGTAATCGGGTTTTTCAAAACTGAGATTGCCGCATTCCGAAAGGCTGAGACGCGACAGCCCCAACCCCAGGCGCCTGGGATAGGAGAGTGCATAGGCTATGGGAATGCGCATGTCGGGTATGCCGAGCTGGGCAACCACGGAGCCATCAATGAATTCCACCAGGGAATGGACGATGGACTGAGGATGGACCACCACCCGAATCTGTTCAGGCGCCATGGCGAACAGCCAGCGGGCCTCGATGACCTCCAGTCCCTTGTTCATCAGGGTGGCGGAGTCGATGGAGATCTTCTCTCCCATATCCCAGTTCGGATGGGCCAGGGCCTGGCTCGGCGTGACATGGGCCAGGTCCGCAGCCGGCAGCGTGCGGAATGGTCCACCCGAGGCCGTGAGGATGATCCTGCCCACATCCCGCCGCCGACCGGCCTCCAGGGCCTGGAAGATGGCCGAATGCTCCGAATCGATGGGCAGCAGGCGAACCTGGTTGGCCTGCACGGCCTCCATGATCAGGCGGCCGGCCATGACCAGGGTCTCCTTGTTGGCCAGGCCGATATCCTTGCCCGCCTCGATGGCGGCCAGGGTGGGCAGTAATCCGACGGCTCCCACCACCGCGGAAACCACCATCTCCACATCGTCCAGGGTGGCCAGTTTCCGGTTACCCTCTGGGCCGGCAAGGATCCGGTTCCGGTACTCCCGGGGCACCATGCCGGCCAATTCCTCGACCAGGGGCTCCTCTGCAACGGAAATCCAGGCCGGAGAAAATTCCTGGACCTGTCTGGCCAGTTCCCTGACGTTTCGGCCGGCAGCCAACCCTTGAATACGGAACTGGTCGGGAAACTGGCGCACCACGGCCAATACGTTGCGGCCGATGGAGCCGGTGGAGCCCAGGAGGGTCAACGTTTTCATGGCAGACCACCGAAGAGAAGCAGATAGAAAAGCACTGGACCGGCAAAAAGCAGGCTGTCGATCCGGTCCAGCAAGCCACCGTGACCGGCGAAGATGGCGCCGGAATCCTTGACGCCGGCAGCCCGTTTGACGACCGATTCGGCCAGATCGCCGCAAATGCCGACAACCACCAGCAGGCCCGCGGCAAGCCCCATCTTCCACGAGGAAACAGAGGGCAGCAGCAGCTGGCAGAAGAGCAGACCGGTGGCGATGCCGGCCAGCAGCCCTCCCACCACCCCGGCCACGGTCTTTCCCGGGCTGATGACTGGACAGAGTTTTGTCCGTCCGAAGCGGATACCGGCAAAGTAGGCCCCGGTATCCGAACCGGCCGTGATGGCCGTGAGGACGATCAGCCAGGAACCGCCATCAGGCAGGGCCCGCAGCAGCACCAGGTGGGCCAGGGCCAGGGCGATGTAGACCATTCCCAGGGCGCTGATCCCCAGGGTGGAAAGTATGTCGGCGACCTGGTCGTAGTACTGGAAATGAAGCAGGATGACGCAGAAAAACCCGGCAAAAAGACCGGCAGTGACCGCTGCCGGCGAACCACCGCAACTGGTGAGCACCGGCAGCAGGGAGGCCGCCAGGAGCAGGAGGGCAGAACCTGAACCGGCCAGTCGGACACCGGTCATCCGGTGATACTCCGCCAGGCCGACGATACCGGCAACGACCATCACCAGCCAGAAAAAAAAGAAGGAACCGTAGAGGAGAAGCAGGAGCCAGAGAAGCGCCATGGCCAGACCGGGTATGACACGGTCCTTCAGCATGGCTCATCCCTGCCTGATCTGGGCGCCGGTCCTGCCGAACCGGCGCTGCCGGCGACCGTAGGACCTAACGGCCTCCAGCAGCTCTTCTTTACGGAAATCCGGCCACTTGGTCTCGGTAAAATACAATTCCGCATAGGAGGCCTGCCAGAGAAGAAAGTTGGAGAGCCGTTTTTCACCCCCGGTCCGGATCAGCAGGTCAGGATCAGGCTGTTGACCGGTGTATAGCGCTGTCCTGAACCGATCTTCATCGATTTCCTCCCAGCCGCTCCCCTCTTCCGCACATTGCCTGCACAGGGTGCGGGCCGCCCGGACGATCTCGGCCCGGCTGCCGTAACTGAGGGCAAGCTGGAGTGTCATGGCGCCACAGTGGGCCGTCTCCGCCATGACCCCGGCCAGGATGGTCCGCACGTCGTCCGGAAGACGGTCGATCTGGCCGATGCAGCCCAGCCGGATGTCATTCTTCAGCATGGTACTGAGCTCGCCACGCAGGTAGGTCTTCAGGAGCCCCATGAGCCCCTTCACTTCGGTGACCGGCCGGTTCCAGTTTTCCGTGGAAAAAGCGTAGAGTGTCAGGTAGCGGACCCCGATCTCCCGGGATGTCTCCACCACCGCCCGGACCGAATCAACACCGGCCTTGTGCCCAAACAGCCTGGGCCGGTTCCGCTCTTCGGCCCAACGGCCATTGCCATCCATGATGATGGCGATGTGGCGGGGGACACGCTCAATGTCGGATGAGAACTCCTGCATGCCGCATCAGAGGCCAGCGAATCAGACCTCCATGACCTCCTTTTCCTTGCCGGCAGCGATCTCGTCGATCTTCTTGACAAAGGAATCTGTCTTCTTCTGTGCCTCGTCCTGGAGGCGAAACATCTCGTCCTCGGAGATCTCCTTGTCCTTTTTCATCTTCTTCAGGCTGTCATTGGCCTCCCTCCGGAGGTTACGGATGGCCACCTTGAACTCCTCGGCGATCTTCTTCACCTGCCTGACCAGTTCCTTGCGCCGCTCTTCGGTGAGCTGCGGAATGGTCAGACGGATCACCTTGCCGTCATTGGCCGGTGTGAGGCCAAGGTCTGAAGCCAGAATGGCTTTTTCGATGACCGGCAGCATCTGCGGATCCCAGGGCTGGATAACGATGAGCCGGCTTTCCGGAATGGTCAGGGTGCCCACCTGTTCCAGGGGCAGCATGGACCCGTAGGCCTCCACCTTGATACCATCCAGCAGGGAAAGCGAGGCCCGGCCGGTCCGGATCTTTACCAGTTCCCGCTTGAAGGCCTCGATCGTCGATTCCATCTTTTCTGACACCTGTTCTATCACTTCCATCTTCTCCTCCTTTACACCGGAACTGCGCCCTGTAGACTGATGGCTTCCCGGATAACGGTTTCAGGCCGTGATCAGGGTGCCCACTTCCTCGCCGGCCGCTGCCCGGGCGATATTCCCCTCAAGCTTCATGTTGAAGACCAGAACCGGCAGGTTATTGTCGCGGGCCAGGGAAATGCCGGCGGCATCCATGACCCGCAGCCGGTCGTTGAGCACCCTCGTGTAGGAGAGGCGGTCAAACCTAACCGCCCGCTCGTCCTTTTCCGGATCACGGTCATAGACGCCGTCCACCCGGGTGGCCTTCATGATGACGTCCGCCTCGATCTCCAGCGCCCGCAGCACGGCAGCCGTATCCGTGGTGAAGTAAGGATTGCCGGTACCGGCCGCAAAGATGACGATGCGGTTGTTTTCCAGGTGGGCCAGGGCCCGACGGCGGTCATAGGTCTCGCAGACATTGCGCATGGCGATGGCCGACATGACGCGACAGCTGACACCGGCCCGCTCCAGCCCGTCCTGCATGGCCAGGGCATTGAGCACCGTGGCCACCATGCCCATGTTGTCGGCCGCGGCCCGGTTCATGCCGGAAGCGGCTCCGGCCACCCCCCGGAAGATATTGCCGGCTCCGATGACCAGGCCCAGCTGGACCCCGCATTCATGAACAGACCTGATCTCGCCGGCAACGAACCTGATCATCTCCGGGCTGATGCCATAGGCACCATCTCCCATCAGTGCCTCTCCACTGATTTTCAGGAGAATTCTGTTGAATTGCATCACCCCTCCCTGGCTTGCATTTGGCGTGAAAGGCCCTGGGGCCGCTGGCAGCCTCAGGGTAACCGATCACAGGGCATGTAATCCCGCAGTATATCTTACTTCCAAACTGAAATTGGTCACAGGTGCTGCAGATTTGCACGATCCCTCCCGGCCGCTAAAGCCCACTATGCGGCCGGGAGAGATCGTGTGAAGATGCGGTGCCTGTGATCAATTACGCCTCAGGCGCCGACCTGGTAGCGGGTAAACCGTTTGATGGAAATATTCTCTCCCATCTTGGCCACCAGCTCGTTGAGCAGGTCCTGGATGGACAGGTCGGGATTCTTGACAAACTTCTGTTCCATGAGACAGATCTCGGCCAGATACTTCTCCATCTTGCCGGTCACGATCTTCTCAACGATGTTCTCGGGCTTGCCGGAATCCAGGGCCTGCTTGGTGTAGATCTCCTTTTCCCGGGCGATCATCTCGGCAGGCACATCATCCCTGGTCAGGGCGACCGGATTGACGGCAGCGATGTGCATGGCCACATCGCGGGCAAATGTCTTGAAATCGTCGGTCTTGGCCACGAAGTCAGTCTCGCAGCCCACTTCCACCATTACCCCGATTTTGCCACCGGCATGGATGTAGCACTCAACGATGCCCTCGCTGGTGGCCCGGTCGGCACGCTTGGCGGCCACGGCGAGACCTTTCTGCCGGAGCAGGTCGACGGCCTTTTCCATATCTCCTCCGGTCTCCCCCAGGGCCCGCTTGCAATCCATCATGCCGGCATTGGTCTTGTCACGCAACTCCTTGACCATCTGGCTGGTAATCTTCACGATGCACTCTCCTTGGTAGAAAAAAACTGGATCTGAGCACAGGAAGAGCGGCCCACCGGAAGGTCCTGGAAAACACATCTCCCGGCCAGGCCCGCATTCCCTGCCCGCTGATTCATCCTGCCTGCCCGTCCTGCGGGGACGGTCGGCTCAGGAAGCCACGGCCTGGCCGTCCTCCTGGCCTGATTCAGCCGCTGCGGCCTCTTGCCCGGCATCACCGGTGCCGGCAGCGGGCTCCTCGCCCCCCATGGCCTGTTCCAACTCCGCCACATCGGCCTCTGTTTCCTCGCCCCGCTTTGCCTTACCCTCGAGGACGGCCTCGGCAATGAGCGAGGTGATGAGCTTGATGGACCGGATGGCGTCGTCATTACCGGGAATGATATGATCTATTCCGGCAGGATCGCAGTTGGTGTCGGTCAGCGCGGCAACGGGTATCTTCAACTTGTTGGCCTCGCTGACCGCGATCTCCTCCTTGTTGGGATCGATGACGAACAGCACATCGGGCAGAACCCGCATCTCCTTGATACCACCGAGGTTGCGGTCCAGCTTGACCCGTTCCTTCTCCATTTTCAGGATCTCTTTTTTCGGAAAGCGGTTGATGGAACCATCCGCCTGCATGGCCTCGATCTTTTTCAGCCGCTCTATGGAGCGCTTGATGGTCTGGAAGTTGGTCATCATACCGCCGAGCCAGCGATGATTGACGTAGAACATGCCGCATCGTTCGGCCTCGCTGCGGATTATCTCCTGGGCCTGACGCTTGGTACCCACGAAGAGAACCGTTCCCTCGTTGGCCACCACGTCCACGATGTAATTGTACGCCTGCCTGAACAGGCGCATGGTGATGTCGAGATCGATGATGTAGATGCCGTTTCTGGGGCCGTAGATGTACGGCTTCATCTTCGGGTTCCAGCGCCTGGTCTGATGACCGAAGTGCAGGCCCGCCTCGAGCATTTGCCGGATCGTTACCTTTGCCATGGTGAACTCCTTCTTTTTATGGTTGTACCTCCATCCCTATCGTCCGATCTTCCCGAGGGAAGACACCAAAGGACCCAGGCGGGATGTGTGTGATTGAGGCGCGATGACCATCCGGACCACAAAGGATGCGCCAGCAACCCACTGTCCGGCAGCTCACGCCGTACTGACCGGGCAGCCTGACCATGCCTCCCCTGCGGACGGACCACAGGACCGGGCAGCCAGGCAAAAAAATCATAAATTTTTAAACATACCTTCTTTTCAGAGAAACTTCAAGAACAGTCTGGAACTCTCAGCGGACCGGCATGAGGGTGGACCGGTCACCCAGGGTATGCAGGAGCCAGTCGAAGCCGAACTTGAGCAGTTCCCCGTCGTCCCGCTCGATGCGCCGCCGGCGGTGGCGGTCGATCCGGTATCGGCGCAACAGCCGGTGCTGGTCGCAGTAGGTCCGAAAAGTGTCGATGTCGTAGCAGGCCATGAAGGCCAGCCGTTGCCTGGGGCCGGCCGCTCCCTCACCCTGCCAGGGATTGGTGGCGAACAGGGCATCCACTTCGGCCCACCGGTCATTGAAGAGATTGTATTCAGCCAGCTGCTGGTCACGCTCCCACTCCCTGACCGTATACTGTTTTGTTTCCTGATGTCCATGGCAGTATGGATGGCGGACGAGATAGTACCGGCTCCGGATCCCCTTTCCGGGCACCCGTTCCACGCCCCGCTCAAGCGGATAGGTCCTGCAGGCTGACGGCCTGTCCCGATAGACAGAGCATCCGCCCGGGCCAAGAAAAGGACAGGGAAAGGAAGGCTCGTCGACCATGTTCAACATGATGGCGGGAAAATAGGGATGGTTGCCTTCTCCCAGGCGGGTATGGCGAAACAGGAATTCACTGGCACTCAGTCTCAGGCGATTTTTCAGCCGCACGATATCATAGGGCTGCAGGATCAGCTCCACCTTGTGGCAGCAGACCAGATAGCAGTCGATGCCTGGATGGCAACGGAAAGAAAATGGTTCCGTTCCCAGGGCCATACGTTCGGTTTCCAGTGCCTTCTGTTCCTGGTCAGGCTCGTGCATACGGAAGTGGCCATAAAAAAAGCCGGTATGAGTAAATCATACCGGCTTTGCGGATCAAAATGGATGCTGCGTTTTCTCCTACTCCACCTCGTCGGCCAGGGCTACCTCGGCTTCCTCCTCATAGCCGACCAGTTCGACAATGGCCATGGGCGCGGCATCCCCGTACCGCCTGCCGGTCCGGATGATCCGGGTGTAGCCACCCTGCCGGTCTGCATACTGCTCGCCAAGTTCGTCAAAGAGCTTGGCGACCACAGACTTGGAGCGGATATAGGCCAGGGCCTGTCTACGGGCATGCAGATCGCCCCGCTTGCCGAGGGTAATCATCTTCTCCGCGATCCTGCGAGCCTCTTTCGCCTTCGGTACCGTGGTGACGATCCGCTCGTGTTCCAGCAGCGAGGTCACGATATTACGAAGCATGGCCTTCCTGTGCGCGCTTGAACGGCCGAGCTTTCTTCCGGCTTTTCTATGTCTCATTCTTCCGTTCCTGTAGTCGAATAGATTCCTTGGTCGATGATCTAGGCGCTGGTTTCATCCTTGGCATCTTCCCGTTCGTTGGGAGGAACCCAGCCCTCGTGTTTCATGCCGAGCGTGAGATCATGCGCTGCAAGCAGGGTCTTGATCTCGTTGAGCGATTTCCGCCCGAAATTCTTGGTCTTGAGCATCTCGGCATCGGTCTTCTGCACCAGTTGGCCAATATACTGTATCTTGGCGTTCTTCAGACAGTTGGCAGAGCGAACCGAAAGCTCCAGATCCTCCACATTCTTGTCGAGAAACGGCGGATACTCGATGCGGCTTGTGTCCTCTTTATCCTGCTGCGGCGGTGTGGCCTCATCCTCGTCAAAGTTGATGAATATGGTCATCTGTTCCTTGAGGATCTTGGCCGCATAGGCCAAGGCGTTTTCCGGTCGCACACTGCCGTCGGTCTCCACCTCTATGGTCAGCCTGTCATAGTCGGTCTGCTGGCCGACCCTCGCCTGACTCACCACGTACTGGATCCGACATACCGGAGAGAAGGCAGCATCGATGGGAATGACGCCGATGGGCTGATTCTCCTTCTTGTGCCGGTCGGCCGGAACATATCCCTTGCCCCACTGCACTTCGAGCTCAGCGGAAAAGGTTGTCTCACCGGTGATGGTGCAGATCAGCTGTTCCGGATTCATCACCTCGACATAACCGTCCCCGGCGATATCGGCGGCCGTCACCGTGGCCGGACCGCTCTTTTCGATCTTCACCGTTCTGGCTTCAGGGCCATTGAGCTTCAACCGCACCTGCTTGAGATTGAGTATGATCTCGGCGACATCCTCATGGATACCGTCAATGGTGGTGAACTCGTGCAGTGCGCCGTCGATCTTGACCGCAGTGATTGCCGCTCCCCGGATGGACGAAAGGAGAATACGCCGCAATGAATTGCCGATCGTCGTGCCGAATCCACGCTCGAAAGGCTGGCAGATGAACTTGCCGTAGCGCTCGGTGTGGGTCTCCTTGTTGACTTCCAACCGGTCCGGCGTGATGAGATCGTGCCAGTTCTTGTAAAATGGATTGTCGTCCAGTATTTCCTGTGCCATGCAATACCTGAATATTATGTGTTACTTGGAGTAAAGCTCGACTATCAGCTGTTCCTGTATTGGCATAGTGATTTCATCGCGGTTGGGTAGCGCCTTGACAGTGCCCTGAAAGTTGGCCTGGTCTAACTCAAGCCAGCTGGGCACACCACGCCTGGCTGCCCCCTCAAGGTTGTCCTTGATCAGCTCGCTCTTGCGGCTCTTTTCCTTCAGGGAGATCACATCCCCGACCTTTACCTGATAGGACGGGATATTGACCTTCTTACCGTTCACCGTGAAGTGGTTGTGGCGGACGAGCTGTCGTGCCTGATCCCTGGAGCAGGCAAAACCAAGACGATAGAGGGTGTTGTCCAGACGCCGTTCCAGCATGACCAGCAGATTCTCGCCCGTAACGCCCTTGGCCCGGTCGGCCTTTTCAAAATAGCGGCGAAACTGCTTCTCCAGCATGCCGTACATGCGCTTCACCTTCTGTTTTTCCCGCAGCTGTATGGCATAGTCGGAAACCTTGCGGAACCGGTTCTGCCCATGCTGTCCCGGGGCATAGGAGCGGCGCTCAAAAGAACACTTGTCCGAGTAGCACCGTTCCCCTTTCAGAAACATCTTCAGGTTTTCACGCCTGCACATCCGGCAGGAAGCTCCTGTATATCTGGCCAACTTAAACCTCCATTACGAACAAGAGAAACTGTTCCAGCAATATTCGTTGAAAATCAGACGCGTCGCCGTTTCGGCGGCTTGCAGCCGTTGTGCGGAATGGGCGTCACATCGACGATGCGGCTCACTTCCAGCTCCGCGGTGGTCATGGCCCGCAGGGCTGCCTCCCTGCCTGGCCCAGGTCCCTTGACCCGTATCTCCACCTTGCGTAACCCATGCTCCTTGGCCTTCTTGACCGCATCGGTCAGGGCGTTCTGGGCAGCAAACGGGGTTGACTTCCTGGATCCCTTGAAACCGATGACCCCGGCACTGGACCAGGCGATGACATTGCCCCGCCGGTCGGAAATGGTGATCAGGGTATTGTTGAACGTTGAATAGATAAAGACGATTCCTTCAGGAATGTTCTTTTTTTCCCGTCGCTTGCTTCTGCCACTACTTCTTTTGGATTTCGCCATGATTACTCCGCTTGCTGCAATCCCGGTCCCTTATGTGCAGGAAACCCGATACCAGTTATTTCTTCTTGCGCACAGCCACCCCGCGCCGCGGACCCTTGCGGGTTCTCGCGTTGGTCTTGGTCCGCTGTCCTCGACAGGGGAGACCCCGCCGGTGTCTCAGTCCCCTGTAGCATCCCAGATCCATGAGACGCTTGATATCCATTGAGACCTCGCGCCGCCGGTCACCTTCGACGACATAATCTTCCTCGATGATCTTCCTGATCCGGGTTACGTCCTCGCCACTGAGATCGTCGCTGTTCATCTGGTAGGGGAGGTCGGCCTTGTCCAGAATCTGCCTGGCCGAGGTCAGTCCGATACCGTAGATATAGGTCAGCGCACGATCCATGTGCTTGTTGCGCGGTAAGTCAACGCCTGCTATACGTGCCAAGATTCAACTCCTTCGAAGTGTACCTGAATGAAATGATCAGCCCTGACGCTGTTTGTGCTTCTTGTTCTTGCAGCTGACCCGGACTATGCCGTTGCGCTTGAACACCTTGCAGTCGCTGCAGATCTTTTTCACCGATGCTCGGACTTTCATCGTTCTTCCTCTTGTCTATTTCTTTCCCTTGCCGCCCTTGTCGCGGAAGGTCACCCTGCCCCTGGTGAGATCGTATGGCGATAGCTCAACCGTCACCCGGTCGCCGGGTAGGATCTTGATGTAGTGCATTCTCATCTTGCCGGAGATGTGAGCCAGGACCTTGTGGCCATTATCCAGCTCCACCCGGAACATCGCATTGGGCAAGGGTTCAATTATCGTCCCTTCGACTTCAATGGCTTCTTCCTTTGCCATGTGCACCTTCCATTTCTAAATTTGATCGGAAAAAATATTAATTATACCTCTATAAAGAATATTTTTTCAACTGCTTTCTCTCAAATCAAGACATTTCAATGGCATGATTCCGCTCCCTGCTGTTCACCCGGGCAGCCTGGAGAGAATCCTGGGACCGTCGGCCGTGGCTGCAACAGAATGCTCGAAATGTGCCGACGGCTTCCTGTCCGCCGTGATCACCGTCCAGCCGTCCTTCAGCACCCTGACTTTGTGTGTCCCCATGTTCACCATGGGTTCGATGGCCACCACCATTCCCTCCATGATACGGGGTGAAGGTTGCTTTTGCACATAGTTGGGCACTTCCGGCCCCTCGTGCAGGCTGGTGCCGATGCCATGGCCAACAAACTGCCTGACCACGCTGAACCCTTGTTCCTCCACGTGTTCCTGCACCGCCCGGGAGATGTCGGATATCCGGTTTCCCACCCTGACCTGCTCGATCCCCTTATCAAGGGCCTCCCTGGTCACCTGGAGCAGTTTTTTCAGTCCAGGCCTGATGGCTCCCACTGGCACCGTTATGGCGGCATCGCCATAGTATCCTTTGTAGCAGGTACCAAAATCGATGGACACGATATCCCCCTCCCGCAACCTGACCTTTCTTGAAGGAATCCCGTGCACCACCTGCTCGTTGATGGAAACACAGAGGCTGCCGGGAAATCCTCGGTATCCCTTGAAAGCCGGTTCCGCACCTTGGTCGCGGCAGTATTCTTCGGCCCAGGTGTCCAACTGCAAGGTGCTCACCCCGGGAGCGATCCTCGATCTGAGCATGGTCAGGACACCGGCCACGATCTGGTTGGCCTGAAACATGATCTCAAGCTCTTCCGGCGTCTTGACGACAATGGCCTTGTCCTGCCCTATTCCGGCCACACCATCCTCAACGTCTGCCCCTGATTCGCCCGGCCTTCATAAATCCCTCGTAGTTGCGCATCACCATATGCGATTCTATCTGGGAAATGGTATCGATGGCCACACCGACCACGATCAGCAGAGCCGTACCGCCGAAATAAAAGGGAACATTGAACTTGTTGATCAGCAATGTCGGCAGGATACACACAGCGCTCAGGTAGATGGCACCCACCACGGTGAGTCGGGTCAGCACCTTGTCAATGAACTCCGCCGTCCTCTTGCCTGGTCGGATTCCGGGAATGAATCCACCGTTCTTTTTCAGATTCTCGGCCACGTCATCCGGGTTGAAGGTGACTGCAGTATAGAAAAAGCAGAAAAAGACGATCATGGCCACGTAGAGGACATAGTAGTAGATGGTTCCAGGCGACAGAGCAGCGGAGACCTGCTGTACCCAGTCGATCTTGATGAAGGAGCCAATGGTGGCCGGAAACATCATGATCGACGAGGCAAAGATGGGCGGAATGACACCCGAGATATTGATTTTCAGGGGCAGGTGGGATGACTGTCCTCCATAAACCCGCCTGCCAATGACCCGTTTTGCATACTGGATGGGTATCCTCCGCTGGGCCGTTTCCACATAGACGATAAAGGCCACGACCAGCACCATCATGACCAGCATGATGGGCATGAAGATGACCGCAAGCTCTCCTGCCTTGACAAGCTGGATGGTGTTTGCCACCGCAGCCGGCATACGGGCCACGATACCAGCGAAAATGATGAGGGAAATCCCGTTACCTATGCCCCGCTCGGTGATCTGCTCACCCAGCCACATGATGAAGGCCGTTCCAGTGGTCAGGGTCAGGACAGTCATCAGCCGGAACGACCAGCCAGGATCCATGACAACGGCTGTCCCGGTGGGACCACTCATTCCCTCCAGACCTGAAGCGATGAAAAAACCCTGGATGATGGAGAGCAGCACGGTCCCGTACCGGGTGTACTGGGTGATCTTTCGCCGGCCAGCCTCGCCCTCCTTTGACAGCATTTCCAGCTGCGGCACGACCACGGTGAGCAGCTGCAAAATAATGGAGGCCGAAATATAGGGCATGATTCCCAGGGCAAAGATGGAAAAATTCTGCAAAGCACCCCCGGAAAACATATTGAACATGCCAAACAGGGTAGAGGCATTTTTCTCGAAAAATGCCGCCAAGGCATCTCCGTTGATTCCTGGAGTGGGAATCTGCACTCCCATCCGGTAGACCAAAAGCATAAAGAGGGTAAACAGTACCCTCTTTCTCAGCTCCGGTATGTTTGCTGCACTGGCGACTCCGGCCATAAGCCTACTCCTTTACCGTTCCGCCTGCGGCAATGACCTTCTCCCTGGCAGTCTTGCTGATCTTGTCCACCTGCAGGTTCAGGGCCCTGCTGATCTCGCCATTGGCCAGCACCTTGACTGGTCCGTCGTTTTTCCTGATTATACCGGCCTCGATCAGAGCAGCCCGGTCCACCGTGGAACCGGCCTCGAACCGTTCCAGGTCAGAGAGAGAGACGATCACGTATTCCTTTCTGAAAATATTGGTGAACCCCCGCTTGGGCAGCCGCCGGTGGAGTGGCATCTGTCCTCCCTCGAAACCCGGTTTTTGGCTGTATCCGGAACGGGAGCGGGCTCCCTTGTGGCCCCTGCCGGCCGTCTTGCCCAGGCCGGACCCCTGGCCCCTGCCGACCCGCTTTTTCTTTTTCCGGGACCCCTCAGTGGGTGCAAGATTGTTGAGTGTCAGCATCAGTTAGTCCTCTATCCGTACGAGATGACGTACTTTGTTAATCATACCCCGTATCTCCGGAGTATCCTTCCTGGTAACGGTCTTGTGCATCCTGGTCAGACCGAGCCCTGTCAATGTCGCCCGGATCTTCCTGGGGCTCCCTATGCCGCTTTTGACCAGTGTGACTGTAACTGTTTTACTCATGATTCGATCCAATTGTTTAGCCTAGATCTCTCTCAGGCAACCATGTCTTCGACCTTGAGCCCCCGCAGGCGGGCGATCTCCTCAGCAGACCGCAGCCTCCGCAGACCATCCAGCGTCGCCTTGACCAGATTGTGCGGATTGTTGGAGCCCAGGCATTTGGTCAGGATATTCTGTACTCCTGCCGCCTCCAGTACTGCCCTGACAGCACCGCCGGCAATGACCCCGGTACCATCGGAAGCCGGTTTGAGCATGACCTTGCCGGACTTGAACTTGCCGTTGATCTCATGGGGAATAGAGATATCGGTCAGCGCCACTCTGCGCATGTCCCGCCTAGCCTTTTCCACTCCCTTCCGGATGGCCTCGGGAACCTGATTGGCCTTGCCAAGTCCGTAACCGACCTTACCCCGGCCATCGCCGACAACGACAATGGCACTGAAGCTGAAACGCCGTCCACCTTTTACTACCTTGGCAACCCGATTGATGTAGACGATTTTTTCGATCAGTTCATCCTGGTTGCCATCTTTATTAGACCGTTTGAAATCAGCCAAGGAACACCCCCATTACCATAAAATTCCGTTGTATCAATATTTCCAGCAGCAACTGTTGGCTGCGGCGGCTGGCACCATCGGCCTGCTCAGAACTTCAGGCCTCCCTCGCGGGCCCCCTCGGACAGGGCCTTCACCCTGCCGTGATAGAGGTTGCCCCCCCGATCGAAAACCACCTCCCGGATACCACTATCCAGTGCCTTCCGGGCCAGAAGTTCGCCAACTTTTTTTGCCTGTGCACACTTGCCCTTCAGGTCTGTACCATCGAATGCCCTGTCACCGGTGGACATGGCCACCAGCGTGGCATGCCTGGTATCGTCGATGATCTGTGCATAGATGTGCCGGTTGGAACGAAAAACCCGTAGCCTGGGTCGTTCAGAAGTTCCGGCAATCTTTTTCCTGATACGCCTGATCCGTTTCCTGCGTGCGGTTAGCTTGGGACTCGTCTTTGCCATGATCCTTTACCGTTCCTCCGAAAATTAGACTGCACCGCCAGCTTTACCGACCTTCCGGACGATATGTTCATCGATATACCTGATACCCTTGCCCTTGTAGGGTTCAGGTTTACGGATCTCGCGGATCCTTGCAGCGGTCAGTCCGAGAAGCTCCTTGTCGATTCCCTCCAGGGTGATGGTGTTGTCTTTGTCCACCGTGCAGCCTATCCCATCTGGAAGGCGGAACTCCACCGGATTGGAATAGCCGACGTTGAGGGTCAGCACGCCGTTGGCAAAACTGGCTCGATAGCCGACTCCTTCCACAGCAAGCTTTTTCTGAAAGCCGTTGTGAACACCAACCACCATGTTGGAGACCAGGGAGCGGGTCAGGCCCCAGAAGGCCCGCACCCGCCTGGAGGTTCCCTTGGCCTTGACGACCAGCTGCTCCCCCTCCTGAGAAACTTCCACCTCAGGACGCAGATCGCGTTCCAGTGATCCCTTTGGCCCCTTTACCACGATGTGTGTCCCCTGGATATCCACCGACACACCAGCCGGCACTGGAATCGGTTGCTTACCAATTCGTGACATCTCTATCTCCTCCTGTCCCGCAGAGTCTGCACTGGTTACCAGACCTCACAGAGAAGCTCTCCGCCCACATTCAGACGCCTGGCCTCCCTGTCAGTGATAATACCCCGTGATGTGGTCAGAATGCCGATTCCAAGGCCACTCATCACTTTGGGAATACGACTGCTCTTCTTGTACTGTCTGAGGCCTGGCTTACTGACCCGCCTGATTCCGGTAATCACCCTTTCATTGTTGGGGCCGTATTTGAGATCTATCTTCAGGGTGCCCTGTACACCATCATTTATGATATGATAATCCCTGATATAGCCTTCCTGCTTCAGCACCCTGGCCACTCCGACCTTGATCTTGGACAACGGAATGTCCACGGATTCGTACTCGGCCATGACGCCATTTCTGATTCTGGTCAGCATATCCGCCAGCGGATCACTCATCGACATTGATTCTTCCCTCTGTTTCAAAAACGTTACAGATCATTGCTCACAGGCAGGCCACCTGTTACCTACCAGCTCGACTTGGTTACCCCGGTGATCTCTCCCTGGGAGGCGAGTTTACGAAAACAGATACGACAGATGCCGAACTTTCTCAGGAATGCTCGCGGCCTCCCGCACAACGGGCAGCGATTGTAGGCGCGCACCTTGAACTTTGGTTTCCGTTTTGCTTTGGCAATCAGCGATTTCTTTGCCACTGGATCCTCCTGAATCTTAATTCTTCTTGAAGGGCATTCCCATCAGCTGCAGCAACTCCCTGCCTTCTTTGTCACTGGCGGCAGTGGTGACAAAGGAGATGTTCAGTCCTCTGATCTTGTCGATCTTGTCGTAATCGATCTCAGGAAAAATGATATGTTCCGAGATTCCCATGGAAAAGTTGCCATGGCCATCAAATCCCCTGGGCGATACACCGCGAAAGTCTCGCACCCGGGGCAAGGCAATGTTCACCAGCTTGGAAATAAAATCGTACATTCTGTCCTTGCGCAGGGTGACTCTTGCCCCGATGGGCATACCGGCCCTGAGCTTGAATCCAGCGATCGATTTCTTGGCCCTGGTGACCACAGCCCTCTGCCCGGCGATGAGGGTCAGCTCATTGGCTGCCTTCTCCACCACCTTTGGATTCTGTACCGCCTCACCCAGACCCATATTGAGGACAACCTTTTCCACCTTGGGGATCTGCATCACATTCTTGTACCCGAACTTTTCCTGCAGCTGCGGTCTGACCTCACGCTCATAGAGCTCTTTCAGCGTTCCCATTCCCAACTCCGTCTACCGTCTACTCTAAAGAGAAACTTTTGGACAATGAATCCGCGGAATCCAGATCCGCGAGTATCTGTTCTCTGTCGTTCACTATTTTTTGGCTGTCTCGATGGTGGCACCGCATTTCTTGCAGCATCTCACCTTGGTGCCATCCTCGAGAAATTTCCTGCCGACACGCACGGTGTTGGCGCATTCAGGACAGACCAGCATCAGGTTGGAGAGGTGTATTGGTGCCTCGATCTCCATCCGTTGTCCGGGTTGGGTTGCATCGACCGGCTTCTTATGCTTGGTCACCATGTTGATCCGTTCCACCACGGCCCGATTCTTCACCCGATCGATTCGCAAAATCTTGCCGACCCGACCCTTGTCCTTACCGGCGATCACCTCGACCTGATCGTTGACCCGCAGACTTGTACGTACCCGCTGCATCGTTATCTCCTCATTTCACGTTTATCGCTCATTCAACGCTGTGTCCCGGCATCACCTAGAGGACTTCCGGAGCAAGAGAGATGATTTTCATGAATCCCAGGCCACGCAGTTCTCGGGCTACCGGCCCAAAAATACGAGTGCCGATAGGCTCTCCGGACTTGGCAAGGAGCACCGCAGCATTTTCATCGAACCGGACTGTGGTGTCTTCAGGACGTCGAATCTCCTTGGACGTCCTGACAACCACCGCATCAAGGACATCACCCTTCTTGACCTTGGCATGGGGGATGGCCTCTTTAACCGTGACGACGATCACATCGCCGATACTGGCAAATCTCTTCCGTGTTCCGCCGAGCACCCGGATGCAGAGGACCTTCTTGGCTCCCGAGTTGTCAGCGACATTGAGTATGGTTTCAGTCTGAATCATGGCATCACCTGAAAAAAACGATCTGATTGCATTGAGCCTCGCCCGCGGTCAGTAGCCCCCTAAACGGCACGCTCAACGATCTCCCGCAACCGCCAGCGTTTCTTGCGGGATAGGGGCCGGCACTCCTCGATGAGAACGGTATCCCCGATGTTGCACTGGTTCTCCTCATCATGCACCATGTATTTGACCCGTCGCCTGATATATTTTCCATACAGCTTGTGGCGTACCTTCCGCTCCACCAACACGACGATGGACTTGTCCATTTTGTTGCTGACCACGGAGCCCAGTTGCGTTTTCTTTCTTTTCTTCTCGTCAGTCATTTTCTACAGTCCAATGGGTACGAATTCTCTCTCAGCCAGCCGTTGTACTGGAATGCCGTTCGGTCATCACGGTCATCACCCTGGCGATATCCCGGCGAAGCTGCCTGAGCCTGGCAGGATTTTCCAACCTGCGGATTCCATGCTGAAGCTTCAGCTTGATATAGTCTTCCCTGAGATCGGCTTCCTTTTTCTTCAGATCGTCAAGGGACAGCTCCCGTAGTTCTTTGGCCTTCATATTGTCGTGCTCCTTGTGATCACCTTGGTGGGAAAAGGCAGCTTGTAGGCGGCAAGCCTGAGGGCCTCCACGGCCAATTCTTCTGGGATCCCCTTCAGTTCGTAGAGGATCTTGCCAGGTCTGATGGTCGCCACCCAATACTCCGGTGAGCCCTTTCCCTTACCCATGCGTGTCTCGGCAGGCTTCTTCGTGATCGGTTTGTCAGGAAACACCCTGATCCACATCTTCCCGCCACGCTTGATCTTTCTGTTTATGGTAACACGGGCGGCCTCGATCTGCTGGGCGGTCATGCGGCCACAGCCAACAGCCTTGAGGGCATAATCGCCAAAGGCAATCGATGAGCCGCGCTGCGAGACGCCCCGCATGCGCCCCTTCTGCTGCTTCCTGTGTTTGACCTTACGAGGACTTAACATCGTCTTTCCTCCCGTTGGAATGGATCATCCAACCTCACTGTTCCAGAGCCATCTCACTGTCGGACAGGATCTCCCCCTTGAAGATCCAGACCTTGACACCGATTATGCCGTAGGTCGTCTTTGCTTCGGCAACACCGTAATCGATATCTGCCCGCAGGGTGTGCAGGGGGACACGTCCCTCCTTGAACCATTCAGTACGGGACATCTCAGCTCCTCCAAGTCGGCCGGCACAGGAGACCTTGATCCCCTTGACACCGAACCGCAGGGCCGAGTTGATCGACTTCTTCATTGCCCGGCGGAAGGCGATCCGACGTTCCAGCTGCATGGCAATATTTTCGGCAACAAGCTGGGCATCCGCCTCGGGACGTCTGACCTCCTGAATATCGATCAGGCATTCACGACCGAATTTCTGTTCGAGATCCCGTTTCAGGTTCTCGATCTCAGCTCCTTTCTTGCCGATCACGATACCCGGACGGGCAGTGTGGAGCTTGATCCGGATCTTCACCCCGGTACGCTCAATGACTATCCTTGAGATACCGGCATGATAGAGTCTGTTTTTCAGGTACTTTCGAATGCACTGATCCTGGTACAGATTCTGGGCATACTCCTTGTCCGCGTACCAGATCGATTCCCAGGTGCGAGTGATGTTCAGTCGCAGTCCAATGGGATTAACTTTCTGTCCCAAGGTGTTCCTCCGTTGCCTCTACAGGTTGATCAAATACGAAGCCGTCACGCCTCATCCACTACCACGGTAATGTGGCTGGTCCGCTTCAAAATCCTGGTGGCCCTGCCCATGGCCCGGGGTCGAAACCGTTTGAGCATTGGACCGCCGTTTATTTCTATGGTCTTGATATAGAGATTATCCACATCGATGTCAGCCTGGCTCGCATTGGCCACAGCAGACTCGATCACCTTTTTCAGAATCCGCGCTCCCTTTTTCGGCATGAAACGCAGTGTGGTAATGGCCGTTTCCACATCCTTGCCACGGACTACATCGGCGACCAGCCTGATCTTCTGTGGCGAGATCCGAATATACTTGGCGACAGCTCTTGTCTCCATTGCCTTGTTCCTCTGAATACGTTAACGGTCTACCGCAAGCTCCTTACTTGCGTTTGCCCTTCTTGTCCGCGGCATGGCCGTAATAGGTCCTGGTGGGCGAAAACTCTCCCAGCTTGTGGCCAACCATGTTTTCGGTCACATATACCGGGATGAACTTCCTGCCGTTGTGGACCGCAAAGGTAAGGCCGACCATTTCGGGGATGATATCCGACCGTCTGGACCAGGTCTTGATCACCTTTCTCGACCCGGTTTCATGGGCCTTTTCAACCTTCTTCAACAGATGGTCGTCGACAAAGGGACCTTTCTTGATTGAACGAGCCATTTTCAGTTCTCCCTGTTTACTTGCGTTTGGTCACGATGTCACGATCAGAAAGTTTACGGCGACGGGTCTTGTATCCCTTGGTGGGTAAGCCCTTGGGAGTACACGGATGCCGACCACCGGAACTCTTGCCCTCGCCACCCCCCATGGGATGATCGATGGGGTTCATGGCCACACCCCGAACATGGGGCCTTCTCCCTTTCCAGCGGGAACGGCCAGCCTTGCCAAGCTTGATGCTGGCGTGTTCCGAGTTGCCGACCTGGCCGATACAGGCACGGCACAGCTTGTTGAACTTTCTCACCTCGCCTGAAGGCAGCTTGACCAGCACATAGTTGCCCTCCTTGGCCATGAGCTGTGCAGCAGCCCCGGCGGACCTGACCAACTGCGCCCCCTTGCCGATCTTCATCTCCACGTTGTGAATGATGGTGCCCAATGGAATATTGACCATGGGCAGGCAGTTGCCAGGCTTGATATCTACGTCTACGCCGGCCATGACGGTGTCGCCAACGGCGATCCCGGCAGGCGCCAGAATATAGCTCTTCTCGCCATCGGAGTAGGTCAGCAGGGCAATATTTGCCGAACGGTTGGGGTCGTATTCGATGGCCGCCACCCTGGCTGCCACGCCTTCCTTGTTGCGCTTCCAGTCGATAATCCTGTATTTCCGCTTATGGCCGCCTCCCCTGTGCCTGCAGGTGATCCGTCCGTACGAGTTTCTGCCGCCGCTCTTCTTCAAAGGACGCAGCAGGCTTTTCTCAGGTGCTTTGTTCGAGAGTTCAGCCTGCTTGACGGAGACGTAGTGTCTTCTGCCGGGTGATGTTGGTTTGTGCGTCTTTATTGCCATTGTTCCATCCGTTGTTGAAACCCTTCATTCAGCAGAGGAGTTCTCGTGGTAGCGGTAACCTCTCTACAACTCTTCCAGGAAATTGATTTCTCCTTCAGCCAGGGAGACATAGGCTTTTTTCCAGTCGCTGGTCCGGCCCTGGGACTTTATTCCGGCCCGCCTGAACTTGCCGCGAACCCTAGCCGTTCTGACACCAGCCACCTTGACATTGAACAGTTCTTCCACTGCCTTCTTTATCTCGATCTTGTTCGCATCCCTGGCCACCCTGAAGACAACGGTACCCTCTGTCTCCTGCAGAATGGAGCTTTTTTCGGTCAGGCGGGGACTCTTTATGATATCGTAGAGAACCTTCATACCATCAACCTCTTTTCAAGCTGTTCGAGGCTCGACTGAACCAGCATGAGTTTTTTGTGTTTCAGGATATCGTAGACATTGAGCCCGGCAACGGGCAGGGTCTTGTATCCAACGGCATTGCGGCAGGAAAGCCCGAGGTTTCTGTCCGGTTCTGCCGTCACGACGAGGCAGTCGTCAAAGTCGAAATTTCGCATAATCCGGACGAACTCCCTGGTCTTGATCTCAGGCATGCTGAACTCGTCGACAACAACCAGGTTGCCCTCCCTGAATCGGGCACTCAGGGCCATGCGTAGGCCGAGGCGACGAACCTTTTTCGGCAGCTTGTAGCTGTAATCCCTTGGCTTGGGTCCGAAAACCGTTCCTCCACCGCGCCAGAGGGGTGAGGTTCTGGATCCGGCGCGGGCCCTGCCAGTCCCTTTCTGCCGCCACGGCTTGGCTCCACCACCCCTGACCTCGCCACGGGTTTTGGTCGATGCAGTGCCAGCCCTGCGGTTTGCTCTCTGCATGCAGACGATATCGTGCAGGATTCCAGGCTTGACCTCCACTCCGAAGAGGGCGTCATTCAAATCTATCTCCCCGACCTTTTCAGCCGAGGTATTGACAAGATCACAAACTGCCATGAGATTCTCTCCTTGCAAAGCAGGCTCAGACCAGATCAGGCCTTTGTATAGATACTGACCACGCCTTTTCTCGCCCCGGGCACGGAGCCCTGGACAAGAAGGATGTTCTCTCCCTCGCGGATATCCACCACGGTCAGATTTTTCTGTGTCACCTTCTCCATGCCCATCTGGCCTGGAAGCTTCTTCCCCTTGATGACCCTGGAGGGCCAGGCCGAGCAGCCGATGGAGCCGGGGGCCCGATGAAATCCGGAACCATGGGATGCCTTTCCGCCGGCAAAACCGTGCCGCTTCATGACGCCCTGAAAACCACGGCCTTTGGTACGTCCGGAAACGTCTACCTTGTCGCCGATCTTCAGTACCTGATCGACGGTGATCTCCTGTCCCAACTCATACTGCTCAGGATCGGCCACCCTGAACTCCCGGACGTGGTAAAAAGCCCGGCCACCGGAACGCTTGAAATGGCCAGCCTGCGGTTTGTTGACCCGCGAAGCTTTCTTCTCAAGAAATCCCACCTGGATGGCATTGTATCCCTCTTTGTCTACAGTTTTTTTCTGCAAGACGACGCAGGGACCTGCCTCGATTACGGTGACAGGGATTGAACGGCCATGCTCGTTGTAGACACGGGTCATTCCCAGCTTTCGCCCCAGTATTCCATTTGTTTTCGGCATAGTTCTACCTGCAAACTCAATCTGGTATCAACGGTTAAACCTTCGAATTCTGCCGGTTGGGTAGCAGCCGGCCGATCCAATCAGTCCCTCAGGGCAGCTTGATCTCCACATCCACGCCGGCAGAAAGCTCAAGCTTCATCAGCGAATCAATGGTCTGCTGGGTCGGCTCGACGATATCCAGCAGCCTTCTGTGGGTGCGCATCTCGAACTGCTCTCTGGACTTCTTGTCCACATGGGGTGAACGGAGGACTGTGTACTTGTTGATCGTGGTCGGCAACGGAATCGGCCCCGCCACGGTCGCACCTGTTCTTCTGGCGGTCTCGACTATCTCGCGGGTCGACTGATCCAGCAGCTTGTGGTCATATCCTTTCAGCCTGATACGGATCTTATCTGTCGGAATCATCACCATTCCTCTTACTCGATTATTTCACTGATCACGCCGGCGCCCACGGTACGGCCTCCCTCGCGGATCGCAAACCGGAGACCCTCCTCCATGGCGATGGGGGTGATCAGCTCGCCAGTGATGTGCACGTTGTCTCCGGGCATCACCATCTCCACCCCTTCCTCGAGC
>CAZVDY010000045.1:0-2690 GCA_964626235.1 uncultured Desulfobulbaceae bacterium | reverse complement strand
ACCCCAGAACATGCTCAATCTGCTCTTTACTTCATTGTAACAACCGGTTAAATAGATTGTTTGTTATCTGAAGCGCAACCGGACTTCCTCTTTTGATATCCTCTATCCAAATTCCAGGGATGATCCGGTTTCAACATCCTGATTCCTGCTGGTGAATCACCGGCATGGTCGCTCAGCAGACATGACCCACGAACTCCGAAAAGCCATTCCCTTTGCCGAGCGGTTTCAGCATGGCAGGATAACAGACATCAGCCGGGACATCTGCCACGTACAGCTTGGGAAGGAGTGCCACTGGGCCCGCAGGGCCAGAATCAGGCAGGACCGTCTGCCACCAGGCAAACAATTCAACGAATACCGCAAAGGTGACCAGGTCAAGGTCTTCCTGCTGAATCCTGTGCGGGAGTATCCAGACACTCTGCACGGCTCCATTGCCTGGGGCAACAAAGAAACTAACCCCTGGCTGACCAGTCCACCGGGACCCGGCACCCTGACCAGGGCCGAAGCCATTCGATACCTCGACAATCACCAGGGCGTGTTTGTCCGCCTGGAAAATGGCATCGAGGCCCTTCTCCGGGCGGACGAGGTCCCCGGCGGGAGAGGGGATGTCACCCGGGTTATCGACTTGGGCGACCAACTCGTCGTCCAGGTTACGGCTGTGTGGCGACCTACCCTGGAGGTCGCCTGCTCTGTCCAGCAGGCCCTGCAGACCCTGCAGCAGAAAGAAGACAGAAAACGGAAAGAGGAATTTTCCCAGCAGACGGTCCGGTTGCTCCAGGCTGCGGAATACGGTCTCCAGCCGCTGGAAAATGTCCGGTTGGCGATCCTGGGACCAGACCAGTGGTTCAACGGCCAGCTTGGCAGGTGGCTCAAGGCACTGGGAATTTTCTCGGTCACGGCCAATACCTCGGGACAACTCCTGGAACGATGCAAGGCCCTGAACCATCCCACGCATGTCCTGTCAATCCCCCAGGTCTGGGGAGTTCGACATCAATGCAGGCAACTGGAAAACCTGCTCAAGCAGCGCAACATCGACCTGGCCTGGCTGCTTACTTCCGAGAGCCAAGCTCCAGTGCCCTTTTCCGGACCGCAACTCTCCATGCCCCTCGATGTCGGCCTCCTGGTCCGCTGGCTGCAGAAGTCGGATTTTCATCCGCAGTGCACGCCAAGGCAGGGACTGTTCCGGGAAACCATTTACCAGAAACGGTTGGTCCAGAAAGAGGCTGACCGTCTTTTGGGGGAGATCTGCAGGCACCACGATCTCGCGGGAGCCCTCTGGATCAAACAGGAGCGCCCGGGGATCTATATTCCCCTGGCCTTCCACGGCCTGGATACTGACCGGGTACAGAGCGCCACCCCGCACCTGGGCCAATCCCTTGTGGCAACCACTATCCGCGAAAACCTGTGGATATTTCGACCATTGAGTCGCTCAGGGCCGCTCAGGGATGTGGGCCCAGCTGCGGCAGACTTTCTCTGCAGCATGCCGCTTCCTTACAGGGCCCTGGATGGCGAGGAAAGAGTACAGCGGGCCATTCTCTTCTTTTATCCTTTCCGGACCTATCCACGGAAAAAACAGCTCGAAAAGATCCTGACGCCCTATATGCCGGCCATGCAGGCCCTGCTCCTGGCCGATGAGTATGCAGAACAGAACGAGACCCTGACCACCTTGGCCAACCTGGGCATCAATAGCGCTGCCTATCTGCACGAAATGGGCCAGGCCACCCTGCCCATCCGCACCTTCCTGGACAACCTGACCGCCAAGGCCAACCAGTTGGACACCAGGGAGCTACGAGGCCTGAAAAGAGAACTGGACAAACTTCTCCGGCTGACCAGGACCAACCTGGCGGGTATCAGAAAAAAACGTGCCCCCCGTATCCTCCTCAGGAACCGGCTGGACAACATTGCTCGCCTGTTTGCCATCCGGGCCGGCAGAAATAACTGTGCCTTCCGTGTTGACCTGCCGGATCTTCCCATGGTGCTTGCCCTTGCACCGCTTTTTTTTGACCAGGCAGTCACCAACCTCCTGGACAAAGGGTTGCACTTTGTCTCCCGACTGCCCCCTGGCCTGGCCCGGATCCAGATCAGGGTAGGCCTGGACCTGCAGGAAGATCCGGCGCGTCCCCTGTGGATCGACATCAAAGACAACGGTCCCGGCATCAGGGCAAGCATGTTGAGCCGGATCTTCCAGATGCGGGATACAGACAAGGCTATCGGGACCGGCATGGGACTTTACATCACCCGTTCCTTTGTCCAGGCCTTGGGTGGGACGATCGAGCTGCGGGAGTCCATCCGCTGGCAACGCACCGTCTTCCGGATGCGTCTTCCCATTCTTCTGACCAGCCAGATCAGATAGGTTAGACCCCATGCAGAACCGGAACCATGACAAGCCGACCCTGCTGATCATCGACGACAGCGATTCCTTTCTCCAGACCTTGCAGACCGCTGAGGTAAAAAATCACTTCAGGGTGGAGAGCATCCACTATTGTCCAGGGTTCAGCCTGGACAAAATCATCACCAGAATCCAAACCACTGCGCCGGACCACCTGATCCTGGACCTGAACCTGGGTGCGGCCGGCAACAGCCAGACACTCCTGAAAGCGGCCACAGAGCAAGGAGCTCTCCCTGCTACTTGCAAAATCTGGATCATCACCCAGGTCCTGGAGCAGGAGGATACAGAAGATCCTCTCCTGTCC
>CAZVDY010000044.1:0-158421 GCA_964626235.1 uncultured Desulfobulbaceae bacterium | reverse complement strand
GGTCATGTCCAGGTCCATGGGCTGCAGCGGTTTCCGCCTCATCTGCGGGGTGCTGGCAAAGCCTGTGGCCCCGGGCTCGGCCCAGCCCGTGAGCAGGAGCAGGTCAAAGTTGTTTGCCCCGGACACATCGATTCCGTGGCGCGCCTGCAGCAGCCGCCGCCCCCAGGCATCGGGCAGCCCGTCCTCGAGCACGCCCCACAGCCCGGTCCGGGAGGTGACCTGGAAAACCCTGGTCCCCAGGGGCAGGTTGACCGGATCCAGGGGAAAGGCGTCCGGCAGGTCCAGCCATTGCCGTTCGTAGCGGAAGTGGCCCACAAAGCTCCCGTCAGCCCGTCTTGCATGGAGCAGCCTGGCCGCAACCAGCCACCGCCCATCCGGCAGCCTCATGAAAATGTAGAGATCCTTCTGCATGGCCCATTCTGATTTTATGAATATAATATATTACCTTATTCTGATTATTGCAAGATAAAGTTTATTATATTATACTAAATAGAAGGGCAGAGTAGGAGTGGGGTCAAGGGACGGGGTCAGGTCTTGAATCGTGCATCTTGGCGCCAAGATGCACGATTCAAGACCTGACCCCGGCTGTTGTTACCAGCTGCCGCTGGCGCCGCCTCCGCCGAATGAACCGCCTCCGCCGGAAAAACCTCCGCCCCCGCCACCTCCACTCCCAGAGCTTCCGGATCCGGAGACCACGGTCCATCCTGTGCTGTGTCGTTTGCTGCCGGATGGGCCTCCCCTGTAGGCCATAAATCTGTAACCGGTAAAGATGGCGATAAAAAGCACAAGGGCTTCCACCAAGGCAAGTTGGTTGAGAATGGAAAAGGCCATGAACAGGGCAATGGAGCAAAAAGCCAGTGACCAGACAAAGAGAAAGACCGGAATCTGTTTATATTTCAGATAGCTGATGCCGTGACCAAAAACACATCCTCCTGCGATCATGAACAGGGAGATGAAGGGAAGACCGAAAAACCAGGGTATTTCACTGCTGCCACGCTCCCTTGCCGGGGCGGTAAATTCCCCTCTTGATGCGTCCATCAGCGCATGCACGGCCTCCCTGATACCGCCGGCAAAGTCCCCGGAACGGAAACTGGGCACGATAATCTTTCGAATAATGGTGCCTGCCAGCGCGTCTGGAATGGCCCCTTCGAGACCGTAGCCGACTTCGATACGGATTTTTCGGTCCTCTTTGACCACCAGCAGGACAACGCCATTGTCTTTGCCCTCCTGGCCTACCTGCCAGGTTTCCGCCAGACGATGGGAAAAGGATTCCAGATCGTTTCCCTGGAGCGAGGGAATGAGTACGACCACGATCTGATTGGAGGTCGATTGTTCAAAGGCGGCCAGTTCCCGATTCAGCGAGCTGAGAGTATCCCGGTCAAGTGTATCGGTCAGGTCGGTGACATACCCGTGGGCGGCAGGAATGTCCAGGGCCCATACAGGACTGATGCCGGGAAGAATAAAGATCCCGCCCATCAGAATGAGAACTGTAGCCAGAATGGTCAGAAAACGGGAAACAACCTGATGATTCATGACCAGCTTTTCCTCCGGGAACATATTGATCTTCTGCTGCAAGCATAAACGAAAGAAGAAGCCTGCCTCTGTTTCAGGATATACGATCACCCCCGGTGGCGACAAAAAAATCGCTGATCTTGGGAGAGATATGGCTGTCCCTGCAAGGTCCTCCTTGCCGGCAGTGGTGATTTCTATCACCTGGTTTGTATTTTTCTGTAATAATGCTATGTGAATAGAATTGGCCGACGAGCTCGGCATCTGCAATCACCTCTATCATTGTCGGCTACGTGCAGATGGGGGCATCCTCACCGCTGCCCATTTTCTTTTCAGGGTGCCGGTGGTCGACAGCCTGAGCCTGCTGCCCGTCGTATCGTTTCTGTGGCCTGACACGTTACCGGAGCACCCTGGATTGAGAGTAATCGGTCACAGGCACAGTTACAGTGTGGAAGTATGATATACTGCTGGGTTACATGCCCTGTGATCGGTTGCGACTGAGGTTGTCAGTCCTGTCGCGACGATGCGCCGCCCGCCGGTCTGTATCGCTGCTGCTGAACAGCAGCTCGACCAGTTCCTGGACAGTCTGTACCGGAACGATGTCCATGGGGCCTGGCCCCCGTTCCTTGATCTGCCGGGTGCTGGATTCCGGCATGAAGAATCGCTGGAAGCCAAGCCGTTCCGCCTCGCGCAGCCGCATCTCGGCCTGGCCTATGGCCCGGATCTCGCCCGCCAGACCGACCTCGCCGCAGACAACGGTGACCGGGTCCACTGTTTTCTCGAAATAGGAGGAGAGCAGGGCCACCACCATGGCAAGGTCCAGGGCCGGCTCGTCCACCCGGATGCCGCCGGCGATGTTCAGGAAGATATCATGATCGAACAGGGTGACCCCCACCTTTTTTTCCAGGACCGCGGTGAGCAGGGCAAGCCGCTGCGGATCCGCGCCAATGGCGGTCCTCCTGGCCGTGCCCAGGCTGGTGGGGCTGACCAGTGCCTGCACCTCCACCAGGATGGGCCGGGTGCCTTCCACGCTGGGCATGACCACGGATCCGGGCACGTTGACCGGCCGTTCGGCGAGGAAGAGGGCCGACGGGTTTTCCACCTCTGCCAGCCCCTGCTCCTGCATTTCGAACACCCCGATCTCGTTGGTGGAGCCGAACCGGTTCTTTACCGTCCGCAGGATGCGGAAAAAAAGACCCTGGTCGCCCTCGAAATAGAGGACTGCGTCGACCATGTGCTCCAGGACCCGGGGGCCGGCGATGGAACCGTCCTTGGTGACATGGCCCACCAGCACGACAGCCGTACCCGAGGACTTGGCCAGGTGGAGCAACCGGGCGGTCGATTCCCGGATCTGGCTCACCGTTCCTGCCGCCGAGTTCACCTCGCTGCTGAAGATGGTCTGGATGGAGTCCACGGCCAGGAGCACGGGCCGGACCTCCTCCGTGGTGGCCAGGATAGCCTCCAGGCTGGTCTCTGTGGCCAGCAGGATGTCGGGGGCAGCGATGGCGAGCCGGTCGGCCCGTAACTGGATCTGGTCTGCCGACTCTTCGCCGCTGACATAGAGCACCCTGTGCTGTCTTTCTGCCAGGGCGGCCAGGAGCTGGAGGAGCAGGGTCGACTTGCCGATGCCAGGATCGCCGCCGATCAGGATCAGGGAACCGGGGACGATGCCCCCGCCCAGCACCCTGTCCAATTCCCTGATGCCGGTCTGCAGCCGGGCCGGTGTGGTGGTGCCTCCCCTGCCGAGAGGATGCACGGGCGCCGGCCGGTTGCCGCCGGCCATCGGTCTTTTGTTGGTCTCCTGCATGGAGTCCCATGTGCCGCACTCCGGACAGCGCCCAAGCCATTTCCGGCTTTCGTAACCGCAGGTGGTGCAGATGTGCACCGGCTGTGCCCGTTTCCCAGCCATCTCACGCTCCGGCAGCCAGCTCTCGAATGGCCCGGATCCGGTCCAGTACCGGGGGGTGGCTGTAGTTGACGAAAACGTCGAGGGGATGCGGCGTCAGGTTGACCAGGTTGGCCTTGGAGAGCTTTTTCAGGGCGCTGATCAGGTCCTCCGGACAGCCGAGGGTCCTGACAGCATAGGCGTCTGCCTCGTACTCATGCCGCCTGGAGAAGATGTTGAAGACAATGGCCAGCAGGGTGGAGATGGGGGAGTAGAGAAAACCGAAAAAGATGATGCTGGAATAGGTCGAGACATGTTCCATGCGGAAGGCGGCTGCTAGGCCGGCGTTGTTCAGGAACAGGGAGAGGATGAAGAGCATGATTCCCATCTGGAGGATATTGGCCCCGGTCATCTTGAGAATGTGTCCCTGCTTGCAGTGTCCCATTTCATGGGCAAGGACCGTGACGATTTCCAGGTCGGAAAGCCTGTCCATCAGGGTGTCGAAGAAGACGATTTTCCGGAAGCGGCCAAAACCGGTGAAGAAGGCATTGGGTCGCCTGGTTCGGCGGGAACCATCCATGACATAGATGCCGTTTGTTTCAAAGCCCTGGTTACGTGTGTACTTGACGATAAAACGCCGCAGTTCTCCGTCCGGCAGGGGAGTAAAGGTGTTGAAGAGCGGCAGAATGAGCACCGGGGCCAGGAACTGGACAAAGAGGATGAACAGGCCGATGAGCAGCCAGCAGTAAAGCCAGGCCAGCGGTCCTCCATGGTCGAAGAACCAGAAGACCAGGGCCAGTACCGGGCCTCCGAGCACGACGGTCAGGGCAGCGGTCCGGCAGATATCCAGGATAAAGGTACGGGGCGTGGTGCGGTTGAAGCCAAACCGTTCTTCGATGCCAAAGGTGGAGTAGATGGAAAAGGGAAGTCCAAGAAGCGAGGAAAGCAGCACCAGGAGAGCCGTGTAGACGAGGCCGGTGACAATGGGACCGTACCCGAACCCCCGGACCACAAGGTCCAGCCGGTTGAATCCGCCGGCCAGGAGAAAGAGGATCACCACGCTGGTCATGAGCGAGGAGCGGAACAGGTCCAGGCGGGTGGTGGCCCTGGTGTAGCGCTGGGAATGGCGATACCTTCCGGCAGAGTACACATCCATGAACTCGGTCGGCAGCTTCTTGCCCAGGGACCTGAGCCGGGCCAGAGCCACTGCGGCTTCGAGAGCCAGGTTCCCCAGCAGGGCGAGGAGGATGAAGAGAAGGTAGACGTTCATTATCCGGGTTGCCGGTCAGTCGGCTGCAATGCGAGCCGGCGTGTTGTTTACTGATCTGCCTAGAAGTATACCACCGCTACCGATAAAAATGCCAGCCAGGATAATGCCCTGGGAAAATAATCCCCGGTCCGCGAGAAAAGCGATCAGGGCCGGGACGATGCCGCCGCCGACGACAAAGGCCAGGGGAACGGTGAGGGCGATCACCAGGTTGCGCAGTGATCCCTCCACGATGGTGGCCAGGTGGGCAAAGGCGGCCGGAAAAAACGACACGGCCAGGGCCGGTTGCAGCCAGACCCACCAGGTGATCCTGTCCGAGGAGTCCCACCCGAGGAGGACCGTGACCAGGCCGGTGAACAGCAGGATGATCCGCATGGTCTGTTTCCGGCCGATGCGGTCGGAGAGCCAGCCGCCCAGGCAGGCCGTCAGCAGACTGATGCTTCGGGAGACACCGATGAGCATGTTGGCGTCCCGGACCGGGTAGTGGTGGGTGTTGACCAGAAAGACCGGCAGGATGTTGTAGATCCCCAGGGTACCGGTGATGCCCATGGAAAACAGGAGGATCATGAACCAGAAACTTGGCCGGGAGAGGATCGTCCGGTAGCTGGTCAGGTTGGGCGCGAGGATGTCGGTGGCCGGTTCGGCACCCAGGCAGCCATACAGGAGAGCTGCCGCAAAAAGGGCGGAGGCCAGGAAGATGATGAACTGCTGCCAGCTCAGCGCGACCAGGGCCAGGGCGACCAGGAAGGGAGCTGTCAGGAAGGCCAGGTTGGGGGCAAGCTCGTGGATGGCAAAGGCCCTTCCCAGCTGATGGGGCCGAAACAGGACCGAGATGGTCGCCACTGCAGAGGGCAGGTAGATGCCGGCGCCCAGGCCGAGGCAGAAGAAGAAAACTCTCAGCAGCGGAAGCGACCGGGCCATGCCCATGGCCAGAAGCGACAGGCCTGCCAGGGAGGCGGAGAGGATGATCGTCTTTTTGTGGCCAAGCCGGACCGCGACAAAGCCGGAAAGCGACAGGGAGACAAAGTAGCCGCTGCTTAGGATGACAAAGAAGAGTCCGGCCTGGCTGTGGGAGAGGGTCAGCTCCTGTTCCAGGACCGGCAGCAGGGGAGCAAAGACGATCCTGGAAAAGAAGTTCAGGTAAAATATGGTCGTGAGCAGGAAGAGCGCGACTGAGCCGAGCGGCAGGGACACGTCGGTGTCCAGCTCAGCGGAGCCCGTTCATGCCGATGGTCTTGCCACCTTGCCTTTCGTATCCGTCTGATGAATAGGAGGAAATCTCCGGCGTTGCCTGCTGCTGTTCCCGGATTGCCTTGGGGATCTTCGAGGCCGGCAGGACAAAGTCACGGATCTTCTCCACCTCCTGGGCAAGTTCCGCATCGGCCTGACAGACGTCGCATTCCTTGATATGCTGATCAACAAACTGCATCATCCGGGCAGGCGCCATGGTCTCGTCTCTGACATGCAGATACCAGCCTTTGATGAGACGAATCAGTTTTTCACATTGCATGGAATATCCAGGACAAAATAAATAGTTTTGAAATGAAGGTTGCCGTTGATCAAGTATAGGTGATCAAGGAGAAACTATAATAAAAAGTTGTTTTTCAGGTCAATAGTTATTAAAGAGAATTTGCGGGCGGAAGTGGAAAGGGCGCTGGTGGCCCTCCCGGACTTCAAATCCGGTGTGCCGGGTGAGCAACCCGGCAGGTGGGTTCGATTCCCATGCACTTCCGCCAGGATCCCTCCTGTTTTCCTTCCCTTCCGTGGGCCGGGTTGCCGTTTCAGGATGAATGCAGTTCACGCTGCCAGCAAGGGGTGGCCCATGGCCTTGCGCTGCTCGACAAATCGGCGGGCGACCTGACGGGCGATGTTGCGGATCCTGCCGATGTACCTGGTACGCTCCGCCACGCTGATGGCCTTGCGCGCATCGAGCAGGTTGAAGGTGTGCGAACACTTCAGGCAGTAATCGTAGGCAGGAAGGATCAGGTCCTTGTCGACCAGTTTCAGGGCCTCCCGTTCATAGTTGTCAAAGGCGGTGATCAAGTCGGCGACATTGGCCTCCTCGAAGTTGAATGCGGAAAATTCGCGTTCGGCCTGGTGGAAGATCTGGCCATAGGTGACATCCCTGTTCCAGGCGATGTCATAGACCGAATCCACCTCCTGCAGGTACATGGCGATCCGTTCCAGGCCATAGGTGATCTCCACGGTGACCGGATGCAGGTCAATGGAACCTGCCTGCTGGAAGTAGGTGAACTGGGTGATCTCCATCCCGTCCAGCCAGACCTCCCATCCCAGGCCCCAGGCACCGAGGGTGGGTGATTCCCAGTCATCCTCGACAAAACGGATGTCATGCTGGAGCAGGTCGAGGCCGAACTGTTTCAGGCTTTCCAGATACATCTCCTGGACATCTTTCGGCGACGGTTTGAGGACCACCTGGTACTGGTAATAGTGCTGCAGCCGGTTGGGGTTCTCGCCATACCGGCCATCGGTTGGCCGGCGCGATGGCTGGACATAGGCGGCCTTCCACGGCTCTGGCCCGAGTGCCCGCAACAGGGTTGCAGGATGAAAGGTGCCGGCGCCCACCTCCATGTCATAGGGCTGCAGGATGACGCAGCCGATTGCCGCCCAGTGCGTATTCAGGGCGCTGATAATATCCTGAAAATACATTGGTGAAAGAATTTTTCCCGTATTGATTGTTTGCAAGGAGTGGATACAGTAAACTGCAATGTTACCATACCCGCGATACGGGGTAAACGATTTTGTCATCAATGTTGTGAGGGGGCGCACCATGCAACAGTTTCCAATACCCCAGGAGATCCTGGACCAGGTTTTGACCAGGGCCACGACCATCGCCGTGGTCGGTCTTTCCCCCAAGCCGGAACGGCCAAGCAACCAGGTGGCCAGCTATCTGCTGGCCTGCGGCTACACGGTCATCCCGGTCAACCCCGGCCAGAACGAGATCCTGGGCCAGGCCTGTTATCCGGATCTGCGTTCCATTCCCGGGCCGGTGGATGTGGTGGACATCTTCCGCCGGGCCGACCAGGTGGAGCCCATTGTCCGCGAGGCCGTGGAGATCGGGGCCAGGGTCGTCTGGATGCAGCAGGGTATCGTCAACGAGGCAGCTGCCCGGATTGCCCGCGAGGCAGGGCTCACCGTGATCATGGATCGCTGCATGAAGATCGAGCACCATAACATGGTCTCCCGGGGGGACGGCCCGGCAGCGGTCTGAGGAAGACGTACCGCCATGGAGCCGAAGTTCATCCGCATCCGGGGCGCCCGGATGCACAACCTGAAAAATATCTCAGTCGACCTGCCCAGGAACAGGCTGGTGGTCTTCACCGGCCTGTCCGGTTCCGGAAAGTCCACCCTGGCTTTCGATACCCTTTATGCCGAGGGCCAGCGCCGGTATGTGGAGTCGCTGTCCACCTATGCCCGCCAGTTCCTTGGCCAGATGGACAAGCCGGACGTGGACCTCCTGGAGGGGTTGTCTCCGGCGGTCTCCATCGAGCAGAAAACGACCAGCAAGAATCCCCGTTCCACGGTGGGGACGGTGACGGAGATTTACGATCACCTCAGGCTGCTCTTTGCCCGGGCCGGTCAGCCCCATTGCCCTGACTGCGGCCGTCCCATCCGGTCCCAGTCCATCGAGGACATGGTGGAGACCCTGCTGGCCCATCCGGAGGGCAGCAGGGTCCTGCTGCTCGCTCCCCTGGCGGTGCGGAAGAAAGGACGGCATGAACAGATCCTCACCAACCTGCGCAAGCAGGGGTTCGTCCGGGTGCGGATCGACGGGACGGTCCGGTCGCTGGCCGAAGAGATCAGCCTGGAGAAGAACAGGTACCATACCATCGAGGCAGTGGTAGACCGGCTCGTTCTCAAGAAGTCCCTCCGTCGCCGGCTGGATGAATCCGTTTCCACGGCGGTGCAGCTCAGCGGCGGCACCATGGTGGCCTTTTTTCCGGACACCGATGACGAGGTGCTCTTTTCCGAGACAGCGGCCTGCCACCGGTGTGGCGTTTCTGTTCCGGAACTTTCCACCCAGTTGTTCTCCTTCAACAATCCCCAGGGAGCCTGTCCGGAATGCAGCGGTCTTGGTGTCAGGCAGTTCTTTGACGAGGCCCTGATCGTGCCGGACCCGGGACGGAGTCTTGCCGGGGGAGCCATCGCACCCTGGACCAGGCGCAAGCTCTCCACCCATGCCGGGCAGTGGATTGTTGCTTTGGCCCGGCATTTCGGTTTCAGCCCGGAAACACCCTTCAACCGGCTGGAGAAGAGGGTGCGCCAGGCCATCCTGTACGGGACCGGCAGGGAGCGGATCCGCTTCGAGCACAGCCGGGGGAATCGCCACCTGGTCTCCGATATTCCCTTTGAAGGCATCATCCCGCGGCTGGAGCGGCTCTTTCGGGAGACCTCCTCCGGCCGGGTGCGGGAGGAGGTGAGCCGGTTCATGAACGAGCAGCCCTGTCCGGGCTGTTACGGGGCCAGGCTGAAACCCGAAGCCCTAGCCGTGCGTATCGGCCCCTGGTCCATTACCGAACTCACCCGCCTGTCCATCGAGCAGCTCATCAGGGAGTTGCGGCAGCTTGCCTTTGGGGAGCGGGAACAGGTGATCGCCACCCCTATCCTCAAGGAGATTCTGGAACGGCTCTCCTTCCTGCAGGGCGTCGGTCTCGGCTATCTCTCCCTGGACCGGAAGGCCGGCACCCTGTCCGGCGGCGAGGCGCAGCGCATCCGGCTGGCTTCCCAGATCGGTTCCAGGCTGGCCGGCGTGCTCTATATCCTGGATGAACCGAGCATCGGCCTCCACCAGCGGGACAACGACAAGCTGATCAGGACCCTGCTCGGTCTGCGCGACCTGGGCAATACGGTGATTGTGGTGGAACACGACACCGATACCATCGCCATGGCCGACCACGTGCTGGACATCGGTCCCGGTGCCGGCGTGCACGGCGGCGAAATTCTCTACTCCGGGCCGGTGGCCGGCCTGCTGGACTGCCAGGAGTCGCTCACCGGGGGGTATCTCTCCGGCCGCCTCGAGATTCCCGTTCCAGCGAAGCGGCGGCGCATCCGCAAGGGTAACCGTTACGGAATAACGGTCAGGGGCGGCTGCGCCAACAACCTGCAGGACATCACGGTCCGGTTTCCCCTGGGAACACTGACCTGCGTCACAGGGGTGTCCGGATCCGGCAAGAGCTCGCTGGTCATGGAAACCCTGTTCAGGGAGGCGCGCCGTCATTTTCAGGAGAAAGGCGGCAGGGCCCGGCCTGGCGGACTGCTTGCCGGGCTCAACAACATCGACAAGGTGATCGATATCGACCAGAGCCCCATCGGCCGGACCCCCCGGTCCAACCCGGCCACCTACACCGGTGTGCTGACCCCGATCAGGGAACTGCTTTCCCGGTTGCCCGAATCCAGGGCAAGGGGGTATAAGCCGGGCCGTTTCAGCTTCAACATCAAGGGAGGACGATGCGAGACCTGCGAAGGGGACGGTGTGCTCCGGATCGCCATGCATTTTCTTCCGGATATCTACGTCACCTGCGAGCGCTGCCAGGGCAGGCGGTACAACCAGGAGACCCTGGACATCCGGTACCGGGGGAAGAACATCGCCGATATCCTGGCCATGACCGTGGAGGAGGCCCTGGAGTTTTTCCGGAACATTCCGCCGATCAAGAACAGGCTGCAGACCGTTGCCGACGTGGGCCTGGGGTATATCACCCTCGGGCAGTCGTCGGTCACCCTGTCCGGCGGCGAGGCCCAGCGGGTGAAACTGGCCCGGGAACTGAGCAGGCGGGCCACGGGCAAGACCCTCTACATTCTCGACGAACCGACCACGGGGTTGCATCCGGCCGATATCCAGTGCCTGCTGGAGGTCCTGAACCGACTGGTCGACAGCGGCAACACCGTGGTGGTCATCGAGCACAACCTGGATGTGATCAAGACTGCCGACTACCTTATCGATCTCGGCCCGGAAGGGGGCGACAGGGGAGGCCGGGTCGTTGCCACAGGCACTCCGGAACAGGTGGCCCGGGTGGAGGCGTCCTATACCGGCAGGTATCTCAGGCAGGTCCTGCCATGAGCGGCCTGGCCGGTGGAGGCAGGAAAAGAGTTGTGACCATCCGGCCGGGCAGGTAATATCAAAATTTTCAGCCCTGGCCGGCAGGTCGACCAGGGGCTGGCTGCCAACCATGCCGGCAGGCAGAAACCAACCGCTGTACGCAATCCGGCTATCTGGCCTTTCGTCCGGAGACGCGAGGCATTGATGGCGAGGAGGATGAGCGGGAAAACAGGAGATCCGGAATCAATCCAACAGCAAAACCAAGACCGAGGACAGACCGATGACTGAACAGAACGTGAACCAGGAGGAGCTGCCGATCTTCAGGATGCAGAAGATGTACATCAAGGACTTCTCCTTTGAAAGCCCCAATGCGCCCCAGATATTCCTGGCCCGCAACCAGGAGCCCAAGGTGGATTTCAACCTGCAGCTCTCCAACCAGAAGGTCGACGACGACCACTACGAGGTGGTTATCTCCATCACGGCCAAGATTGCCGACCGGAAGGCCAACGATACGGTGATGTTCATCGTGGAGATCGAGCACGCCGGGGTGTTCCTGATGAAGAATATTCCTGCCGAACACCTGGAACGGGTCCTGGCCGTCGACTGTCCCCTCATGCTCTTTCCCTTTACCCGGCAGATCGTCTCCCAGGCGGCCGTGGACGGAGGATTCATGCCGTTTCTCATGGAGCCGATCAATTTTGTCGCCCTGTACGAGAACGCCCAGCGGGAGAAAAAGGACTCCTGAGCAGGCCCGGGCTCAGACGAAATGAGCCGCTCACCCGAAGGTGACCGGCTCGTTCTGTTTTTTTGCAGGGCTGAACCGTGCAGGCCGTCACCCTGCTACGGACAGGGGAGCGGCCATCACCTTGTCCAGGGCTGCATCCGGCTACATGGCCTGCCTGACGAAATCGTCTATCAGGGTGGTCACTGCCTTTTCCGTGGCGCTTTCGAACAGGGCGTCATACTGGTAGTCAGCCAGTACGGATTCCGGGGAGACCTTGACATCGACACGGTTGGTCCAGATGACATCGCCGGTGTAGGCGTCCTGGACCCACATCCGCAGTTGAACCACGGCCTGGGGGATGCGACCGCTGTGGTGGGCCAGGCTGCCCAGTCCGGCGCCCACAGCGCCCCAGAAGATCATGTTGGCGTCGCCGCTGGTGGAGATGCCCAGGATGGTCTGGTCGGCCTTGTTCGGACTCCAGGGCCAGTGGGCCTTGTCGCCGGCGATGAGGCCGTACATGCCCCCCACGGCCATGTTGCCGAGTTCGTCATACCGGTCCGAGCTGGCCTGGCCAAAGGCGATCCTGTTGCTCGCCCCGGCAACGAAGGAGAGGATACCCTTCTTCCAGGGCGCCCAGGAGGGATCCTGCCGTTCCTTGTACTGAATGATGCGGCCGCGGAGGATGTAGTCTGCACCGAAGTGGCGGCCGATGCGGATGATCTCCTTGGGAGAGAGGCCGTGGGTGCCGGGACTCTGGAGGACGCTGTTCTGTTTCCGGCCCTGACGTTTGGACTGGTCGATGTAGCGCTGCAGCTCGGCCTTCATGGCATTGGACCATTCGCCCTGAAGTTCATCCTCCAGGACAGCGGTGTTTTTCTGTTCATACACCTGGAGTTGGATGATGTTCTGGGAGACGAGATACATGAAGACGTCTTCCTGCACCGGGAGGTGAAAACTGTTGGCAACCAGCTGGTCTGTCAGGTTCTCGTTGATGAACAGGGACCGGCGATAGGCGGTCTCCAGGTCGTCTGCATAGGAATAGTCGGCAAAGGGCAGCACGACCACGGTCTTGTCCGCGCCGGCCAGGCTTTTCTTTCCATCCGGCTGCTTGAGCGACTGGGTGACGGTCTGGCCGCAGCCGCCGAGAGCCAGAGCCAGGAGCATGATGAGCAGATAACGGCAGTGATACATTCTTGTTCTCCTCTGTTCTGGGATGGACCGGTACTGGGAGTTCTGCACTCGTCCTTCAGATAATCCTGGGAGTCAGCAGGATGACCAGCTCCCGCTTTTCCAGTGTTTTTTCCTCATAGCCAAAAAGATACCTGATGATCGGGATATCTCCGACAACAGGAGCGAAAGATCCCTTTTTCCCCTCGACCTTGTCGATCAGGCCGCCGATGATCAGCATCTCGCCATTGTTGACCTGGACCATGGTGGACATTTCCCTGACACCGACCTTGGGGATGCCGACCTTCAGGCCTTCGTTGCCAAAGGTCTCGTACTCGATGGGATCGCGGAGCAGATCCGTGGTGATGGGCGTGAGGTGCAGGATGACCGAATCGTCGTCCAGGATGGTGGCCACCACCCCCAGGGAGATCCCCTCCACGATACTGTCCACCTCGGCGGTATAGGTGATGGTGGAGACACCGCTGGTGCCACTGTTGTCCACGTTTTTGGAAACGCTCTTCAGGTAGGTGATGTCCTTGCCGACGCTGATCAGGGCCGGCTGGCCGTTGAGCACCGTGATCTTGGGATTGGAGAGGACATGGGCGTCACCCTGCTCGTTGAGGGCGTTGAGCATCACCGTGAAGTTGGCCGGGCTCATGGTGACCTTGGTGATGAACCTGGTCGGATCCATGACATCGGGATCCTTGGATGTCACGTAGGGCCAGACCTGCCCGCCCTGGGAGGCGTCACCAAAGGTGACCGTTCCGGTCACGCTGAAGTTCTTCAGCACCTGGCTCCAGTCCAGGCCGATCTTGGAATTGTCCTGGAGGTAGACCTCGATGATCTTCGCCTCGATGATCACCTGCCGGTACAGCTCGGTCTTCAGGGTATCCAGGTAGTTCTCGATCCGGTCGAGAATATCCCGCGGCGCTGTGACCGTGATCAGGCCCACGTTGCGGTCAATGGTGTAGTAGGAACCTCCGGTGGCCATGCGGCGGGTTGCCTGCCGGGTCGGCTCTTCCACGCTTTCTTCCTCTTCCGGAGGCGGTTGACTGCCCTCGGTCTCTGCGCTTTCCGGAGAAGCCGTTGGTGCATTGACCTCCTGGGTCTGCCACTGCTGGATGATGGTATCCAGGTTGTTCTGGATATTGTCCCAGATGTCGAAGACATTGTCGTCACTGGTGATCTTGACCGTACCCTCGGTGCCGGTGGCTGCATCGCGATCGGTGAGAAAGTTGCCTCCCACCGTGGTGGTGTAGCTACCCTTCATGTAGGGCACGGCGATGTAGAACCGTTTGGTGGCCTTGTACTTGACGATGATGGTGTTGCCCTTGACCTCGTGGAAGTAGTCCACCTGGCGGAGGAGGTTGTCGATGGCATCAAAGAAGTTGTCCTCCGCGGAAATGTTGACATCCACCAGTACGTTTTGGTCCACATCACTGGCCCAGCTCACACTCATGCCCTTGAGGCGGGCCAGCCGTTTCAGGATGTCCCAGAGGGGCTGGGGACCCCGGGTGGAGATGATATTTGCTCCCACCTTGAAGGCATATTCCTTGTCCTCGTCTCCCAGGGAGTCGTCGGCCTGTTCGTTTTCGACCACAAAGCCAGGGGTCCGGTACCGGACAGGGAGCTGGGCCGGGCTGACGGCTTGGCTGGCCGCCGGGGTCGGCGACGGAGGAGCAGGGGCGGATTGCTCGGTATCGGCCTGGTGCCGGTCTGCCGCAGAGCAGGAGACAAGCAGGATGATCGCCAGCAGCGTTGCACTACGCTGCAGGAGATGGAACTTCTGAAGTTTCATGATGCATTACCTTCCTGGATCAGGGCTACATGGATTGACTGAGGGTGATTCTCCCCTGGATGAATTTTTTCAGATCGGGCGGTATGCGGAAACCCGCCAGGAGGATACGCTTGTACACTCCGGTCGCTGATTCATGCTGGCCTTCCTTGTCGAGGATCCTGGCTGTCGCCACCATGGAATCCAGGCTTTGTCCGTACAGCTTCTCATACCGCTTGAGCAGCTTGCGGGCAGCGCTGTACTGCTTCTGGTTTTCGGCAAAGACCGCATAGCTGAGCAGGGCCTCCCGGGAGGGTTTGGCGCCGCTGACACTCTGGTCGAAGTACTGCTGTGCCCTGGTGTTCTCCTCCATGTTGGCCAGGGCTATGGCGGCATTGAGAGCGGCCGCCCGCAGCTTCCGGTCAGCCTTCAGGGCCTTTTCGGCAAAGTAGAGTGCCTTGGCATTCTGGCGGAGCCCCACCAGGTAGAGAGTGGCGATCTTGTTGGCCAGCCGGCCGTTGTCCGGCCATTTTTTCAGAGCCTCTTCATACCGTTTGAGGGCGGTTTCGATATCCTGCCGTTTTTCGAGCTTCCTGCCTTCGGCGATGAGTTTTTTGGCCTCCAGCACGGTTCTGGGCATGGCCTGCCGCTGCTGGATGACGATGGCCTCCTGGGCGGCAACCCGGGTATCGGTCTCGAAACTCAGGTTGTCGGCTGTCCGTTGGGGCCAGTTGAAGGCCTTGTCGCGGGGCAGGATGACAATGGTGTTGAACCGTTCCTCCTTCTGGAGGTTCTTCAGGTTGAGGATGATATCCAGGGCAAAATCCCAGGGCACATCGTCCAGGGCCAGGGTCAGGGAACCGGACACGGATTCGTCGACAACGATGTTCATTCCGCTGACCTCACGCAGAAGACGGAAGACGTTGTGCAGGTCGATCTTGTAGAAGTCCACGGTGATCCGCTCCTTCTCGTACCCGGCAAAGGCAAAGGAATCCTGGGGAGCCGATGGTTTCTCGCCCTTTTTTGCCGTTGTTTTCTGCAGGAGATCGATCTCGGGAAGCTGGGCCTCGATGGTCTCTTTCTTGGTGATCACGGAGCTGATGGCATCCTGTTTTCCCTTTTCCCTGATGGTGACGAGAATACCGTGTTCGCTGCGTTTCACCTGGAAGGGAAACAGGGTTTCCCCGGCTCCATCAAAGACGACCCGCAGGCCACTGCCCCTCTTGGCCACCCGGATCCTGGCCAGGGCGGTGCCCACCTTCTGTTCCCGAAGCAGCCCCTGGCCGTCGATGTTGTTGATATCGATATAGAGGCGGGGCGGGTTTGCCGCATCCCGGCCAAGGACGTCATACTTGAAGTCCGGTATCCTGCCGTTCACGGCCAGCAGCACCCGGGTCTCGGTTCCTTTGGTGGATACCTCGATCTTGCTGAGACGGGCGGAGCCAGATCCTGTGGCCTGTTTTTTCGCTGTTTTTTCAGCCGGAGCAGGTGGCTGGCCAGCCTGGAGATCAAGGACGATATCATTGCCCTCGTCTCTGACTTTGAATGATCCGGATCGGGCCAGGGTGAACTCGAACCGGCAGATGGGAGGCTGGCTTTTGTTGACTGTCCTCGTTTGCAGCCGGATACCGCTTTTTTTCGGCAGAGTGAAGGACCCGCCTTCGGCAAAGCTCGCCTCGGCGACATCGACGATGATCCGGGCGGGATTGAACAGCTCGTAGACCGTGTAGGTGGGTTTGGCCGTTCCCCTGATCCGGATGGTCTGTCTGGTGTCTTCCTGGCTGAACATGACGTTCTGGAGGACGTTTCCAGGCGCCGCTTTCCGAGTCTCTTTCGCCAGACCTTCGGCCAGCCCAACGGCAAGCGACCCGATGAGGAACAGGAAACAGCACAACAGTTTCCAGCTGTTCCGATGACTTGTGGACAAAGAGAATGGGTGCATGGTCTATTTGTCTCCCTCGGTGTTCAGGCGCATGACGACCGTGTTGACAAGTTTTTTCCCCAGCCGGGTGTGGAGCGTCTCGGTAATCTGCAGCTGTTGCGGTACGATCTTGGTCACGACGCCGTGTCTGCCAATGGGGGTACCTTCGGTGAGGATGTATCCCCTGCCGGTGACGTCTTCGACCATGGCGATCTTCTTTTTTCCCGAAAAGAGGACCGCGACCAGTTTCAGCTGGCCAGGTTCGAACCGGCGCATGCCGGTAAGCTCGACATCTTCCTCGATGATCTCGTCTACTACTGTCGGGGCGCTGACAGCCTTTTCCGTGATAAAGGGAACAAAGGGATCCGGTCTGTTCTCCAGCCGGTAGACAAAGCCTGCCGCCTTCTCTCCAGCCGTGGAGACGTCTCCGCCGTCTCCAGGCGCTGCGGAGATCAGTGACGAGGCCATGCCGGGCAGCCCTGAGAACACGAGTACTGCCAGGCAGACAAGTAGTGGACGGATTGCTCCGCTTCTGTTTCCGGTTTCAGTCCGCATCGCTGCTGATCAGACCTTGTTTCTGTAATTTTTATTTTTTCTTTTTTTTGCCGGCTTTTTTCTGCTTCTCGATTTCCTGGATTTCCTCCTCGCTGAGAAAGCGGTAGGTGACCAGGCGGCAGGTTGAATTGAGCAGCATCTCGCCGTCTTCCTGTTTCGGGGAGCCCATCTTGATGTTGTTCACTGTGACGATCCGGTCCAGCTTGCTGACCTTGTCCAGGAAGTAGCCCATGTTGTGATAGGGGCCACGGATGGAGATGTCAACGGGTATTTCCGCATAAAAATCCTTTGTTGTCTCACCCACCGGCTTGAAGGAAAGAAACTCCAGGCCTGCGCTCTTGCCGAGGTCCGAAATACTGCGGAGAAGGGCCGGGATCTCTTTTTTCTTGGGAAGCAGCACCTCTGCCTTCTCGAACCGCTGCCTGGTCTCCTCCATCTCCGCCTTGACCGCGTTTTCCCGTTGCGCAGCACCCTTTGCCTGGTCAAGTTCCGCAAGCAGGGTCTTTTTGTCGCGCTCCAGCCTGGTGAGTTTCGTATTGCCCGGCCGATATACCAAAAAATAGAAAAGCAGCAGGGGAAGGAGAAAGACCAGAACGGCGATGATGATCTTTTTATCCCTTTTCAGGGGAAGATACTTTTCCTCGACAAAGGTGTCCAACTTTGAAGGCGTAGCTGCCGATGCCATGCTGAACTAATCTCCCGCGTTGAAATTACTTGTCATTCCTGTCGGCTTTTTCTTCCTCGTCCGGCACCGTGATGGAACAGGAGAGGGAGAATGCCTTGAGGTTACGGCCGGCATAGGTCTTCTGGGCGGAACTGGCCAGGTTCACTGTTTCGATATAGGGCGAATTTTTCAGATTTTCCATGTAGTTGGCAATCGTACGATTGTCCAGCGCCATTCCGGTGATCTGCAGTTTGCTTCCTTCCTGGGACAGTTCGGTGAGCCACATCCGTTCCGAGGGAGTCCTGTTGGCTATCTCGTCAAGTACATGAACAGTCAGCGAGGAAGACTTTTTCAGCTTTTTGATGACCGAAATTTTTTTCTCCAGCAGATCCTTCTCTTTCTCCATTTTCTTGATCTGCCTGATGATCTGGCTGTAATGTTCTTTTTCCTGCCGGAGCTTGTTCAGCTCGCTTTCCGCCTGCCGAATCCTGCCGGCCTGCCAGAGACCGGTTGCCGCAAGGGCAACCAGGAGAAGGAGAAAAAGGATCAGGCCGGTGAGCAGTTGGGCGCGGGCCCGGGCTCGGCGTCTGATGTCCCGTACCGGTAAGAGATTGATGTAGACCATGATCAGTTTGCCGGAAGATCTAGGGTAGAGGCTGTGAACAATCTATGCGCTGCATTGTTCCGGTTGTATCGGTTCCCCGGTGTGGTTGTTGCCATCAAAACGGCGCTGGACGGATAGCCAGGCCGGCGGCGATGGCCATTTCAGGTGCCAGGGCACTGAGATACCTTTCGTCAAATTTTTTCTCGTTACGTTTCATGGAGGCAAAGGGATTGAACCGGACGACCTCCAGGCCGGTCTCCCTGGCCACGAACTCCTGCAGACCCACCACCTTGGAGCCCCCACCGCTGAGCACAAGCTTGCTCAACGGTTTGCCCGGATGATTGCCCGAGTAGAGGTCAATGGCCTTCTTGATCTCCAGGACCCAGTGGGTACAGGTATCGTTGAAGATCTCCTCCAGTTGGGCTTTCTTGTCGTCTTCCACATTCAGGCCGAGTTTGAGTTTTTCCGCCTCCTCATACTTCAGATCAAAGGTCGAGGCAATCTGCTCGGTGATCTGCTCGCTGCCGATGACGATATCCCTGGCCAGGACCGAGGCGCCGTCCGCAATGATGTTGATATTCATCTTGGAGGCGCCGATATCCACCAGGGCGACATTCTCCCTTGTTTCGCTGGTGGTCTCCCAGATATTTTCCAGCGCAAAACCGTCCACATCCACCAGGACCGGTTTGAGTTTCAGCCCCTGCAGCAAGGCGAGATAATCGTCGATCACCTCCTTTTTTGCGGCAACGAGCATCACGTCGGTCCTGTCGTTCTCGTCTTCGGCGGTCTTCAGATCCTGGAAATCGAGATAGACGTCTTCGATGTCAAAGGGAATGTATTGCTCAGCCTCGGTATTGATATATTCGGCCAGTTCGTCCTCCTCCATTACCTCGAGGCTGATCTTTTTGACGATCACCGAATACCCGGAGATGGATATTCCCACCCGGGCATTGCGGATTTTCAGGTTTTTGAACAGGATGGCAATGGCCTTGCCCACTTCGTCGGGCTCCTGAAGCACCCCGTCCTCGACAGCTCCCGGCGGCAGGGAGATGGAACCCACAGCCTGGAGAGAATACTGGTCTCCAGATTTCTGCAGTTGACAGACCTTGACCGCGTGGGAGCCGATGTCGACTCCGGTGATAAGTTTCTCTTTTTTTCCCATGGCTGGATTGCTGTGGATATGGCCGGTCCGGTCAGCAGCCGGAAACAGACACTATTCTTCAGTATACTGGATTTTTCCTTTACTATTTGTATTAGGCGCATAAAACCCGTCCTTTGTCAAGAAAAGTTCGGGTTTTTTGAGTGTTTTTCTTGCAAAAAAACAATAGGATATCAAGAAAGCCTTTTTTTGGCCAGAGGAAATGTCCTTTTTTCCGGCTGTTGGCGAATCGGCAAAAAAATATTATCTTTATTTTCAAACGGTTGTTGGAATAGAAAAGATTGTTGAATTTTTCAGGTCTTTGATATAGCTTTATCCAATTTGTAGGCACTTCCTCTTTTACCCAAGACAAGGAAATCCAACGTGGCCTATTTGAAAACGCGCAAGAAAAAGTCCGCCCTCCGGGAGAATTTCGAGGCCATCATCATTGCCATCGTCCTGGCCCTGTTCATCCGGGCCTTCATCGTCCAGGCGTTCAAGATCCCTTCCGGGTCCATGCTGCCGACCCTCCAGATCGGCGATCATATCCTGGTCAACAAGTTCATCTACGGCATCAAGCTGCCCATCACCGACACGGTCATCGTGCCCATCAAGGATCCGCGGCCCAATGACATCGTTGTCTTCAGGTATCCGCGCAATCCGAAGCTGGACTACATAAAACGGGTCATCGCCGTGGCCGGGGATACGGTTGAGATCCGGAAAAAGAAGGTCTATGTCAATGGCAAGCCGTTCGACGATCCGCATGGCGTGCACACCGATCCCCGCGTTCTGCCCGCAACAGCCGGGCCGCGCGACTATTTCGGCCCGGTCACTGTGCCGGAAGGCAAGATCTTTGTCATGGGCGACAACCGCGACAACTCCTTTGACAGCCGCTTCTGGGGGTTTGTCGATCTCAAGGCCGTTCGTGGCAAGGCCTTCATCATTTACTGGTCATGGGATGTGGACAAGCCCCTGCTGTCAATCGACCGGTTCACATCGGTACGCTGGAACCGGCTGGGGCATCTGGTTCATTGAGCTGCAGAGGGATCATGGCGAGCGGATATTTTTTCCCCCACCGGCACATTCTCGGCATCGAACAGTTGAGCCGGGAAGACATCGATCACATTCTCACCACAGCGGAATCATTCAAGCAGATCTCGGCCCGCCCCATCAAAAAGGTCCCCACCCTGCGGGGCAACACCATAATCAATCTCTTTTTCGAGCCATCCACCCGCACCCGGCTTTCCTTCGAGATCGCGGCCAAGCGAATGAGCGCCGACACCTTCAATATCTCCGCCTCGACATCCAGCGCCACCAAGGGGGAAACCCTCGTCGATACGGCCCGGAATATCGCGGCCATGCAACCTGATATCATCATCATCCGCCACGCCTTTTCCGGGGCGCCCCATATGCTGACCCATCATGTGGACGCGGCGGTCATCAATGCCGGCGATGGCACCCACGAGCACCCCTCCCAGGCCCTTCTGGACCTGATGACGGTCAGGGAGCACAAGAAGAAACTCCGCGGCCTGAAGATCGCCATCATCGGCGATATCCTCCACAGCCGGGTGGCCCATTCCGATATCCTGGGGTTCACCACCATGGGGGCAGAGGTCTTTGTCTACGGGCCGGCAACCCTTCTGCCGGTGGGGCTTGAATCCCTGGGGGCCAGGGTCTGTAATCGCCTGGAGGAGGCGGTCAGCGATGCCGACGTGGTCATGACCCTGCGGATACAGAAGGAACGGCAGAATGATCCCCTGCTGCCGAGCTTCAGGGAATATGCCCGGTTTTACGGCATCACCTCCCAGGTCATGTCCCTGGCCAGGCCGGATGCCCTGATCATGCATCCCGGGCCTGTCAACCGGGGAATCGAGCTGATGCCCGAGGTGGCTGACGGCAATCAGTCCGTGATCCTCGATCAGGTGACCAACGGCGTGGCTGTGCGCATGGCCCTGCTGTACCTGGTGACCGGCAACGGCTGAGGAGGAAGGTGAGCAATGGGAAGAAACTGGCTGCTGAAACAGGGAAGAATCATCGATCCGGTCAACGACCGTGACGAGACCGGTGACCTGCTGATCCTTGACGGCTGCATCGCAGCGCCCGGGACCACACCGCCCGACGGGGTCGAGGAGATCGACGCCCGGGGGTGCTGGATCGTTCCCGGCCTCATCGACATGCACGTTCACCTGCGGGAGCCGGGCGAGGAGTACAAGGAGGATATCCTCTCCGGAACGAAGGCCGCCGCTGTTGGTGGATTCACCGCCGTGGCCTGCATGCCCAACACCCGGCCGGTCAATGACTGCGCCAGTGTCACGGCCCGCATCCTGGAGCGGGCCAGGGAAGGGTCCTGCCGGGTCTATCCCGTGGGCGCGATCAGCAGGGGCTGCGGCGGCGAGGCCCTGGCCGAGTTCGGCGAACTGAGAGCAGCCGGGGCCGTGGCGGTCAGCGACGACGGCCTGCCGGTGCGCAACAGTCAGCTTATGCGCCGGGCCCTGGAGTATGCCGGCGACCATGGCCTGACGGTCATCTCCCACAGCGAGGAACCCAGCCTGAGCCGGGGAGTGATGAACGAGGGGGTCGTTTCCACCCGGCTGGGCCTGAAGGGGATTCCTGCGGCGGCAGAGGCCATCATGGTTTACCGGGACATCGCCCTGGCCGAGTACACTGCCAGGGCCGTGCATATCGCCCATGTCAGCACCGCCATGAGCGTGGAACTGATCCGCTCGGCCCGAGCGCGGGGAGTGCAGGTGAGCGGCGAGACAGCGCCCCACTATTTCACCCTGACCGAGGAGGCAGTGACAGGCTACCGGACCAATGCCAAGATGAACCCTCCCTTGCGGAGCGAGGCGGACAGGCAGGCTGTCCGGGAGGCCCTGGCCGACGGCACGCTGGAGGTGATCGCTACAGACCATGCTCCCCATTCCATCCTGGAAAAAGAGGTGGAGTTCGACCTGGCCGCCAACGGTATAATCGGCCTGGAAACCGCCCTGCCGCTCAGCCTGGCCCTGGTCCGGGAAGGGCTCCTGACGCCTCTGCAGCTGGTGGAGCGGATGGCCGTGGCGCCGGCCGCCATCCTGGGCGTGGAGGGAGGCAGTCTCTCTCCCGGCAAGCCGGCCGACATCACGCTCATCGATCCGGAGCTGGAGTTTGAATATACCGAGGCCGAGGTCGTTTCCCGGAGTCACAACTCGCCCTTTCTGGACTGGCAACTGCAGGGACGGGCCGTGCTGACCATGGTGGACGGCCGCATCACCGCGTCCAGGCTGGGCAGGGAGTCGGCATGATGCTCCGGCCCGTTGGGCTGTGGCTCTTCCTGGCTCTGCTCTGCGCCTGGGCCCCGGGAGCCGGAGCCACGGAGACGGGACAGGCCGGAAAGGCGGACGACGGCGAGGAGTACTATTTTCCCTGCCTGTGCAAAGAGCCTCCTTCCTACACCAAGCTGGACCGGCAAGGCAGCCCCCTTCCGGACTCGGCCACCCGCTGGAGCCTGGTCCGGGACAACCGGACCGGCCTGGTATGGGAGGTCAAGACCGATGACGGTTCCCTGCGTGACAGGGACAACACCTTTTACTGGTGTGATTCTGATCCGGTGAGCAGCAGGAGTGTCACCGGGGAGTGCGGGCGCCACAGGACCACGGAGCGGTATGTCCGGGACCTGAACAGGCGGCAGCTGGGCGGCCTTTCCACCTGGCGGTTGCCCACGGTTTCCGAACTGAGCGCCATCAGGATCAGGAGGATCGACAGGGATGGCAGGGAGGTCGACTATTTTCCGAACACAGCCCCGGGAAAGTATTGGAGCTCGACAACCTTCAAGCGGGACGCCCGGGAGGCCTGGTTCGTGGATTTCCAGTTCGGTACGGTAATGATCGACTCAAAGAACAGGGCCTTTCACGTCCGGGCCGTGGCCGATCCCTGAGGGGTGCGGGAAACAGAGGGCTACCGGCCTTTCCCCGTGCCGGTACCGTTGCCGCCCCTGACCGGCAGGACCCGGGCATCCACCGTGGAAGTCGGGTATCCCCAGTCCCTGTTTCCGTAATCGAAGTCAAAGCTGGCCACCTTGGCTCCCTTTCTGTCCGCAGCCCAGAGACAGCAGGCGCTCAGGCTGATCGGATCGGGTACTGCAAACCCCCCGTCCTCGCTCGATTCCGGCACATAGAGGCTGGCAAGCTCCTCCTGGGTCGGCATCCTCCAGTCGGCAAATCCACCCAGGTTGAGACCATGGCAGTACTGCTCCGCCTCTGCCCAGCCAATATCTGAACCATTGTCGTGCCTGGCCCACATCAGGCCGGTGCGGTTGTCTGTTACTGTCTCTGCATTGACCTGGAAGCGGCCTCGCTGGCCGCCCTGGGTCGCCTGGGAGCAGGTCAGAATTGATATTATCGCGAATACAATAAGATATGTTTTCACTGGCCAGCGTTTCATAGAACGTTCCCCGCTTGTTCTGTTCATATGCAATATATGTACAGTGTTCCCGCTGTCAGGACAAGGGGGAATGCGTTGGTCTGCAAAAAAAATCAGGGCGGTCGCCTTGTCAATGCACCGGTGAGGATTTATAGTGCCTTTCTGTAATATTTCCACCGGATATCTGCTGTCTTTCCCCAGCGCAGGAGGACCGGTCGCCCGGGGCTCATCTTTCCGGTGCCCTGGTTTTCGCAGTTCTTGTCTGCCCATTTCCCGATCCTTTCCGGTCATGCAGCAGATGATGCCGGTGGCGGACGTTTCCAGCCTGTTTCTGGTGCTGGCGCGGTGTGTTCATTGGTTCAACTGAGGGAGTGTGATCATGATAACAGTTGAGAACCTGACAAGAACGTATGGTGACTTTGTGGCTGTCGAGGATGTCTCCTTTGCCATCGGCAAGGGAGAGATCGTCGGTATGCTGGGCCACAACGGAGCCGGCAAGACCACGATCATGAAGATGCTCACCGGCTATCTCGAGCCCACCGGAGGGCGGATCGAGATAGCCGGCCTGGAGATCGAGGAACATCTGCGGGAGATACAGGGCAGGATCGGCTACCTGCCGGAGAACTGCCCTGTATACCCGGAGATGACGGTCCTGGAGTATCTGGACTATGCCGCTGCCCTGCACGGCATCGCACCGGCAGAGCGGGAAGAGCGCGTCCGGGAGGCCGTTGAGCGTACAGAGCTCGGTCCCAAGGCCCTCCAGCCCGTGGCCACCCTGTCACGGGGATACCGGCAGCGGGTCGGGGTGGCCCAGACCCTGCTCCATCATCCGGAGATCCTGATCCTGGACGAGCCGACCAATGGCCTGGACCCTACCCAGATCCAGCACATGCGGCAGCTCATCACCAGCCTGGCCGAGGAGGCGACCGTTATCATCTCCACCCATATTCTCCAGGAGGTGCAGGCGGTCTGCACCCGGGTGCTGATTATGCGGGCCGGCCGGCTCGCCCTGGATGCCCGCATGGACGAGCTGCAGGAAAGCAACAGCCTGGTGGTGGTGACCGATGGTGAAGAAGAGGCCATCCGTCCGCTGCTGGAATCGATCAGCGGTGTGGCCGACGTTGAGCGGTGTGGCAGCCAAGGTCGGGATTTCTGTTATAGCCTTCGTATCGCTGTTCCGGCCAACCGCGACCAGGTGGCCGCCCGGGTGGCCTCGGCGATTCTCGAGTCCGGTCACCAATTGTACGAACTGCGTCCGCAGCAGCAGGACCTGGAAACGATATTTGGCAACATTACCGCAGCTGAAGGGAGGGCCTGATCATGCAGACTGTTCTCCGAATAGCCCGGAAGGAGTTTGCCGCCTTTTTCGCAACCCCGGTTGCCTTCATCTTTTTCGGCACCTTTCTGGCCGTCACTCTGTTCATCTTTTTCTGGATCGAAACCTTCTTCGCCCGAAACATCGCCGATGTCCGGCCGCTGTTCGACTGGATGCCTGTTTTGCTCATCTTCCTCTGCTCGGCGATCACCATGCGTTCCTGGGCAGAGGAGCGACGCGGCGGCACCCTGGAAATCCTGCTCACCGCGCCGGTGAGCTCCCTGGCCCTGGTGGTGGGCAAGTTCCTGGCCTGCCTGGCCCTGGTGGGGGTGGCGCTTGTCCTGACCCTTCCCCTGGTGATCACGGTCAGTTTCCTCGGTCCCCTGGACTGGGGACCGGTCCTTGGCGGCTACCTGGCCACCTTTTTTCTTGCCGCAGCCTACCTGGCCATCGGCCTCTTTGTCAGTGTCCGTTCCGACAACCAGATCATCAGCCTGATCGGCTCGGTTCTGGCCTGTGCAGCCCTCTACCTGATCGGCTCGGATATCCTGACCGGGTTTTTCGGCAACCGGGGCACCGAGATCCTCCACCTTTTGGGAACCGGTTCCCGCTTTGACGCCATCACCCGGGGAATCATCGACCTGCGGGATCTCTATTACTATGCCGCCCTGGTGGGCGTGTTCCTCAGCCTGAACATCTACAGCCTGGAGCGTATCCGCTGGGCCGGCAATGCCAGCAACAGGCATCACAGGACCTGGCGGCTGGTCACCACGCTCCTGGTTCTCAATTTTTTGGCAGCCAACTTCTGGCTCGCGCCGATCAATAGGTTGCGCGCCGACGTGACCAGCGGCAGGATCTATTCCCTTTCCGAGGCCAGCCGCAACTACCTGGCCCAGCTGCGCGAACCGCTGCTCATCCGGGGATACTTCTCCGCCCAGACCCATCCCCTGCTTGCCCCCCTGGTCCCCAGGCTGCGGGATCTGCTCAAGGAGTACCAGGTCGCCGGTAAGGGCAGGGTCCGGGTGGAGTTCATCGATCCCCTGGAGAACCCGGAGCTGGAACAGGAGGCCGGCCAGAAATACGGCATCCGGCCCATCCCCTTCGAAACCACCTCCAAGTACCAGGCCTCGGTGACCAACTCCTACTTCGATATCCTGGTGCTCTACGGCGACCAGTTCGAAACCCTGGGGTTCCGCGATCTCATCGAGGTCAAGGCGCGGGGTGAGCGGGACCTGGACGTGGATCTCCGCAATCCGGAATACGACATCACCCGGGCCATCAAGAAGGTACTCTACAGTTACCAGGGCAGCGGCAACCTGTTTGCCAATATCAGCGGTCCCATCGCCATCACCGGCTATATCTCACCGAAAGACAGGTTGCCGGAGCCGCTGGCCAAGCTGGCCGGCGAGCTTCCCGGCCTGGTGGAGGAGATGAACAAGCAGGCCGGCGGACGGGTCAGCTTCCAGATGATCGACCCGGACGCAGGTGACGGCAAGGTGGCCAAGGAAATCGGCAGCAAGTACGGGTTTCGGCCCATGGCGGCCAGTCTCTTCGATACCCGTACCTTCTGGTTCTACCTGACCATGGAGAATGACGGCCGGGTGGTCCAGGTGCCCCTGCCTGCCGATTTCTCCAGGGATGCGCTCAAACGGGATATGGATGCGGCCCTGAAGCGGTTCTCCAAGGGGTTCCTGAAGACCGTGGCCCTCCATACGCCACCGGCGACGCCGCCCATGCCCCAGTTCGGCATGATGGGCTCCGGTAAACGGTTTGACTTCCTGCGGGACAAGCTGGGGGAGGAACATGCCGTGGTGGATGCGGATCTCAAAGATGGCCGGGTACCGGCTGACGCGGATTTCCTTCTCCTGGCGTCTCCGGAAAATTTGAACAAAAAACAGCTGTTTGCCGTTGACCAGTTTCTCATGCAGGGCGGCACGGTGGCCATTGCCACCGCTCCCTTTGACGTGGCCCTTCAGGGGCGGCTGGCCCCCAGGAAACACACCTCGGGCCTGGAGGACTGGCTGGCCCACCACGGCATCACCCTGGAGGAGACCATGGTCCTGGACGAGCAGAACTCCGCCTTTCCCATTCCCACGGAGCGGAAGGTCGGCATGTTCACGGTTCGCGAGACCCAGTTGGTCAACTATCCCTATTTCGTGGATATCCGTACCGACGGCATGGACCTGGACAGCGGTATCCTGGCCGGTATCAGCCAACTGACCATGAACTGGGCCTCGCCCATCGTGGTGGACCAGGAAAAGAACAGGGACCGGCGGGTCATCCGGCTGCTCAGGAGTTCACCCCGATCCTGGACCTCGGATTCCCTCAATATCCAGCCTGACTTCCGCCGGTATGGCAAGATGGGATTCCAGGTCGGCGACAAGCAGGAATCCAAGCTCCTGGGCGTGGTCGTGGAAGGTGTCTTCACCTCCTGGTTCAAGGACAAGCCCAATCCCATCCTGGAAGAAAGCAAGGACAAGAAGGAGAAGAACGAGGGAGAGAACGACAAACAGGACGACAAGGCGGACACGAAGCAGGAAGAGGAAAAGCCGGTGATCAGCCGGATAGTGGAACGTTCTCCGGAGTCGGCCAGGATCATGCTGTTCAGTTCCAACACCTTTCTGACCGATGTGGCCCTGGGGCTCACCTCCAGTGTGCTCCACACCCGCTACCTGGCGCCTGTCCAGCTGATGAACAACTGCGTGGACTGGTCCCTGGAGGACCAGGGCCTGCTGGCGATCCGGGGGCGCAGCCATTTTGCCCGCACCCTGGATCCGCTGGACAGGAAGGCCCAGATGTTCTGGGAATACTGCAACTATTTCCTGGCGCTTCTCGGCCTGTTTCTGGTCTGGGTCGTGAAGAGGGCGGTCGCTGCCCGGGCCGCTGGAAGGTATGAGCGGATTCTTGCAACAGGGAGGGCATAACCATGAAGAAATGGACCATTTTTCTGGCAATACTCCTGCTCGTCCAGGTGGGGGCGGCCATCGGCCTGAACATGAACCGGCAGCAGCTAGCCCCCTTTACTCCGGAAGAATCATTGTTGAACGTTGACACCCATGGTGTGGATCGGATCGTCATCCAGGGAAGTGGCGACGCCAGGGTGGTACTGGAGAAAAAGGACAGCAGCTGGTTGCTGCCAGACTATTACGGGGCTGCGGCTGACCGGAAAAATGTCCAGGCATTCCTGGACAAGTTGGCCGGTCTGAAAAAGGGGCTGCCCGTGGCCACCACCAAAGAGGCGGCCGATCGGTTCAGGGTCAGCGAGGAGACCTTTGAGCGGCACATCACCCTGTTCAGCGGTGCCAATCAGGTGGGCGAGCTCTTTGTGGGCACTTCGCCGGGATTCCGCAAGGTCCACGTCCGGTTGCCGGGTTCCAGCGAGGTACTGGCGGTCCGGTTCGCCAGTTACGAGGCCGGTGTGCGGCCGGAAGACTGGCTGGACAAGAAGATCCTGGCCCTGGACAGCAAGCGGATCCAGCGCATGGAATTGCCTGCCGTGACCCTGGTGCGCAAGGGCGATACCATGACCGTCGATGGACTGGCCGAGGAAGAGGAGTCCATCCAGGCCGAGGTGGACAAGGTGGTGGACAGGGTGGCCACCCTGGAGGTACGGGCAATCCTGGGCCGGGAAAACAAGCCGGAATACAGGCAGGACAGTCCTGTGCTGACGATCGAGGTCCAGACGGACGAGGAGAAGAAACGGACCTATGTCTTTTCGGAACCGGAAAAGGAGGGCTACCTGGTCCTCAAGGTTTCAGACAACGATCTCTACTTCAAGGTGGAGTCCTGGCAGGTCAACCCGCTCAAGGACCTGAAGCGGGAAAAGCTGGTCCGCCGCCGCAAGCAGGACGACAAACCGGCGGATGCCGCAACCACCACGCAGGAAGCGCCGAAACAGTAGCCATTTTCAGTCAGCGTCCCGGCCGGACCGCGGCCGGGACGCCCTGCCGTTCCTGGCCAGGGCAGTGCCCAGGCTTGCCGCGGCGGCCGAGTCCACGGAGCGCAGGTGCAGGTCAGCCTGGGGAAAGGGGATCTCGATGCCTGCTTGCTGGAATTCATACTCGATGTCCTGGTTCAGACCGCTGAGCACTTCCAGGTGGTCGGAAAAATCTTCTATCCAGACCTGAAGCTCGAAGTTCAGGGAACTGTCGCCAAAACCGACAAAGAGGGCTACCGGCCGCGGTTGGCTGAGGACCATGGGGTTGTCTTCGGCGCAGGCCAGCAGGATCTCCAGGACGCTGCCCACCTCGCTGATCGCCTTGCCCAGCTGGTCCGGATCTGCTGGAGGAGATTGTCGATGTTCTGCCGGCCATTGTCTACCGCCTGCTCCATGGCCGAAAAGGAGGGATTCATACCGACCCGGTCGACCCAACCGTTGAGCCGTTTTTTTCGCTTAGTCCACTGCCGGTCGTACCCATCCAGTTCCCTTATGGCGTTCAGAAGCGGTTTTTCCAGGTCAGCCAGGCTGTTGCGCTGGTGATTGAGCAGGGTCTGGATTTCGGAAAGCCGGCTGTAGTTGGGGTCCGGATCTGTCTGCATCATCATGACCTCCCAGGAGAGTTTCTCGAACTCTTCGGTCAGTGCGGACAGGGTCTTCCGGATTGATTCAGGAGATTGGAACCGGTTGAGCCTGGCCTGCACCTCGATCTGTTCCCTGGCCAGTTCATCCAGGTAGAAGACGAGGTTGGCTATGTTCTGTTCCAGCTTTTTCTCGGCTTGCTCTCCAGCCTGTTCGCTGTCGCTGTTCACCGCGTCCTGCATGGTTACACTGCCGCAGAAGGAGGGGAGCAGGCAGGCAAAGAGGAGGAGAACCAGGCCGAGTCCGGCCCTGGACAGCAAGCCGGGGGGAAGGGATAGGCACCTCATGGAACATTGGCAAAAAAAAACGGACCCTGGTCGAGGGTCCGTTTTTTGCCGTACTTGAGTCGTTCTCTGGTTCAGGCGTTCAGAACCTTAGAACTTGATGGCCAGACGGGCATAGGCGCCAAAGGCTCCATCATCCTGGACACCGGCGGAATCCAGGCGACCATCGTAGCTGGGTGACAGGTAACCGGCCTTGACGGTGAAGTCTGCGCCCTCGGAGATGGTGTAGGTACCGGATCCGGAGATCTCGATGGCATCCATGACACCGCGGACATCTACGCCGTCTGTATCAATGTCGATATCATAGTACACCAGGTTGGCGGCCAGCTTGAAATTCTCGCTGACCGTAGCCTTGGCGATGAGGGCGGCCCACTGGGTATCGCCAAGCTTGTTCCCCACATTGTTGATAGCGGTAATGGGCTCGGCAGCACCGATCATGATAAACCCGAAGTCGTTGTCTGCCACATAGCCGTCCTTGGTGAAACCGACCTGGAGTGCCGGGGTGAAGGCGCCCAGTTTCATGCCGACCTGGGCATAGCCACCAAAGCCGTCATCTGCGGTTCCCTGGGCGTCGGCATCCTTGTAGGCAGCCCCACCCTCGATGGCGATGGTGCCGATCTTGCCGTTGAGCTGAATGGCACCCTTGAACCCACTGGCATCACCGGAGCGCCTGATGGCGTTGCCGGCATCGTCCACCTCTCCGGTGTATTCGCGGTCGTCATTCTGGTAGCCCAGCCATACCTTGCCAGACCAGGAATCGTTGATCTTCAGGGCACTGACGATACCGATCTGGGTGAAGTCGTTGTCTTCCAGATCATCATTGGCGTTGACGAACTCGTCCTTGATGTCATAGAAACCGATCAGCCGGAAGCCGCCATTCTTGTAGTCTATCTTGACACGGCTCGGACGACCGTCCCAGGCAAAGAATTTGGAGAAGTTGGCCGGCATCCGACCTGCAGAGAGCGTGATCGGTCCCATGGGAGCGCCGATAAAGGCATAGTCGACCCAGACATTCTTGTCTTCCTTGTAGGCTCCCCATCCCTGGCCATCCCACTTGATGTCATCGAAACGCATCCTGGCCTTCATGAAGGCGCCGCCCTTGGCCTTGGCCTCGACTTTCACACGGATACGGGAGTCAAAGTAGTCCATTGCATCCTGATCCGAGTTGCCGAAATCATATTTGTCCTTGTAGATGTACCGGGCACGGGCATCTCCGCTCAGATTCACCTCGGCATAGGCGGCAGAGGCGATCGAGCCAACCAGCATCAGTGCAGCACCTGCAGCAAGTACTTTCTTCATTTTTTCTCCTTTCAGTTTTTTTTTTGAGCCACCCTGCCTTCCCTGAAGACAGGTACACTGCTAAACCTGGAACATTAACCTGATATTATTGCGGGCGCCTTTCCAAGTCAAGTTTTTTTTACCCGTGTACAATTATTTTTACTGCGTAGAGGATGGCCGTTCTGACATGGAGGATACTGATTTTCCGAACTGGAGCAGGTGGAGCCTGCAGGTGTCGGATTCCCAGAAAAAAAATGGGGAACCTGTTTCGATTTCCGCGAAAACGAGCTGCACCGTGTCCTGGTCGTCCCCGGTGCGCAGGACCTGGTAGCCGGGCGTGGTGCCGGCGAGCCGCCGCGTCTCCCAGGCCGGGGTCAGCTGCCGGTCCTTCCAGGTCAGGGCGACCACAGAGCTGCCCTCGAAGTAGCGCAGCCGTTTGAAGTAGGGAAAAGTGGCCAGCCGGTTGCGGCCGACAATGATCTCCATGCCGCCGTCCCGGTCGAGATCCCGGCCGATGAGCGGCGTCGGGATATAGGTCCGTCTGCCTGCCTCCCTGGTACTGCTCAGGGTGCCGAAATAATTGTTGCCCGCGCAATAGGTCACCGCGCTCTGCCAGATCTTTTCCCCCTTGGAATCGAAAACCTGCAGGTGATTGCCGGTATCGATGGCCACGGTCTCCAGCCGGCCGTCACCGTCGAGATCGGTGCGGATGAAGTCAAAGATGTTGAGTCCGGCCGGAAGGGTGATCTTCTCCTGCCTGACATACCTTCCTGCCCGGTCAGGAACCAGCCGGTAGATGGTGTCACCCAGTGGTCCGGTGCTGCCGGCAGGTTGGCCCAGGAGTGCTGCCGTGCCATTGGGCAGGACTTCCGGCCTGATGTAGTAGGGGACGTCGCGGTGGAGAAAACGGGCCTGCCGCCTCTCCCAGGTCAGGACCATGGAGGCGGGCGTGTCACCGTTGCTGGCACTGATGTAGATCTCTGCCGTGCCATTGCCGTCCAGGTCGGCCAGGTGCAGGGCGTGGACCCGCAGGTATCCCCTCTCCAGCGAAATAGTGGCCAGTTTTTTGAAGTGCTCTTCTTTGAACTGATAGATGAGCAGCTCCGTGTTGGATGCCAGGGCGATCTCGGCAGTTCCGTCTCCATCGATATCGGCCGCATCCATGGCCTGAACAGAAAAGGGTATTTTTTTACTTCGGTAGGAGGCAACCAGCGACACCCCTTCACCTGTCAGACTCAGACCGGTATCGGTATACAGTCCCTGCCGGTAGGCCCGTTCCGGATGGGCGGTCTGAAAGGCGGCAACCCCTTTTCCGCCATCGGCCACGGAGCCGGTATCCTGCTGAACTGCCGGAGCCTTTTTACCAAAAACCGCGGTCACGATGTCCCAGGCGAACCGGTCAATGACCGGAACGATCTGGTCGGGATCGGGGACCGGTCTGCTCAGCACGTAGGGTTTGGCCTGCTTGCGGCTGAAGACGTAACTGGTAAGCAGGTAGTGATCCTTCTCCCGGTCCAGCGAGCTGACAATGAGATAGGAGGCTCCGGACCGCTTCAGCATGGCGGCAATTTCCTTCTGCCGTCCCTCCTGGAGGAGGGCCTTCAGTTGCCGGGTGGTCCGGTTCTGGTACTGGGCAACGGTTTCCGAACGGGATGCCACCCGGGTGGCCAGCATGCTGGTCAGGCCGCTGCCAAGATAGGCGAGATCGCCGGCACCCGGTCCCACGGCAAAGGGCAGGAAGATGATCGTCTCCCTGGCCTGGCGGGCCGGTGCGGGCACAGGCCGGAAAAGAACAACTGTGGAAAGAATGATTCCTGCCAGAAACAGGCTGCAGAAGCTGGTCATGTTCCTGCTGCAGAAATTGATCTGCCGGTTTTTCACGCCGTATTGCTCCATCTTTGTCTGGTTATCACAAGGGCACCTCGAACGGTTTCCTTTTCCTTTTCGTCCGCTCTCTGCGCCGTGCCGAACAGGTTGTCCCGGCAAGATTCGGCATATGATTGCGGTGTGCTGTCTCGTCCACCAGGTTTCGAACAGGCACCCGATTGGTCAAGGCATTCGCCAGGAGATCCCTGTGGCGGAGAGGACAGGCGACACCATGTAGCGATACCCTGCCTACATCCGAATGTCAACAGTTGGCGAGGCAAGAGAGGGTGGTGGGAGTTCAATTTCTGCCTGCAGCAGAGCAGGTCGGCGAAGGTCATGGAAACCCTGAGGGCACACCTTCACACCAGCGTGGAGAGTGGGGAAAGTCCAATACCGCCTGTCCGGGTGACAGGTGATGGGCAGCGATCAGTAGGAAAAGCTGATGGACATGCCGCCGAAAAAGGTGTCCTTTTCCGGGTGGGATGAATACAGGCTCCGGTACTGCTGGTCGGACTCTCCGTCGTTCACGGGACGCGACCACTGCAGCTGCGGGGTAATGGTGAAGATATCCCGGTAGGACAGGGGCAGGTCGAAATGTAGAGAGTAGATCCTGTCGCTCCCCTCCCCAAAGGGATTTTTCATCAGCATGGCCCGGGAGCCGATGCCCAGCGAAAAGCTGTCATTGAGCTGGAACGACCTGGAGAAATCCAGGGAGACGAACCAGGGAGTGGAGCCGTCAAAGGTCTTGAACCCTGAAACCTCGGGATCGAGCAGGATGGTGGCTGCATCGTCGCCTGCCGGATCCGAGGTGAAGATGTAGCCGGCGGAAAAGTCCAGCCGGCCGGACGAGCCGCTGTAGGAGAAGGTGATGCTCTGGTCCTCCAGCGGCATTCCGTTGCTGAGTGTATGGAACAGCTCGCTGTTGCGGTTGTCCTCCAGTCCCAGGCGCATGCCCTGCTGCTGTTCTCCCAGGCCGTACATGCCTGCAGCCAGCAGCAGGCTGGACAGGGCATTGTCCCATTCTTCCTGGAGAAGGGCCTCGTTCTGTCCCCCGGCCCGGACTGTCGGCGGGGTAATGAGGAAACACAGAAGAAGAATAGGGAAGAGAGCAGGACTCTTGCCGGATAGATAGGGTTTCATCTCGTTCACTGCCAGAATATACTCGATTTGAACTTGTTTCTATCTTATCCATGTAAAAAGAGAAAAGCAATACAAAAAATTGTACTTTTTGTGTCCGGCCGTTTCCCCCTGTCCGGCAAGGCGTTGCGGCTCAGCCTAGAGGTCGTCCAACCGTTCCTGTCGTATGCACAGCCCCGTGGCCACCGGCGGATAGATCTCAATGGTGCCCGGGCCTACCCGTCTGACCACGGAAAAGGTCCATCTCGAGTATCCTACTCCCACCTTTTGCCCGTCCTCGGCCAGGAGGACAACGCCCCTGTAGGGACAGTTCCACCAGCCATGGTAGGTCCTGGCCTGAAAGGCCCACTGTTCAAGGAGCTTGCGGTTCGCCTCGGCTCGGGACCAGACCCTGGTCCTGAGCTGGAACCGGTTGTCCACGGCGATGACCGCGTCCGGGTCCATCTCCGAGCCAATGAAGTAATAGGTATGATCGGGCAGGAGGGTGGCAGACTCGAAGAGCCGGTCCACCTCACTGCTGAAGGGTGCCTGGTCCATTCCCGCCTTCAGGCCGCATCCGGCCGGCAGCAGCAGGAACACGAGCACCAGGATCTGTTTCGTGATGGTCATGGCGTCGTTCCTCACCTGCAGAAAACATGGATTTTCATTGCACGCATAGAGTCTACGACATCCATGGAGATCCGTCATCTGTTTCCGCGCTCCGGGAACCTGAATTTTTATTGCCTGAAAACGGGGCAGCGGGTAGGTTGCATGTTCACGGGACTGTCATGTTCTTTGTCCTGAAAGGAAAATCGCACAGGGGGAATCCGGGAGCCGGCAATGGAATTCGAGGCAGCGACCCAGAGCATGGCCGAGTTACGGGCAGCGCTGAAAAAGGCCAGGCGGAGGCCGCACGGCAACGTGCACCGGGGGAAGCTCTACATCTCGCCGGAGGCCTTCACCACGCCAGGGTGTGAGACCAACATCTGTATCAGCAGGTTTTCCATCCTCGATTGCACGGGGAACATCCACATCGGTCCCTGGTGCATGATCGGCGCCCGGAGCCGGATCTACACCCATGACCATATCCACGAGGGCCGGGGACCGCTGCTGCGGCAGCAGGAGCGGCTGGGGGTGGTCTGGCAGGACAAGTACATCGGCGCGGACGTCTGGATACACGAAAACGTCATTGTCCTCTACCAGGTGACCGAGATCCCTGACGGGGTGGTGGTTGGCGCGGGGGCGGTCCTGACCAGGAATCCCGGACCCTACGAGATCTGGGCCGGGGTGCCGGCCAGGAAGATAGCCGACCGCAGGGACCTGAGCCCGGCCGAGCTCCGGGCCCTGGTGGAGAAAAAACGGTTCAGTCTGCAGGAATATCTTGGCAGGGCATGGGAGACAACACCCTATACAATATTCTGATGTACTCCCACGACACGTACGGCCTTGGCCATATCCGCCGGAGCATGGCCATAGCCGCACACCTGCGGGCAGACGACGTCAATGTCCTCATCCTCACCGGCTCGCCCATAGCCGGCCGGTTCTCCTTTCCCCAGAATGTGGACTTTGTGCGCATTCCCGGGATGATCAAGAAGACCAACGAGGAGTATCGCTCCCTGTCCATCCGCATCGACCCGGAACACGCCCTCGGTATCCGCAAGTCCATCATCCTGGCCACGGCCAGGTCGTTTCAGCCGGACCTGTTCATCGTGGACAAGGAGCCCCTGGGGCTGAAGCGGGAGGTCCTGCCCACCCTGGAATGGCTCCGGCATCACCACCGCCGGACGCGTACCATCCTGGGGCTGCGGGATATCATGGACGACCGGGAGACGGTCTGCCGGGACTGGCGGCACAAGAACGTCTACCGCTGCCTGGACGAGCTCTATTCCGAGATCTGGATATACGGCAGGCGGGACATCTACGATGCGGTGCGCGAGTACAGCATTCCGGAACAGGTGGAGGAGAAGGTGGTCTACACCGGCTACCTGGCCAGAAAGGTGGTCTCGGCCGGGCAGGCGGCCTCGGCCAGGAGGCAGTTCTGTGTCCGGCCCGGCGAGCGGATGATCGTCCTGACCACCGGCGGCGGCGGCGACGGCTACGGGATGATGGACGCCTACCTGGCCATGCATGAGCAGTACGGCCTGGAGGGCGTGCGCAGCGTCCTGATCACCGGGCCGTTCATGCCGAAAAAATACCGGCGGGAGCTGAGCCGGAGGGGCCGCCGTTTCGGCATCAAGGTCCGTCCCTTCTATCCCAGGATGGAGGAGGCCTTTGCAGCCGCCGATCTTGTCGTCTCCATGGGGGGGTACAACACCCTCTGCGAGATCCTCAGCCAGGGCACGCCCTCCCTCATCATCCCCCGGGAAACCCCCCGCCGGGAGCAGCTCATCCGGGCCCGGGCCTTCAAGGCCCAGGGGCTCATCGACTGCATCCCCTGGTCCGAGCTGACTCCTGAGCGGTTCAGGGAACAACTCACCGGCATGCTGGCCGACCTGCCAGCCTATCGGCGCACCATTGCCGGGTTCCGCCTCGAGGGAATCGAGACCATCCGCAGGCGGCTGGACCTCTTTCGGCATCGGGACGGCCTCTCCTGCTGAGGCCTGGACCTGTGGCCGCGGCCCTTCAGACGATCCTGTTGCAGATCAGCCCGAAAAAGGAGTCCGTCGCCGAGTTGAAGAACCAGCCCAGGTGGGTGGAACAGCTGCGGCAGAGGCAGTACTGCCAGGTATAGCCGGCAAACCAGGTGAAGCGGCTGGTGGCCTCGCCCTGGATCATGCCGCCCGGTGCCCGCCTGAAGCAGCGGATCTCGAAGGCTATGCCGGCCGGGTTGAAAAAGGCGTGCTCGTGCCGGCCGTTGACCGGGATGCTGAACCGCTGCAGGGTGATGGGGGCGCTGCAGCGGGCGCAGGTCAGCACCTCGTCGTTTTCGGCATCCGTTTCCCGGCCGGATTCCGGCTCGTTCCGGCCCCTGTTCTTCCGGGGCAGGTCCAGCCGCAGCTGCAGGGGGTAGGGGACAGCCTCAGTCTCCGCCGTCCCGGTAGAAATTGACAATGGCATCGACCATATCCGGGATGGTGTAAGTCTCCGGCTGAATATCCACCTGGAGACCGCTTTTCCGTATGGTTTCCGCCGTTACCGGGCCGATGGCCACCAGCCTGACGTCCCGGAGCAGGCGGTGCAGTTCCTCTGCCGATTCCGCTCCCACCATGGTGAGGAAGTTGGTCACCGTGGAGGAGCTGGTAAAGGTGACCACGTCGATCTCGCCGCTTTCCAACCTCCGGCGGAGCTCGTCCCGGGGGCCGGCAGGCGGGACATTGCGATAGACCGGGGCGATCACCACCTCGGCGCCATGGTCGGCCAGCATCTCCGGCAGGGTGTTGAGGGCCTTGAGCGCCCTGGGAAGGAGGATCTTCCGGCCGCGCACCCCTTCGCGGATCAGGGCCCTGCCCAGGTCCTCGCCGGTGAACTTTTCCGGGAGCAGATCGGCCTGCAGGCCGTGTTCGCGCAGCGCCCTGGCCGTTGTCCGTCCCACGGCCGCAATCCTGAGCCCGCCGAGATGGCGCACGTCGCGGCCGGTCCCGTAGAGCCGCCGGAAGAAGTAGGTGATGGCGTTCAGGCTGGTGAAGAGAATCCAGGAAAAGGTATCCATCTCCTCCAGGGCTGCGTCCAGGATGCGGTAATCCTCCACCGGTTCGATGTGGATGGTGGAGTATTCCAGGCAGTCGGCGCCGTACTCCTCCAGGCGGGCGACCAGTTCGCTGGCCTGTTCCCTGGTCCTGGTGACCACCACCTTTTTTCCGAACAGGGGCCGCCGCTCGTACCAGTCGATACTGTTCCGCAGCCTGACCACCTCGCCGATGATGACCAGGGCCGGCGGCCTGATGCCCGCCTCCCGGACAACGGTGGTGATGTTCTCCAGGGTGCCCTCCACGGAATGCTGCTCCGGCGTGGAGGCCCAGCGGACCACGGCCACCGGGGTGTCGGGATCCCGGCCGTGCTCGATGAGTTTCCGGGTGATGACCGGCAGGTTTTTGATGCCCATGTAGACCACGATGGTCCCGGCGCCGGTGGCCAGCTTGTCCCAGGCGATGTTGGACTCCTTCTTGCCCGGCGCCTCGTGACCGGTGACAAAGGCCACCGAGGCGGTGTACTCGCGATGGGTGATGGGGATGCCGGCATAGGTGGCCGCGGCTGTGGCCGAGGTGACGCCGGGCACGACCTCGAAGTCGATGCCGGCCGCCACCAGTTCCTCGATCTCCTCGGCCCCGCGGCCGAAGATGAACGGGTCGCCGCCCTTGAGGCGGACGACCATCTTCCCCTCCCTGCCGTGCCGGATCAGGATGCGGTTGATCTCCTCCTGGGTGAAGGCGTGCAGGCCGCCTCCCTTCTTGCCGGCATAGATGAGGGTGGCCTCTTCAGGCACGTGCCGCAGCAGTTTTTTGCTGGCCAGGTAGTCGTAGACCACCACCTCGGCCCGTTCGAGCAGGTATTTTCCCCGCAGGGTGATCAGGCCGGGATCTCCGGGACCGGCGCCGACCAGGTAGACCTTGCCCCTGCTGTTCTTCTGTTTCTTCATCACGTTCCGGCCCGGTAGACGTCATCGAGGATCTTCCTGCCGCCCTGGGCCAGGAGCACCTCGGCCAGCCGGCGGCCGGTCTCCTCAGCCTCCCCGGCCGGGCCGGTGAGCTGCTCCCTGAGCATGGTGGTCCCGTCGACACTGGCGATCAGGCCGGTCAGGGTGACGGTGGTGCCGTCGGTGGTCGCATGGCCGCCGATGGGCACCTGACAGCCACCCTCCAGGCGAAGGAGGAAGGCCCGCTCCGCAGCCACCGGGACCGCGGTGTCCCGGTCATGGAGAAAGGCGAGCATCTCCAGCAGTTCCGTGTCGTCCTTGCGCAGCTCGATCCCCAGGGCGCCCTGGCCGATGGCCGGCAGCATCTCGTCCGGGGAAAACAGGGTGGTGATCCGTTCCTCCAGTCCCAGCCGGTTCAGGCCGGCGGCGGCCAGGATGATGGCGTCGTAGCGGCCCTCGTCCAGTTTGCGCAGCCTGGTGTCCAGGTTGCCGCGCAGGTCCCCGATCCGCAGGTCGGGCCGCAAGGCGGCCAGCTGGGCCTTGCGCCGCAGGCTGGAGGTGCCGACGGTGGCCCCGCCGGGCAGGTCGGCAAGTCCCTGGTAGCGGACAGAGAGAAAGGCGTCGCGGGGTACTTCCCGGGGCGGGATGATGGCCACGTGCAATCCCCCGGGCAGCTCGGCGGGCACGTCCTTCATGGAATGGACGGCCAGGTCCACCCGCCCGTCCAGGAGGGCGTCCTCGATCTCCTTGACGAACAGTCCCTTGCCGCCGACCTTGGCCAGCGGAACGTCGAGGATCTTGTCGCCCTTGGTCTTGATCTTCACCAGCTCCACGCTGGTTCCCGGGTACCTGGCCTCGATCTGTTTCCCGACCCAGGTCGACTGGGTGACGGCCAGGAGGCTGGCCCGGGTGCCGATACGGATATGCTCTCTCATGGTCGCTGTCCAATAGATAGGGGTGCTTGTTCCATCGCTTCTGCCGGTGCCCTTTTACTCTGTTTTTTCCAGTTCGTCCAGCACGGCCGCCGCCAGGAGCGGAATCATCAGCTCGTGGTGGCCGGTGAAGTTGAATCCCCGGCCGCCTTCCAGGGTGGGCCGGTGGACCACGTTGGTGGCCGGCCGGTAGTGACGGATGAAATCGAAGTTGGCCGTGGTGAAGTCCCGCACCTGGTGTCCCAGGTTGCGCACCACGGTGATGGCCTTGAGAAACACCTCGGGCAGGAGGACGGCCGAGCCGATGTTGAGGTAGACGCCCTGTTCCAGGCCGCTCACCAGGGAACAGAACAGCCGGAAGTCGTGGTGGCTGGTCTGGCCGATGGCCGCGCCGTCCGCCGACGGATGGATGTGGATGATGTCGGTGCCCACGGCCACGTGCACGGTGACCGGGATGTCGAACCGGCAGGCCTGGGCCAGCAGGCTCTGGTCGTTGTAGGGAAAATTCGCCTCCAGCAGGGCCCTGCCCACGGCCCGGCCGAGGCCGATGCCGTCCCGGGCGCCCTCCCCGATGGCCCGGTTCAGGACCTCGCCGGTTTCCCTGGCCGCGCCGAACGCCCCGCCGCCGAGGACGTCGGCCACCTCCTCCGAGGTGCGGCCCACCATGGCGATCTCGCAGTCGTGGATGATGCCGGCCCCGTTCAGGGCAATGGCCGAGACGATCCCCTTCCGCATGAGTTCGACGAGGACCGGGTTGAGGCCCACCTTGATCACGTGGGCGCCCATGCCGACGAGCACCGGCCGGCTGTCGCGGACCGCCGAGGCGATCCGGCGCGCCAGCTCTGGAAAGTCCTTCCCGGCCAGCTGGGCGGGCAACCCGGCCAGCAGTTCGGCAACGCTCATTCCGGCGCGTACCGGGGCGGCAAAGTCGGCCACGGTCACCTTGGAATGGCGGTCATGGACGGAGTAGGTGTTGAGGCCGCTGAAATCGAGAGGTCTGGGCATGGTCATGGCGCTTGTCCTGCAAAGAGTTCCTGTTCCACGATCTCGCAGAGCAGATGCTCCACCCAGAGATGGACTTCCTGGACATGCGGGGTGGCCGTGGCGGGCACGGTGAGGCAGATGTCGCAGCATGCGGCCAGGCCGCCGCCGCTGCCGCCGGTGAGCCCGGCCGTGACCAGCCCCATGCCGGCCGCCCGGCGGACCGCCCGCAGCACGTTGGCGGAGTTTCCCGAGGTGGAGATGGCCAGGGCCATGTCGCCGGCCCGGCCCAGGGCCTCCACCTGCTTGACGAACACCTCGTCATAGGAAAAATCGTTGCCGATGGCGGTGAGAATGGAGCTGTCCGTGGTCAGGGCAACGGCCGGCAGGGGCGATCGGTCGATGAGAAACCGGTTGACCAGCTCGGCCGCCATGTGCTGGGCATCGGCCGCGCTGCCGCCGTTGCCGAAGATGAGCAGTTTGCCGCCCTGCCGGAACACGGTGATCATCCGCTCCGCCAGGTCGAGGATCAGGTCGCCGGCCTGGCGGACAAACTCTTCCTTGGCCTCCACGGATCGGTGCAGCCTGGAGAGCATGAGGGCGCGTCTGGCGTCGTCGTGGGACATGGTCGCGTGGCTGTTGATTGGTCGTCTTGCGCCGTTACGGCTGCCGGCGGTGCCGGTGGAAAGAAAAACAGCGTTTCCGCAGGCGGGACGGAAACGCTGTTCACTGCCGAAAACCGGCCGGGTCAGGGAAGCTCTTTCAGGATGGCCTCGGAGACTTCCTTGATGCTCGGCTGGCCGTCCACGGAGATCACCTTGACATCCCCCTTGTTCTTGAAATAGTTCACCGCCGCCATGGTGCCGGTGGTCTCGTCGTAATAGATGTCGTGCCGCTTGTTGATGGCATCCTCGTCCTGGTCGTCGGCCCGGGTGGAGAGTTCGCCCCCGCAGACCCTGCAGACCAGCTTGCCGTCCTTTTCCACCGGTTTGATGGCGTCGAAGGCGATGTGGTTGGGATGGTTGTTGTCGTTGGCGCAGAGGCGGCGGCCCATGATGCGCAGCTTGGCCACCTCTCTGGGGAGCACGATCTCGATGACGTAGTCGAGCTTCATGCCGGATTCGGCCAGCGCCTTGTCCAGGGCCTCGGCCTGGGCCAGGGAGCGCGGGAAACCGTCCAGGAGCCATCCCTTGTCCTTGGATTTCTCCAGCGTCTCCAGGACCATGGGAATGGTGATGTCGTCGGGCACCAGGTCGCCGCGGTCGATGTATTCCTTGGCCTTCTTGCCCAGTTCGGTGCCGCCCTTGATGTGCTCGCGGAAGATGGCCCCGGACTCGATGTGGTCCAGGCCGTATTTCTCCTTCACGATGGCCCCCTGGGTTCCCTTGCCGCTGCCGTTCGGTCCAAATGCAAGAATGTTCATATCTGTCTCCTTGTTGCGTGGAAGTTGAAGAGGCGACGTTGTAACTTGCTGAATTGTATGCAGGAATCATTCCATCCTGCCCCTGAATGACTCCTCATTGCCGCTGCCACTATAGCGCAGCTCCCGCTTTTGTGCCATGAAAAATAGAGGAGTAATGTTTTTGACAAGTTCCGGCAAAGAGGGTAGAAGTCTGCGGTAAAACGGTACAGTCGACAGCGACACTATCCACGGACACGGCTGGAGCGAGTTATGGACGAGATACAGGTAGGATTGATCGGTTTCGGTACGGTGGGCAGCGGCCTGGCAGAGGTGCTCCTCTCCCAGGCGGACAGGCTCAGGCGGCGCAGCGGCTTTCGGGTCAGGCTGGCCGGTGTGGCGGATATCAATGTCGACAGGCTGCCGGAACCCTTTGCCGACGTGCGCCTGACCCGGGACGCGGCGGAACTGATCGCCGATCCGGATATCGACATCATCGTGGAGCTGATCGGGGGGATCGAACCGGCAAAGACCTTCATCCTGGAGAGTATCGCCGCGGGCAAGCACGTGGTCACCGCCAACAAGGCCCTCCTCTCCCTGGAGGGCGGGGCCATCTTCGCGGCCGCTGCCGCTGCGGGCGTGGAGGTGGGCTTCGAGGCCAGTGTCGGCGGCGGCATTCCGGTGATCAAGGCCCTCAGGGAGGGGCTTGTGGCCAACCGCATCCTCTCCATCATGGGCATCATGAACGGCACGGCCAACTACATCCTCACCCGGATGACCGACGAGGGCATTCCCTTTGCCGATGTGCTCAGGGAGGCCCAGGAGCGGGGATTTGCCGAGGCCGATCCCACCTACGACATCGAGGGCATCGACACGGCGCACAAGCTGGCCATCCTCATGACCATGGCCTATGGCATGAACATCACCCACAACGAGATCGTCACCGAGGGGATCTCCAGCATCGAGCCGGTGGATATCGAGTTCGCCCGCGAGTTCGGCTGCCGGATCAAGCTGCTGGCCATCAGCCGCAATCACGGCGACCACGTGGAGGCCCGGGTGCATCCCACCATGGTGCCGGAACAACACCTGCTGGCCTCCATCAGCGGCGCCTACAACGCCATCCACTTCACCGGCGACACGGTGGGCAACGTCCTCCTCTACGGCCTGGGTGCCGGCAAGGTGCCCACCGGTTCGGCCGTGGCCGCGGACGTCATGGATATCGCCCGGAACATCCGCTCCGGCTGCATCGGCCGGGTGCCGTCCCTCTCCTACCTTCCCGGCGAGATCCATGACCGGCGGATCACCCCCATGGAGGAACTCTACTGTCCCTGCTATTTCCGCATCTCCGCCCAGGACAAGCCCGGTGTCCTGTCCACCATCTCCGGGGTGCTGGCCCGCTACGGCATCAGTATCGAGTCGGTCATCCAGAAGGGGCGGAAGGCGTCCGGGCCGGTGGCCATCGTCATGCGGACGCATTCGGCCCAGGAGTCAGCGGTGGGCGCCGCTCTCCGGGAGATCGACGCCCTGGAGGTGGTGGCCGCGCCCACGGTGAAGATCCGCATCCTGGAAGAGGACGCCTGAACCGGCGGGGCGGACGGTGAAGTACATTCTGCTCATCGGTGACGGCATGGGGGATGTCCCCCTGGAGCGGCTGGCCGGCAGGACACCGCTGGAGGCCGCCTCCACGCCGTTCATGGACCGGCTGGCCCGCGGCGGGGAGCTGCTCACGGTCCGGACCGTGCCCCGGGGCTACCCGCCGGGCAGCGACGTGGCCAACCTGTCCCTGCTCGGCTACGAGCCGGAGCTGTACTACACGGGCAGGGCGCCCCTGGAGGCCGCCTCCATGGGCGTGCGGCTCGGCCCGGACGACCTGGCCTTCCGCTGCAACCTGGTGACCGTGGAGCGCGGCGCGGACGGCAGCCTCGTCATGATCGACTACAGCGCCGGCCATATCTCCACCCCGGAGAGCCACCGCCTGGTCCGGGCCATTGCCGAGGCGTGCGCTTCGGATCGGGTCCGGTTCCATGCCGGTGTCAGCTACCGCCACCTGCTGGTCCACCGGGGCGGCCTGGAGGGCCTGCGCACCGTGCCGCCCCACGACCATCTGGACCAGGACGTGACCGCTTTCTACCGGGAGTATGCAAGGTTTCCCCATCTGGCGCGGGTGGTGGACCGGGCCGCCGAGGTGCTGGCCGGGCATCCGGTCAACCGGGACCGTTGCCGCCGGGGAGAACGGCCGGCCAACTTCATCTGGCTCTGGGGCGAGGGGAAGAGCCCGGCCATGGAGCCCATGCGGCAGCGGTACGGGATCGGGGGCAGCCTCATTTCGGCCGTTGACCTGCTCAAGGGGCTGGCGGTCTGCCTCGGCCTGCGGGTCGTGGAGGTGGAGGGAGCCACCGGCTACCTGGACACCAACTATGCGGGCAAGGCGGCCGCGGCCCTGGCGGCCCTGGCCGGTGACGACCTGGTGGTGGTCCACGTGGAGGCCCCGGACGAGGCCGGCCACCAGGGCAGCCTGGAGGACAAGGTGCGGGCCATCGAGGATTTCGATGCCCGGATCGTCGGCCCCATCCTCACCGGCATGGAAGAGCGGCGGGAGCCGTTCCGGCTGGTGGTCACCATGGATCACTACACCCCCCTGGAACGCCGCACCCACGAGTCCTGGCCGGTGCCCCTGGTGCTGTACGACTCCCGCGGCGTGGCCCGGCCTTCCGGCCGTCCCTACAGCGAGGCAGAAGTTGCCGCGGCCGTGGAGCGGGGCGGGCCGGCCCTGGAGAGCGGCCCGGAATTTTTCCACCGTTTTCTCGGCAGGAGCTGACCGTGGCCGCCCTGGACCTCAGGCTGCGTGAACCGGTTTTCACCACCACCTACCGGGTCATCTACGGCGATACGGATGCGGCGGCCGTGGTCTACAACGCCAACTATCTCCGGCTGTTCGAGATAGGCCGGACCGAGATGATGCGCGCCTGGGCCATGCCCTACAGCGAGATGGAACGGGCCGGCCTGATCCTGCCGGTGACCGAGACCTACCTCCGGTTCAAGGCCCCGGCCCGCTACGACGAGGAACTCACCATCGCCACCTGCCTGAGCGAGCTGAAAAAGGTCTCCTGCCGGTTCACCTACCGGATCACCTGCATGCGGGACAGGGGCGAGCAGCTCCTGGTGCGGGGGTTCACCAACCACGCCTGCGTCAACCGCCAGGGAAGGCTGACCCCCTTTCCCGCTGAAATACGGGAAAAGATTGCGGCCGTGCTGAAAAAAGGCTGACCGGCCCGGCCTCCGCCCCTTGACATTTGGGGGCTCAGACTTTATTATACCTTCTATCGGACGCGGGGTGGAGCAGTCTGGTAGCTCGTCGGGCTCATAACCCGAAGGTCGGTGGTTCAAATCCGCCCCCCGCTACCACGCGCATTCAGGGGCGTGCAGATCTTCTGCACGCCCCTTTTTTTGTCTCTTTTTCCAGGCCCAACGCCGGGCATAGCGTCAAGGCGGCACAGGGAGCGATAGATGTCAGAATGTTCTGCCTTCAGGACATGAGCTGTCCTCGCCTTTCAGACAAGTGATCAGTGGTTGTCGAGCCATCATCTAGTTGCCTGGTATTTGTTTTGTATGTCCATCTCAGACTTGATTTTTTTTGTGCCAGGAGTATGTTGTTGTTAGTTAAACGTTTGTTCAATTCATGTGTTGGATGCCATGCCCTGAGCATGGCGAATTTGGAAAATGAAACTGAAGGGAGGAGGGTATTATGTTGAGTAAGACTTTCTCATGGATTGTTATGATTCTTGTTTTAGCCTATGCCATACCTGGGATTGCTTCCGGGGACAAGATGATGCAGCAGCAAAACAAAGGTGAAAAACAGTTGCAATCTCTGTTCCTTATCAGCGGTAAGCTTCCACATCTTATGAAGCCCATCAAGAAATATTGGGATGATCCGGATTTTGGCCTGACCCCTGGACAAAAAGAAAAACTCTCTGCTGTACAGAAAGCAAATATGGAAGCGGTTAATATGTTAAAAAAGGAGTTACCTCCACTTGAAGACAAGGTCAAGCAGGGAGTGCTGGCTGGCAAAACGGCCGATGAGTTGAGTGCACTGGTAGATCAGGTTGCATCACTGAAAACAAAGGGCACCATGACCCATCTCAGGTGCATTCAGGAAGTAAAGAGTATTCTGACAAAAGAACAGTTTGCCAAAATCATGAATCAGATGTCCAAGAAGTGAGTTTTCATTATTTGGACAACCACAGTTCTGGAATCTTCCTGTCAACAGACGGCTGATCAACCGCTGATAGCATTTTGATAATATCTGTTGTAGTGCTGATGGGCGTTTGGCACCCATTAATGATGATAGGTTAAAGGGATGGAGTCCCTGGGCAGCTTCCTGAATCAGAAGGAGCTGTCCAGGGACTTCTGTTTAATCGGCAAGAAGAGGTTCGGAGTCACGGAAGGGCTGGCGTTCGTCAGTCTGTTCGAGCCGTTCGATGTATTCAGGAAAAAACTCTCCTCCTCGATGCATTCGTTGACCTGGGCACGTCCTGAGCAGGGTGGAAGATCGGAAGCAACATTCTGTTGATCCGTACCGCCCGTATGACCGGTGAGATGCGTGTCGCTGTGATCGTCTCCGGCCACGGGATGTGCATCCGGGGCTGGATTGTCCTGTTCGGGCACTATACCATATCGGTCGGAAAAACAAACAGCCGCAAGAAGACGGTCAGGCAGTTTTCTCTGGACGGGATGAAAAAAGCGGAATAGAAATACGAGGATTTCCCGTCAGGTTGATTGAATCCCGCATGCAAGGAGGTGTGAATGGTTACTTCCATGGTTTCATTCGTGTTGGCTCTTCTGCTGGTCGTCTGTCCTGTTGCGGCGGCAGGACCGGTGATGGTCTCCGGCAATCCGAACCTGCCTCCCATTTCCTGGGAAAAGCGGGGCAAGCTGCTGGGGGTTGGTCCGGAACTGGCTGACAGGATCCTCGGTGAGCTTGGCCTGGCCTGCCGGATTGCCCCGGCAGGCAGCTGGCAGGCGGTCCAGGAGAAAACACTTGCCGGCGAGCTGGACATGATCGTGGCCGCCTACGACAATGCAGCCCGGAGGATCGGTATGAAGTTTTCCAATCCCTACCTGGACTCGCCGGTGGTCATTGTGGTGAAGAAGGGAAACGGTTTTCCCGTGACCTCCTGGCAGTCGCTCAAGGGCAGGAAGGGGGTGGCCCACGAGGGCGAGAGCTTCGGAGAGCGGTTCGATGCCTTTATCCGCAAGGAGCTGGATGTCCGCTACCTGCCGTATGAAGGGGCCTTTGCCGGCCTGGCGGACGGTACTGCCGACTACCTGGTCATCGATCTTTACCCGGCCATCATCTATGCCAAGCTGCTCCAGGCCGAGGACAAGGTGGAGTTCCTTGCCAGGCCGGTCACGGTTCAGAAACTTCACCTGGCTGTCTCGAAGCATTCGGCTCTCGCTCGGGACATGGAGCGGATCAATACGGTTCTTGAACGGCTCAAGAAGGAGAAGGTGATCCGGAAGCTGGTTCTCGACCAGTATGCCTATTGGAACAGGACCCTGGCCGAGCGGGATCGTTTTCTGGCCAGGCAGCAGGCCCAGGCCAGCAAGCAGCAGGCCGGGTACCGGGCCGCCAGCCGGGACCTGGGTATGGAACGGCTGCTCCGTTTTCTGGACCAGGAATATCCCCTTCTCGATGGCGGCAGGGGGCTGAACATGCACTGATATCCACTCTTGACCAGGGCATATTTCATGATTGAACCAATCCGTTTTCTGATCAGACTGTGTATCTGCTGTTTCTTTATGGTCGCCGCGTCAGCGGCTGGATGGGCTGCACCGGGCCAGGCAGATTCAGCAGCAGAGAGGATAATCGGCGGCAGCGAGGCCGTTCCAGGGGCCTATCCCTGGATGGCCGCGATTATCCGTGCTGGTGGCGATACCTATATGGACCAGTTCTGCGGCGGCGCCTTGGTCGGCTCCCGGTGGGTGCTGACCGCCGCCCACTGTGTCTACGATCTGTCCAAGGGGGCATACCGGGAGCCGGACGAGATCGAGGTGGTGATGGGAGTGCATGACCTGCGCCAGGACCAGGGGGAACGGTTTGCCCTGGCACGGATCGTGCCGCACCCGGACTACCTTCCACACACCCAGGACAATGACCTGGCACTCCTGGAGCTGGATGGGGACGCATCCCAGTCGACATTAGCGGTGTATTCTGGGCTGTCTTTCGATTCCAGAACCGCGGACCTGACCGGCGAGCCGCTCACCCTGATCGGCTGGGGCACCACGGCCTATCCCGAGGTCGCCTTTCCGGACCGGCTGCAGGAAGTGACCGTGCCGATTGTCAGCAATGCTGTCTGCCGCAGCGCCTATGCCGAAGAAAACCTCACTGTCACGGACAACATGCTCTGTGCCGGCTGCACGGCCGGCGGAAAGGACTCCTGTTACGGTGATTCCGGCGGACCGGCAATGATCCGGGTGTATGGCCGGTGGGTACAGGCCGGGGTGGTCTCCTGGGGATATGGCTGCGCCTTGCCGGACTATTACGGCGTATACACAAGACTGGCAAACTTTCTTGGTTTTCTGAAACAGTGGGTCAGTGACCTGAAAACCTGGCCGGTCGATTTCGGTGTCAGCCGGAATTTGCTTCTGCTTCTCAAGTAATGGTTTGCCTATCCGATCTCCCGCTCTCCGATGACCTTACAGGCAACCATTGACCTGCTCTGGCATCAGCTCGGCTGGCCGCTTCTCAGGCTGCTGCTTTTCATCTCCATAGGCCTGCTGGTCGCCAACTTCATCGAGGCATTGAACTGGACCAGGAAGATGGCCCTTGTCGCCAGGCCGTTGACCCGGTTCGGCCATCTCTCTGCCACGGCCGGAGCCGCCTTTTCCATGGCCTTTTTTTCCGGGGTTTCGGCAAACACCATGCTGGCGGAGGCCTATGAGCAGGAGAAGATCGGCAAGCGGGAACTGATCCTCGCCAACCTCTTCAACAGCCTTCCCACCTATTTTCTCCACCTGCCGACCACCTTTTTCATCACGGCGCCGCTGATCCGGGGAGCGGCCTTCATTTATATCGGCCTGACCCTCGGTGCGGCCGTGGTCAGGACCCTGACCATCTCCCTGTTGGGACGGTTCCTGCTTCCGGAGCAGGAACCAGCCGCACGCTCCGGCCCGGAAGAGGGGCAGGAGCAGACCCTCAGCTCGGCCTGGCAGCGAACCCTTGTCCGGTTCAGGAAACGGATCAGAAAGATCGTCCGCTATACGGTACCCATCTATATTTTATTCTTTCTCCTGGCCCAGGCCGGTCTGTTTGCCCGCCTGGAAACGTTCATGGCCGCCCACCTGCCCTTTCTGGCCTGGCTGTCGCCCCAGGCGATCTCCATCATCACCCTCCAGGTGGCGGCGGAATTCACCGCCGGCCTGGCCGCGGCCGGTGCCCTGCTCCAGGATGGCTCCATGGAGGCGAGCCAGGTGGTGCTGACCTTGTTGATCGGCAATGTCCTGTCCTCGCCGGTACGGGCTATCCGGCACCAGTTTCCCTACTATGCCGGTATATTCAGACCCAGGCTGGCCGTGCAGCTCATCGCGGCCAGCCAGAGTTTCCGTACCCTTTCCATCGCCTTGGTCGCTTTCCTCTATTACCTGGGCGCCAGGTAAGAATGCAGAACCTGCTCCGGCAACGGCGAAAGAGGTGGTAAAAGAGCCGGCCATTGGGTAGAATAGCCGCCCGGTTCAGCAAGTAAAAGCGGTAAGGTACGACACTGTCGTACCTCCGTTTCCCGTGACCGGCACATCCTGGTATTGCCGCAGCAGATGCAGAGGAAACCATGCGCCATTTTCCATGCCCAAGCGTGCTTTGTATCATTATCGTCTTCCTGGGAGTGCAGGCTGCCTTCCTGGCCGGATGCGTGGAGGTCCGCAACGGCAAGGAGCCTGTTGCCATCCCGGATCAACCTGGCGGACAGGACCGGCCCGGTCCGCAGGCCGGCGTCACTGGCCCGGCTGCCGGGGGGGCGACAACACCGGCCGGCGAGAAGGCGGTTGCAGAGCAGGCGCCGCCGGCCCCGGCAAAACAGGAAAACGAGGCCGGAAGCGGTTCAGCCGAATCCGCATTCCCTCCTGTGTCGATATCCCATCCTGAACCGACCGGCCCGGCAGAGGCGGCCGCCTACATGGTCGTGGAACAGTTTCTCGGCCAGATCCCTTTTGCCCCGGACGGGATCCCCGGTCCATACAGACTCAGGAGGCGGGGCAGGGCATACGCCGTTCTCCTGAAGCCCTTTGTCATCGAGCAGGACAATCTCAGGATCGACTGCCGCATGCTGCGGTTGACGGTTATCCCCAAGCGGGACCAGAGCAGGGCTGAAGTGCGGATCGGCCTGAGCAGACAGATCGACTTTTTTCTGGATGGCCAACGGCTGGCAAAACTGATCGTCAGGCAGCAGCAGATCGACGGCGTCTGGGACAGCGGCAGGAAAGTGCTGCACTCCTTTTCCGTCCAGCTGGCCCCGCTGCTGTTTCAGGTGCACGACCGGCACTCCTCATCGACCGCGAAGATCGATGGTCTCTATCTGACCGGATCCGAGAGGCAGGATGGACAAGATCGGCGCCATGCCGAAATCGCCATGGAGAACATCCGTCTCGAGTACCGGAACGGCCAGGGCCGTCTGCAGTCCAGGATCAAGATCCAGGCCCTTACCGGTCAAACAGTCGGCCGGGTGGACACGGATCAGCCGGCCAGCCGGATGGCCGGCCATCTGCTGACCCTGGCTTCCCTGGTCAGGAACCCGGGGCCGGAGGGGTTGTGCCGTCTGCAGGGCCTCCTCGACCTCCTGAACGCAAGAGGTATGGACGGTCAGCTCTACCAGGTCCGGGTGGAGGGCGTGGTGGCCTTTAGGGCCGACGAGATGCGGGTCAGCACCAGGTAGGCAGCCTGTTCAGGGGTTGTCCGGAGGATGCAGCGCCGTACCTTGCTCCTGGTGGCTGTGGGGGTCTTCATGTCGACCCTGGACAGTTCCATGCTCAACGTGGCCCTGCCCACCCTGATGCTGGTCTTTGCCGCTCCCCTGGCCGTCACCGAGTGGGTGGTGCTCGTCTACCTGCTCACCATCACTGTCCTGCTCCTCTTCTGGGGGCGTCTCTCCCAGCGTTTCGGCCAGGGCAGGCTGTATCTGACCGGTCTGCTCGTTTTTTCCCTGGGCTCCCTGTTCTGCTCCCTGGCCCAGGGGATAGGGCAGCTCATCTGTTTCCGTTTTGTCCAGGCCGTGGGCGCCTCGATGATGATGGCCATGGGACCGGCCCTCATCAAGTCCGCCTATCCTCCTTCCAGGCTGGGCCGGGGGCTGGGCATGGTTGGAATCGCCACCTCCCTTGGTCTCATGGCCGGCCCAGTTGTTTCCGGCCTGCTCCTGCGCTGGTCCCATTGGCGGATGATCTTCTGGGTCACCGTGCCGGTCGGGCTGCTGGCTGCGTTTTTCGGCCGCAACATTGTGATGGCCTTTGGTCCGGCCACCGAAGAACGCCGTCCTTTCGACGTTCCGGGGGCCCTGTTTTGGACAGGGGCCGTGGTGCTGACCATCCTGGTTCTCACCCATGCCACCTCGCTCTGCTGTTCAGAGGCAGCCTCCGGACCGGAGTTGCTGCTGGCCGGGCTGACCGGGGCCTTGATCTGCTGGTGGCTCTTCTGGACCCACGAGGTGAACGCATCTCATCCTTTTCTCCCTGTCCGGCTGTTCAGGAGACGGTTCTTCTCCATGGCCATCCTCAGCGGCATCCTCTCGTTTACTGTACTCTTTTTCGTTCTGCTGCTCATGCCTTTCTACCTGACCGCGATCCTGGGGCTGGGCCCGGACTCCACCGGGTATGTGATGATGGCCGTTCCCTTGTGTGTCTTTTTCACTGCTCCCCTGGCCGGACATCTTCATGACCGCATCGGTGGCCGGATCATCGCCACCCTCGGCCTCCTGTTCTGTTTCCTTGCCCTGTTGTCCCTCGGCCTCCTGGATACTGATTCCTCTCCCCTGGCCATCGGCCTGCGGCTGGCCCTGCTGGGCTTCGGGCAGGCCATGTTCCTGGCACCCAACTCGGCTGCCGTGCTGGCCAGTGTGCCCCTGCGTCATGCCGGCGTCACGGCCAGTCTCCTGGCCACGGCCCGCAACATGGGCATGCTCCTGGGCACCTCCCTGGCCGGGCTGATCTTTTCCCTCTGGTTTTCCCGGCTCACCGGCGGCCTGGATATGAAGGACTTTCAACCACACCTGACCGCCCCCTATCTCCAGGCCCTGCATCGTACCTTTCAGGTCGGCGCTCTCCTGGCCTTTGCCGGGATGGCGATTTCCTGGCTGCGCGGCCGCTGAACAACAGACCGGATTTTCATCTATCATCCGGCCGGGAGAACCGTTGTTGCTTTCCAGTTCGCTCTTTTTCTGATTAAATGAAAAGACAGAAAAAGAGCAGGGCATCCGGCCGGGAGTGGGAGTGGACAGTGGCTGAAATTTCCGCTGACATCCGTAGGAGAGGCAACCAGATTCCGTGCGTCAGACTGACAGTTCCATATTTTCAGATACCCTCAGGTACTCGTCGAGCAACCTGTGCAAGCAGCTCCTCGGCGTGGTGGCCACCTTTCTCCGGCCCCGGCTCCTCACAGCGCACGAATTCGGTCTCTGGTGTCTTCTTGCCCTGATCCCCTTCTATTCCGAACACCTGCATTTTGGCTCCCTTTCCTCCCTGCGTCTGCGTTTGGCCGAGCTGCGGAACAGGGGGAGGAGGGCCGCGAGCCTGCGGACGACAACCTTTCTCGGATCCCTGGTGCCCAACCTGGTTCTGGCGGCGGGGTTGCTGATTGCTGCTCTGGTCTGCAGTGACGGCCAGTTGCGAACCGGATTGCTGCTTTCCATTCCCATAGTCCTGCTCAGCTGGTGGCTGGGATATGAGTATGTCCTGCTCAAGGCCGAGCTGGATTTCAAGCTGATCAGCCGGACAAACTATCTGCGGGCCCTGGTCCTCTTTCTGCTCACCATCATCCTGCTGCCGCTGTTCGGTTTTACCGGTGCCCTGGTGGCGGTTCTCCTGGCTCTGGCCGCAGCCTGCGGGTTCGTGTTCCGCCTGCGGCCGACCAGGACCAGGGGCCGGTTCGATTGGCAGGAGTACCTGGCCCTGCTTCGGGAAGGATTCCCTCTCCTGGGGATCGATATGATGGTACTCCTGGCCCGTACTGCGGACCGGCTGGTCATCGCCGCCATGATCGGCACGGCCGAGGTGGGGATCTATGCCATTGGCGGGATGATCATCGGCTTCCTCATGAATGTACCCGGTGCGGCCCGGGAGGTCACCGAGCCGCGCCTCATGCAGGACTTCGATTCCCTGCCCTACGGTGATTTCATCGAGGAGTACTACTGTCGGCCCCTGTTCCATTCCGCCCTGCTGGTTCCCCTGATAACCGGCTCCTGCTGGCTGGTGCTGCCGGTATTCATCAGGATCGTCCTGCCCCAGTATAGTGCAGCCCTGGCCCCGGCCAGGGTGCTGGTCCTGTCCAGCTATTTCCTGGCCCTCTATCTACCCATGCGGGGTCTGATGTTCTCCCATGGCTGGCAGGACCGTTCCCTGCTGACAGCCATGGCCGTTCTGCTGGCCAACCTGGTGGGCAATGTCCTGGTCATCCGGCTGGGCTCCGGCCTGACTGGTGTAGCCCTGGTCAGCGGGGCGACCTTTTTTCTCCTTTTTGTCTCCGAGAATCTCTTGACCCTGAGACGGTTCCGGAACAGCCTGGCCCTCTCGCCCGGCAGACGGTTTTACCTCGGCCTGCTCTCCTTTCCCCTCAGTCTCTGCCTGCTCCTGGTCCTGGAACACTGGGTTGGAGGAGGACGAAACGGAGAATTGCTGATCAGCGGCCTGAGACTCCTGCTCTTTGTTCTCTGCTGGATGGCCTTTCTCGCCCTTGCCTGGTGGCCCCTGCATCGCAACCATCTGGTCGGGAGGAATCGGTGATGAGCAGGGTCGGGAGATTCAGCCTGCTGCTGCTCGTTGTCACCCTTGCCTGTCCGGTCCATGCCGCGTCATCCAGATCCATATGGATCGACCGGCGGCTTGTGCATGGCCTGCCGGTGACCGGTCCTGCCTGGAGAAATCTGAAACAGGCTGCCGATGCGCCAACGCTGAAGCCTGACCTGGCCGATCAGGACAGTCAGGCAAATGTCCAGGTCCTGGCAAGGGCCCTGGTGTATTGTCGGCTTGAGGAGCAGCGGTACCGGCAGGAGGTCATGCGCGCCTGCCGGGAGGTGATGGGGAGTGAACAGGGGGGAACCACACTCAGCCTGGGTAGGGAACTGGCCGCCTACGTCATAGCGGCCGACCTGGTCGGCCTGGATCCGGATCTCGACCGGTCATTCCGCCGCTGGCTCGGAAGGGTACGGACCCGGGTGCTGCAGGGCCGAAGCCTGCGTTCGACCCATCTGGACCGGCCAAACAACTGGGGTACCCATGCCGGGGCCAGCCTCATGGCCATTGCCGCCTTCCTTGGCGAACGGAACGAGCTGGACCGGCTGGCCACCGTTTTCCGAGGATGGCTGGGGGATCGCCGCAGCTACAGCGGGTTCCGCTACAGGGATCTGAGCTGGCAGGCAGATCCCCTGCATCCGGTGGGAATCAATCCCAGGGGAGCGACGAAGCTAGGCCATGATATCGACGGCGTGCTGCCTGATGACCAGCGGCGCAGCGGACCGTTCCGCTGGCCGCCACCCAAGGAAAACTACGTCTGGGAGGCCCTGCAGGGGGCCGTGGTGCAGGCGGTGATCCTCTCCCGCCAGGGATACGGAGTCTGGGACTGGGAAGACAAGGCCCTGCTGCGGGCTTACCGCTGGCTCTACGAGGTGGCTGGCTATCCGCCCCAGGGAGATGATATCTGGCAGGTCTATCTCGTCAACTGCTATTATGGAACGGATTTTCCGGCACAAACACCGGTCCGCCCCGGAAAGAACATGGGCTGGACAGACTGGACTCACGGTTCCTGCAGGGAACGGCAGGCTGAACAGTGAGGTTCGGCTGCCGGTTCGGCAGCCCGGTGCTCCCGGACAGAGCGATTGAACAATCTCATCAGTTGCAGGATGGTCTTGTCCTGGTTGAATTGCTCCACTACCTTTCTCCTTCCCCGGATACCCATGCGAAAGCGGAGCCCCGGGTTGCGGAGCAGTTTTTCCAGGGCGTCGGCGATCTCGTCCGGGCAGCCGGGCGTGGTCAGCAGGCCGGTGCGGCCGTTCTCCACCAGCTCTGGAATGCCGGACAGGTTGCTGGCCACCACCGGCCTGGCCGAGGCCATGGCCTCCATGAGGACCACGGGAATGCCCTCTCGGTGTCCCTTGCGGGTTCTGATGGAAGTCAGGGCGATCACGTCGGCGGCACACATGGAGCGGATCACCATGGGGCGGGGCTGGGGACCTTCCATCCGCACATATGGTTCCAGCTCGAACTGCCTGATCAGGCGGCGGATCTCGTTTTCCAGTTCATAGGATCCTATGAGGACGCATTCGAAGGAGTATCCGCGCTGGCGCAGGATGCGGCAGGCCTCGAGGAGATAGCGGTGGCCCTTGACCTTCCTGAAGGCGGCCACGCACAGGATGCGGAAGATCCCGCTTCGCGGCTGCTCCGGGCAGGGAGTGAAGACCGCGCAGTCCAGGCCGCAGGGAATGACATGCACTTTGCTGCTTCCTGCTCTCGGGCATCGTTTTTCGATGAATCGACGGTTGTACTCCGAGATGGTTACCACGAAGCTGGCCGCCTCCACCTTTCTTGCCAGCATGGTCTGGTCCACGTGCAGGTCGCTGCCGTGGGCCGTGAAACTGAAGGGAATGGAGGTGAGTCTGTGGATAATGAGGGCTGCCAGGGCTGGATGATTGGCAAAGTGGGCATGGATGTGTTCCACGCCCCGCCGTTCCATGTCCAGGGCGAAACAGACGGTTTTGGGGAAGATCCCCAGGGCGCCGATGAAGAAGTTGGGGCTGGTCAGGGTGGCGCCGAACACCTCGATGAGCGTCCCTATATAGCGCAGGGGACGGCTGATCAGGACCCGAAGATTGGTCACAATGATGTGCAGAGAGAGAAAGGGGAGGTAATGGGTGATAGTGAGCAGGTCCTCCACCTCAGGATGGATGGTCGGATCCCGGTGACGGAGAAGCGGATAGATGTCGATGTTCCATCTCTTGCGGTACAGGGCGCTGATTTCGTGGAGGATGAATGTCTCGGTGATTTTTGGAAACCGGGACATGATATAGGCGATATGGGGGGGCGATGATGCGGTGTTCATGCTGTCTTTTCCGGCTCCCAACCGGTTGGTAGATTGCCACGGAAATAGTCGATCACTCCCAGCAGCGTGGCGTAGTTGCCGAGAGTGAAATAAAAAAACGGCGAACAGATCCTGGAGGGCAGTGAGCCCGCAGGAAAGAAGATGAACAGGATGGCCACCAGGTAGAAGAGCGTCTGGATCGCGGCAATCCCGGCCCAGACCCGGTGGTAATACCCGAGCAGAAGCGAGGAGAGGAAAAAGCCGATCAAGAAAAAGGGCAGCAGGCGGCGCAGCACCTTGTTGACCAGCAGGCCAAAGGAGAACTGGCCGAACTGCAGGCCATTGAAGACCTTGCGCATCAGGGAGATGCCGTTCAGGCTGCGGGAGACGATCCGCCTGCGCCGTCTGATCTCGTGGGCAGCGTTGCGGGACGGTGTCCTGACCCGGGCTATGGCAGCCGGTTCAAAGACGAATTGGTAGCCCATGGAGACGATGCTCAGGCATTGATAGAGATCATCGGTCACGGAATCCGGCACCGGTGTAAAGAGTATTTTTCTGATTGCATAGAGTTTGCCGTCATTGGCGCTGATGGAGCCGACCCGGGATTCCAGCCGTTTGATCAGGGTGTCGAAGTTGAAGTAGATCTGCTGGGCAGCCCGCAGGGCTACCTTCTCCCGTTCCAGAACGCGTCTGCCGCTGACGCCGCCGATGGCCTGGATGTTGAAATACCTGACGAGTTTTCCGACAGCATCCGGATCGAGAATGGCATCCACATCGCTGAACACGATGAATTCTCCCCTGGCCTGCGGTGCTCCCAGGTTGATGCCTGCGGTCTTGCCCTGATGATCGGGGAGGCTGAGCAGGCGGATGCGGGGGGCACGTTCGGAATACTCCTTGACAACGGTTTCCGTTGCATCGGTCGAACCGTCCGAAACAACGAGGAGTTCCAGCAGTTCAGGGGGATAGTCCAGGCCGAGAAAGTTGTCCAGCTTGTCGCGGATCAGGGCTTCACCGTTTCTGACCACGGTGAGCATGGTGACCGCAGGCAGCCCGTTGTTGACGATTTCCCGTTTTTTGGCCACAAACGGAACCAGCAGAAGCAGAAACAGCGGATATCCTGCAAAGATGAGAAAAATGGCCAGACCGGTTGCGAGAAAGATGATCAGGCCAATAAGAAATATGATTTCGTGCATGGTTGTCGTACTCTTGCAGCCCCTGGAACAGGCCGGTTCATTTCTTCGGTATCAGGGAGTCAGCCGGGGCATTGCTGACTGCTTGGCCCGTTCTCCACTGCCGGCCGCAGGCCTAGACGCTGTCGTGCAGTGGCAGCGAGTTTTTTTTGCTCTGCAATATCCTGTTCTTCAGAGACATCTCCTGGGCAAGACAGAGAGCGACCTGTGACAGGCCGATGGACAGCAGGAGATGTTTGTGAAAGAGTTCACTGAAAATAAACAGGTAGATTGCCAGCACTACAAAGGCGATACGGTAGCAGCCTGTCAGCTCGGCGGTTTCGGTGTCGTTGCCGGCCAGAAATATTGCCCGGGCGCGGGAGAAACTCGCCAGGGTCACGGCCAGCAGGACCAGAAACAGCGTCAGCCCGAGCAGACCGCTACCCACCAGGACCTCCAGGTAGGTGTTGTGGGCATACCTGCGCCTGGTGCTGTCTTTTCGTTCGAATACCGCTCCCATGACGGAATCCGCATAGATATCGCGGAAGGTTCCCGGTCCGTTACCCAGCAGGGGATGTTTTTTGAATGCCTCCCAGCCCACGGTGAGATACGATGCCCGTCGCTGGAGGGAAAAGTCATTCTCCCGGATCAGGCTGCTCTGGCGGTGCCAATAGGACTCGGGAACGGTGGCCCATGCCAGGAGAAAGATGGCCATGGCAATAAACTGGATGAAGCCGAGGTGGTATAGCCGGAATTTTTTTCTGTATTCCCACGCCATCAGGATGAGAAGCAGAACAAGAGCCAGTAGACCGCCACGGGAGTAGGTGGTTACCAGGCCGGCGAGATTGAGAATGAGCAGGGCCAGATACAGCAGCATGCCGCCCATGGTGCGAACGGTAAACAGCCGGTGCAGCACGAACGGCAGAATGAAGATGATCATGATGGCCATGTTGTTGGGATCCAGGGAACCTCCGACTCCCCTGGTGAACTCGCCAGCAGCCACCTTTTCGGCAAAGAGGTTGACATGCAGGCCAAAGCCGGTCAGGGCGAGCAGCGATCCCAGCGAGACACTGGCGATCAGGACAGACGGTATGGTACGGCGGTACCCCTTCTCATCGGCAAAGAAGAGGAGGAGAAGGACGAACAGACAGGCGGCAGCAAGAAGCATGGTGGTATGCCAGGCTGTGGCGGGGTGCCGGGATGCCGGTGCGGCAAGGACATTGGCTGTCAGGTAGAAGAACAGGCAGGGGACAGCGGGAGAAAACAGGCTTTTTGGCAGTTGTTTGCTCCGTAGGAGTTGCCAGGCGGCGATTCCAAGGAGGAGCATGGCCAGCAGCCAGTGAATACGGACGGAACCGCCGATCTGCCTGTAAGCGCCAAAGGGAATGAGGAAGATGATGGCGTACAGGGCCGTTTCCGGATACCGGGCCAGGAGCGGAAGGAGCAACAGGGCCAGGGGCAGGGCTGCGGCTGCGGGCCAGTAAACTGCTGTCAGCACCCAGCAGGCAGCCATCCCGACCAGCAGGATCAAGGAAAGCGGCTGTCCTGTCAGCCGGAGTCGGCAGTCCTGATCCTTGTGCACTGTCTGTCCAATCATTGCTACTGTTCAGGCAATGCTGCCTTCCAGGAAATACTGGTGTATTTTGTAGTAATTCAAAGGGGAAACCGGGTTGTAGGTAACCACATACTGAAACAGCTCTTTACCCTGTCGACGGATGGCCTGCAGGTTCACCCGAGCCTCCACATAGGCCACCCGCCGTTTCGGCGTGTTCCGGTGCCGGTGTTGGGCCTGTTTTTCCAGCCTGAGCACCAGCCGTTCCCCATCGAGAGGATTGTGGCTTTCCAGGAGCAGGGCCTCGTCGTTGATGTCGATGAGAGCAAGTCTGCTGCCGATCGAGTACTGGGGCGAGGATTCTCTACCTTGTTCCGTATCCGTGCCGACGATGACGGCAAAGGCCTGTTCCTGGGGGAGCCGCCGGCAGCGCCGCCGCTCTCCGTGCCGGTTGCCGATACAGTACTGACAGATCTTGGTAAGGATGCCTGTGATCAGGTTATGGGCAAGTTTTCCGAAAACGAAACAGACAAAGGCAAGGTCTGCAAAGATGGATGGCCTGTTACGGACATATCTGTTGTCCAGCAGGGAGCGGATACGGTGCGATATGGAATGCGGGGTATAGATCTGGGAGGGACCGATCAGTCCCGGCGCGACCTGAAACCTTACGTCCAGATCCCGGATCTCCCGACGCCACTTTTCATAGACCAAAGGACGGATGGGGCGGGGACCTACAAGGGCCATATCCCCACGGAGGACATTGATCAGCTGGGGCAGTTCGTCCAGGCGCTTGTTGCGCAGAAACCTGCCGAACCTGTGTTCCAGGTGCAGTTCATCCGCCATCCGTTCACTGAGTATTTGGTTGCCGATCCTGGATTCCGCGTCCTTGACCAAGCTGCGAAACTTGTAGATATAAAAGACCTTCTTGTTTTTCCCCAGCCGGACTCCCCGGTAGAAGATCGGTCTGCCGTCGGCCAGGAACACCAGAAGGCTGCAGACAGCAAAGAGTGGCAGGGAGAGAACAAGGAGTACGAGAACGCAGCCCACTTCAATGGACCTCTCCATTTTTCTTTTCAGCAGGCCTGAGAGGTTGAAAACAAAATCTCCCCGAAACGCTGGCAGGACTCTTGCTTGCTGATTCAACATAAACAACACCTTTGCTTGAATGGCTGGACAATGGACAACTACCTGAATATCAACAATGATGATCAAGAAGTGTGCCCGGTGCGCTTCGACGGCGAAAAAATCCATGCGGATTATCTGGTTTTGATTTAATCTGACAATCAGAGGAAAACGGCAACGGAGAGAGGGAGATGGCCTTAGGCAGAGACGAAAAGATAATCAAACTGAAGCTCGGCCTGCTCAACCTGGCGGAACAGCTTGGGAATGTGTCAAAGGCCTGCAGGATAATGGGGTATTCCAGAGACAGTTACTACAGGTTCAAGGAACAGTACGAAACCGGTGGCGAGGCAGCCCTCGTGGAGATAAGCAAGAGAAAGCCCATCGTGAAAAACCGGGTGCCGCCAGAGGTGGAGCAGGCTGTGGTGGACATGGCGTTCTCACATCCCGGGTACGGGCAACTCAGGGTTTCGAATGAACTGAAAAAACAAGGAATCACCATATCCCCGGCCGGCGTGCGCTGTGTCTGGCTCCGTCACGGCCTGGAGACGGCCGCAAAACGGGCCATTGCCCTGGAAAGCAAGGCGAGACAGGAGAACCTGCGACTCAGCGAAGCCCAGATGGCCGCCCTCCTGAAGGTGCGGCGCAAAATTGAAAAGAACGAGAGCGATCCGGTACGTTATCCAGGTCATCTCGGCATCCAGGATACACTCCATGTCGGTCTGTTTCAGGGAGTGGGCCGCCTCTATCAGCAGAGCTTCCTGGACGGTTACTCCCGGGTAGCCTTTGCCCGTCTCTACCTGGACAGGGATGAGGATGCGGCTGTCGATCTCCTGGAAAAGGATGTCATCCCCTTTTTTTACCGCCATGATATCAGCCTTGAGCGGATCGTGACCGACGGAGGTACCGAATACTGCGGAACCGATCGAAACCACAGGTATCAGCTTTATCTGGCCGCCTCTGGTATCCATCATTTTCGCGCCACGGCCAGGGGAAGTCTGTCCCATGAGGCGATCCAGCACTTCCATGAAACCGTTCGCTATGATTTCTATCAGAAGATTTTTCGGCGGAAACGGTTGGTCAGTCTCGAAGCCCTGCAAAAGGAACTGGACCTTTGGCTACAGGAATACAACGAACAGAAAGGCTGCACAGGCGGCTTCTGTTTCGGGAAGACTCCCCTGCAGACCTTTCTTGCCGCCTGCAGACAGAACGAGGGGGAACTGCACCGGGTCGTCTGAGGGAAGCGGGACAACACTGCCTGTTTCGTTGTTGCCTTTCCCCTTCAGGCCTTCAGGGCATTTTATTTTACTTATCCGGCAAGGAAAAGAGGACCGGTAGGTTGCTGACCCGTTCCACATCCACGGCCCGTTTGAAGCGGTGGTCGAGAAATTCGACCACAAATCCCAGACTCAAGCCCAGGAGTGGCCCTCCCAGCAGTCCCAGGTAAATGAGAAGCGGGGAAGGGAAGACGGGCCCGGGAGAAATCTGGGCCTTCTGGGCAATGGAAACCAGCGATGTGAGTTCGCCAGTACTGGCTGCCTTCTTGAGTTGTGCCTCCTGACGACTGCGGCTGATGGTCCGAACCGCTTCCTCCAACTGGTGAATTTCCGCTCGGATACGGTCCTGGGCGACCTGCTGTCTTCTGAGTTCCAGGTTGGAGCTGTTTAATTCCTTGATTTTCTTTTCGATATTCTGAATTTTTTCCCGGATGGTCCTCTCCTTTTCACGGAGCAGGGAACGATGGCTGGCCAGCTGAGCCTTCAGCGCCTTGGCAGTGGCCCGCTGTTCCTCTTTGAGCAGGACGATTGCCTGGCTGCCCGGCTGATAGACCCGCAGAAGCCGGTTCATCTCGACGCGGAGTTGGGCCTGGCGGTTGAGCAGGGCCGCCAGTTGCGGATCATCAGGGGCTTGCTGTTGATTGGCCATGGCTGTGGCCGGTTGAGCAAGCCTGCCGATTTTTGCCCGCAGTTCGAGGAGTTCATTGTTGAGACGGTGACGCTCGCTTTCCAGATTCTGTTTCAAAGCCAGGTTGGTCTGTATTTCCCTCGCTGGGTCCGAACTTTGGGCCTGCTCCATGATCTCGATCAGCATGTGTTCCTTTCTCCGTAACTGCTGGGCAATGGATTTTGATCGCCGATCGAGGAAATCTACTGTGCCCGAAGGCTGAAATACCGTTGCCCTGTAGCGGAGATACTCCTCCATGATGGTATCGAGGAGTTTTGCGGTTTTTTCCGGATCACGGCCGGTGAGACGGATGTCGATGAGGTTGGTGCCCGGGATGACGGTTGCGGTGATCCTGCTTAACAAGGCAAAGGCCCTGGCCTGCTGATCGTAGTCATCGGTATCTCCCTGGTCCGCGGATTCACGCTGCAGAACACGGGTCATGAGTTCTCTGGAATAGAGAAGCTGCTGTTCTGAATAGATGTCTTCCTTCTTCACCGGCAGGAGTCGACGCTGTTCCTTGAAGACAGAGCCCGGAGCGGGCAGCATGGTCTTGCCCCTGAGGAGGATCAGGCCGCTGGCCTCGTATTTTCTGGGCAGAAAGAGGTAGAGCAGCAGGCAGCAGCAGAAGACACTCAGGGTGACAATAGTGATGATCTTTTTTTGCGCAAAGATGATATAGAGGATTTCATTGCGATAATTCTCACCGTTCATGATCTGCTCTCTTTTTTTCTGATCCTTTCTAGGGCATTTTTTCCGCAGGTACCAGGAGGGTGTCGCCTGGCTGTAGCAAGAAGAGAACCGTCCGATTCTCCTGTCTCAACAAACCCTGCCCGTCAAGCTGAGTCGTCCGGATCCGGTCTTCCTGCGGCCGGAGCACGAGGAGAGTTGCCCTGTCCGCTGTCCCGGTCAGGCCCCCGGCCAGGGCCAGGGCCTGCAGGCCGGAGACCGGACCGCTGACACTGTACCGTCCCGGATTGTTGACTTCACCGACGACAAAGATGACCGCCGGGTGCTTCTCTTTCAGGATCACTGCGGCGGAAACTCCGGTCAGCACCGCTCCCAGTCCCCTGTTGACCTCCTCGCTGAATTGGGCCAGGCTCCTGCCCCTGGCCAGGACCTCCCCAAGCAGAGGGACCGAAACGTACCCATCCGGTCGCACGGTCACCTGGAACCGGTGGTCATCCAGTTCGTCCAGAATCGAGTTGAGCCTGGGGATGGTGATATACAGGTCTGGATTTTTCAGTTCCCGGCTGTAAAAAGTTTTCAGCTCGGTCTCTACCTCCGGGATGGTCTTGCCGCGCACCGAATACTGCCCCAGGTAAGGGAGGGAGATGGTTCCGTCCGGACGGACGACCTGGGTTTCGTTGAGCTCCGGCGCCTGGACGAATTTCACGGCCATGGTCTGTCCCGGTCCCAGGATGAACCGGCTGACAGGTTTTTTGTCCTCTTCATTCCCATTGGCTGGCTCTGGAGAGGTGTACAGCCGGATTTCCAGAGTATCTCCCTCGTGGAGACGGTAGGGGACCGGTTCAGTCCCGGACGCGCTCGCAGCGGGACCGGCAACGGTAAGGTCGGCAAAGGGGGTGTCCTGTTCCTGCAGGTTGCTGCAGCCGCTCAGCCAACCCAGGAGCAGGACAGCGAGACAACAGCATACTCTTGAGGCAAGGAGGTTTTTCCTACGCATAGAGTGAATCCGGGATGTAGTATTTTCGTCTGTTCAGGGCGATACCAAGGCTGGTGACCCCTTTTTTCCGTATTTTGTTCTCGCTGGCGGTGAGCACCTCCCAGCGGGTTCTGGCACACTCCACGACCAGCAGCAACCCGTCAAGATCAGGAGCAATGATGAGCGGATCACTGGGGCCGAAAATGGAACTGCTGTCCACGAGAATGTAGTCGAACTGGCTTTTCAGCTTGGTGATCAGTTTCCGGAATCGGTCCCGCTGGCGGCCGGTGAATGGTGCAAATCGGCCGAAACGTTTGGAACCGAAGGTGGTGAAAAAGTAGCCGCAGAGCCTGGAATGATGGATGATCTGCAGATAACCGGCCCTGCCGAAAAGGTAGTCCGAGAGCCCGGGGGAGGGCGCAACCCCCAGGACATGATGAAGTATCGGGTTGTCAGGATTGGCATCGATAACGATGACCCGGAGGTTTGTCTGGCTCACCAGTCCCTTGGCCAGGTTGAGGGTCACCGTGCTTTTCCCTTCCCGGGTGTTGCAGCTGGAGATGAGCACCGCAGCGGCATCGTGCTTTTCCGCTTCCTGGAGAAAACCTGCCGTCATGGCGGTGAGCAGGTCGGGAGAATCGAAATCCGGTAGCAGGGCCAGCCGGGATTTCGGTACCGACATCCGATTGCCTGTTACAGGAAGGCATGATATCTCGGCCTTTTTCCTGCTGGAACTCTCCTTGCGCGGCTTTTCCGGTTCCGGCGGATCATCGGCCTCGGCCGATGGTCGTTCCGGAGCAGGAGGAGCGTCTTCGGCCTCCTTGAAGGTGGTTTCCTGGATCTTTTTTTCGGCAATCATCCTTTTCAACAGGAACGAAGCAACCGTATGCCTGCGTCTGCTGCCGCCGGCGCCGTTTTCCGACTCCTTGTTCAAGCTGTCACTGATACTGGTGGCAGTAAATTGCACGGACTCTCCTGTATTAGTGGTTTCTTTCGGGATCGCAACGGTCTCGTCATGAATTTGTTGAGAGCGCGATATACATTCCTGGCAAAAAGTTTTGCGATTATTGTGCCAGGAGGATGTGTTACAGATCCTTTGCCGTGGTCCTTACCGGATCCTTGCCTGCGTGTATGGCGGATCATCCCGGAATAATGAATAAAGAGGAGTTCCGTAACGTGCTTGCCCCAAAACAGTTGGAGTGGACAAAGGCTGATCTTGGGACAATTGCGGTGTCTGAAGCCGGCAAAACCGGACGCTTCAGGATGCGATTGTCTGGTCAAGTCGTGACTAGTTAGCAATTAACATAATGAAATCAAGTGGCAATAAACAGGGAAGTTGTGGTGGGAAAGAACAGCTCGTGTATGAAAGTCGAACAGGTAAAGCTGGGGGCGTTTTCTAACAGGCTGTCATCGCACAATTCTTATACTCCATGTGCATTGTTTGAATTCCATACAGGGATGACAGGTGGGGTGGGGAAGTGGAACCGTGCGTCAGCCGCAGGCCTGGGATTCTTGCCGGTGCCCAGGGTGTGTTCGGCCTCCAGTCTTTCCGCTGACAGTGCATGTGAAATTTTTCCGCACGCTTCAAGGGCGATATGATATACTGAATAGAGCAGAAAAGTTGTTCCCCGCAGGCTTTTGTCTCGCCCGACAAGAGCCGGATCTGGCTTGATACCTCCAGCAACTCAAGGAAAGAATGGGAATGGAAGTCTATATAGCCCGGCAGCCGATTTTTGACGTTCACCTCAAGCTGTTCGGGTACGAACTGCTTTACCGGGAGTCCATGGGCAAGGATCTGGTCGAGGTTGACGGAAATCGGGCGACCTGCAGTCTTCTCTCGTCCACCTTTCTCACCGAGGGCATCGAAAAGATCGCCGGCAACAAGATCGTGTTCATCAACTTCACGGAACAATTGCTGGAGAAAAGCATTGCCTCCTTCTTTCCCCGCAACAAGATCGTGGTGGAGATCCTCGAAGACGTACCGCCCTCCAGCGAGGTGGTGGCGGCCTGTCGGAATCTGAAAAAAAAGGGATATATTCTCGCCCTTGACGATTTTGTCTATGCCAGAGAGATGTTGCCCCTGGTGGAGCTGGCGGATTTTGTCAAGATCGATATCCGCCGCACGCCGCGGGCCCGGGTGGAACAGACTCTCTACCGGCTGTCCAGCTTCCGGACGCAACTGGTGGCCGAACGGGTGGAGACCCATCAGGAATACGAGTGGGCCAATCGGCTGGGATTTACCCATTTCCAGGGATTTTTCTTCAGCATGCCCCAGCAGATCCACATCCGGGAAATCGCCTCCACCAAGCTGGTTCTCCTCAATCTGCTGGTGGAGATCAACCGGAAGAGCACTACCCTGGACAGGCTGGAGGAGATGATCACCTCGGATGTCGGTCTGACCTATAAACTGCTTCGCTACATCAACTCGGCCTACTATTATCTCCTCCAGGAGGTCAAGTCCGTGCGGCACGCCATAGTCTGCCTGGGGGAAAAGGGGGTACGTACTTTCATCAACCTGGTCATTATTTCCGAACTGGCCATGGACAAGCCGGCAGAGCTGATCCGGCTCTCTCTGGTTCGGGCACGTTTCTGCGAGTTGCTTGCCAAGTCGGGCCGGCAGGAGCGGACGGCAAGTCAGCTCTTTCTGCTGGGCCTCTTTTCCCTCCTGGACAGTATCCTCGACACTCCCATGGACTATCTGATGACCAGGCTGCCTCTCGGTGCTGATCTCAGCCTCGCCCTGACCGGCAGGAAGGGCCCTTATGCCGCCTACCTGGATGCGGTCATCGCCTATGAGCACGGGGCGGTGGATCGCTGCCTTGCTGCCCTGCAGATCATCGGGGTGGATCAGAACCAGGCCGCTGCACTCTATTTGGAGGCTGTGGAATTCACCCAGCGGATCATGGAACAATGACCATCCAACCGGTGCAGAAAACATGGTTTCCTGCAGCCTGGATGATCCTGGCCGTCTTCGTTTTCAGTCCTGGTGTTCTGCTGGCCGCCCAGGCACAACTTCCCTTTCCCCGTCATCTTCGCTATGCCTTTGGCACCATCCGCCCCACCGGTCACAGTCAGGCCGAACTGGACGGTGATGTCCAGCGGCTCTATGAGCACTGGAAGGCCAACTATCTCGTTAGGGTGGTCAATACGGCAGTTCCGGACCAGGTTCTCTACCGGGTCTCCCACGGCAGGCAGGATCCTTGGCGCACCGTGTCCGAAGGCCAGGGCTACGGCATGCTCATCACGGTCATGATGGCCGGATACGATCCGCAAGCCAGGGAAATTTTCGATGGCCTCTACCGGTTCTCCCGCCTCCATCCCAGCCGGACGGATTCCAGGCTCATGGCCTGGGAGGTGCCCGAGAACGAAGACACCGGCGTGGATGCCGCCTTTGACGGCGATGCCGATATGGCCCAGGCCCTGCTGATGGCCACCCGGCAGTGGCCTGACAGGGGAGAAATAGACTACCTGGCTGCGGCTGGCAACGTCCTGGCCGGTATCCGCGGGTCCATGATCGGGCCGGAAAGCCACCTGCCGCTGCTGGGGGACTGGGTTTTCCGGGAGGGGCCTCCCTATGGAGAGTATACGCCCCGTTCCTCGGATTTCATGCCCGATCACTTCCGGAGCTGGCAGCGGATGACCGGAGACAGGTTCTGGGGGACGGTTCTCCAGGCCGTTCAGGACGCTGTCACGGATGTCCAGGCGCGTTGCAGCCCTTCCACCGGCCTGCTGCCGGATTTCCTGGTGCCCCGTTCTCCCCTGGATCACCGCCTCGTGCCGGCGCCGGCAGGTTTCCTCGAAGGTCCCTTCGACGGTGACTTCGAGTACAATGCCGGTCGCGTTCCCTGGCGGATCGGCGTGGATGGCCTCCTCTTTGGTGATCCTGTCTCCCTGGCCCAGGCCGGCAGGATGGCGGTCTGGATAGCCGATGCCACTGGCGGCGATCCTGCCAGGATCATGGCCGGCTATACCCTGAGCGGCCGTGTTTTGCCCGACCACGACTATTTCACGTCCTTTTTTGCCGCTCCCCTGGCCGTGGCCGCCATGACCAGGCCGGAGCTGCAGACCTTCCTCGACGATCTCTACGATACCATCCGCAACCGACGCGAGGACTATTATGAAGATTCGGTGACCCTGCTCTGCCTGCTGGTCCTGAGCGGAAACTACTGGGTGCCGGATGGGACGCCGGTGGCTCCGGCCCTGTCTCTCCTTCTGGACGGCAAGTGATCCCGGGTAACGCCGGTGGCCGGTTCAGTCGGCCAGGAGGCGGGCGCCGTTCCGGTAGAGGATCGCTTCGAGCAGATCCGGCGCCAGGTTCAGAAGGCCGAGCATCTTGAGGGTTGTTGCCTGATCGGCCCAGGGCGAGTCCGATCCAAAGAGGATGTAGCCGGGCGGGTGGGACTCGATCATGTCCCGAAGCCGGATCTGGTCGAGAAAGTCCAGGGAAAAGGAGATCTCCATGTAGATGGGCCGGCCGGTGAGCAGTTCCCGAACGCGGTCCCATTCCATCCAGCCGCCCAGGTGGGTGGTCACCAGGCGCAGATCCGGAAACCGCTCCACCAGGTTGAGGATCCGCTCCGGCGAGGCCCGGTCGTCCGGGGGAAAACCGATATCCTTGCCCGTGTGCATGACCAGGAGGAGCTTTTCCCTGGCCGCCATCCGGTAGAGTGGATCGAGGCGGGGGTCGTCCAGGAGGAAATCCTGGTAATAGGGGTGGAGCTTGATGCCCTTGAATCCCTTCTTGCTGATGCTCCAGACGTGTTTTTCCACCTCCGGGTCCCGGGGATGGACAGAGGGCAGGGGAATGATCCGCTCGGAACGGATGGAGGCCGACCAGTCCATGATGGCCTGAAACTGTTCCGGCCGGGTGGCGATGGAACAGATGACACTCTGCCCGATGCCTGCCGCATCCATGGAGCGGAGCAGGCCTGCAACTGTGCCGTCCAGGTAGGCCTTCACGTTTCCCTTCTTCTCCAGGGCGGCAATGGCCTGGGGAGCCAGGGCGTCGGGAAATGCATGGGTATGAAAGTCAATGATCGCCATCGCTGTGTATCATGGGTGAAAGAGTTTGAGGGCAAGCTGCAGGACGGCAAGGCTGTAGATCCCGGCGATGACATCGTCGAGCATGATGCCCAGTCCGCCGTGGATGTGGCTGTCCAGCCAGCCCACAGGAAAGGGTTTGAAGATATCGAAGAGCCGGAAGAGAACAAAGGCCGCTGCAGCGGCCAGGGGATGCAGCGGTGCCCCCCAGAGGGCGATGAGCTGGCCGACGATCTCGTCGATGACCACCAGACCGGGATCACCCCGGTCGACGATCTTTTCCGCTGCGCCGGCTGCCACTGTTCCCAGGACAAAAAGAAGCAGCACCGCGGCGAGGTAGCCGCCAGTACCCAGGTTGCGCAACCCGAGCCAGAGCAGGACGCCCACTCCCGAGCCCCATGTGCCGGGTGCCTTGGGCAGGTAGCCGCTGCCGCCCCCGCTGGCGATGAACATGAAGAACCGGTCCATTCCTAGGCCTCCCCGTCCCGTTTGTTGGCAGCCAGTCCGGTGACCAGCCGGTAGACCTCGGCGATGGGCAGGTTGTGCTTCCTGGCCATGGAGCGGCAGGCCTCGTATTCAGGCGTGATCACCGGCCCGGCCGGTGTCTGGATTTCCTTGGCCTCGATGGCCCCCCAGGGAGTCTGCATGGTAACCGTCCGCCTCGGCAGGGTCATTCGCTCCATGCGCTGGCTGCGGATACCTGCGGCTGTCGTTTCGGTGAGGATACACTGTTTCAGGGCCAGGCCATGGGCCGGATCGCAGACGACCCGGAGCAGGAAACCGGGTCGGCCCTTTTTCGTCTGCAGGGGGACCAGGGAGACATCCAGAGCCTGCCTGGCCAGGAGCAGCTCGCAGACATGGGGCCAGTATTCCATGTTCATGTCGTCCAGATTGGTTTCGATGACTTCCACCTGCTGGCATTCCGCCGGTTGCAGGGACTCTCCCAGGATCAGGCGAAGGAGGTTGGGACGGCCGTCCGACCGCTGCCTGGAGCCGGCTCCGTAGCCGGTGGCACCGAGCCGCATGGGGGGCAGGGGACCAAATCGTTCGGCCAGTTCCCGGACAAGAGCGGCCCCGGTAGGGGTGACCAGTTCCTGGGTAAGGGCAACACCGTAGACCTCGGCCCCTTGCAGGAGCGTGCAGACCGCCGGTCCGGGCAGGGGGAGTTCGCCGTGGTCGCACCGTACCCAGCCGGCAGGCATGGGCAGGGGGGAACAGGCCAGGGATTCCACCCCCAACCAGTGGAGTCCTGCCACCGCTCCCACCACATCGACGAGACAGTCGAGCGCTCCCACCTCGTGAAAATGGACCGTGTGTTCACTGCAGCCGTGAACCGCTGCCTCGGCCCTGGCCAGTCGCCTGAACACGGCCATGGCCTGCTGCCGGACAGCCGGTTCCAGCCCGGCCCTGGAGATGATCTCCTCGATGTCTCCGAGGTGACGACAGGCCGGGGCGCCATCGCAACGGATCTGGACCCGGGTGGCCGCGATCCCGGCCTGGCTGATCCTGCTGACATCCAGACGCCAGCCTTCCACCGGCAACCCTGCCAGGGCCTGACGCAGGGCCTGTTCAGGCAGGCCGGCATCCAGGAGGGCTCCCAGGAGCATGTCCCCGGAAATGCCGGAAAAACAGTCGAGATATCCGAGGGTGGCCATCGGCTGATCAGGTAAACCGGCTGCCCGCCGGTATGTCCATGCCGCAGAGCAGGGCCTGGACATCCATCCGTTTTCTCCCTTCAGGCTGGATCTGTCCCACCTGCAGGTAGTCGCTGCCGGTGGCGATGACCAGCCTGGTTTTTTCTGCCTGGCAGATCGTACCTGGAGGTTCCTTGACCGGTCCGGGAATGACCTGTGGCTGGAAGAGACGATACCGTCTGCCTTCAAGGAAGGTGTAGGCTGTGGGCCAGGGATCGAGTCCGCGGATGAGACAGTGGATCTCGCGGGCAGATCTTGACCAGTCGATATGTCCCTGCTCCTTGCGCAGCATGGGAGCCTCGGTGGCTTGGCTATCGTCCTGGGCCACGGGATGCAGCTTTCCCTGCCTGAGCAGGTCCAGCGCCTCCATGAGGGTCGCCGCGCCCAGATCGGCGAGCTTGATGAACAGGGTTCCGGCCGTGTCTTCTTCCAGGATGGGAATCCGGGCCGGCAACAGAATGTCACCGGTGTCCATGCCCTCGTCCATCTGCATGATGGTCACCCCGGTCTCCTGTTCGCCGTTGATGAGCGCCCATTGGATCGGGGCGGCGCCCCGGTATTTCGGAAGCAGGGAACCGTGGACATTGATGGTGCCCAGGGGAGGCAGGTGAAGCAGTGCGCCGGGAAGGATCTTGCCATAGGCGGCCACCACGATCAGGTCCGGTTTCAGGGAGCCGATCCGGGCCAGAAATTCCGGCGTGCGGATGGATTCGGGCTGGAAGACCGGGATGCCGGCCTCCAGGGCAACGGTCTTGACAGGAGGCGGGGACAGTTTCCTGCCCCTGCCCCGTTTCCGGTCCGGCTGGCAAACAACCCCGACCACCCTGTCCGGGCCGCTGACGAGTGCCTTCAGGCTGGGCACGGCAAACTCCGGCGTACCCATGAAAACGATCTGCAGGGAAGGGTTCATCCGTTTTTCTTGAGGAGTTTTTTCAGCTTTTTTTTATACATCGACCGTTTGAGCGATGAGATGCGGTCGATGAACAGGGTGCCGTGCAGATGATCCACCTCGTGCTGGATGATACGGGCGAATCGGTCTTCGGCCGTGAAATCCAGTTCCTTGCCCTCCAGGTCCTGGGCTGTGACCCGGATCTTCTGAAACCGTTTTACCTTGGCCTCGTATTCGATGACACTCAGGCAACCCTCTTCGCCCAGGACACTGCCTTCTCCCTCGGAGATGACCGGGTTGACCAGGACGATATACCTGTTTTTTTCTTCTTCTCCCGAGATATCGACAACCACCATCTGCACGGCCAGGCCGATCTGGTTGGCCGCCAGTCCCACGCCCGGGGCCGCATACATGGTCTGGGCCATGTCTGTGGCCAGTTTTTTCAGCTTGTCGTCAAACCGGGTGATCTTTTTTGCCTTCTTCCGCAGTACCGGATGGGGATAGGTGATGATTTTCCGAATAGCCATACGTCGTCCTGCCGGTGGTCCTCTGAAACGGGAACATAGATCGTCCCCGGTACGATCCTTGTCTATCCGGTAGGCATACTTACTGTAATCTCATCCGAAGTGCCAGTGAAAACCTCGCAGCTGCCGACTTGTTTTACGCCCGGATATTGTGTAGGATCGAGAAAACCGTGAATCCGCAACGACCGGGAGAGAAGTGGAGAAAGAACATTTTGTTCCAGCCCTGGAGCTTTTGAGACAGCCGGTGCTGCCGCTGGTTTCCATGGTCCAGTTTCTGTTTTTCACCGGTCCGTTTCAGCGCATCACCGAGGTGGTGGCCGAACTGCCGGAACCCATTGAGACCGACTATACCAGGTATGAACACCCGGCTGCCGTGCTCTCTCCCTATCTGGCGCTCCTCTCCGGCCTGGAAAAGGTGAAACAGGGCCAGCCACCGCCAGCAGCGGTGGTCTCGGAAGACGGCACCCCGGTGGATTCCATGACTGCCGCCTCCAGCCTGGTCCGGCAGGCGGTGCTGGAGAGGGAACTGGAACAGGTCAACTCGCTCTTCTGTAAACCCTGCCGCTGTACCCTCTGCTGTATCGGCCCGGACAGGAGCATGCAGCAGGAATTTTTCGAGATTCCTCTGCACGAGCGGGAAACGGCCCTCTTTGCCGCCACCCGGCACGACTCCCCGGCCAGTAGGCGGCACACCTCGGCCGATACGGAGATTCTCTTCTGTGACGGCCGGCCTTTTTACAGCCGGCCAGACCCGGGAATCTTCCATTGGCGCAACGGCTGGAGCCTGATCCTGCCCCGGGAGAGTGTCTGTCCCAACCTCGATCCGGCGGATGGCCGATGCCGGGTTTATGCCCGGCGGCCGGGCGTATGCAGAAAACCGCAGATATTCGGCTATATCCTGGAGGAGCTGGAGGATGAGGACGGGACGGCGGGCCGCTACAGGCTGCGCGACACCCTTCTCGCTGTCCGGGACTGTCCCTATGTGCAGACCTGCAGGGAAGAGATAGGCGACTATGCCGCGGCCTGCGAGCTGAAACTGGTCCTCAGACAGAACAAACAGTAGGCGATCTCCGGATCGGCAGCATCTGGTAAGCGAGAAATCGTATGATCTTACTTGGTTTTCTCCTGATACTCTTTTCGTACGCTCTGGGTGCGGTGCCCTTTGGCCTCCTGCTTTCCCGGGGCCGGGGGGTGGATATCCGACGGCGAGGCAGCGGCAACATCGGGGCTACAAATGTCTCCCGTCTTCTCGGGAAACGGCTGGGCGGGCTTACCCTGGCCCTGGACGTGGCCAAGGGCTACTTTCCCATGTTGCTTGCCTCGCAGCTACTGGTGAACAGCCCGACCCGGACACCTGTGGTCTTTCTGTGCGGCCTCGGGGCCGTGGTCGGCCACATGTTTCCGGTCTATCTCCGGTTCCGGGGTGGCAAGGGGGTGGCCACGGCCCTGGGAGTGTTCCTGTTTCTGGCGCCTCTGGCCGTGGGGTGCTGTCTGCTGGTCTTTGTGGCCGTGGTGGGCCTGACCGGCTACGTCTCTCTGGGCTCCCTCTCTGCCTCGGCAGGAATCGTCCTCTTTCTTGTCCTCTTTGGCGAACCGGGCTGGAAGGTCGGCCTGGCCACCCTGGTGGCCCTGCTGATCTGGATCAAGCACCACGAAAACATTGGCCGGCTCCTGCGGGGAAAGGAACAGAGCTGGAAAACGAGCAAAAGGCGATAGTATGAACAAAAAGGAATGGCAGGCCATCGACCGGGCCAGGAGAGTGCTTCAGCTTGGCGACCGGGCTACCCTGGGAGAGATCAAACGGGCCTATCATCGCCTGTGCAAGGCCCATCACCCCGACATGCAGGGAAATGGCCAGGAGGATCCGCAGGAGAGCGAGATCATGTACCGGCTCACCGAGTCGTACGAGCTGCTCATGCGCTACTGTGACGAATACCGGTTTCCACTCCGACCGCAGGAAGGGGATATCTATGATGCCGAAGACTGGTGGATGGACCGGTTTGGCCAGGATCCCCTCTGGAGCAGGAAACGAGGTTCCCGGTAAGCCCGGCAGGGTTGCCGGCCGGAACATCCCGGGATACCGTGAAATATTGTCTTTTCGTCCGAGGTCGGCGTTATGGAAAAGATTTTTTTCGTCGCAGGGTGTTCCGCATCTGGATGCGGGGCAATCCCTCCCTTGCCTCCTCCTTCGGAGAAAAGATCGCAATGTTCGAGGTATTCTTTTTCCTTATTCCTTGTACAGCCGGCCAGGGGCCGGAAAGGAGGTATGTGATGAAAATGCGTCCGGGTCTGCTTACCCTGGTGCTGTTCTCTGTTCTGGTTCCCTCCCTGGGCGCGGCCGGCATGCGGTCACCCTGGGATGTCCGGCTGCCCTTCAAGGAGGCAGTGATCCACTACACCATCGATGGGATGGAAAAGGGGACGGAAACGGTCTATGTCAAGGACTATGGCCGCAGGTCGGCCAAGTACCACAAGACTGTGACTTCCATGATGGGAATGACCATGAATAACCAGACCGTGGAAATCATCACCCCGGACTGGCATTACGAGTTCAACCTGACGGAACGGACCGGCACCAAGACCGTCAATCCGTACAAGTTCTATGCCGAGGAGTTTGCCAGGCTCTCCAGGGCGGAAAAGAAGAACGTCATCCGGAACGCGGAAGAGGTGGGCGGTATTTTTGTGGGCAATTTCGGCGGCAAGGTGGAAAAGAAAGCTGCCAGGATTCTCGGGTACGACTGTGACAGGGCGACCGTGATGGGAATACGCTCCTATGTCATCCACGGTACCAGCCTGCCCCTGAAAATCGAGGGAAACATGATGGGGATGGCCATGTCCACCGTGGCCACGTCCATCGACAAGGGAAAGGTGGACGAGAAGTATTTCCAGTTTCCCGCAGGTATCACCCCTGTCCGGGATGAACGGCAGGAAGAGATGTTCAGGCAGATGGCGGCCACGGTCGTTGCCATGCTCAAGGAACCGGACGGCGCGGAACAGTTCCGCCGTAACCCGCCGATACCCGCGCCCGGGACCTTTATGCCGAAAGGAGAGCGGCCGGCTGGCGCGGAAAACCGGGAAAACATGAACATGGAGGATGTAGGCCGGATGATGGAAGCCCTCAAGGAGATGATGGGCAACGGCGATCAGCAGCTACCCGGCAGGTAAACGGGACAGGTGCAGCCCGCCCCCTTGCCCCATGCGGCAAGGGGGCCTGAACGCCGCCCGTCCTCCAGGGCCGGAATCAGTGTTCCAGGATGATGGTCTTGCCCCGTTCCAGGTTCTTGCGGCGGGCTGCCATGTAATGTTCTATTTCCTTCTGGACCCTTGCCGCCTCTTTCTCGGTGATCAGCACGGCGTCAAAGCTGTCTGCCTGTCCCCTGACCAGAACAGAGTTGCCATAACTTCCCGTGGCCTGAACGAGGTCGTCCCGCCTGGTCCTGATGAGGAGCTGTTTCCGCCTGGCGTCGCTGGCCTCGCAGGAAAAGGATTCTATCTTGTAGATCGATCCGACAGGGACGGTCAACATCCCGGTATCTCCGTTGCAGTCGTTTGTCTGCAGGGTGATCTGGTAGTCGCCTGCTACAGCATCCGTTCCAGCGGTGAGCAGGCTGCTGAGCAACCAGAGGAAAAGAATCAGGTATCTCATGGTGGTCCTGTCAGGCGGTGTTGTTATTCAAGGGTGATGGAACTCTTGGTCCGCTGCCGCCGCCTGCTTTCCTTGGCGTTGTAATCGGCCATGCAGGGGGCGTTTTTTCCCTGGTTGAGGGAGCAGTCCAGGTATTCGGCCACCTCCATGACACAGGCCCGGATGGCCTTGCCGGCCGGTGTTTTTTCAAATCCCCCGAGGTTGCCGGAAAAACCGCTGAAGCTGAGCCCCAGGTCGAGTCCGCCTGAAGAGGAGTTGGCCTCCACGGTCCGGGCGTCATAGACCTCCCCGGTCTCCGCATCGATCACATTGACGTCGATGGCCATGTAGGCCTTGGTCTGCTTGCCGCCGATGGAGATGCCGGCAAAGGAGATCCCGCCCCCGGTACCACTGGTACTCTCCTCATACGAGGTTACCGTGCCGGCCACCAGATATTTCGCCCCGGTGACCTTGCCGATTCTGGCCCGGGTGGACTGGGAGATCCGGCCCGAGGCGCCCAGGTCCTGCTCCCTGAGAACCGCGCCCAGTTCCTTGCGTTCCAGAACCCGGAAGGTCCCCATGGAGGCCAACTCGGCGATGAGCATGTCTTGCATGTCCCGGGCCATGGAGGCGTTCCACCAGCCCACGTGGGTCTGGTTGGTGAACCTGAGAACGCCCAGGCGGGGTTTCTCGCCGGCAGTGGCGGGGCCACAACCGAGGATGACCAGGAAGCCGATCAGTACCAGTGTCACATATCGCATAGTGTTTCTCCGGAAAAGGGTTTGAGAAAAGAAGGGCCTGTTCACTGGCTATTGTATCATTCCGCAAAGGCTTTTCAATGGCGATCTGTCTTTTCCGCTCAGCGCCAGAGGACCTTCACCGGCTCATGGAGACGGCAGCCGGTCAACCGGGCGGCGCTGCCGCGGTTAAGGGCGATTTCCAGGTAGCCACCACTGTCGATGAGGGCGATGAGGCGGTCCCTGGGCTGGTCGCTGTAGGTGGTGACGATTTTATCGATTCTCTGTCCCTGGATCTCGATGGATCTGAACCGTTCCGGCGGGAAGCGGCTGAGGCTGGCGGTGGTGATATTGGTTTTGATGTTGCCGAAGTGATCGATATGGATGACTTCGCCCAGGATGGTGCGATCGCTGATTATGGGCTGCGGGATCTGTATCTGCGTGCAGCGTTCCGGCGGGACCGGTGGGCCGGTTTCCGCCAGGGCCAGATTGCCGGCAAGGGCGGCGGCGACCGGCGCCATGATGTCCCGACCATGAAAGGTGGCGCTGACATCCGTGGGGTACAGGGCCCGGTTTTCCACCAGCCGCACCTCGGTGATGGTTCCCTTCTGCAGCAGCAGCGACAGGACGCCGTTGTCCGGAGCAATAAAGAGGTGACCGCCGCCTGCGGCCGCCAGGATATGGCGCTGGCCGCCCACTCCCGGGTCGACAACCGTGAGATGGACGGTTCCGGCCGGAAAGTAGCCATAGCTGCTTTCCAGCACCAGGGCGGCTGCCAGGGTGTCGTGGGGTGGAATGTGGTGGCAGATGTCGATGATCTGGACCTCCGGGTTCCGGCTGAGAATGGCGCCTTTCATCTGGCCCACGTAGGGATCCTGGATGCCGAAATCTGTGATCAGGGTGACGAGACTGATTGCATGCATGGGACTATCTCCGGGCGTTCAGAACAAGGACACAGAAACCCGCCTGTTCATCGTGACCGGCAACAGGTGGTTCCGGAGCCCTCAACCGATTCGGGGGTTGAAACAGGGTGGAACGGGATTCGACCAGGACGAAGCCGGTTTTTGTTGCCATCTCCAGGAGTTCTGCCACGGTATGAAACCTGGCATGACGGTAGTAGGGATTACCGGTCCTGCCTTTTTTCCGCAACAACGCGCCCCATGGAGAACGGGCGGGCACCAGGCCGACAACCAGGCGGCCGTTCTGCCGGAGAACCCGGGAGCATTCCCTGAGTACCGATTCCGGATCGTTCAGAAAGCAGAAGGTGAAGAGCAGGAAGATGGTCCCCAGGCTGGAATCGCGTACAGGAAGCTGCTCTCCGATGGCCGCGATCCCTGCCACGCCCCGCTGTCCGGCCTTGACAAGGGGAGCCAGGGCCGGATCGATTCCCAGGGAGATGCCCAGGGCGGCGGCAAAGCGGCCCGGTCCCACCCCGAGTTCCAGGCGCGGCCGCGGCAGCCGGGAGACGATGGATTCGAGAGCAGCCAGCTCGATGCCAAAGAGCAGGCTGTTCTCATACCAGGAGTCATACTCGTCTGCCCGTTCGTGAAAGACGCGGGCGGTCTGCCGCCACCGGCCCTCAGGTGGTTGCATGTCCTGTCCTGTTCTGTTTCGAGGTAAGCACCATGTTTTTCTCCGTCACCGTTGCAGAAGGGATACCTGGCCGCCTTTGCACGATATTAGAAAGGCTGTGCCCATGACCTTCCCTGGGCGTGGCCAGAGGGAACCTGGTAAAAGTATACCGCAGGTACCCAGAGGATTCCAGGTCGTTGCTCCGCCCCTCTCATCACTCGTCCACCGTGTTTTGTTCCGCAGAATTCGGCCGCCGGCTGGTCACCCGGGGCTGCGGTTTTTGTTTCAGAAGCAGGAGATAGAGTTCGCCGACCTCCTTCATCCGGCCGGCCGCCAGGCCGGCTTCCGGGCCGGTCCCCCAGAAGAGATCCACCCTGGCCGGTCCCCGGATCGCTGAACCGCTGTCCTGGATGAGGACAAAGCGGTGCAGGGATTTCCAATAGATGATTCGGCCGTTCCGGACAACCGGCTGCCTGCTGACCAGGAAGGCCAGGCCGCCGCCGGGAAGGTAGCTCTGGTCCGCGGCAATGGAGCGGCCTGCGGTCAGGATCCGGTTCAGGCTTCCCCGGGCCTGATGGTCTCTGTTCCAGTCGAAAAAGATATAAGAGGGATTATGCTGGAGCACCTCCCGGATCATGTCCGGGTGGGCGGCAAGATAGGCCCGGATCGTGTCCAGGCTGGCTTCCTCCAGGCTGATCCGGCCCGTATCCACCAGGTATTTGCCGATGCTCCGGTAGGGCCGGCCGTTTTTCAGTGCATAGCGGACTCCGCGCACGGCGCCGTCCGGAAGACGGATCAGCCCGGATCCCTGGACATGGAGAAAAAAGACATCCAGGGGGTCACGGAGCCAGACCAGTTCCTGACCATCCAGCCGGTGCCGGTTTTCTATTTCCGCCCTGCTCCAGTAGGGGACGAGACGGTCACCCTCCAGTCGGCCTATGGAGCGGCCCTCTCCTCCCGGTAGCCGCTGGAGCGCAAGGTTGTTCGGAATCCTGTAAAGAGGGTAGCGATAGATGGGAGTCCGCGTCAGGCTGCCGGCATAGACAGGCTGGTAATAGCCGGTGACCAGCACGGGATGTTGTTGCTTGCCGGTGCCGGGTTGTGCAGCCCGGTAGACGGTGAAGTGTTCCTTGATTGCCCGGTCCAGGCCTGCCGGAGTAAGCGTTTTCTCCAGCAGATCCTGAAAGAAGAGCAGGGTGGCTGCAACCCGCCCGGAGCTGACCGTGCCGGTTCCCAGGGCCAGCGGGCGGTCCGGTCCGATGCTCTCCAGATACTGCAGGCTCTCCCGGATTGCTCTGAGCAGCGTTCCCCGTTCCTGGTCGTCATAGAAACCAGGGAGCTCTGTTCCGGCCAGCGGTTGCAGCGGCGAAGGCGGCTGGCTGGGAGCACAGCCTCCCAGGATGAGCAAAAGAACGATCAGGGAGCAGAGGATATGGGCAACTGCCACCATGGGTCAGTTTCGGCTCAGCCTGGGAGTGGCGGCTATGGCCTCGGCCAGTTCTGCCACGGCCATGGCGTACCGGTTGGAGTGGTTCCACTCGGTTATGGCCTGGAAGTTCGGGTACCCGGCAACGTATCGTATCCGATGGGCCGATTTCGGCCCCAGCTCCAGGGCGACGATGGACAGGGGCCGGTTGCCGGGAGATGGAGGGATATCGATTCCCTGAGCCTGGCGGACGATATCCCAGGCCACCCGTCCCTTGCGGCCTTTCAGCTGGGCGGCAATGAGGCGGGGATCACGCAGTTCATGACCGAGTTCCACGTAGATCGGGGCCCGCAGCGTCCAGTGGTACCGTTTCAGATAGTTGGCAATGGAGGCCAGGATATCCGGAACCGAGTGCCACACGTCCCGCTGTTCATTGCCGTCAAAGCTGACAGCATAGGCCCTGAACGAGGAAGGGATGAACTGGGTCTGGCCAAAGGCACCGGCATACGAGCCCTTGACCGATTTGGGGTCTATTCCGTTTTCGCGGCAGAGGAGGAGGAAGTGGACCAACTGGGTGCGGAAGAACCTGGATCGTCTGGGATAGGCATCAAAGAGTGTGTTGAGCGTCTGCAGGACGTTGAATTTCCCCTGATGACTGCCGAACCGGCTTTCAATGGCCCAAATGGCGATGACGACCTCCCGGTCCACGCCAAAGGCCTCTTCGATGCGGTCGAGCAGCTCCCGATGCTGCTGCAACTTCTTCCGTCCCTGGAGGATGTTCTTCGGCGTTATGAAGAGCGGATAATACTTGTAATAGGGCCTGGCCTCCCACTGCCGGTCCATCAGTTCCAGGACCCGTTTGGAGATGGTAAGACCGTTGAAATAGCGTTTCAGTTCATCTTCCCTGAAGTGATGCTTGTCCCGGAGTTCCTGGAAGAGCTGTCGGTATTTTTCCTGCTGCAGGTCGATGGGCTGCCCGTCTTTGACCAGGTCTGCCGCCTTTTTTTTCCCGGCTTGGACGGCAGTGGGCAAAAGGGCCAGGACAACAACCAGCCAGCCGTGGAAGAGCAGGCGCCACAGCAGCTCCTTGCGGCAGAAGAGGAATCCGGAAGGATGGTTGGCCGTTGTTGGCCGGCAAGGGCCTTCAGGCGGCAAACTGTCTGCGGCAGGCAGTAATGAATGCATCGGTTTCAGTGGCTGGAAGATGGTTGATACCGGCGGCAGCGGCGCGTCCTCCGCCGGTGGGGAACTGTCTGCACAGGCTGTCTGCACCGGTTCTGCGTTCCAGGGGGGCCCGTACGCTCACCCGGAGGGTCCCGTCACGGTTCGGGACCAGGAGAGCATGGGCCCTGTCTGTTTCCTGGCGGGCCAGGATGTTGGCCAGCACGCCGCAGACCCGTCTTGCCCAGGCCTTGCCCGGTAGTCGGAAGACCCGGCAACCGCTGTCCTCGAACAGGGGCTGGATGGTCCGGGCCCTTGCCAAGTCCTCTTCATAACCCTGCCGGAGCCTGTCGACAAGCAGGGAGCTGTCGTGAAAAACTAGCGGATCCTCATGACCCTGCACGGCCCGGTATACTTCTTCCGGGGGAAACAGGAGATCTGTCACCTGTTCGCCGTATCCGTTGTAGTTGAGCAAAATGCCCGTCTCCCGGAGCCGTTCTATCTCCTCTTCCGACAGTCCCAATTCTGCTGCCCGGCGGCGGGCGGCCTCGTCCTGGTTGTCGCCGAAGGCCCCCACAACCGCCCACGCACCGTATCGTTTTCCCACCAGGGCGTCAACGATCAGGGAGGCGCAGGTCCGGGGATCAGGGTCGAGGTGGACCGTCAGCCCGGGATGTTGCGGTACTTCTCCACTGAAATGGTGATCCACGTACAGGACGGTGTTTTCCTGCTCCAGCAGGCGCAGGAGGTGGGTTCTGTTACGGTCCAGGGAGATGTCCACCACGGTGATGGTCGCCCCCCTGGTCTCGGCCACTCTGGCCAGGAGAACGGTGTCCCGTTTCACGCCGCTGACCAGCCGGGCCTCGCGGGGGGCATGCAGCCGCAGCTGGTGCAGGGCGCAGATGCCGTCAGCATCGCCGTGAAAGACATCGATGCACATCATGGTACGTATTCGGAATGCAGGTGGCCCGCCGGAAACCGGTGCCGGTCTCAGAAGTCAAAACCCAGGGGCTGGCCGATGTTGGCCAGCCGGAACATGATCGTATACTTCTGATCGCCCGGCGTTCGGTTGGCCGCCAGTTCAAGTGACCAGCATGGCTGCTGGTAGATGAGAAAAACGTTCTCTTCCACGGTCCTGCTGTCTTCGATGGACCGTTCGATTCCGTAGCCGGCGGTCAGGTTGTACCAGAGGTTGATCCTGGCATTGGCCTTGATGGAATTGATTTTTTCCTGCTCATTATAGCGGTAGTCTGCCGAAAAGACATCACCGCGGCTGCTGCGGTAATCGGCCTCCAGGGAATGGAAGGTGAACCCGTCTCCATAGACGTCGATGTCTGTTTTGTACAGGAACCGCATCTCCCTGAGCGGGTAGTAGGCCAGCTTGATGTTGACCGGGGTGAAGGGGGTGTCGCTTTCGCTGCTGCGGAAGTCGTAACCGTGCCTGATCTTCAGGTAGCCGTAGTCACGCTGGTATTCCTTGCCGTTCGCCGTGCCGAAGATGGAGAAGAAGTTGTCTAGGCCGTAGGAGATCAGGTTCTCTTCCCCGATGGAATCCACCTCGTCAAACTTGGGCAGGTCCTCCTGGTTGACATCCGGGATGAAGTGGTAGTTCACATAAGGGCGGAAGGTATGTTGCCAGCGGTTCACCGTTCCGAGATTGACGGCAAAGTCCCGTATCATGGTGGTGCCGGTCTCTGCCTTGAAATCGGCAAGAAAGCGGTTTTCCGAACTGCTGTCCTCCCAGGCACTCTCGCCGTTGTCGTCGATCAGGTAGGAGGTGTTGCGGATACCCGCATCCACCGTGGTCTCCAGGTAGTCTGACAGGGGCACGGCCATGGAGAGCCTGGGAAAGAGATCCAGCCGCTGGGCCCGGACGCCTTCCTCCCGCCAGTAATAGACAAAATCGGCATCCCAGGAGAAATCGATGCCCGTGTCGTACAGTGGCAGCAAACCGGTGAATTGAAGGGAGGGCAGCTTCCAGAGCGGCGTGGGGCTGGTCTTCACCTGGCGGACGTCGTTGATCCCCAGCAGATCGCCCTGGAGCGATATACCGTTTTCCCAGGAGCGGAGGATCCGCAGGGTGTTGTTGCGCTGGTCCTCGGTCTTGTTCTGGAACCCGCGACCGAAGACCTCGAAGAATTTGTCGTGGCTGGCCGAAAATCCGGTAAATCCGGTATTGAATTCAGTCAGGTAGTCGCGGTCAGAGACGATATCCACATCCACCCTGGTGATCCAGGGGCCGAAGTTCTGATCTGCCTTGCCCCGGATCCAGTACCGTTCCTGGTTGGTGTGGGTATAGTCGCCGTCCTGGTAGTATTCCCTGTTGTCCGGGTCATCCGGGTCGCTCAAGGCGTCGTCCAGGTAGTTGACCATCCAGGTGCCCTTGGATTCCTGGTCCAGGACATAGCGGAATTCAAGGCCGGCCATGAAGCCCCGTTCGGCAAGATACTGGGGATAGAAGGTCAGGTCACTGCTGGGCGAGAGGTTGAGGAAAAAGGGCAGCTCCATGCCAAAACCGTCCCGGTCGGAGAGCGAGAAGGACGGGAAGAGAAAGCCGGTCTGGCGGCTGCGCTTGGCCGGCAGGAGCATGTAAGGCAGGTAGAAGACCGGAACATCCTTGATCCTGAAGGTGGCATGCTTGAGAAAGGCATAGCCGTTGTCCGTGATTTCGGCATCAGCTGCGCCAAAGCTCCAGGGGGGCGTTTCGCCTTCCTTCAGCTTGCAGCTGATGATCCAGCCGTCCTCGATGTGGTAGGTCAGGTCTCCGGTTTTTTCGATGACCCGTCCTTCCAGGTGCAGATCCTTGTACTGGCGGATGATGGTGGCGTTTTTGAAGGTGCCGGTCTCCTGGTTCAGATCGACGATGCCTTCCTCGGCCTGGAGTTTGTCCGGGCCGATGTCGATGAGCAGGTTGCCGCGGGCCTTGATGGTGCCCAGGTCCATGTCGTAGACGATCCACTCCGCCTTGATGGTGGTGATGGTTTTTGTCTCGGTGATGGTCTGGGTTTCGGGCTCCTGGGCGGTAGTTTCCTTTTCACCGAGGAGGACGGACCAGTCCGATGCCGGCGCCTTTTTTTGCTGCCTGGTCACGGTCTCTGTCTTTTCCAGGACGACGTTGCCCTCGGCAATGACACTGGGAGGATCCTCGTAGCGGGTGATCTTGTCAGCCGTGATCTGCCACTGCTGGGCCTTGACCACCTCAGCGCCGTTGACCTGCGAGGCGGCCAACCAGGGAACGACGACCAGGATGAGAACTGCGGCGAGCCGGGAAAGGGATCTGCTGTCGTAATGCACCTCGACCTTCTCCTCTGATGGGCTGAAAAGGAAAAAATATCGAAAGAACTTATTCCTTCAAGTTGTTGGAATGTACGCGTAAGGGCTGTTTGTGTCAAGGGAAAAGGGTTGATTAATCTTGCAGGATCCTGGAAATTGGTATAAGTATTCTCCTGAATTACGGTTTCACTAATATATTGATTTTTCAATTTTTTGCCAGCGTGTTTTCTCCCGGTCCCGAAGAAGGCCCTGGCTTTTCGCCGGATGAAGTATATATTTGGCCCGGTACAGTCAAGACGACTGGGGCGTTCTCTCGGTGTCGATCTGCTCGGAAAAAAGATCTGCACGCTCAACTGTGTCTACTGCGAGGTCGGTCCGACCGTCTGCCTGACCTGTGAGCGAGCCGAGTATGCGCCTGGAGGGGAGATCCTCGCCGAGGTGGAGCGGTTTTGCCGGCAAGCGGAACAGGGACGAAAGCTCGACGTGGTCACGGTCACCGCCAGCGGTGAACCCACACTGCATCAGGACTTCGGCCGGCTGCTCGGGGAGATCAAGAAGATCGCCCGGCGCCCTGTGGCCGTACTCACCAACTCGACCACCCTTCCTGACCCCGGTGTCCAGACCGAGCTGCAGGTGGCCGATATTGTCGTCCCCTCGCTGGATGCAGCCCGCCTGCCGGCTTTCCTGCGGGTGGACAGGCCGGCGACCTGCCTGGATCTGGAAGAGATCATCGAGGCCCTGGTCCGCTTCAGCCGGGAGTATACCGGTCAACTGTGGCTGGAAATCCTCCTGGTCAGGGGATTGAATGATTCAGAGGAGGACATTCGCGCCCTGGAGGAGACGCTGTCCCGCATGCGGATCGACCGCATTCAGCTCAACACCGTGGCCAGGCCGCCCGTTGAGCCGTTCGCCAGGCCGGTGTCCGGCAGGCGCCTGCGAGAAGTCGGGGACCTGCTCAATAAACGGACAGGAGAGGTTCCTGTGGACTTGCTGGCGGTAGTGTCCGGCCAGGCAGAATGTGGGAACGGCGATGATCGGATTGCAGCAACCCGGGCCGACGAACGGCAGCGGGTGCTGGAAGAAATTATTCAGATGTTGAAACGGAGGCCCTGCACTGCGGCGGAGATACATCGTTGTTTCGCCGCATGGGGCCAGAATGGAATTGAGCAGCTTCTCGAACCCCTGGTGCGGGACGGTACCCTGCAGAAACAACGGCATGGGGACCGGATCTTTTACCAGCACGCGACCACGGCCTGAGCCCCGACAGGGGTGAGCTGGCCGTCATCGATTCAGGTGGTCGTCACCCGGATGACCTGTCCGGAAAGGTGCGAGAGGCAGCCGAAGAAAAAGGATACATTGATGATTGAGGAGAACAGGAAAGAATCTGAACAGAAAACCGGAAAGGTGCCTGTCAGAAAGGTGAGTACGGGTGCCTGGTGGAAGAATATCAGCCGCTTCCGCAAGGACGGGGATGGGGGAAAGGATCAGGAGAAGCAGCCGGAACAACAGGATGCAAAGGTCGGCCGGCAGCAAGGGGCTGGTGAAGACAAGGCCTTAGAAGAACGATCAGTGGAAACCGGCCCTGCAGAAAGCCGGCAGGAAGATGCCGGAAGCGCTCAGGAGGAGCGGGGCAAGAAGAAGCCCAAGACCAGAAAGGGCAGAGCGGCGAAAAAACGGGATAGTGCTTCTCGCTCCAGAACCGGCGGCAACGGCAAGGCGGAAAAAACAGAATCTGCTGCCAGGAACCAGCAGAAATCCCGCAAAGAAAAGAGCGCGTCGGCATCACCATCCCGGGAACAGGACAGGCAGGCCGAACAGGCAGGCGATACCGCTCCGGTGGTGACCAAACTGCTGATTAACGCCGAGGAGCCGGAAGAGTGCCGGATCGCGCTGGTGGAGAATGGCCGGCTGGAGTCGTTTCACGTTTCCACCATCGTCCGGGAACGGACAAAGAACAACATCTACAAGGGCAGAATCGTCTCCGTGGAGGCCAATCTTCAGGCAGCCTTCGTGGATATCGGTACGGGACGGAACGGGTTTCTGCCTTTCAGCGACATCCATCCCGAGTATTACCGCCAGGACGTAAGCGAGCAGTGTCGGCAGCTCATTGCCCAGCAGCAGTGGAAAAAACTGAAGATAGAGGACGTGATCAAGCGGGGGCAGGAAGTCCTGGTACAGGTCGTCAAGGAGGTGACCGGCAACAAAGGGGCCAACATGACCACCTATCTGTCCCTGCCCGGTCGCTGTCTGGTGCTCATGCCCGGCAGCGACAGTGCCGGTATCTCCCGCAAGATCACCGGAGAGGAGCGCCGGAGCCAGTTGCGGGAGATCATGAGCAGTTTCAGTATTCCCGAAGGAATCGGTTATATCGTCCGAACAGCCAGCGCCGAGATCACCAAGAGCGCCCTGCGCCAGGATCTCCGCTACCTGCTCAGGCTGTGGAACGAGATCAAGAAAAGGGGGCAGACGGTCAAGGCCCCGGCCCTCATCTATGCGGACCAGGATACGGTGCGCCGATTTTTCCGCGATCATTTTGATCCGAATATCCAGGAGATCCTGGTCGATACCCAGGAGTTGTACGATCAGGTGGTGGAGTTCGTCGGCCTGCTGCCCGCCAAGCAGCGCAAGATCTCCATCCGTCTGCACCGGGGCGCCAAGCCTATTTTCAATCAGTACAACATCGAGGAGCAGATCGAATCCATCTACCAGCCACAGGTCTCACTGCCCTCGGGCGGTTCCATTGTCATCAATCCCACCGAGGCCCTGGTGGCCATCGATGTCAATTCGGGACGCACTTCCAGGAACGGTGACTTCGAGGAGACGATATTCCTGGCCAACATGGAGGCAGCAGTCGAGCTTGCCCGCCAGCTGCGGCTACGCGACCTGGGGGGCCTGATCGTCGTCGATTTTATCGACATGCGGAACAAGAAACACATCCGGGAGGTCGAAAAGCAGGTCAAGGCCGCCATGAAACGGGACAAGGCCAAGGTGGACATCAGTCGGATCTCCCGCTTCGGCCTGATGCAGATCTCCAGGCAGAAGATGGGCTCTCCCATCGAGAAGGGCAGCTACCGGGTTTGCGAGTACTGCGACGGCAGGGGCGTGGTTCGTTCCGTCGAGACCCTGGCCCTCTACTATCTCAGGCGGATCCAGACCGGCATCAGCAGAAAGAAGGTGAAACGGGTGGAGGCGCGGCTTCCTCTGGAGGTCGGACAGTACCTGCTCAACAAGAAGCGCCAGGAGCTCAGCGAGTTGGAACGGCGTCACAACGCCACCATAGATATCATTCCCAGGCCGGAGATGAAGCCGCGGGAACATCAGATCGACTTTCTGCCGGCAGGCAGCGGCAAGGGCAGGGGGTGAGGATTCGGGGTGCCGTGGTCCAGCCGACAGGATGCTGGCCGGCTGTTTTTGCTTGTCGAAACCGGTGGCCTGATGTATAGTCTCCCCGATTTCAAGCGCCAGTAGCTCAGCTGGATAGAGTGCCGGACTACGAATCCGTAGGTCGGGGGTTCGAATCCTCCCTGGCGCGCCAGAAAGAATTAGCGGTTATTGCCGGACGGCAATAACCGCTTTTTTTGTGGTCTCTGGTGCTCCCTGCCGGATAGCGAGTGAGGCCATCCTGATGACAGATACTGGAGGATACCACCGGTTGGATCTTCGGTACGATGACCTCCTATGTCCTCCCAGGAGAGGCCTGAGCGCCCCGACCCGTGCCGGTTCAGAGGTCCTCTTTCGCCGGCAGCGGTAATGCGGCTCCTGTTGGAGAAGTGAGTGAAAGGCGGTGCGGACAAGAGGGGCAGGGGATTACTTGTCTCGCCCTTTTTCCCGGGTGCCCGGATCATCGTCTGAACCGAAGAGGCTCCAGTCCGGCATGGAGAGTTCCGGAAGCCATTTGCGCAATCCCCAGCGCGGGGGATTGCCGGCCTCCAGGCGGGCCAGGAGGGCCTTGGCCTTGGGAACCACGGCCGAGTCCGGGTACATGGTGATGAGGTAATTGAGCCGGTGTTTCGCCTGCTCGTATTTCTTGGTCCGGACGTAGAAGACCGCGACAAAGTATTCGTGATTGACGAGGAATTCCTTGGCCGCCCTGATGCGCGCCCTGGCCTCCCGACTGTAGGGTGAGTTGGGAAAGGCCCGCAGGAGGCGCGAGAATGACTGGATGGCATCCCGGGCCCCGCTGATGTCCCGGTCGATACGGTCGGTACGTTCAAAATCGCACATGCCGATCTGGAATATCACGTAGGGGATGGCCTCGTTGGTGGGGTGCCGCTCCTCGAACTCCCGGTACAGCGTCTTGGCCTGGAGATATTCCTTCTGGTAATAGTGACAGTCGGCTGCCTTCAGTTCGGCCAGCATGGCCTGGGGGCTGAAGGGATGGCGGTTGAGGATCTCGTCGAACGCCTGCAGGGCATCGTGGTAGTTGCCCACGCTGAAAGCCTCCATGCCCACCTGGATCAGGCTGGCTGCCGAGTCTTGGGCCTCCTCCTCGCTCTGCTCGCCAAAGGTGAACGAGGAAAACATGTCCTTGATCGTGGAGCAGCCGGAAAGGGGAAGAAGGAGGGCGAGGCAGAGGAGGATCAGGAGAACACGGTGTCGGTCGGGAACGGATTGAGATCGTCTTCGGGCCATCTTGCTTACTCCTGTTTGCTCAGGAACCGTTCTGCCGACAGTTCGGCCGTGGCCCCCTCGCCGGCCGCGTTGATGATCTGTCTGAATGGTTTGGAGCGAATGTCGCCTGCGGCAAAGACGCCGGCAAGGTTGGTGCGCATCTCGGTATCGGTCCTGACAAAGCCGATTTCATCGGTTTCCAGCTGCTCCAGGGGCAGGACTTCGTTGTTGGGCACCACGCCGATGAGGATGAAGATGCCGCTCACCGGCACGGTCGACCGTTTTCCATCCCGGAAGCGGAGGAGCACGGCATTGACTCCGTCCGCATCTCCCAGGATCTCGCTGACCTCGGCATTCCAGACAAAGTCGATCCTGTCGTTGGCAAAGGCCTTTTCCTGCAGGATTCTGGTGGCCCGCAGCGTATCGCGACGATGAATCACGGTCACCCTGTCGGCGAACTTGGTCAGGTGGATGGCCTCCTGGATGGCTGTATTGCCCCCGCCGACCACCGCGATTTCCTGGCCGCGGTAAAACGGTCCGTCACAGGTGGCGCAGTAGGATACTCCCTTGCCAGCGAACTCTTGCTCGCCGGGTATCCCGAGTCGCCGGGGTCCGGCTCCGGTACATATAATCACCGATTCCGCGGTGAGTGCCTGGCCGTTTTCCAGCCGGATGGTCTTGACCGGGCCGTCCAGGTCCAGAGAGGTGACCGGCGAGAACACTTTCTCCAGGCCGAAACGATCTGCATGGGCGGTCATCTTGTCCATGAGTTCGAAGCCGCTGATGCCGTCGACAAAACCGGGATAGTTGTCCACCCAGTCGGTGACCAGCACCTGTCCGCCGGTGGCTCCCTTTTCGATAAGCAGGGCCCTTAGGCGGGCCCTGGCCGCGTACAGGCCAGCCGTCAGACCGGCCGGACCGCCTCCGACAATGACCAGTTGATAGTCTGCCCGGCGCATACGAGGGAGATCAGAGCGCCTTGCTGATGAGGTCGTTGAGCTGGCTCTTGCCTACGGCCCCGGTGATCTGGTCGACCACCTCGCCGCCCTTGAAGAGAATGAGGGTGGGGATGGCCCGGATGCCGAATCTGCCCGGCGTGGCCGGGTTGTCGTCCACGTTCATCTTGGCGATCTGCACCTTGCCATCAAACTCCTCGGCCAGTTCGTCGATGACCGGTCCGATGGCCTTGCAGGGGCCGCACCACGGGGCCCAGAAATCCACCAGGCAGGGAAGTTCGTTCTGCATGACCTTGGCCTCGAATTCACTGTCGGATACGTGCAGCACCTTGTCACTAGCCATTGTCTATTCTCCTTTTTGCTTCTGTCGGCAACGATGTCGGGACATCAGTTAACATAACGTGAAAATACGTAACTTGTCCGGTCAGGGCAGGCTGAGTACCAAGCTTATCGCTCTCCTGAAGGCAGGCTCGACAGCCGCGTATCGGCCGGAAAAACGCCTGTGTTTCAGGTTCAGACTTCGTATTGTACCGTGACGTCTCTGCAGTGACAAGAGAAATTTAGGACTGGCCAGCCAGGCCACCCGGTTGACCAGGAAGGATTTTTTTGTTTTTGACAGATGAAAAAGCACAATGCTATAGTCGATTTTCAGCCTGCCGCCAGGGGACGGCGGCCGGGGTTTCCCTGAAAACATTGTTCCAAAGCGAAGGTGTGAGAAAACATGAAAACTGAACGTTCGGCAAATCTCTTCCGCAGAGCCGTGCGGGTGATTCCCGGCGGGGTCAACTCGCCGGTGCGGGCCTGCAAGTCGGTAGGGTGCGATCCGCTTTTTCTCAGCAGGGCGAGCGGCTGCAAGGTCTATGACGAAGACGGCAATGCATTTATAGATTTTGTCGGCTCCTGGGGACCGATGATTCTTGGCCATGCCCATCCCGAGGTCATTGCCGCCATCCGTGAGACAGCCGTCAACGGGACCAGCTTCGGAGCGCCCACCCGGCTGGAGGTGGAACTGGCCGAACTGGTCTGCGAGTCGGTTCCTTCCATGGAAAAGGTGCGGTTCGTCAATTCCGGGACCGAGGCCACCATGAGCGCCATCAGGCTGGCCAGGGGATACACCGGCCGGAACATGGTGATCAAGTTTGACGGCTGCTACCACGGTCATGCCGATTCCTTCCTGGTCAAGGCCGGCTCCGGAGTCATCACTCTCGGCATACCCGGCAGCCCCGGCGTGCCGGACGATATCGTGAAAAACACCCTGTCCATTCCGTACAATGACTCGGAAATTCTTGAGAAGACCTTGCGAGACGAATCCCTGGACATAGCCTGCGTGATCATCGAACCGGTGGCCGGCAACATGGGGGTGGTCGTGCCGGAGATGTCGTTTCTGGAAAAGCTGCGGGCCCTTACCAGTGAACTGGGGATCGTGCTGATATTCGACGAGGTGATAACCGGCTTTCGGCTCGCTCTGGGCGGCGCCCAGGAGCGTTTCTCCATCACGCCCGACCTGACCTGCCTGGGCAAGATCATCGGTGGCGGTCTGCCCGTGGGGGCCTATGGCGGCCGGCGGGAGATCATGGATCACATCGCCCCGGATGGACCGGTCTATCAGGCCGGGACGCTGTCGGGCAATCCCCTGGCCATGGCCGCCGGCCTGGCCATGCTCAAGGTGGTCAGGCGGGATGGATTCTACGAGGAACTGGAGGAGAAGAGCGACTGGTTCGGCAGACAGATGGAACAGATCGCCGCGGCTGCTCCCCTGCCAACGGTGCTCAACCGGATCGGCTCCATGATGACCTGTTTTTTCACCGCCAACCGGGTCACGGACTTTGAAAGCGCCATGCAGGCCGATACGGAACAGTATGCGGCCCACTATCGCCAGATGCTGGCCGGGGGGGTCTGGCTGGCCCCGTCTCAGTTCGAGGCCTCTTTTGTCTCGGCTGCACATGACCGATCTGACTTGGAAAAAGCGCTGGCCATGACTGAATCGTCATTCAAAAAGTTGGCGGATTAGGCAAAAAATTATTGCGTTTCCCCCAGGTGCGTGCTACCTGTACCCACACTTCCATATCCCGGCAGAGGAGAGGAGGGCGAGATGTCAGAAGAGCGCAGAGAAATGATCAGGCAGCTGGCATCCTACAGTCAGATCGGCTTGACCTTTGTCTTCTCTATCTTTATCGGGCTGGGGATAGGGTGGTATCTCGACCACAAAGTGTTCAGGGAAAAGACCACCCCGTACCTGACCTTTATATTTCTGGGATTTGGAATCGCCGCAGGTTTCAAGAATCTGTGGGACTTGACCAGGAAGATGTCTGATGAGTGAACGTTCCGGAACCGGGAACGGCCCGGCGAGTCAGGAAGGTGCGGAGCCGGGTATCCAGCTCCTGCGGTTCGTGCAGCTCTTCAGCTGGATCTTCCTGGCCATATTGGTCAGTGGCAGCTGGTATATTTTGAAGGACTGGGTTTTTGCCCGGTCGGTGCTCATCGGCGGCGTGCTTGCCAATGGCAGCTTCTATCTCCTGAAGAGGGATATCGAGCAGCTCATCGGCAGGGTCAGCGCGGCGACCGATGGCCGGAAGGCCGTGAAACGGGTGGAGAAACTGAGGTTTTTTCTCAAGTTCTACGCAAGGCTGATCGTTCTGGGGCTTATCCTGTATCTGCTGGCAACTAGGATCAATATCAACATGATCGGACTGGTTGCAGGCCTTTCCACCGTGATGCTCAGTGTGATTACGGTGGTGCTGAGCAGAGGAAAAAAAATTTTTTCAGTACAACGTTACAAGGGAGCATAGGCAATGGAACATCCAATATTATTCATTTCGCTGATTCTGGAGAAGCTCGGCCTGCCCGTCCCCCATGGGCCCATCGGTCACACCTTCCTGGAAAAGCTGTGCGAGCCCTATATGACCTACACCTGGCTGGTCATGGCCTTTCTGATCATTGTTCCCAAGCTGACCATGGGGCGGCTGGAAATCGTTCCCGGCAATGGGCAGAACTTCTGGGAGGTCCTCATCGGCGGTCTGAAGGACTTTTTTGCCGAAAATCTTGGCGAGGAACGGGCCAGGATGCTCTTCCCCATGATGGCGACCTTTTTTCTCTACATCGTCATCGGCAACATGATCGGCCTCATCCCGGGCTTCATGTCGCCTACCTCCAGCCTGAATATCACCTTTGCCATGACCCTGATGGTCTGGGTCACCCACCACGTTCTGGGTTTCAAGTTTCACGGCATCAAGTATTACAAACATTTCATGGGCCCCATTGCCGTGATGGCTCCTTTCATGTTCGTCCTGGAGCTGATCAGTAACTTCGCCCGCCTGCTCTCGCTTTCCATGCGGCTTTTCGGCAATATTCTGGCCAAGGAGATCTTGCTGGCTGTTCTCTTCATGCTGGCCGGCGCCTATTTTGCGCCGCTGCCGATCCTCTGCCTGGGTGTCCTGGTCTCCCTCATCCAGGCGGTCGTCTTTGTCCTGCTCTCGGTTCTCTACTGTGCCCAGGCGATGGAAGACGCACACTGATAGACGCTGATACAATATACACGAGTTTCCGTTCAACGGAGAAGAAGGCCAAACCATATAACTTTTTGTCAGGAGGAATTGAAAATGGACAAGATTCATCTCGCACTGGTTTGCATCGGCGCGGCGCATGCCATCGGGTTTGCCGGTCTGGGTGCCGGTATCGGTATGGGTTCCGGTGTTGAAGGTGCCTGTCTTGGCGTTGCCCGGAATCCGGAAGCCAAGGGCGCAATCACCACTACCATGATCCTTGGTATGGCCCTGGTCGAGTCCATCGCCATTTACGGTCTGGTTATCGCCTTTATTCTGCTGTACGCCAATCCCTTCAAGGACGTACTGCTTGGCTAGACCATCCGGCGGCGTACCAAGGTACGCAGTGTGAACCAGAGGGCTGCAGGCTGCTGCAGCCCTTTTTTTATTCTATGGTATTTCGGGATATCCGTCAGGCCACCATGGATTGCGTGATCGAGCCTGGCCGAAGCCGGAACGAACCACTCCTGCCGCCGGCCGGTATCCTGGCCGTCAATCCTGCCGACTGGGGGTTTTTGAAGGAGTATGCCCGGACACACGGTTTCCGGCGTCAGTCTCTTTTTCATGCCGGGTTGTACTGTTCCGACTCCATCTTCCTGGCCGGACCGGCCGTGGGTGCGCCCATGGCGGTCCTCTGCCTGGAAAAACTCGTCGCCCTGGGAGGACGACGGATCGTTCTCCACGGCTGGTGCGGTGCCCTGAGCGAGCAACTGCACCTCACTGACGTGGTGGTTCCCGGCTGGGGACTGATCGAGGAGGGGACGAGTCTCCACTACGGTGGCCTGTATACCGGCGGCAGTGGTCCGGATCCCGTTCTTCGGCAACTGCTCATGGACGGGCTGACCGCCGAAGGGTTCGCCCCGGTCCAGGGGCCTGTCTGGACGACGGATGCGCCATACCGGGAAACTGTCGTCAAAGTGGACCGTTACCGGGATGCAGGTGTCCTGGCGGTGGACATGGAATATTCCGCCCTCTGCACCGTGGCCGCCTTCCGCCGGATCAGGCTGGCCGGGGTGCTGCTCGTTTCCGACGAGTTGTGGCGACGGCCCTGGACGCCTGGGTTTGCCAGGAAGTCCTTCCGCCGCAAGGGGCATGCCCTGCTCATGATGCTCATCGACCTGCTGACTGCGGAGACAATGGGCCACGACGAAGGAGAAAGACTACGGTGAAGCTCTATCTGGTCAGCCTGGGCTGCGCCAAGAATCTGGTCGATTCCGAGGTCATGCTGGCCAGGCTCCAGGGAGCCGGCTATAGCCTGGTGGATGACCCGGCCCGGGCAGAGGTCATACTGATCAACACCTGCGGGTTCATCCGGCCGGCCGTCGAGGAGGCCATTGACGAGATCCTGCGCCTGGCCGACTGCAAGGCGGATGATCCGGACAAGGTCCTGGTCGTCACCGGCTGCCTGGTGCAGCGGTACGGTCGGGAACTGCAGGCCGAGCTTCCAGAGGTCGATCTTTTCGTGGGCACAGAAGGCATCCACCATATCGACAGGCTGATCAGGGAACGACGGCAGGCAGGAGAGCAGCTTTTCCATCTGCCTGCAAAGCGATTTCTCATGACCGGCCGGACACCGAGGGTGCTCGCCACCCCTCCGTACCGGGCCTTTCTCAAGATTACGGAAGGATGCGACAACCGGTGTGCCTACTGCCTGATCCCGTCCATCCGGGGAGGGCTGCGCAGCCGGCCGATCCAGGACCTGCTGGAAGAGGTCGGCCGACTGGCTGCAGGGGGGGTGAAGGAGCTGAGTCTCATCGCCCAGGATCTTACGGCCTATGGAAACGATCTCCGCCCCCGGGTCACCCTGGAGGATCTCCTTGTCCACTTGCTGAGGGACACGGACATTCCCTGGATCAGGCTGCTCTATCTCTATCCAGCCTCGGTGAGCACCAGGCTTCTCAGGCTGATGGCCGAAAACAGCCGAATCGTACCTTACCTGGATATTCCGTTTCAGCATGTCAATGACCGGATCCTGCAGCGCATGCGGCGGCGCTACTCTGGCCGGGACCTGGAAGTCCTGCTCCGGCGGATCCGGGAACACCTGCCCGGTTGCGCCATCCGGACCACCCTGCTCGTCGGCTTTCCAGGAGAGCGGGAAGAGGATGTTGAGCAGCTCTGTACCTTTCTCCGCCAGTGGCGGTTGGACCATGTGGGTGTCTTCCAGTATCAGGACGAAGAGGGTATACCGGCCCGTTCACTGGCCGACAAGGTCGAGCCCGAGGTGGCCGCGGCCCGCGCTCGCCGGGTGATGGAGGTGCAGGCTGCCGTAAGCACCGAGAAGCTCAAAGAGTACGTGGGAAAACGCTTGCCCGTGCTGGTGGAGGGGGTGAGCAGGGAGACCGATCTGCTGCTGGAGGGGAGGAGCAGGTTTCAGGCACCTGATATTGACGGCTGCGTCCTGATTACGGCCGGCACAGCCAGCCCCGGTGATATGGTGGAGGTGGATATCACCGAGGCACATACCTATGACCTGGTTGGAGAGATCGTCACCAGGCCGGCCAGGTAGAAGCCGTTACTTCTTGGGTCGCGGCTTGTTGCGGTTGGCGTTGACCTTTTCCCGCAGATCCTTGCCCACCTTGAAAAAGGGCAGTTTTTTGGGCGCCACCTTGATCTTCTGGCCTGTCTTTGGGTTGCGGCCCGTGTAGGAGTCGTACTGCTTGACCACGAAACTGCCAAAGCCGCGGATCTCGATGGAGTCGCCCCGGGCCAGCGATTCGCTCATCGTGTCGATGATGGTGTTGGTTATTGAGGCAGCCTCCCGAATCGGTATATTGATCTTTTCGGCTAATGCCTCAATCAGCTCCGACTTGTTCATGTGCGTTCTCCCTTGTGCAGCAGATGCTGAACCTGATGGTTCTCTTTCTGTCAGTGCTTCCTGACGGAAAGAATGGTTGCAATACAGCTGTCTTGCGTTAGCTAATGAAATTTAAGCAAGTATATTTTTGATTGTAAAGGGAATTTTTCCGGAAAATAGCTTTTTCAGCTCATTTTTGCTTAAAAACCGATACATTCCTGTCGGCAGGCCATCGAGGCCGAGATTGCCGTAAGCAGTGCGTTTCAGGCGGATCACAGGGTGGCCTATGGCCGCGAACATCTTCCGCACCTGTCGTTTTCTGCCCTCATGGAGAACGATCTCGATGGTAGTCGTTCGGCTTTTCCGGCGCAGGATACGGAGAGTGGCCGGCAAGGTTCGCCTGCCCTCCAGGATGATCCCCTCTTCCAGCCGGTTCAGGTTGCTCCTGGATGGCCGTCCCCGGACGGTGGCCTCGTAGGTCTTGCTGATGCCATAGCGCGGATGGAGGATGTGGTTGGCCAGCTCGCCGTCGTTGGTGAGGAGCAGGGCGCCTTCGCTGTCCAGGTCCAGCCGTCCCACCGGAAAGACCCGGAAATCGAGATCCGGCAGCAGGTCAGTGACAATGGGACGTCCCTGGGGGTCGGAGAGAGTGGTGAGATAGCCGCGGGGCTTGTTGAGCAGGATATAGACCGTTTTTTCCGGAACCACCGGCCGCCCGTCCAGGGTGACCTTGTCCCTCTCCGGATCGATGGTGCTGCCCAGCTTGCTGACCAGACGACCATTCACCGCCACGCGGCCCTGGCTGATCAGGGTTTCCGCCTGCCGTCGGGAGCAGATGCCGGAACGGGCCAGAAATTTTTGCAGGCGCTCCCTCATGGCGCACAGGGCTGGAGAGAGGAAACGGGGGCCATCGCCCGGATGCTCACCGCCATTTCGCCGGAATCATGGCTGCGAATTTTTGGTCCACCAGCTCCCTGGTGGCTGAATCGACCTCCAGCACCGGCGTGTACCAGGGTTTCATGCGGCAGTCGAAGACCACGGGGGGCTCCAGGCCGACATGGAAGCGGCGGACGGTCTGCCGGCAGCCGTGAATATCAGCGGCAGGTTCGAAACGGGTGAAAAAGGTCCAAAGGAACTCCTGCAGGCTGGAAGTCGCTTCCGTGGAAGAGTCGACCAGCAGGAGGACCGGCCATTCCCTGACCCCGTCCCAACCGGAAAGGGTGGTGGCGAGGTGGGGAGATTCGGGGTATGGGCTGCCCTCGACGACCAGGGTTCCTGGCAGGAAGGCCACCGGCCGGCGACACCCAGGAGGAAGGGAGCCGGAAAATTCTACCGGCAGATCCCGCTTCTTCTCCCTGCCCAGGCCAAGCATCATGGCCTTGGAGCCGCTGTTCACCGAAGGACCGGTATAATCCAGGGTGTCCTGGGCGACGTTGGCAAAGACGAACAGGTCCTGCTGCCAGTCGATTCGTTCCAGGATGTGGGGCCACAGGACCCTGAAGTCGGCCACATCCAGGTCGCCGTCCGTCAGGAGGAGAAACTTGGTCAGGGAGAGTTGTCCTTCGCCGAGGATCCGCAGGCCGGCGGCAAAGGCCTCCCTGGGATACCGGTTCGTCACCCTGGCTGCGGCCAGGCAGTGGAACCCGGTCTCGCCAAAGGTCTTCAGCTGCCGGACCCCGTTCATGACCAGGGGAAACAGCGGGGCAAGCAGGTCCTGGAGAAAGTCGCCGATGTAAAAGTCTTCCTGCTTGGGACGTCCCACCACAGTGGCCGGATAGATGGCGTCCGGGCGGTGGTAGAGATGGCTGGCGCGGAAGACCGGATAATCGTGGCGCAGGGAGTCGTAGCCGTAGTGGTCGCCAAAGGGGCCTTCAGGGCGGCGCATGTGGGGCGGCACGATCCCCTTGACGGCAAACTCCACCTCGGCCACCAGGCGGTGCCCGCCCAAGGGGTCGTCGACCATGTCGAGTTTTCTGCCCAGGAGCAGCGAGGCCAGCATGAGTTCCGGAATATCTTCGGGCAGGGGAGCGATGGCCGCCAGCATCAGGGCCGGCGGACCACCGATGAACAGGGTCATGGGCAGGGGGGTGTCCTGCTGTTCGGCGGCAAAATAGTGGTAGCCCCCACCCTTGTGGATCTGCCAGTGGACCCCGGTGGTGGTGTCGTCGTACCGCTGGATGCGGTACATGCCGAGGTTGTGCCCCCGGCCATCAGGATGTTCCGTGTAGACAAGGGGCAGGGTGACGAAGGCGCCGCCGTCGGAGTGCCAGGACGTCAGCAGGGGAAGCTCTCCCAACCGGGGCGGTTTCTGGCAGCAGGCCAGGAGGGGGGAGGACCGCCTGGTTTTCAGGCCGATCTTCAGGGCCTGGCCGAGGACCGATCGGGCCTCCCATAACGTGGCCAGCCTGGGCGGCATGAAGTGTTCCAGCAGGTGGACCAGCCGGTCGACAAAGTCCAGGGGACGGCGGCCAAAGGCCAGTTCCAGCCGGCGACTGGTGCCGAACAGGTTGGTGACCACCGGAAAGGCTGAGTTCCGGACCCTGGTGAACAACAGGGCCGGACCGCCTCTGGCGATGATCCGCCGGTGGATTTCCGCGATTTCCAGATACGGATCCACCTGGGTGTCGATGGTGAGCAGCTCGTCTTCCTTGCGGAGGATCTCCAGGTAATGGCGGAGGTTGCCGATGACCTGCATGGCTGGCTAGTCCTCAGTGGTCCTCGTCGCCAAGAAAGAGACGGTGGTACTCCTGTTCGGTCAGGTGACGCCGCATGGTACCGGTGAGCAGGTCGACAATCCGGCCCATCTCTTCCTGGTCCAGACGGGGGATGAGAACCTCGGTCAGTTCCCTGGCCGCAAACAGGCGGAGAAAGCTGGCCAGAGACCGTTCGTCGGTCTGGCGGTCCAGGCCGAAACAAATGGAGGCCGCCCTGTCCTTCCGGGAGTCCATTCTCAACCTTTCAGGATTTTCCAGAGGACCGTCCTGCTTCTGGGACCGTCGAATTCGCAGAAGAAGATCCGCTGCCAGGTGCCGAGCTGCAGCGCTCCGTCCTGGATGAAGACCTGCACCGAGCTGCCGGTCAGGGTGGCCATCATGTGGGATGGCGAGTTGCCCTCCATGTGGCGGTAAGGATAATCTGATGGAACAATCCTTCTGAACACGCCCAGGAGATCATCCTGGACCGCCGGATCGCACCCCTCGTTGATGGTCAGGCCGGCGGTGGTATGCGGATTATAGGCAAAACAGATGCCCTCCCGCACTCCGCTCTCCCTGACAGCGGCACGGAGTTTCTCTGTGATATCCACAAACTCCATATGGCGGGAGGTGACAACTGAAAATCTGCCGGAGCACACGGTCGCTTACCGGAGTTGCCAGTGACCATACTGGTCCCGGCAGGCCGTGGCATAGGTCTTTTCGTGTTTGCCGTCGATGACCGCGTCGATCTCCGCTTTTCGGCAGATTTGCTTGTTCTGAGGGTCTGTGTAGGCCGGTTGGGGAGTGACCCGGTACTGGTTGCCGGTATCAGGATTGATCCAGGCCGAGGTCTGCCCCGACATACCCCGCTCGTAAACGTGATTGAGTTGCTCCCTGTCGTACTTGTCCATCTCGTTGCCGATGATGTAGCCGATCATGGTGCCCACTGCTGCGCCGATCAGGGTAGCCTCGGTGTTGTGCCCGATGATCTGGCCGACCAGGGCGCCGCCGGCCGCGCCTGCTCCCGCCCCCATCTGGGCCTTGTTCAGGCCGGAGCAGGAAGTGAGAAAGAGCAATGCCAATGCTGTCAGTAAAGAGAGAGCTTTCATGGTATCCTCCTCTGGCACAGGGTGCCGATGTTACTGATGCAGGAGAGTCCCTGCATGAGATGGTAAAAAATATCATAAGAACTTCCTGCCGGTTTGGCAACAGGGAAACAGCTTTCCCGGAGCTGTTTCGTTGACCCTGCCGGGTGAATAGTATATATTTATAACTTTACGTTTTTGTTTTCTCTGCTCCGGCCCGCTGCCGGGCTGCCGGATTCTTTCGGAGGCCGGCCCACTGTTCCTGTCGGCAGCCGGGGCATTCGGTACAGGAGCGTCCCCGGGCCGCGGGGCGAGGCAGGACGTCGGGATGGCTGTGTCCTGCAGGCTGATGCTGAAGCTTGGGGTGTGCCCTGAATTTTTTCCAGGGAGACCAGGAAGCACAAGGGGCCTTGAAAAGGCGCATTTTTCGTCCAGGAGCACATCGCGCCAAACTTTTCATCTCCTATGGAAGGACAGGTTGAGGGGGGTGAATCTGTTTGCATTGTCGCGGCGCTCTGAGCTGAAGACGGTGTTTCAAGGTGTCCGCAAATCAACAGTTGAAGGAGGAAGACTATCTTGGCTGGACAAACAGTAACCATCAATCAGGACGGCTCCATATCTGTACCGGATACTCCGGTGATCCCCTTTATCGAGGGTGATGGTATCGGCCCGGATATCTGGGCCGCCACCCGCAGGGTGCTGGATGCGGCAGTGGAAAAGAGCTACGGTGGCAGGAGGAAGATAGAGTGGCTGGAGGTGTATGCCGGGGAAAAGGCCCTGGAAAAGACCGGGGAGTGGCTGCCCCAGGATACCCTGGACAAGATCAGGCAGTACGTGGTCGCCATCAAGGGTCCCCTGACCACGCCGGTGGGCGAGGGCATGCGCAGTCTCAACGTCACGCTCAGGCAGGTCCTTGATCTGTATGCCTGCGTGCGGCCGGTGCGGTATTACCGAGGTGTCGTCTCGCCGGTCAAGGCCCCGGAACGGGTTGACATGGTGGTCTTCCGGGAAAACACGGAAGACGTCTATGCCGGTATCGAATGGCAGGCAGGTTCGGCCGAGGCGGAAAAGGTCATCGGTTTCCTCCGCAAGGAGATGGGGGTCGATATCCGCGAGGGTTCCGGAGTGGGCATCAAGCCGATCTCGGCCCAGGGCAGCAAACGACTGGTCCGCAAGGCCATTCAGTACGCCATCGATCAGCAGCGGCCGTCGGTCACCCTTGTCCACAAGGGAAACATCATGAAGTATACCGAGGGGGCCTTCCGCAACTGGGGGTATGAGCTGGCCCGGGAGGAGTTCGGCGATCTCACCGTAACCGAGGCAGAGGTGTGGGAAAAATGGAACGGCACGCCACCGGCGGGCAAGATCGTGATCAAGGACCGTATCGCCGATGCCATGTTCCAGCAGATCCTGCTTCGTCCGGACGAGTACTCGGTTCTGGCCATGCCGAACCTGAACGGTGATTACATGTCCGATGCCCTGGCGGCCCAGGTTGGTGGCCTGGGCATTGCGCCGGGTGCCAATATCGGTGATGGACTGGCCCTGTTCGAGGCAACCCATGGCACGGCGCCCAAATATGCCGGTCAGGACAAGGTGAATCCAGGTTCCCTGCTCCTCTCCGGGGTGATGATGCTGGAATACCTGGGCTGGAAAGAGGCCGGGAAACTGATCCAGGATGCCCTCGAGACCACCATTTCCAGCAAGACCGTGACCTACGATCTGGCCCGTCTCATGGAGGGGGCCACACGGGTGTCCTGTTCCGGCTTTGCCGAGGCCATTGTAGCGAATATGTGAGCAGCTTCCGACTGTTCCTTTCCCTGCTGACGGCAGCCAGGGACCTGCTCTACCCGCCCTGCTGCCTGGGATGTGGGCGGCAGCTGGAGTCTTCCCGGCTGCCGCTCTTCTGCGGTCCCTGTTCGGGGCAGCTCCTGTTTACCGGTCCACCCTGGTGCAGTTGCTGCGGCCTGCCCTTTGCGGCGGGCCGTGCTGATCACCTCTGTGGCGATTGCCTGAAAAACCGCTTCGTTTTCGACCTGGCCCGCTCCGCCCTGGCCTATCAGCCGCCTGTCCGCCAACTGATCATTGACCTGAAGTTCAGGCAGCGGCTGGCGGCTCTTGCCTCGCTGACGGCCCTGGCTCTGGCCTCTGATGCCATGCTCGCTCTGGCAGAGCCGGACCTGATTCTTCCGGTTCCGCTTCATCCTGCCAGGCTGCGACGACGCGGCTTCAACCAGGCACTGCTCATTGCCCGCGGCTGTTTCCCCTCCCTGCGCTCGAGGATTGTTCCCGACCTGCTGGTCAGGGTTCGGAACACCCGGTCCCAGACCGGGCTGAGTGGCGCAGAGCGGCGACGCAACCTGGATGGCGCCTTTGCGGTAAAAACACCGGGAATCGTGGAAAGCCGACGTATTTTGCTGATTGACGATGTTTTTACCACTGGCAGCACCGTCAATTCTTGTGGCGCAGTTTTGCGACAGGCCGGGGCGGCCCGAATTGAAGTGTTCACCTTGGCACGGGCCATCTGAACAGGTTCTTTTGTCAGTGATCCGGTTTTTCTCTTCTCTGCCCGCTGTTCCTGGCTTCCGGATGTTTTTCCTTCTCTGCGGAGGCCGGTCGAAAGAGCGGATAATTTTTTTTTGGTCTTCCCTTGTCGCTAACACCGGCATTGCAGGGCAGTTTATCCATTCTGGCGATTCGTAAAGAGAAAATGGAGTATTTTGCAGGAATCATGATTGTCGTCGAGTATGACGAAGTTTTCCATTGTTGAAAACTTGTTGGTTTTCTCGCGCTGCCCAAGTAATTCTTTGATTTTTGTTGCTAATTTGTATGCTGCAGTAAAAATTACGTTATTATAAATAGTTATATGCAGGGCAGTGCATAATCCCTGTTTATATCGTCCTTGTTTTTTTTCCTTGACATTTTTTGATCTTGTCCACCAAATCCGTTCAAACCCATTTTGCAGGTCTCATGGTTTTTCGCTATATGAGAGCTCAACCCTATTGATTGGTTCAATATATTGTCTTGATGGGATTGCTCAGGCCCTGGAAGAATTGTCGAGGTGAGATTTTTGTTCAATTACAACGGGAAGTAATCTTATGCTCTGGGATACGATCAAGGAATCGTTACAAACATCTCTTCCGGAAAGCGAGTTCGGACTCTGGATCCAGCCCCTTGTCTGCCGGCAGCAGGACGAGGCTGTCCTGGAACTGGCCGGGCCGGACCGGTTCTTCTGTGCCTGGATTCAGGAGCGATACCTCGATATCATACAGCAGGAAGTGCAGGCGCACCAGGCCGGCTGTCAGGTCAGGATCTCTGTGGCTGACGGTGTTGCCGCGGTGCAGGCCTCTTCAACCAGGCAGGGACAGCTCTCCTTGCCCGGCCTGAAAAAACAGGGACCCCGTTTCGGCTCCCTTCATCCGGGCTACACCTTTGAACAGTTCATGGTGGGCGAGAGCAACATGCTGGCCCGGTCGGCCTGTCAGGCATTGGCCAGGGGAGATTCCACCTATGGCAACTGCCTCTATATGAATGGCGGCACCGGGTTAGGTAAGAGTCATCTGGCCCAGGCCGTGGTCCACCAGATCCTGGCCGTGGCACCGTCGACCAACCTGCACTACCTTACAGCCCAGCAGTTTTCCGCCGAGATGGTCAAGGGAATCAAGACCAACTCCATGGACCATTTTGCCAGAAAATATGTCCAGGAATGCGATATCCTCCTGGTCGAGGATGTCCATACCCTGGCCGGCAAGACCAAGACCCAGGAAGAGTTGAACATCATTCTCGATTACCTGATCAAGTCTGGAAAACGGGTTGTCCTCACCTCGTCCAGACCACCGAGAAAACTCACCGGCCTGGACGAGGAATTCCGTTCCCGAATGACTTCCGGCCTGGTGACCGACATCAAGGCACCGGAATTCCCCACCAGAGTTAACATAATCAGGCATAAGGCGAGTCTTTACGACCTGCTGCTGGAAGATGACCAGGTTGAGTACCTGGCCAGGCACCTCAAGGGCGATGTTCGCCGGACCGAGAGCGCCCTCCTGGGGATCAAGGCTCGGACCTGTGTCCGGGATACGACCCCGGACATGGCGCTGGTCAAGAGCGTTGTTCAGGAGCTGGTCGGGGCACCCGTGGAGATCAGCGGCACCCTGATCCGCGACGTTGTCGGCTGCGAGTTTCGGGTGAGTGTGGAGGAATTGCGGTCAAAGTCCCGCAAACGAGCCATTACCTTTCCCAGGCAGGTGGCCATGTATCTGACCAGGAAATATACGGACCAATCCCTGGCCGATATCGGCGCCCTGTATAACCGGGATCATTCCACGGTGCTGCATGCCATCAAGGTGGTGACAACGGAAATGAGCCGCAAGCCCTCTGTTCGGAAACAGCTCGAAATGCTTTGCGAGAAACTGAACAAGAAGACGGATTGACCGTCTTCTTGTTCAGGCTCTGCAGCATGTATTTCATCGTTTGGATTTTTCCACATGCCCCGGGTATGCCGGATGGTTTTCCCAACTCCCCTTGGTGGGCAAGCCTGCCGGCTGCCCGTGCTCGTCTTTTTCTGTTGGCCGCTTCGGCGGGACCGGGCGAAACCGGGACAGCCTAAAAATAGATCCCTTTCAGTTCTTCCCCGTCTTCTTCCTTCGAAAAACCGCTGAGGATCTTCTTGGCTGTCTTCCATGCCTCCTTGGTCATGTCGTTGATCCCGATGCCATTCCAGCCGAAACCGCAGATATAGAGCCCCGGCTGGCGCTCCTGCAGGCGACGGCGCCACTCGAGCAGGTCCAGATATCCGCGTTCCAGCTGGGGAATGGTTCCCCCGGCCCTGAGCACCTTGCTGAAACAGGGTGATTCCGGAAGGTTCATCAGGGAGCGAAGGTCATCCAGGCAGTGGCGGACAATTGTCCTGTCATCCAGTTCCAGCCGCTCGGGATGCCTGCGGCCACCGACCAGGGCCTCCAGGAGAACCCGTCCTCCGGGAGCGCGTCCCGGAAACATGTGGGAAGAAAACATCGCCCCAAGGCAGAATCGCTGTTCTTTTTCCGGTGCCAGGTAGCCGAATCCCGGGGGGATCTCGGCCCGGTCGTCAAAACCCAGGACCACCGTGGCCAGTCCGGCCTCGGGCAGCGAGGAGAGCGGGGGTGGGGGAAAAGATCCGCCCGCCAGCAACCGCAGGCACTGGTTGACCGGCAGGGCCAGGACCAGGTGGCGGCAGGTGAGATCGAGCTGGGCGGTGATTACCCGCCAGCCTTCCTTCTCCCGGGTGACTGTCCGGGCGCCGGTGCGGTACATGATTTCCCGCTTCAGGGGGGCAGAGGCGGCCAGCCCCTGGGGCAACCGCTCCATGCCGCCGGCAAAGGAGGTCATGGCCGGCAATCCCTTTTTTTTCTTTTTCCTGTCCTGCCGGTCCCTCCGTTCCCTGAGCAGGCCCCGGAGCACAGAGCCGTGCTTTCGTTCCAGTGCCACCAGGCCAGGCATCACCGCCTGCATGGAAAGCCTCTCTATATCCCCGGCATAGGTGCCGGTGAACACGGCATCGGCAAAGGGCAGCATGGCCTCTCCCAACCGGTGACGGACCCACTGGGCCACCGAGGGGTCACCTCCGAGGGGCGTTTTCCAGAACTCGGCCAGGCAGCGCAGCTTGGCCGGCCAGGAGAGCAGCGGCGCCCTGATGATCTTCATTGGAGACTGGGGAATGGTTCGCAGGGCGCCATCGAGGCAGATGTAGCGGACGAAACGGCCGAGGGGCGCCTTCTCCACCTCATCCTGGAGCCCGGCAAGATGGAGCAGCACCCGGCTTTCCAGGCAGTTGTCGAGAAACCCGTGGGCCCCACCCTCGGCCAGGAACCCTTCCTCCTGGTAGGTCTGGATCGCGCCGCCGGGACGGTCGGCTTGTTCCAGGATCCTGATGGACATCTCCGGCTGCTTGTGCTTGAGAAAGGCCGCCACTCCCAGGCCGGAAAGACCGGCCCCGACGACGAGGACTTCAAAATGTTGCGAACTGTTCATCGGGCTGCCGCCGATCCGTAGCTGGCCATCCAGGGTGCTGTCGCCTTGTTCGCGGCCGGCACGAATCTGATGGAAAATGATCTGGTTGCCTTGGTAGCCCCATCTCTTGACAGGGATACGAGGATGCTTATCCTATTGCCGAATAGGTAGGATATACCCAATACGCGGGATGTAAACCAGAAAAAAAGAGGATGTATGACCATGACAGCAGAAGCTGAAACCAGACAGTTTCAGGCCGAAACCAGAAAGGTCCTGGATATTGTCATCAACTCGCTCTATACGGAACGTGATATCTTCGTGCGGGAACTGGTATCCAACGCCGCCGATGCCCTGGAGAAATACCGCCACCTCGCCCTTGTCGAGAAGCCGGAGTTCGATGCCCATGTGCCGCTGGAGATCACCATAGACTGCGACGACAAGAAACACACCCTCACCATCACCGATACCGGTGTCGGCATGACCAGGGAGGAGTTGGAAACCAATCTCGGTACCATCGCCCACTCGGGTTCAGGTCGGTTCCTGGAGGAGCTGGCCGAGGCTGCCAAGAAGGATGTCAATCTCATCGGCCAGTTCGGCGTCGGTTTCTATTCAGCCTTCATGGCCGCCAAGAAGGTCCGGGTCCAGACCCGGTCCTGGGACGGCAGCGAGGGGTACGAGTGGGAATCCGATGGCGGCGGCACCTATACCATCCGTCCTTGTGAAGGGCTGCATCGGGGGACCAGGATCATCCTGGAACTGAAGGATGACGCCCATGATTATGCCAACAAGTTCACCATCGAGCGGATCATCAACCAATACTCCACCTTTGTTCCCTTTCCGGTCAAGGTGGAAGGCAAGACCGTCAACACGGTACAACCCATCTGGACCCGTTCCAGAAGTGAGCTCACCGACGAGGACTATACCGAGTTTTACAAGTATATCGCCAATGCCGTGGATGAGCCCATGTACCGGCTCCATTTCTCGGCCGATGCCCCCCTGGCCATCAATGCCCTGCTCTTTGTTCCCAAGGAAAATTTTGAGACCCTCGGTATGGGGCGTATGAAGCCTGGCGTCAACCTCTACTGCCGAAAGATTCTCATCGATCAGCACAGCAAGAATATCCTTCCGGAATGGCTTCGTTTCCTCAAGGGTGCCGTGGATTCCGAAGATCTGCCCCTCAATATCTCCAGGCAGGCCCTCCAGGACAATGCCCTGGTGGCCAAGCTGCGCCGGGTTCTGACCAGACGGTTTCTCAAGTTCCTGGCCGAGCAGGCCAAGGAAAACAGGGAAAGGTACCAGGAATTCTGGAAGACCTTTGGTATCTTCCTCAAGGAGGGTGTGACCTCGGATTTCGAGTATCAGAAGGAGCTGGCCGCTCTTCTCCGCTTCGAGTCGTCCGCCAGCAAGGCTGGCGAGATGATTTCCCTGGATGAGTATCTGGACCGAATGCGAGAGGGGCAGGAAGAGATCTACTACATCAACGGCCCCAGCCGGATGGCCATCGAGAACGGCCCCTATGTGGAGATGTTCAGAAAACGGGGTGTCGAGATCCTCTATACCCTGGAACCCATCGACGACTTCGTCCTCAGTCACCTTGGGGAATACGAGGGCAAGAAGCTCGTTTCGGCGGACCGGGCCGACCTGCGGTTGCCGGAAAGCACGACCGGCCAGGAGGAGGAAGAGCAGGACAAGGAGGCCGCCCTGGACGACAAGGTGCTGCAGTCACTCTGCAGGTGGATGAAAGAGGTGCTCGGAGATCGGATCAAGGACGTGAAGGCCTCCTCCCGCCTGGTCGACAGTCCGGCGGTCATCGTCAATGTGGACGGCTTCATGACTTCGTCCATGGAACGGATCATGATGGCCCATGGCCGGGAAGAACAGAAGAGCTTGAGCGGCAAGAAAGATCTGGAGATCAATCCCGCCAGTCCGCTCATCGGCAAACTTGCCCAACTCAGGCAGGAAGACGAGGCCTTTGCCCGGGAGATCGTGGAACAGATCTACGACAACGCCATGATTCAGGCCGGGCTGGTCATTGACCCGCAGCTCATGGTCAGCCGCAACTATCGGATTCTCGAGCGGCTGGCGACTGCTGCCTGAGCACAGCACCCGGACGCTGCCGGAAAGCGGGCTTGAAAAAAGGTTGTGTTCACGATATATGGACATAACCTTTTTTCTTTTTGGAGGAACATCATGCGCAGCCTGATACTTTGTCTTTGTACCCTCACCCTGTTGCTTGCAGGTTGTTACACAAAGCAGGTGCGTCATCTGGCCTCTGATGCCGCCTTGATCAAGCCTGGTCAGTCCACGCGCAAGGATGTGCTCCAGTTTCTCGGCGAGCCCGATGGACACCGGATGGTCTCCCCGGGGGTAGAGGAGTATGTGTATTATGAGGACAGGCGGTCCTCCCTGGGCCGGGCGCCTCTGGTCGGCTCCTGGATCGGGCCGGAAGGATATGAGATGATCATCATTACCCTGGAGAATGACAGGGTGACCGGCTGCGAGTTTAGAGTATTCAGCAAGGATGATCAGGACTGGAAGGATGACTTTGTCTGGGAAGAGGTGAAATAGCCTTGCCTGATTCATTTGCAATCAAGCGGCTGCGGATGGTCGAGGAACAGCTCATCCCGCGGGGCATCAATGATCCGGCAACCCTGGAGGCCATGCGCACCGTTCCCCGCCATCTCTTTGTGGAAGATGCCCTGCAGGCAAAGGCCTATGGCGATCATCCGCTGCCCATCGGCTGCGGCCAGACCATCTCCCAGCCCTATATCGTGGCCCTCATGACCCAGGCTTTGAGGCTCAAGGGTGGTGAGCGGGTCCTGGAGATCGGTACCGGGTCAGGGTATCAGGCCGCGGTGCTGTCCAGGATCTGTGAGCGGGTATATACCATAGAGCGGATCGATGCCCTCCTGAGCCGGGCGAGAAAGATCTTTGACCGGCTCCATTACCACAATATCGTCTCCCGCATCGACGACGGCACCATTGGCTGGCCGGACGCGGCGCCGTTCGACGGCATCATCGTCACCGCTGGCGGGCCGTCGATCCCGGCACCACTGCTGGAACAGCTTCGAGATCCCGGTCGTCTGGTCATCCCTGTGGGTGACCGGGATTCCCAGGCCCTGCAGCTGGTGGAGAAGAAAGACGGAGCGCACACCATCCGTACCATCGAGTATGTCCGCTTTGTCAACCTGATAGGAACACATGGCTGGGACAACTGAGCAGGAGGCGCGCCTGTCTGTCCTCCAGCGGCTCTATAATCGCTGCATGGAGTGGATCCAGACCCCGGCAGGTGTCTGGGTTCTTTTTTGTATTGCCGTGGCAGAGTCCTCGTTTTTTCCCATCCCGCCTGATGTCTTCCTTATCGCCCTCTGCGTGGCCCTGCCCGGCCGTTCATTCCGCTATGCAGCCATCTGTTCCCTGGGCTCGGTGCTGGGCGGGGCACTTGGCTACGGCCTTGGCCTGGGATTCATGGATACCCTGGGACAGCGCATCCTCGATCTCTATGGACTGCAGGACAAGTACCTGGTGGTCCAGGATCTGTACCAGCACTACGATGCCTGGGCTGTGGGTGCAGCCGGATTCACACCGCTTCCCTACAAGCTCTTCACCATCACGGCCGGGGCCTTCAAGATCGATTTCGCCACCTTCATGGTGGTCTCGATCCTTGCCCGGTCGGCCCGTTTCTTTCTCGTCGCAGCGCTGATCTACCGATTCGGCCCAGCGGTGCAGCAGTTTATTGATAGGTATTTCAATATATTGTCTGTTGTCTTTCTCCTGCTCCTCATCGGCGGCTTCGTCCTGGCCAAGATGTTGTTTTGAAATCGGCTTGAAAAGCTTCTATTCTTCCTCATGCCTCGATCTTGGGCCAGAAGCCGCATTGCGCAGGATTTCCTTGAACGGCGATAAGCGCCTTCTCTTTCCGTTTCATCCCGGGCTGCCGCCGAGGTCTTCGTACGGTTGCGCCACTGCATTTACTCTGCTGAATTACAAGATTTTATTCGCTCGTTTTCCTGTTGGTCCCAGAGAAAGCTCTTTTCCTTTTTGTTCACAGATGGCATACTAACAAGCTGACGGACAGCCAGTGCCCGTCCGGGCGGATCAGGGCTGGGTGCCGGCCTGTCCCTGGGCCCGTGATGATGGCGGGCGTTCCTCATGGAGAGGAGCGGCCACGGGTGAGTACTGTCACCATAGGTCATGGCATTATCTTCTCTGTTGAATGCGGTAAGGTGTCATTTTCTGTTTCCGCCAAAATGATCGTGCCCCTGGGCATGGTAACCGTGCCGCTGGCAGTGCTGTTTGCCATGTCGGCAGCCTATTTCTCCTGCGGTACTCCGGACTTCAGTTATGAGCAGACCCAGTCCGGCCTGCTGGTTACCAGTGTGGGCCAGTCCAAAGGGGATATCCGGCCGGGAGACCGGATCGTGGCCATCAACGGTCTGGCTTACGATTCAGTGCTTTCGGCCCTTTGTCGGGGTATCTGGACCCCGGTGAAGGTTGATCGTCTCACTGTGGTTCGCAGCGGCAAGCGCATCGACGTTTCTCCCGTTCACATCAATGGGACACCTTTCTCCTATCTGGCAGCATCCTGGCCCTATCTGTTGATTGTGGTGGCGTTTCTTCTCCCCGGCATGGTGGTCTGCCGGAGAGACACAACCCGGCATCCGGGCAGGCTGCTCTTTCTCATGCTGTGCAGCTTTGCCACCATGGTGGCTGCCCTTCTTCCCGACCAGCTCGGCATACTGCAGCCCTCGGTCATCTCGGCCTCCTTTGTGCTCACCACGGCGAGTTCCTGGGTAGCCTTTGGCAGCTGGACCCATTTTGTTTGCAGGTTTCCGGCCGAACGTGATCTTTTCGCCGCCAGAAAGCGGTGGCCCATCGGTCTGTTCTATCTGCTCCCTCCCCTTGTCTCCCTGCTGGGTGTCCTGGCGGCCAGCCATGATTCCCGGCTGTTCTGGGGGACTCTGCTGCGGATGCGCTATCTCTGCGTACCCATGATCATTGCCGTGGCCCTGGGCAAGCATCTGGCCGACTACTTCAGCCTGCCGACCTCGTTTGCCAAGAACCAGCTGAAGCTTTCCCTGGCAGCCTACTGGCTGGTCTTTGGCCCCTATCTTTTCCTCTATTATCTGCCCAACCTCCTCTTTGATCACCCGCTGGTCTCCCTGCGCCTGATTCTTCTGACAGCCATTGTCCTTCCCCTTGCCTATCTGCTGGCCCTGTTGCGCTACCGGCTGCTCGATGTGGACCGGATGATCAGCAAGACCATGGCCTATGTGGTTCTTGTTATTGTTTTTTCATTGTGTTATTCGGTGATTCTCGTTTTCCTGAAGCGATATTTCTGGGGTAGGGAGATCTTTTCCGAACAGCTCTTTCTCTTGTTCATGATCGGGGCGGTCATTGTCTCCAATCCCCTGGTCGGCAGGCTGCAACGGCTCATTGACAGCTACTTCTTTCACAACCGCCCCGATGACAGCTATCTGCTTCTGGAGTTCAGCCGCAAGATCGCCTCTTCCCTGCATCTTCCGGACCTTGTCGAGGTGGTGGTCAACGAGTTGCCCAAGGAGTTCCAGATAACCGCCACGGCCCTCATGGTGATCGAGGAGAAAAAGAGCCGGCTCTATCCCGAGCGTCTGCGTTTCGGGACCCGTCCCTGGGTGGATAGCCGGCTCGTCGAACGGCTGCGTCAGGGCGAGGATTATTTCTTCTGTCAGCCTGTGGAGGACGACCCCCAGTTGAGCAGAGAGCTGCAGGAAATCAAGGATGCCGGTTTCCTTCTGGTGTTCGGACTGCGGGGGAGCTCGCTCTTCACCGGCATCCTGCTGCTTGGGCCGCGAAAGGACGGCCGCTTCTTCCGGGACGACGATATCCGCAGCCTGGCTACCATTGCCAACCAGGCCGCCATAGCTCTGGAGAATGCCCTCCATTACGAATCGTTGGCTGCCAGCAAGAAGCAGATGGAGGACCTGTTCGGCAAGGTCGTGCAGACGGAAAAGATGGCCGCCCTGGGAGAGATGACCACCGTGCTCGCCCATGAGCTGAAGAATCCCATGGGCATCATCCGCAGTTCAGCTCAGTACCTGGCAAGTGGCAAACGGTCGGAAGCGGTGCAACACGAGATGCTCCATTACATCATGGACGAGGTGGACAATCTCAACCTGATTGTCACCAATATCCTGGGGCTGGCCCGGTACAAGACACCGATTTTTTCGGCCATTGACCTGCGCAAGGACATCACCGCCCTCATCGAACGGTGGATCCGTTTTGGGGAACATAACCAGAAGGTCGAGATCCATTGCCAGGTGGCGGACCGGCTGCCGGTGCTCTATGCTGATTTCCGCCAGTTGAGCCAGGTGATCCTGAACCTGATCCATAACAGTGAAGACGTCATGCCCGACGGCGGCAGGATCTGGATCGATGTCCGGGAAGAAGGAGAAAACGTGCTGATCAGGATCCGGGACAACGGTCCCGGTATCAGCAAGGAAGACCTGGACAAGGTGTTCAAGAAGTTTTTTACGACCAAGGAAAAGGGGCTTGGCCTGGGACTTTCGGTCTGCCTGCAGATCGTCAGGGCCCACAACGGCCATATCCGGTTGAAGAACATGGAGTTTGGTGGCGTGGAAGTATGTATAACCATACCGTTCAGGCCATTGAAGGTCGTGGGACGGGGCCTGAAAAAGGTGGCATCTGTTCCTAGGCGGGGACAGGTGGAAATGGTCAGGCAGGGGTGAGAAGAGGATGTCTGAGAAGATTCTGATCATCGAAGACGAGGACCGGATGCGCCGTCTTCTGGCCCTGGTGCTGAGTGAAGAGGGCTATACGGTGAAGACGGCCAGAAACGGCAAGGAAGGTGTGGCCATCTGGAGTCGCTGGCAGCCTGCCGTGGTCCTGTCTGATCTCAAGATGCCGGACATGGACGGCCTGGAGGTTCTGCGGTTTCGCAACCGCAATTTCGCCGAGGTGCCCCTGATTATCCTGACCGCCTTTGGCACGGTGGATACAGCCGTGGCTGCCATGAAAGACGGGGCCTACGATTTCCTGACCAAGCCGGTGGACAACAACAAGGTCATCGAGATTGTCAACCAGGCGGTTAGCTCAGTCCGTTCCGCAGGAGGGCAGGAAGAGATGATCGGTTCTTCGCCGGTCATGCAGCGCGTCTATCGGGATATTGCCATGGTGGCAGAGACCAGCAGTTCGGTTCTGATTACCGGCGAGTCCGGGACCGGCAAGGAGCTGGTGGCCCTGGCCATCCACAAGGCCTCCGGTCGTCCGGATACACCGTTTGTCCGGGTCAATTGTCCGGCGATCCCGCAGAATCTCCTGGAAAGCGAGCTGTTCGGTCATAAGCGGGGATCATTCACCGGAGCTGTGGAAGACCGGGAGGGGGCCTTTGTTCGGGCAGACGGGGGCACCCTGTTTCTTGACGAAATCGGCGACCTGCCTTTAGAGCTGCAGCCGAAGATACTCCACGCCGTGGAAGAGAAATCGGTCACACCGGTGGGCGGCGCCAATCCCAGGACGGTGCAGGTCAAGATCATTTCGGCAACCAACCGCAATCTGGACAAGATGATCTTTCTCGATCAGTTCCGTAATGATCTCTATTACCGCCTCAACACCTTTCACATCTCCCTGCCGCCCTTGCGGGAACGGGGCAGTGACCTGGACGAATTGATCGAACATTTCACGGAAGAGTTCTGTGCGGCTCTGAACAAACCCAGACTGCGCCTTGCTCCAGAGGCGCTCGAGGCCATGCACCAGTATCGTTGGCCTGGAAATATCAGAGAATTAAAGAGCGTCCTCGAGCGGATGTGCCTTGCCTGCCGGGGAGAGGTGATAGGAGAGGATCTCCTGCCTGAGAAGATCCGCTGTGCCACAGAACATGCCCCGGAGCAGCCGGGCAGGACGGCCCTGTTCGATCTTGCGGCCCAGGAACGGCAGCTGATTCTCAGGGCACTGGAAAAGTGTGGCTGGAATCAGAGCCAGGCCGCCAGGCACCTGGGAATTACCAGGAATACCCTACGCTACAGGATGAAAAAGTACATGATCAACCGGGATCAGAAACCGTGACCTGAACCAGTCAGACATAGGAGATGCCCAGGAGTTGTTCCTCCGGGCATTGCCAGACAACACGGCCTTTGATGCGGACCGGCTTTTGCGGTCTGGATCGGTATCGGTCCACTGCGGGCATGCAGCACAGTTCGATATAGGTGTCAACGGAAAGTTCGACCGGCGCAAAGTAGTGAATTTGCAATCCGCCCATGCTGGCATCCTTGATCTCGCCGAAATGCCATTCTTCTGTCCCCTGACGTACCTCTTCCGGACAAAATGAGACCGACAGTTTCAAGGGACTGCGCGGGAAGAGTCTCCGTTCATTTTTCTGCATGACAACAAAAGCGTCGTAGACCGTTTCTTCCATCGACCAGATCCGGTAAGTGAATTTGCACCTAGGTTCTGTTTTTCTTTATGAGAAACGCCAGCCCGGTGACCCCAAGTCCAAAAAGCAACAGTGTGGCCGATTCCGGAACAGGAACCGGGGGGCTTGCTGCAGCTTCTTGTCCACGGGTGAATTCTTCATCTCTTCTTCCCGCTGATTGCCCTGCCGACTGAGGATCACGGACAAGCTGCTGTGATACTGTCGACTGTTCCCGTCCCTCCTGGTCGAGAACACTTAGCCCCCCGAAAATCGTGCCATTTCCGGCATCAGGATCCATGGCGGCGCACCAGTGGTATGCCGCCATGTCCTGAGTGCCAGACTCCCATTTTATGCCCACACCCCATTGATCGTTTGTCACAGAGTCCAAAAGGCCTGTTGGCGTCGCCCGCGATTCTGTGTTGCCGGAATCCTTCCCTGCCAGACCATCTGCCGAAATCGACAGAACGAGGATAACCGTTCCGGTCAGCAGTAACAGGCGCAACAAACCTGCCAGACCTAGCAGGCCTTTTGAACTATTCATTCTCCCTCAGGGCTGTTTGTTTCTCTTCCTCTTTCAAAAAATAGCAAACAGTATGCCGATGTTGAGTCAAAGTGGTGAATGACCGAGTTAAAGATAGATAGCAAAGTATTTTGCAGAATGGTCTGTATGTCTGGACGGGTCATGGTGCATATAAACCAATTTTGGTGGTTCATATGCACCATGCATTGCCGGTCAGTAGTCACTGTTGAGGACAGGTAAAAAACATAGAGAAATTGTTCCTGGTTGGGTAAAGTGGCAGATCATAGGGAAACAAAGGGGTTTTGTTTTTGTCGCGATCCGTTGGAAGGGGAGATGTGGCCATGGGAACAACTGTCCGCCAGCTGTACCGGAACATCAGTGACCGGTTCGAGTATTGTTTCAATGTCGAGTCAGCGCAGGCGCTGAGCGAGGACCAGTGGAACAGGCTGCGCCTGCTTCTTGCCGACGGTTTTCTCGCTGATACGGTGTCGACCGGGTCGACCCTTTCCGGCGGCCGCATCGTCGAGATCGGGCCAAGGTTGAATTTCGCCACGGCCTGGTCTTCCAACATGGTGTCGATCTGCCGGGCCATCGGGCTGGACAGCATCACCAGGATAGAACGGTCCCGCAGGTATGTGGTCCCGGAGCAGGCCGATGTCCGGGAATTTGTCGATGCCCACCATGACCGGATGACCGAATGCGTCTATCCCGAACCACTGGCCAGTTTTGAGACCGGTATCCAGCCTGAGCCGGTCTACGAGGTCGACATGCTGGGCAAGGGACCGGATGCCCTCCTGGAAATACCCGGTATCTCCATGGACGAGTGGGACCGTACTTTCTATTATGACTACTTTGTCAAAAAACATGGCCGGAATCCCACCATTGTGGAGATCATGGACCTCAACAATGCGAATTCCGAGCATTCACGGCACGGATTTTTCAAAGGAAAGCAGGTCATTGACGGCAAGGAGCAGGAAAAACCGCTTTTCGAGCTGGTCACCGATACCCTGAAGGCGAACAGCCGCGGTTCAGTGGTGGCATTCAAGGACAACTCCAGTGTCATCGAGGGGTTTGACATCCAGACCATCATACCGCATACCCCAGGCGACCCTGCTCCCTTTGTCATGGAACAGGCCCGCTACCACATCCTGTTCACGGCCGAAACCCACAACTTTCCCACCGGCGTGGCCCCCTTTCCGGGAGCCGAGACCGGCACCGGCGGCCGCATCCGCGACGTGCAGGGAACCGGACGGGGCGGCTACGTGATCGCCGGCACAGCCGGCTACTGTGTGGCCAATCTGCATATTCCCGGTTATGTCCTTCCCTGGGAGGAACGGTATCCCTGTCCGGAGACTCTGGCCTCTGCTCTGGAGATCGAGATTGAGGCCAGCAACGGTGCTTCGGATTACGGCAACAAGTTCGGCGAACCCCTGATCCAGGGCTTTACCCGTTCATTCGATCTGCGCCTGGCCTCCGGAGAACGGTGGGGATTTCTGAAACCCATCATGTTCACCGGCGGGATCGGCCAGATCGACAGCCGTCACACGGAAAAGAACCAGGCCCTCAAGGGAATGCTGATCGTGCAGGTCGGCGGCCCGGCCTACCGGGTTGGCTTTGGCGGTGGTGCCGCCTCCTCCATGCTCCAGGGCGAGCAGGATGCCGAGCTGGACTTCAACGCGGTGCAGCGCGGCGATGCCGAGATGGAACAGAAGATGAACCGGGTGATCCGGGCCTGCAACGAGATGGGCGACAAAACCCTTATCGAGGTCATCCATGACCAGGGTGCCGGCGGGCCGGCCAATGTCCTCAAGGAGCTGGTTGAGGATGCCGGGGGCTGGATCGAGATCCGCCGGATCAGGGTGGGTGATCCCACCATGTCGGTCCTGGAGATCTATGTAGCCGAGTATCAGGAGCGTAACGGTTTTCTCATCCGCCCTGAAAACATCGACCGGTTCCGGCAGATATGCGAGCGGGAAAAGGTGGCCTGCGAAGTGCTGGGCGAGGTGACCGGTGATCTCCGTTTCGTGGTTCATGACGAGGAGGACGACTCCACGCCCGTTGACCTGGAACTGGATGAACTGCTGGGCGACCTGCCCAGAAAGACCTTTTCCGACGACCATGTCCGTCAGAGCTGCCCGGCTGTCGAGCTGCCGCCGGATCTGGATGTCCGCAAGGCCCTCCACGATGTCCTCCGGCTGGTGTCCGTGGGATCGAAACGGTTCCTGACCAGCAAGGTGGACCGGGCGGTGACCGGTCTCATCGCCTGCCAGCAGTGCTGTGGTCCCCTGCAGTTGCCTCTGGCCGACGTGGCCGTGGTGGCGCAGTCGCACTTTTCCCGCAGTGGCGGGGCAACGGCCATCGGCGAGCAGCCGATCAAGATGCTCATCGATCCGGCTGCCGGCGCCCGGATGGCTGTGGGCGAGGCCCTCACCAACCTGGTCTGGGCCCGGGTCCGTTCCCTTGACGAGGTGAAATGCTCGGCCAACTGGATGTGGGCGCCCAAGCTGCCCGGCGAAGGGGCGGCCATTTACGATGCAGCCCTTGCCATGCGGGATACGATGATCGAAATCGGGATCGCTGTGGATGGGGGCAAGGACAGCCTTTCCATGGCCACCATGGTGGGCGAGGAAACAGTCAAGTCTCCCCGTCAGCTTGTTATCTCTGCCTATGCCGCCATGGAGGATATCACCAGGGTCGTGACACCGGACATCAAGGAGCCCGGCTCCATGCTGGTGCTGATCGATCTGGGTTGCGGAAGGAGCAGGCTTGGCGGCACGGCGCTGGCCCAGGTCCTCGGCCAGCTCGGCGACGAGTCCCCGGACCTGGACGATCCCGGGATGCTGCGAAAGGCATTCCTGGCCGTCCAGGACCTGTTGGACCGGGACCTGGTCCTGGCCGGCCATGATCGCAGCGACGGCGGCCTGGTCACCACGGTTCTGGAGATGGCCTTTGCCGGCAACTGCGGCCTGGATATCTGCCTGGATGTCGAAGAGGGCAGGGCCCTGGCCTGTCTCTTTGCCGAGGAGCTCGGCCTGGTCCTGGAGTGTGCTGCCGACAGGCTGGATCAGGTGGCCGGATGTCTTGACGGATACGGACTTTCCTGGCAGGTGATCGGGAGCACCACGCCGGAGCGGCGAATCAGGATCAGGTGTAATGACGAACCGGTGCTGGATGAGGATATGGTTCTGCTTCGTTCCTGGTGGGAGGAAACCAGTTTCCAGATCGAGCGGTTGCAGATGAACCCGGACTGCGCTGAGGAGGAAAAGGAGAATATCCATGATCGGCCAGGCCCGGTATACCGGGTTCCCTTTGCTCCCCAACGGACACCGGGAGACATCCTGGACAGACCGGAAAAGCCGCGGGTCGCCATCCTCAGGGACGAGGGATCCAACTCGGACCGGGAGATGACCGCTGCCTTCTATCAGGCAGGATTCGAACCATGGGATATTGCCATGAGCGATCTGCTGGCCGGCAAGGTGCAGCTGGACAGGTTCCAGGGGCTTGCCGCCGTGGGCGGCTTTTCCTATGCCGATGTTCCTGATTCCGCCAAGGGATGGGCAGCGACCATCCTGTTCAATGAAGATCTTCGCGAGATGTTCACCAGGTTCTACCAGCGGCAGGACACCTTCAGCCTGGGTATCTGCAACGGTTGCCAGCTGTTCGGCCTGCTGGGCTGGGTCCCCTTCTTCGGCCTGGCAGCCGAGCGGCAGCCCCGGTTTGTGCACAACCGTTCCGGTCGGTTTGAATCGCGATGGGTCACCGTGCGGATCGAGCAGAGCCCGGCGATTATGCTCAGGGACATGGAGGGCCTGGTGTTCGGCATCCATGTCGATCATGGCGAGGGGAGGCTCTTCTTTCCTGATCCGGATGTCCGCGACCGGGTGCGCGACCAGCAACTGGTGCCGATGGTGTACGTGGACGACAGCGGCGAGGCCACAGAGCGCTATCCCTTCAATCCCAACGGTTCTCCCGAAGGGATGGCTGGCCTCTGCTCACCGGACGGCCGCCATCTGGCCATGATGCCCCATCCGGAGCGGGCCTTTCTCGGCTGGCAGTGTCACTGGCTGCCGGAAAGCATGCGGGAGCTGGATGTTTCGCCCTGGTTCAGGATGTTCCAGAACAGCTATGCCTGGTGCACGGGTCAGGGATGAGGCGAGTTTCAGAGGGTGGTCCTGTTGCCGGAATCGAGGGCCAGCCATTTCTGAAATACATAAAGGGCAAAGATCGTCTTGTCGTTCAGGCTGCGGCGGCTGTGATGGTCTGCAAGGATACGCTGTACCGTGGTGCTGCGGAACAGGCCCTGTGACTCGATCCGCTCGCTGGCCAGGGCGGCATGGATCTTCCCGGCCAGGTCATTGCGCAGCCAGGCAGCCATGGGGGCGCAGAATCCCTGTTTGCGGTGATTCAGTACGGACGGCGGCAGGAGTTGCCGTCCGGCCCTGCAGAGGAGATACTTCTTCTGCAGATGCCTGATTTTCAGCCTGCTCGGGATGCGGGCGCAGAATTCGACCACCTTGTGATCGACAAAGGGAACCCGCAGCTCCAGGGAGTGCAGCATGCCCACCCGGTCGGAAAGGGCCAGGATGTCGTCGGCCAGGTACATGTTCAGGTCCTGGTAGAGGGCCCTGTCCAGGATGTCGCCCTCCTGCAGGCGTTCGAAGTGGAGCCGGCCCAGCGACTCCACCAGATTGAAGTCGATTTTTTTTGCGATCTCGGGAGAGTACAGCTCCTTTCGTTGCTCGGCCGGCATGGTCTGGATATAGCTCTGGTACCTGGATCCGGCCGGCCGGCCGCTGCCGGCGACAAACCGTTTGATGTGGTTTATCTTGTAATGGCCGCCCTTCTGTTCCCGGAGTGACATGATCAGGGGCCGGATGATCTTGTCCCTGAGCAGGACGGGGACCCGTTCCAGATACCGGCTCAACCAGAACCCCAGGTACCGTTCATAGCCGGCAAAGTTCTCGTCTCCCCCCAGGCCGGTGAGGATGACCGTGACATGGTCTTTTGCCGCCTCGCAGATATGGAAGGTGGGGATGAGGCCATCGTCGGCAAATGGTTCGTCAAAGGCCCTGATCGCGGAAGTGATGGCCTGGTCGATGCGGGGCAGGACCTCGATTTCCAGGTGGCGGCAGTCGTATCTCGAGGCGATTTCCCTGGCAAAGGGACGTTCATCCAGGAAATCGCCCTTGTTGCCGCCAAAGGTGATGTTGAAGGTCCGTACCTGGTCCTGCATGTTCCGGCTCATCAGGGCGACGATCATCCCGGAATCCACGCCGCCGCTCAGAAAGGCTCCCAGCGGCACCTCGCTCATCAGCCGCATGGAAACGGCATCATCGAGCAGGGCAAGGAACCGCTCTCCCACCTCCCGTTCGTCGGCAGGAAATTTATTGCCAAAAGAGAGGTCCCAGTACCGGTGTTCGCGCACTCCGGCCCGGCTGACCAGGATATAATGGGCCGGGGGCAGCTTGTTGATCTGTTGGTAGATGGTGAGTGGTGCCGGAATATAGGTGTAGGCGAAAAAGGCGTCAAAGCCGTTCCAGTCGATCTGTCGGTCTACCCAGGGAAGGGTCAACAGCGACTTGATCTCCGAACCAAAGGCAAAGGTTGACCCGGTCATGGTCCAGAAACAGGGTTTTATACCCAACCGGTCCCTGGCCAGAAAGAGTTCCTCCCTCCTGCTGTCCCAGATGGCAAAGGCGAACATGCCCCGCAGCTTGCGCAGGCAGTCGACACCCTCTTCTTCGTAGAGGTGGAGGATGGTTTCCGTGTCGGTCCTGGTCTTGAACCGGTGTCCCTGTTTTTTCAGCTGGTGTCGTAATTCCAGATGGTTGTAGATTTCGCCGTTGAAGACGATCCAGACCGTTTCATCCTCGTTGCTGATGGGCTGTTTTCCACCGGCAACATCGATGATGGACAACCGGCGCATACCGATGGCGATATCGGTCTCCACGTGGACACCCGAGTCATCCGGTCCCCGGTGGACGATGGCATCGCACATGGCACCGATGGCCTGGGCAAGAGGGGGCTGCCTCCGGTAGCCCTGGATATCATGGATTCCGGCAATTCCGCACATACCTTACTCCTTGGTGGTGGTGATCGTAGCAGCAACCGGCAAGCCGGGAGTACCGTGAGCTGGTGAACAGCATCCTGAACCTCCGGATGGACAGAAGAGAAATCTCCATGTCAGTGGTAGTCCATGACTTGCTCAGATGACCGGAAAGGCCTTGTGTCGATTCCGACCGTTAGGGGAGAGCAAAATGATCGTCCGGCAGCGTGGGGTCAACGGTTGGTTCAGTTAACCGGATACGTTGCAACAACAGGTGAAGGTGCTTGCCACTGTCGTTTGATCTCTTTTTTACATTATAGGGAATATTGCCAGGTCCAAGGCGCAATACTGTTTCCCCTGGCCCTGGGATGTATCTACGAGAATGTCATGTCTGACAACAGGAAAAGAAAATTTTTCGGCATGGATAAACTGCTGCCTATGGCAGGCTGGGCCGTTCAGCCTGCCATAGCGGCAACAGGCGGCAGAGTCTCCCGCCGACCGGGTATTTCCTGTCTTCTCAGAACGTATTGAGGCTTAGCGCCGAATATCCGCCTTTACGTCATCGGGTGCCAGTAAGGGGTAAATCCCTGGGGGTGGTTTCTTGTCCACGAGCGTGACAGGCTGTCCTTTGCTGACCACTCCATTGCCATCAACCACGTAGAGATACACGGTTTCTCCGATTCCAAAAGATCCTCTGTTGGCATCAATGGTTATGGAACGATCATGCCAGGAGACCACAGGCTGTATTTCCCGGACGGTACAGGCCGACCAGGTGGGTGCATTGCCCAGCTCGACCCGTGCCTGCGTACCGACCTGGATGTACAGGTCATCCATCCATACCGTTGATGAAGTAATACCATTTCCGATGTAATTCTGCCAGAGAAACCATTGGTAGTAATCGTGCTGACCACCGGATGAATTGAATGACGTCCAGGTCTGCGATACGCTGCGAGGAGGGGTGTTGCTACTGGGGTCGAAGAGGGTTACCTCGTACAACCCATCTCCAGTATTGTGTCCAGAGCCCGTGTGTATGCGGACATCCACACGGTACCACCGGTTGTCCTCCTCTGGATACGGCATCTTCCAGTTGACTATCTGGCCGTCACTGGTGGTTGGTCCGGGGCGAATGACAAACTGGTTGTCAGGATCATGGTTGAACATGGTGAGCTGTGGAACATCGGGATCGACAATGCTGTTGGTGTAACAGAGACGGAACATCTTCCACTGGCCAGAACCGGAGTGGACCCGTCTTACCCACCAGGAGATGAAGATGTCAGTGTCGTATCCAATTGGGTTTCCATAATTGTACCGAATATCACCATTCCAGAGAGAGCCTCCCATATCAACTCTGATGGATTTGCCATAGCTGTGATGCTGGGAGTCGTCCACCGTGCTGATGGCCCATTGGGTACCAAAAAGCCAGTTGTCAGCCGAGGGTGTGCTGCCTTTGCCTGTATTTTCTATCAGGCCGTTTTTTCCGCCGAGCCAGATCACCCTTGGGGAATGGTCTCCAAAGTTCATCCCGCTGACAGTGACCGGATATCCATCGTTGAGCTGCGCAAGCTTGGTGTCAATGGTCGGGGCAGCCTGTATTGGCACGCTCCAGGAAAGTGTAATTACCAACCATGAAACAGTTACTATTTTGTAATTCATAACGGCCTCCTCGTTATGGGTGCAGAGGGATGGATTAATGCTTGTGACAGCCATACCTGTATGATTCCATTGGCTGTTCATCACAGATTCCGGATGAAAGCCAAGGAATGTAGACACAGTTTGATTAGGAATAATGCAAGAATCGAACCGAATATTCGTTTGATCGTTCCGGATTTCCGGGAATGGTGAATACGTTGTTGCTGTTAGATTTTTTCAGGAAAAAGCACGTATCAGGCGTCGAGAAGCACCTGCGGTAATTTTGCTGAACGGTACCGAGATGGCAATAGTTATGATAAATACCAATGTGAACTTTATCATGCCATAATAAAGTGTTTTCTCCATCTCGTCAACTGGTCCGATGGCTTGTTCGACCAGGTAGATGGCAAGCGAATGGAGGAGAAATATCGAGTAGATGTGTTTGTCAATAAAATAAAGAGCCTTTGAGACGACAGGAAGCCTGTTGATTATTTCAACCAGGTGTTTTTTCAGGAAAATGAGAAAAAAGAGCAGGAAGAGAGAGCCGGAAAGATAATAAATATCTGGTGAATAGGTGTGAAATTCGTAATCAGGATTTATATCAAAAAGATAATAAATTGTTATTGATAAAATAAGAGAACATATACTGCATGAGAGAATAAAAATATTATTTTGTAAGTATGTGGTACTAGTAAAAACAATACCAAGAATAAAAAGTATACTATATATAGTAGGCTTATATAAATTATTTCCGTATAAAAACATTGATCTATTGATTGGGATAATCATTTGGATAGTTGACAATATAAATAAAAGAAATAAGACTATCAAGGTAACTAATTTATAATTATCAACAAGTTTTATAAGAATTGGAGAGATTAAAATTATTAATGATAGAGTATGGATAAACCATACCTGGCCAATTGGAAAAGGCATAGTATTTTCTAATGGTGTAATCTGTAGCCACATAATTATATTAATTAGATTTAATTCTGGCAATTTTTTATTTTGAACAATAAAAATGCAAGTGCTAATAAGGCAGGTAAAATAATAAGGTATTAATATTCTGGAGTATCTTTTTATGTAATAATTTACAACAGATGTTGATCTGTTGAAACTATGGTAAGAAAATACTCCTGATATGAAGAAGAATATTGGTACAAAAGCATGTAGAAATTCGGAGTAAGGTTTGTACAGTCTAAATCCTCCTGAATGCCCAAACATAATAACCAGCATGGAGATGCTGCGGAGATATGTCAGGAGAATGCTGTCAATGTCGGAAATTTTTTTCTTGCCTTTCATGTGTTCCGGGATGATGCTGGTTCCGTGTTTTGCAAGGCAAGTGATGAGGGAGCAGGTGCTATGAAACTCAGGCGCTCTTTCTGTTCAGGGTGTCCAGCACCTGTACGAGCCCGGGAAAAAGGTACCATTCCGGACCGGATAGACCATAGCTTGCAAAACTGAACAGAAAGTTCATGCCAAGAAAGACCTGCAATGCGGTCCAGAGATTTTTGCTGTAAGTGGATATGCCGATTCCTTCCTCCTGAAGCAGTTTGTTCAGCTTGAAAAAGGAACGGAATACTTCTTTCAGGTAAAACAGAAAGAGGACAAGTCCGATTACTCCGATTTCCTGTAAAATCTCTACATAGAGATTGTGCGATGGCTGGTCGTGAATACCAAAGTTCGCATTGGCCTCCTTTGATGTGCCCAGTCCATGGCCGAAAAGCGGCCTGCGCATGGCAACCCGAAAGTCATCCTGAACCACGGTGAAACGGCCGACAGCAGTTGCCGCATTTTTTGTGTTCTTGGAAAATATGGAGAGGTATCGGTCAAGCTGGTCGGAAGAAAGTTGTCCGGAAAAAAAGACGAGACCAACCAAGAACAGTAGGCTGAGCAGCAACTTATGCTTTGATTTATATACCGTCAGGGCGCAGATGGTCAATAGACCCAGGAAGCCGCTTCGCGAACCAGTCAGGATCAGGGCATAGATGAAAGCAGGCACAAGAACGGCCGACAGGACAAGGGATGAGGCCCTCAGCGGGGCCAGGAAGAGGTAAAAGGGAAGGAGCATATCCACGATAAATGCCAGGCCGTTGGGATTGACGACATCGTATGGCGAACCCGAGAGCCGGTCCAGCGTTTCCCAGTTGGCCATGGAGGCCGCCGACCCCCAGTAGCCCTGGGTCACATGCAGGTACAGCGGTTCCAGGACACGAAAACTCTGCGCGGCAAGGAAAATCACCACAAAGGTTTTCAGCTGGCTTTCTGTGCGGATGAATTTCACTGTGAAAAAATAGAAGACCACGGCCTTGATGAACTGGGGAATGCCGCGTTTGACCACACTGCCCGGCCATTCGACAAATGGAATCGTGACCAGGGAAAAGAGCAGTATGTAGAGGATCAGTCTGCCTGCCTTGTTGTCCTCGGGAGGTGCCTCCGGATCAGGAGGGCTCAGCATGGCGATGACAAAGAGAATGGAAACCAGGAGGAGGTCGAAACGGATCAGGCCGAGCGCGGGTATGCGGGCGGTCAGGTGGGTGAACCAGCTGATGGTGAAAAAATTGTAGAGCCAAAAACCCATCGAATCCTCTGTGGATGATGCCAACCGCTGTTCAGCGTTTTTTGTTTCCTGCAGAGCAGGCCTGCCGGTACAGCTCGGTGTAGCGGTTGGCCATCCGCCTGCTGGTGTATCGTTTCAGAAAGTCCTGGTGTGCGTGTTCCGTCAGTCTGCCTGTAAGCACTTTGTCACCGAGCAGGCGGCCCAGGCTGGCAGCCAGGGCTTCGGGGTCCTGCGGCGGGACCAGCAGGGCCGAGACATCGTTTCGGACGATATCCGGGATACCGCCCACCGCACTGGCCACGACAGCTGTTCTGGCCCGCATGGCCTCGAGCAGGGTTATGGGCAATCCTTCTGTCAGCGAGGGCATGGCCAGTAGGTCAAAGTACGGCATGTACTGGCTTGCCGAGCCGATAAAACCCGGCAGCAGAATCCTCTCTTTACCTTCAGGAGTTGTTGCTGTCAACTCTTCAAGGCGATCCCGTTCCTCTCCCTCGCCCAGGATGATGAGCTGGATGTCCAACCCCTGCCGGAGCAGGATCCTGAATGCCCGGATCAACTGGTCGAAACCTTTTTCAGGCGAAAGACGGCCAATGGCGCCGATGGTCGGCTTCCTGCTGCAGAAATCCAGTAGATCCCGCCGGATCTCCTTGTCAGCCAAGGGGATTTTCTCCTCTATGCCGTTGTCGATGACCTGCAGCCGCCGACCGAGCCGTTTCTTCAGCCCCCGGGGCAGGGCCATGGACCTGCTGACCATGACCACGCCATCCACGTTTCCCAGGGCGATCCGGTCCGCCATCTCGTACAGCCGCAACAGGGAGAAGCTGTCCGTGCTGGTCCAGCCGTGCAGGGTGGTGACCAGTGGAATGCCCCGTATCCGCCTGGGCATGAGGCCGAAGAGAATATCCCCCTTGTAGCCGTGGGAATGCAGGATTTCGGCTCCATATTTCCGGGCATATCGAAGGATACGCCGTCCTCCGGCAAGGTTCGGGCCAGGCCGCATGCGGAACACCCGCACCGGTATTGCCATGTCCGCTGCTGCGGTCTCGATGGGTTTTCTTCGTTCACCGGGCGTGCCGATGCTGGCTATGACCACCTGGTGTCCCTGCGCCATCTGCTCCCTGGCAAGGTTGAGGAGCATGATCTCTGCGCCGTAGAGGCCGCCACTGTCGATGATGTGCAGTATCTTCACTGCGATCGTCCGGAAAATTTGCTCTGCCCGGTAGGTCAGGTGGGCTGGCGCCGATATACCGGGTAGAGGAGATTTTTCAGGAGGATCTTGTAGGCACGCAGCGAAAAAGGCCAGGCCAGCAGGGCCTTGCCGATGTACCTGCAGGACATGAGCTTTCTGTTGATCTCGAGACAGTGTTCCGCCCGGTTGGTGAAGGTGTAGCCCCAGGCCTTTCTCCAGAGCAGAGCCGGCACGGCGCCGGGATGCTGACGGCGGAATTTTTCCATGATCCTGTCGCTGCATGCCTGCCGCACTTCGACCTTTTTCGACATCTGGCCGGGATGGCCGATGCGGTACCGGAAGAGCGGCTCGTCCACGAAATCGAACTTGTACCTGGCAGCGATCCGCAGCCAGAGGTCCCAGTCAATGCCCATCTGCAGCGTGGTGTCGAAGACGCCCACCTGTTCGAAACACTCCTGCCGGACAACCGAGGAGGCAAAAGGGATGAAGTTGTCCAGGATGAGATCAGCAGTGATCCAGCCGGATTTCGGTTGCAGGTAGGGGGCCTCTGGCTGGAAGGCCACCTTCCGGCTCTGCTGGTCGATATAGGAGGCCCGGCTGTAGACGACCCCGACCTCCCTGTCGGCAAAGAGCGGAAGCTGTTTTTCGAGCTTGTCGGCCTCCCAGATGTCGTCGGCATCGAGAAAGGCGACGAACCTTCCCCTTGCCTCGGCGATTCCCCGGTTTTTGGCATGTGCCTGGCCGCTGTTTTCCTGAACGATGTAGCGGATGCGGGGATCGGGGAGAAAGGTGCGGATAACGGCATCTGAGTCGTCTGTCGAGCCATCGTTGACCAGGACGATTTCAAGATCGGTCCAGGTCTGGGCGAGAACCGACTCGATGGCCTCCCGGATATAGGGGGCATAGTTGTAACAGGTGATGACCACTGATACCTGCGGTGTGTCTGCCTTGCCGGTGTGTGCGCTGTTCATGATCCGTGTCGCTGAAGTTGCCGGAAAAGTATTCTGTCTGCCAAGATCGGCGAGCCGGGCAGCATGGTCAGGCCGCTGCCGGCGGGACCACCTTGCAGATCGAAAATCTGTATTTTCCCGATTTTTCGGCTGGAATGGTATCAATCGTCTTGATGACGATATCCATCTGCCCGCCGAAGAGGTCCTGGAAATAGTGGTAGAGCTGCTCCCGGCTCTGTTCGCTGTATCCATCCCCTGGGACGATGTGGAGAGTCAGCCGGTGCAGTTCGTCCTGAATGATCTGCATTTGATCCAGGCCGGGGATCCTGGTCAGGGTGTTTTCTATGAGAGAGATGCCTGCAATTTTTGTGCCGTCCGGTTTGATCAGGAAATCTGCCAGCCGGCCGCTGACCCCTTCCATCATGGGCAGCCCCCGGCCGCAGGGACAGGCCTCCGCCCTGGGCACGCCCACGTCTTCGACCTGGTACCGGACCAGGGGCATGGCCTTGTTCATGAGGTCCGTGACCACGATGTTCCCTGGTTCCCCGGGCTTGGCCGCTGTCCCTTCATCCGTGATAAACTCGATGACCAGGTGCTCGATGTTGAGGTGCATGCCGTCGTGATATTCACACTCACTGCCGATCAGGCTGACCTCTTCGCAGCCGTACCTGTCCGTGACCGGACAGCCGAAGACCTGCTCGATCACCCGCCGTTCATGGGGAAGGAGCATCATGGAGGTGGAGATGATCCCCTTGGGTACGATCATCTCGCTCAGGCCAAGACGTCGTACGTGCTCGGCCAGAATGAAGAGCGAGTGGGCATGGCCGAAGAGGAGGGTGGGCCGCCTCTTCTTCCAGGCACGGGCGAATTCGCGGACCGATGCGTCGGTGACCGCCATGGTGTCGAGGTAGATGAAGGGCTGGAGCAGGGTGTCGAACAACCGCTCCTTCAGGGTGGTTGGCAGCTCAGGATTTCCCCAGGCCGCGCCGATGGGTTCTCCCGGCTCCCAGCCGCTCCACCGGTCATGGCGGCGGGCACAGGCATTGCGCAGTTCACTGCACTCCTCGGTCAGGTAGATGTCCAGGGCCTTGCCCGTGGAACCACCGGTCTTGAAATGCAGCAGCCTGTCCGTGGTATACCCTGTTGACAGCATGGATCGTGTATTGGCCCGGATCTCCTTCTTGGTGAGTATCGGTACCCTGGCAAGGTCCCGGATATGGCGCAAAGAGTCCGGTCGCAGGCCGGCCTCTTTGAAGCGACGCCGGTAGAACGTGTTGTTCTCCCACAGAAACTCCCACAGACCACGAAGCCGCTTCCACTGGATTGCCTGCAGTTCCTCCAGGGGCAGGTATTGGGTTTTTTCGAGCTCTTTCCAGTAGCGCAGCCTGGGGCTGCCGCTTTTCAGCATGTAGAGCGGTTCGATACAGTTGCGACGGAATCCTGCCAGCATGGTCATGAGCTGCAAACGATACGGTTGGGTCTGATCCGGCGATGGTTGTCTGATCTGTTTTACGCAGGGCAACTGTATTATCAGGCCAACAAAAAAAAATATCCAGTATAAAGTTTCCCTCTCCCGGTCGGCAAGGAGAATATTCCGCCTCTTTGGGAGAAAAGTTTCGCCTGTCGGGAAAACCGGATCGCTGGAGGGGCCTGGCGGTTGGGTGGTGCCGGAATAATCTTCTTTTCTTTTCAGGAGAAATATGCTACGTGGTGGTAGCAGGTACCACAATTACCACCTGTTCAGGAGAAGCGGAATGGAGAACGATACGATCTACAGTGGGTTCCAGAGCCGGTTGCTCCATGACGGTCTGCAGCCGGAATCATGGGAGGGGGCGACCCTGCCGCCGATTGTTCAGAGTGCCTCGCATCGCCACCTGACGGCCGAGAGCCTGAGCGAGACCTTCAGCGGCCAGCGGCAGGCACACATCTATATGCGCCTCTCCAATCCGACCGTATCCGTGCTGGAGGAGAAGGTGGCTGCCCTGGAAGGCGGAGGCGGGGCCATCTACATGGCCTCGGGCATGGCGGCGATCGCCAATACCTGCATGGCCCTGCTGCGGGCCGGGGACGAGTTCATCGCCGGCCGTTCGCTCTTCATGTCAACCTATCTGCTCTTCACCAGGGTCTTTGCCAAGTACGACATCACCTGTCACCTCTGCGATCCCCTGGATCTTGATGGCATGAGCCGGGCCATCAACGACAGGACGCGCTTCATCTACCTGGAGACCATCGGCAATCCGGCCATGGATATCCCCGACCTGGAGCAGGCGGCCCGCCTGGCCCACAGCCACGGGTTGCCGCTGGTGGTGGACAATACCCTGGCCTCTCCCTGGTTGTGCAGGCCGGTGGATTTCGGGGCCGATGTGGTCCTCCACTCCACCACCAAGTACCTCAGTGGTCACGGCAATGCCGTGGGCGGCCTGGTGGTGGACTGCGGCCGGTTCGACTGGCTGGGCAGCGGCCGGTTTTCCGACTTTGCCCCCTTTGTCGACCGCAAGGGACCGCTGGCCCTGCGTGACAGGATCTGGCGCGAACACCATATCAACTACGGTACCACCGGGACGCCGTTCCATGCCTATCTGACCATCATCGGCATGGATACTCTGGCCCTGCGGATGGAGCGTCATATGGACAATGCCGGGCAGGTCGCCGCGTTTCTCACCTCCAGACCGGAAGTGAGCCGGGTCTGCTATCCCGGCCTGGCCGGCCATCCCTGCCACCAGACCGCGGCACGGATGTTTTCCGGCCGGGGATTCGGCGGCATGCTCACGTTTTTCCTGGACAGCCAGGATCACTGTTTCCGGTTCATCGACGCGTTGCAGATGATCCTCCACCTGGCGAACCTGGGAGACTGCCGGAGCCTGGTGCTCCATCCGGCCTCGAGCCAGTACGTCTCCTTTACCGAGGAGGAGCGTCGCCACCTGGACATAGCCGACACCATGGTGCGCCTCTCCGTTGGCCTGGAAGATATCGAGGATATCCTGGCCGATCTGGAGCAGGCCCTGGACAGGATGTGAACGCGGGAGTGGGGAAGCCGGTGGACAGGAACGAGATGCTGCTGGCCAGAAAGGGCACCTTCACCTTTGCCCGGCCCCCCGAGGAGATGGTGCTGGACAGCGGCGCCCGGTTGGGGCCGGTCACCCTGGCCTACGAGACCCTGGGTGAACTCGATTGCCGGCGGAGCAATGCCGTCCTCATCCTTCACGCCTGTTCAGGCGATGCCCATGTGGCCGGCCGGTACGGGCCGGAGGACGACACCCCCGGCTGGTGGGAAACCATGGTCGGGCCGGGAAAACCGGTGGACACGAACCGGTTTTATGTCATCTGTTCCAACATCCTGGGAAGCTGTCGCGGGTCCACCGGTCCCTCGTCCATCAACCCGGCAACCGGGCGGCCCTATGGAAGCGACTTTCCCATGGTGACCATCAGGGACATGGTACGGGCCCAGAAACGGCTCATCGATCATCTGGGTATAGACAGGCTGATGGCCGTGATCGGCGGCTCGGTGGGCGGCATGCAGGTTTTGCGCTGGTGCGTGGAGTATCCGGAGAGGGTGGCGGCAGCCATCCCCCTGGCCACCACCACCCGTCACTCGGCCCAGGCCATAGCCTTCAACGAGATCGCCCGCCAGGCCATCATGGCCGATCCGGAGTGGAAAAACGGCGACTACTATGACGGGCCCGGTCCCAAGCTGGGATTGGCCATAGCCCGGATGATCGGCCATGTGACCTATCTTTCGGACGAATCCATGCGGGAGAAGTTCGGCCGCCGGCTGCAGAACAGGAAACGCCTTTCCTACGATTTTGCCTGCGACTTCCAGGTGGAAAGCTATCTCCGCCACCAGGGGACCAAGTTCGTCCGCCGGTTCGACGCCAACTCCCTGCTCTACATCACCAAGGCGGCAGACTACTTCGACCTGGAGGCAGGCGACGGTTCCAGCCTGGTGCAGGAGCGGCTCCGGGACATCCGCTTCCTGGTCATCTCGTTCACGTCGGATTGGCTCTATCCCACCTACCAGTCCCGGGCCATCGTCTCGATGCTGAAAAAGAACGGCTGCGATGTCAGTTTCTGCGAGATCGACGCCCAGTGGGGTCACGACGCCTTTCTCATGCCCAACGACCGCCTGAACCGCCTGGTCGGCGGCTTTCTGGACCGGATCGCCCATGAAGTCTGAATCCATGCGGTTCGATCTCCAGGTCATCGCCTCCTGGATCCGGCCCGGCTCCCGGGTCCTGGACCTGGGCTGCGGCAACGGCGACCTGCTGCTCCACCTGCAGACCAGCAAAGAGGTCCAGGGTACGGGTATCGAACTGGACGAGACCAGGGCGGCATTCTGTATCGAGCGGGGCCTGAGCGTCCTCCAGGGCGATTTCCGGCAGGAGGTGGCCGACTATCCGGATCGCTATTTCGACGTGGTGGTCCTGAGCCAGACCCTGCAGCAGGTCATGCACCCCAGGGAGCTGCTCCAGGAACTTCTCCGCATCGGCAACAGGGTGATCGTCAGCTTCCCCAACTTCGGACACTGGCGCTGCCGCCTCTATCTCCTCCTCACCGGCCGGGCACCGGTCACGGAGCAGCTGCCCCACGAGTGGTATGACACGCCCAACATCCGGGTGATCACCATCCGCGATTTCAAACGGTTTCTCCGAAAGGCGTCCATCGGCCTGGAACGGGAACTGGCCATCAACACCCATCATCACGACCGCAGGGGACACGTCGTCACCAGGATGACCAACCTGCGGGCCACCTACGGCATCATGATGCTGCGAAACATCTGAAGGAGCTGAAAGTAGACCATGGGCAGGAAAGAGTTGATCAGTGGAGAGTGCAGGAGCGAGATCCGGCCGACCGGCGAGACGGCCCCGCCGGTGTCCCGTATTGTCAGGAAACTGAGCCAGGGCTTCAGCAGCCGGAAATGGTCCAGTCACATCGAACCGGTGCCCATTCCCTCAAAACAGGAGGTGGTGGATCTTGTCCGCCAGGCCCAGCAGATTCTCTTTCCCGGGTATTTCACCGAGATGATGCTCTCGGCCCAGAGCCTGGAGTATCACCTGGGCGAGAACCTGACCCGGTTTTGCGAGAATCTTGCCAGGCAGATCAATGCCGCCATCCGCCACGACTGCCTCCGTCACGACCAGTCGTGCAGCCGCTGCGGAGAGCGGAGCTACCAAAGTGCCGGCCGTTTCATCGACCGGCTGCCCGCCATCCGGGAGCTCCTGGAGCTGGACATCCGGGCGGCCCTCGAGGGCGACCCTGCGGCCGCCAACGCGGACGAGGTGATTTTCAGTTATCCCGGCCTGTACGCCATCTTTGTCTATCGACTGGCCCATGAGCTCATCCGTCTCGACGTGCCCATCATACCGCGCATCATGAGCGAGCATGCCTACCATCGTACCGCCATCGACATCCACCCTGCCGCCGAGATCGGTGATTCCTTTTTCATCGATCACGGGGCCGGGGTGGTCATCGGCGCCACCACCCGGATCGGCAGTCGGGTCCGCATCTATCAGGGCGTCACCCTGGGGGCGCTCTCGCTGCCCCGCAATGCCGGTCATCTCCTGCGCAACACCCGCCGCCACCCAACCATAGAGGACGATGTCATCCTTTATGCCAATGCCACCATCCTGGGCGGGGAAACGGTCATCGGGGCCCGGTCCATCATTGGCGGCAATGTCTGGCTGACCGAGAGTGTGGCACCGGATACCAAGGTTATCCTGAAACAGCCCGAACTGGTCTATATCGGTAAGCAGTCCGGAAAGGAGGAGCAGCATGCTGTGTGAGGACATCAGCCGGTGTGTCGGCAGAACCCCACTTGTCCGCCTAGCCAGGTTCGGTGGTGCGGACGGGGCGGAAATCCTGGCCAAGCTGGAATCCGCCAACCCCCTGTCCAGCGTCAAGGACCGGATCGCGGTGGCCATGATCGATGCGGCCGAGGAGGCCGGTATGCTGGGGCCCGGGGTAACGGTCATCGAGCCAACCTCCGGCAATACCGGCATCGGCCTGGCCTTTGTCTGCGCCAGGCGCGGCTACAGGCTGGTGCTCACCATGCCGGAAACCATGAGTGTGGAGCGGCGCAGGCTGCTGCGTTACCTTGGGGCTGAGCTGGTGCTCACCCCGGGTGGCGAGGGCATGCGGGGCGCTGTGGAGCGGGCGCGCGAACTCTGCCGGACCATTGCCGACAGCTGGATGCCGGACCAGTTTGCCAACCCGGCCAACCCGGCGTGTCATTACCGGACAACCGGGCCGGAGATCTGGGCCGCATGCGGCGGCCGGGTGGACCTGTTCGTGGCCGGGATCGGAACCGGCGGCACCATAACCGGGGTGGGACGGTTCCTGCGCGAGAAGAATCCCGATGTGCGGATAATCGGCGTCGAGCCGGCCGCTTCGCCCGTGCTTTCGGGAGGGCGGCCCGGGCCGCACAAGATCCAGGGGATCGGGGCTGGTTTCGTGCCCCCGGTCCTTGACCGGAATCTGCTGGACGAGGTGATCTCCGTCACTGACGAGGATGCCCTGGTCACGGCCAGGAAACTTGCCGGCCAGGAGGGGATATTCTGCGGTATCTCCTCCGGAGCGGCAGGGGCGGCGGCCGAGGTGGTGGCCGCCCGGCCCGGTAACCAGGGCCGATGCCTGGTGGTCGTCCTCCCCGATACCGGGGAGCGATACCTGAGCACGGAGCTGGCGGCTGAGCCGGCAGAAACCGAATAATACCAGGATGTCGTGAAAGATTGGGATGTTCGTTCAGGGTCGCCCCGGGCGGAACATCCTGCCGCAGGCACGGGGTGGATATCCTGAGAAGAAAACTTGTCGCACAATACCGGCATCGGGCGGGGAGGGAATCGTCCCGGGAGCCAAAAACCAAATCGAGGAGGTTATATCGTGGGAACTGTGGTGTCGCTCAATATCAGCGCCAAAAAAGGTGTCAACAAGGAACCGGTGGAGCAGGTAACACTCAGCGTCGGGCACGGGATCGAGGGCGATGCCCATGCCGGTCCCTGGCATCGCCAGGTGAGTCTGCTGGCAGAGGAGGCCATCGAGTTCATGCGCAGGAAGGGACTGGAGCTGGAACCCGGAGCCTTTGCCGAGAACATCACCACCAGCGGTATCGACCTGGCCAGCCTGCCGGTGGGAACCAGGCTGAGGAGCGGTTCCGTGGAACTGGAGGTGACCCAGATCGGCAAGAAATGCCACAAGGGCTGCGCCATCTTTCAGCAGGTGGGCGACTGCATCATGCCCAGGGAAGGGATCTTTGCCAGGGTGATCAGCGGCGGGATCCTCAGGCGGGGCGATAGGCTCGAGCCGGTATCCTGAGGCAGGCCGCCGGACCGGCCTCCAGGAATCAGACAGGAGGCCGGTCTTCTGCAGCAAGCCGTACAGAGGTGGTTGCCTCTTCTCCTCAGCGGCTCAGTTCGCTGTACAGTGCATCGCTGATCTCGGGCACGGTGAAGTCCACCCGGACCACCTTGCCCTGCCGGTCCGCCAGGACAATGGTCGGCACACCGCGCACCGCATACTGCCCGGTGATGACGTGCTTGCCGTCAAAGATGACCGGGTACTCCATCTTGCTGTTCTTCATGAACATCCTTGCCTTGTCTTCCGAGTCGTTATAGCCGACGTTGATGCCGAGAAAGGCCATGCCCTGGCCTCCAAACCGTTTGAACAGCGCATTGACCTTGGGGACTTCCCGGAAACAGTTGGGACACCAGGAGGCCCAGAAGACGAGCATGACCGGCTTTTTGCCGATGATGGCGGCCAGGTCCACATCGTTTCCCTCCATGTCCCGGGCCGTGAACGGTACGAGCCGGTCGCCCGGCGATACGGCCAGGAGCGGGGAGCAGAAAAGAAGGATCAGGGCAAGGGCCAGGAGGATGGAACGATGGTGTATCATGTTGACTCCGGAAGACATGGTTGACATCTACATCAGGGCCATGCCGGCCCTGATAAAAAAATATTCAGCCAGGACAAGCATGGCCAGGCCCAGCAGTTTCTTGATCTTGACCATCCAGGTGCCGGACCGGGGAATGGCGCTCAGCAGGCCGGAAAAGGTGCCTACCACCAGCAGGATGGCTCCCATGCCGAAGGCGAAGACAAAGAGGAGCAGCCCGCCCTGGAGCAGGTTGCCGGTGGAGGCCACATAGGTCAGGAGCACGCCCAGGATCGGGGCCGTGCACGGCCCGGCGACCAGGCCGGAGGTCAGGCCGAAGAGAAAGACACCGGTCCAGCCCCGCAGCCTGGAGGAGCCACCCGGAGAAAACGAGGGCAGGGTGAAGACATCGAGCATGCTCAGTCCCAGGGCCAGGATGATGTTGCCCACCAGGATCAGGGTCCAGGGACTGGTGTTGACGCTCCCGAAAAATCGGCCCGTGGCTGCGGCAAAGATACCCAGGCCGGCATAGGTGAACGCCATCCCGCTCACGTAGACCAGGGAAAGCAGAAAACTGCGCAGGCGGGAGCCGCCCAGGTTGGAGTTGGCCACCACTCCTGCGGTTATGGGAATCATGGGGTAGACGCAGGGGGTCAGGCTGGCCAGCAGGCCGCCGAGGTATGCGGCTGCCATGGAAAGCAGCAGCGAGGTCTGCAGGTATGTCTCGAACTGGTTCAGCAGGGGCATGACGAATCTCCGGTGCGAAAAGGCCGCTACCACCTTGTAGCAAATCGGACACTCCGGAGCAAGTCTTTTCCGAGGGCCGGAGACGGTTGGCTGGCTGCCTTGCGTTCTCCCTGGTCGAAAAGAGAAACTGTTTCCGAACTGTTCTTGTCATTTTTCCCAGAAATTATATCATTATTTCAGAAGCTGATTTTTCAGGCGACTCCTCTTTCGCCTTCCGGTGATCTTTTCCGGCTGTATGTTCAGGAGCAGACAACCATGAACAATCCCCCGCCATTGTCTCCGTTTAGGGACAGCGGATCCATGGATGAGTCCAGGTTCGGGGTCTGGATCGTCCAGGATGGTCGCTTTTGTCACGTCAATGCGGCCATGGCCGCCATGTTCGGCTATTCCCCCGAAGAGATGAAAAACAGGATCGGTTTTTCCGAGCTGGTCATTCCGGAGGACCGGGAGGTCCTTTGCCGCCATCTGGACGGAAACTCCGCCCCAGAGGTGCTGGAACCGGCCAGCATACGCTGTGTACGGCGGGACGGACGGATTTTCCCTGCCATGGTCTGGGGAACTGCCGGTCGGCACGACGGGGAGCCGGTCAGCAACGGCACCCTGGTGGAAATCCCCGGGCGTCTCGAGATGGAGCGGGAACTGGAGGCAAGCAGGGATCTGCTGCAGCGGTATCTGCAGGCCATCGACGATATCGGCATGGGGCTGTTTGTCGTGGATGGAGCCTATCGCATCCGGGATATGAACTCCACCCTCAGGGCCTGGTACGGCGACCAGCGGGGCAAGATCTGTTACCGGGCCGTGGCCGGCCGGAAAAGCCCCTGCGGCTATTGCCGTCTTCGGGAGGTGGTCGAAGAGGGACGGACCATCAAGTATCAGCCCACCACCCCGGACGGCCGGACCTTCGATATTGTGGCCGTGCCCCTGACCGATCCGGACGGCAGTGTCTGCAAGATGGAGATCATCCGGGATATCACGGAGCAGGAAGAGGCCAAGGCGGAACTGGTCAGGGCCAACAGACGGCTGGAGGAAGCCCTTGCCCGGGCCGAAGAGCTTGCCGAGACGGCGGAGGCGGCCAGCCAGGCCAAGTCGGTGTTTCTCTCCAACATGAGCCACGAGCTGCGCACTCCCTTAAACGTCATCCTCGGGTACACCCAGCTTTTCATTGCCGACAGCTCCCTCGGTCCCCAGCAGCAGAGCGGTATCAGGACCATGCACCAGGCCGGTCATCATCTTCTGCAGCTCATCAACGAGATTCTGGACCTGTCCAAGATCGAGGCCGGCAAGATGGAGCTGGTACCCACGGAAATCCGTCTTGCCGAGTTTCTCCGGGAAATCGAGGAGATATTCCGCCCCAAGGCCGAGCGGAAGGGGGTGTCATTTCGCTGCGAGCTCCTGGAGAATACCCCGGCCTATGTGGTGGTCGATGAGCTCCGTCTGCGGCAGGTCATCCTGAACCTGCTCTCCAATGCCATCAAGTTCACGGCCAGGGGCTACTGCCTGCTGAGCATCAGGGTGCAGCCCCGGACCGGTCAACGGGCGGTCATGAGCGTGACGGTCGAGGACAGCGGCAGTGGCATCGCCCCGGATATGCAGGAGAAGATCTTCGAACCATTTCAGCAGGGCGGGGAGCGCCTTCTCTATTCCCAGGGATCCGGACTGGGGTTGTCCATCAGCCGGAAACTGGTCGGCCTCCTGGGCGGTGAACTGCTCCTGGTCAGCCCGGTGCACCAGGATCCCCCGGCCGGCCAAGGGCCGGGCAGCCGCTTCTCTTTCAGCATGGAAGTGGAACTGAAAAACAGGGCCGCGGCCCAGGAAATGGGCATGCGGATCGTCACCGGCTATGAAAAGGACGGCGGCGGGAAAAAGAAGATCCTGATCGTGGACAACAGTTCCGCCAACCGGGCTGTCCTGGCCGATACCCTGAAGGGGTGCGACTTTCTGGTGGCCGAGGCCGCTTGTGGAGAGGAGGTGCTTGCCCAGTGCCGGCGGTTTGGACCGGATGCCATACTGATGGACCTGCGCATGCCGGACGAGGACGGTTTAGCCCTGACCGAACGGCTGCGGAGCCACCGCGAGTTCAGCGATATCCCGGTCATTGCCATCTCGGCCACGCCGGCGGACAGCATTCTCCTGGAAGAGTACGAACTTGCCGATCTCTTTGCCGGCTACATCGTCAAGCCCTTCGTGGTCTCCGAGCTGCTGGAGGTTCTGGCCGCTCAGCTTGACATCTGCCTCCTCTACCGGGAAGACCGCGGGGCGGATCACGAGGAGGAACGGTTCACCTGTCCTCCCGCCCCGGTCCTGGAGGAACTGCTCGCCCTGGTACAGGTGGGCGACATAACCGGCATTACGACAAAGATCCGGGCGCTGGCAGGCGATCAGTCCGGGACGTACGGGCGGTTTGTCGAAAAGGTCGGTTCCCTGGCCGAGGAGTTTCAGCTGGGATTGATCGAACAGTTCATCGAAGAGTGCAGAAAGGACCATGGGTGAAAACGGAAGAGACATGGTGCTGATCGTCGACGATCAGCAGGCCAACCTGAAGGTGCTCTACTCTTTTCTTCAGGACCAGGATTTGGATGTGCGGGTCCTGGAAAGTGGAGAACAGACCTTGGAACTGCTTGCTCACACGCTGCCGGATATCATCCTTCTGGATGTGATGATGCCTGGCATGGATGGGTTCACGGTCTGCCGCAGGATCAAGGCCACGGAACGGACCGCCCATATTCCGGTGGTCTTCCTGACCGCCCTGGACGAGGAAAAGGACCGGCTGGCCGGGTTCGAGGCCGGCGGCGTGGATTACATCACCAAGCCCTTCCGCAAGGCCGAGGTTCTGGCCCGGCTGGGTACCCATCTTGCCCTGGAGAAGAAACAGCAGGAGCTGAAGACTGCCCTGGAGCAGGTCCGGGAACTGGCCGGTATCCTGGAGCAGCGGGTGGCGGAGCGGACCATGGCCCTGGAACGGCGCAACGCCGAGCTGCAGCGCAAGAATCTGGAGATCGAACAGAGCAACATCGCCCTCCGGGTGCTGGTCAACCGGCAGCAATCCGCCAGGGCTGAGCTGGAAGAGGCCGTGGCCGGACAGCTGAAGCAGCTGGTCCTGCCTTACCTGAATCTCCTGGCAGCGGAACTGGACGATGAACGGCACCTGGAATATCTGGCCCTCATCCGGGAGCGGCTGGACGCGCCCCTGCAGGGAGAAAAGCTGGCCAATCCCCTCTGGAACCTTACCCCCAGGGAGATCCTTGTCGCCGACCTGGTCATGCAGGGAAAGAACAGTTCCGACATCGGCAGGCTGTTGCGGGTCTCTCCGAGGACCGTGGAACGGTATCGCAGCCGGATCAGGGGCAAGATCGGCCTCACGGACCGAAAGACCGATCTGCGGGACTTCCTGGCCAGGGCGTCCCTGACATCCTGACCGGGCTGGGGAAGCGGCCTGGCGGTCACCTGCCCACGGCCATGGCATAGAGGACCATGGCCTCGGTATCCAGAAAGTCTGCAGTCTCCCGGTCGTAGAAGGCCCCGAGCCCGCTGCAGCCCAGGCCGAGGGCAGTCGCGGCCAGGTAGATACGCTGACCCATCAGGCCGGCCTTCAGCATGAGGGGCAGGTACTGCCTGCCCTGGGAGAGAAAAAAGAAGGTCACTCCGGAATCGGCTGCCAACCGCTGTTCCAGGCAGAGGTAGCCGGCCATGCCGGCCAGGTCGCCGGCCCGCAGGCAGGTGAGCCGGTCATAGATACCCGGCTCCAGGGAATCCACCCGGTTCACCACCGCCAGCAGACGGACCGGTTCGTCACAGTCCGTGGTGACAGGCAGCAGGGCGGCCCGGAGCAGGGCCTCGTACTCCGAGCGCCGCATGGTCCGGCCGGTGAAGGCCCGGATGGAACGCCTCGTCCCGATGGCCTGCGCCAGGTCTGTTCCCCGGAGAAAATACGGTTGCCGCCGCGTCCTGGGGCTGCACCCACTCAGGATGCCGGTGCGACGGTAATGGTCCTCGATGAACCGGTTCCTTGCCGCCACGCCGCCGCAGCCGTCCACTTCCGGCAGGTTCATGGCCGGTGGCCTGACGGTTCCCTTTCCTGGTTCCCCGCAGCAGAGCAGCGCCATGGTGAGTTCTCCGGGTGAGAAACCGAAGTGGGCGTCGATCCGGTCGCGCTCCAGTCTTGTCCGGATGGCGAAGGGGCGGTCATGCAGGGCGGCGGCCGCTTCCACCGCCCCGGCCAGGTGGCCGGAGTCCAGCAGGCAGTAGCGGAAGGACCGGTTGCCGTATTTCCAGCTCGACCGGTAGGAGATCGCCGAAACGAGCAGGAGCGCCCCCCTGACAGGTGCGGGAGTGGCCGTCCAGGCTTCGATCCCTTCTCCGGCAGCCAGCCGGTGGAGCAGGCGGAGCCGCTGTTCCAGGGGTTCGTAGTGGTAAATACCGTCTGCCAGGCCTTCCAGGTCCCTGGCCTGCAGATAGAGCTCGCAGGGATAGAGGGCCCCGGCCGACGGCTGGACCCGGAGAAAATATGCCCCGCCGGGATAGGTCCTGCGGGCCGTGATGCCGGCGCAGGAGTGGAGAAACTCCCGGATCTCCGGCAGCCTGTCCAGGTCCACGGCCGGAAAGCCGGGAGGATAGCGCTTGAAGACCTCGGGCTGGTTCCGCCAGTCCAGTCCACTCCCCTGCCGGACGGACTCCCAGGTGTGGATGGTCTGGAGATGACTGGGATCGGCCAATTCAGTCAGCCTGCTCCTCGCACTCTTCCTGGTAGGGATTGATGGTCAGCACCGGGCAGCAGGAAGACTTGACCACCTTGTCGGCAACGCTGCCGAACATGATCCGCTCCAATCCCTTGTAACCGTGCGTACCCATGACGATCAGGCTGCAGCCGGTCTCGGCCGCATAGCGGAGGATCTCTTCGGCCACGTCGCCCCGCAGGACCTTGGCATGGATCCTGGTCACCCCCAGGTCGGTGAAGGTGGCGCGGTGCTCCTCCACGAACTCGTCCATCCGCTGCTGGGCGGATTCGAAGATCTCCTCCTGCAGGTTGGGCAGGTTGACCGGTGGAACGAAGAAGCCGCTGTAGTCGTCGAAATTCTGGACCACGAAGACCAGGTACAGTTCAGCTTTGAAGGTCCCGGCGAAATAGGCGGCCGCCCTGGCGATCTTGGCGGCATTATCGGAAAAATCGATGGGTGTGAGCACTCTGGTTATTTCCTGCATGGCGCCCTCCGTGTGGTAGTGGTCCCGTCCTCCGTACAAAGCAGTTGACCCTGCCGGAGAAGAGGAATATAGTTCCGATCTTCATACTCTATTTATAGTCATTGTGGTTGAGAGATCAATATGGAATTTGTGCCGAAATGGATTGCCTGGGAAATCACCCGCCGCTGCAACCTGCAATGCGTCCACTGCCGTTCCTCGTCCGAACTGGAGGTCCTGGAACACCCTGATTTTTCCCTTGACGAGGCCAGGCGGATCCTGGATGATATCCACTCCTATGCCAGCCCGGTGGTGGTCCTTTCCGGCGGCGAGCCCCTGTTGCGAAAGGACGTCTTCGATATCGCCCATTACGGAACCTCCCTGGGACTGCGGATGTGCATGGCCACCAACGGCACCCTGGTCACCGAGGAGACCTGCCGCAACATCAAGGAGAGCGGCATCAGGATGGTCTCCCTGAGCCTGGATGGGGCAAGCGCCGCCGTCCACGACGACTTCCGCAACCAGCAGGGGGCGTTCGAGGGGACCATGCAGGCCATCCGGCTGTTCAACGAGCACGGTATCCAGTTCCTGGTCAACTCCTCCTTCACCAGGCGCAACAGGCAGGAGGCGCCCAAGATCTACGAGCTGGTGAAAAAACTCGGGGCCACGGCATGGTACCTGTTCATGATCGTTCCCACCGGCCGGGGCGAGGAGATCATGGAGGAGCTGATCCCCGAGGACGAGTACGAACAGATGCTCAACTGGCACTACGAGATGGAAAAGCGGGAACACGACATCCTGGTCCGGCCCACCTGCGCACCCCAGTATTACCGGATCGTGCTCCAGCGCTCCAAGGAGGAGGGAGAGCGGTTTCAGCGGCGCAGCCTGAAGTTCTCCACCGGCGGTTCCAAGGGGTGCCTGGCCGGCCAGTTGATCTGTCTCGTCGATGTGGACGGCAATGTCCTGCCGTGCAGCTATTTTCCCATGGCAGCGGGCAACATCCGGGAGCAGGCCTTCAAGGATATCTGGGAGGAGTCGGAGCTGTTTCTCAGGTTGCGGGATTTCAAGGGCTATGGGGACAACTGCGGCCGCTGTGAATATGTCAATGTCTGCGGGGGCTGCCGGGCCAGGGCCTATGCCATGACCGGAGATTACCTGGCCCAGGAACCGTTCTGCAGCTATCAACCTGGCAGCGGCTGAACATGTCTTGAACAACCGAGGGGGAGAAGAGCAACATGAACGACACATTCTTGCGGGCATGCCGGGGAGAGAAGACCGACTACACACCGGTCTGGTTCATGCGCCAGGCTGGCCGCTATCTGCCGGAATACCAGGCGGTCCGGGGCAAGGTGACCTTCCTGGAGCTGTGCAAGTCGCCCGAACTCTGTACCGAGGTGACCCTGCAGCCCGTGGACATCTTCGGCTTTGACGCGGCCATCCTCTTTTCCGATATCCTGATTCCCATGGAGGCCATGGGGCTGATCCTGGAGTTTCACGAGGGACGGGGCCCGGTCTTTCCCGAGCCGGTCCGCAGCCGGGAAGCGGTCGACAACCTGATCGTTCCGGATCCGGAAGAGACCATGCCCTTTGTCCTGGAGACCATCCGGCTGTTGCGGCAGGAACTGCAGGTGCCGCTGATCGGCTTTTCAGGGGCGCCCTTCACCCTGGCCACCTATCTCGTCGAGGGCGGCTCCTCCAAGGTCTTCCTGGAGACCAAGCGGATGATGTACCAGGCTCCGGAGCTCTACCATGGCCTCCTGGACAAGATCAGCCGCTGTACCAGCCTCTACCTCCAGGCCCAGGCCAGGGCCGGAGCCCAGGCCTTGCAGATCTTCGACTCCTGGGCCGGAGTGCTCGCGCCCTGCGACTACGCGGAGTTCGCCCTGCCCTACGTGCAGAACATCATTCGCGACCTGCGGCAGGTGACCGACGTGCCCATCATCTACTTTGCCAACAACGGCGCCACCCTGCTCGAGCATACCAGGACCGCCGGCGCCGATGTCCTCGGCCTGGACTGGCGGCAGCGTATCGCCCAGGTCGCCGCCCAGGTCCCCGACCATGCCCTCCAGGGCAACCTCGATCCGGTGGCCCTGTTCCTGCCGGAGGAAAAGCTCGTGGCGCGGGTGCAGAGGATCCTGGCCGATGCGGCCGCAGCCAGGGGGCATATCTTCAACCTGGGCCACGGCATCCTGCCCCAGACCCCGCCCGATCAGGTTCGCATCGTGGTGGAGGCGGTGCACCGCTTCAGCCGCAGTGCCTGATCTTCCCGGCTCTTCCTGTCAGAACCGACGTTCGAAGTAGGGTTCCAGGACCTCGGGCACCCGCACGGTTCCGTCTTCCTGCTGATAATTTTCCAGGATGGCAAGCAGGGTGCGGCCCACGGCCAGGCCCGAGCCGTTGAGGGTGTGTACCAGGCGGCTCTTCTTCTCTCCCTCGGGCCGGTAGCGGATGCCGGCCCGGCGGGCCTGGAAATCGAGAAAGTTGGAGCAGGAGGAAATCTCCCGGTAGGTGTCCTGGCCGGGCAGCCACACCTCGATGTCATAGGTCTTGGTGGCGGAAAAGCCTAGATCGCCGCTGCACAGGGTCACCACCCTGTAGGGGAGTTCCAGGAGCTGGAGGACCTCCTCTGCATCGGCCAGCAGTTTTTCCAGTTCCTGGGCCGAGGTCTCCGGAGTGGTGAACTTGACCAGCTCCACCTTTTCGAACTGGTGCTGCCGGATCAGTCCCCTGGTGTCCTTGCCGTACGATCCGGCCTCGGAACGGAAGCAGGGGGTGTAGGCCGTGTACTTCAGCGGCAGGTCCTTTTCCGCCAGGGTCTGGCCGGCGTGGACGTTGGTCACCGGCACCTCGGCCGTGGGGATGAGCCACAGGTCCCAGTCTTCTATCCTGAACAGGTCTTCCGCGAATTTCGGCAGCTGCCCGGTTCCGGTCATGGTTTTGGTGTTCACCAGAAAGGGTGGCAGCAGCTCGGTATAGCCGTGCTTCTGGGTGTGCAGATCGAGAAAGAAGTTGACCAGTGCACGGGAAAGGCGGGCCCCAAACCCCTTGAGCAGGCAGAAGCGGGCCCCGGAAAGGCGGGCCGAGGTCTCGAAATCCAGGATGTCGAGCTGCTCGCCGATTTCCCAGTGGGGCCGGGGCGGGAAGGAGAACTCGGGACGTTTCCCCCATCGCCGGACTTCCACGTTGTCCGAGTCGTCCCGGCCGTCCGGGACCGAATCGTCGCAGAGGTTGGGGATGGCCATGACGATCTCCTGCAGTTCATCCTGCACGCCGGCCAACTCCCTGTCCAGGGACTTGATCCGTTCCGAGACCTGACGCATCTCCTGGATGAGCGGTTCGGCTTCCTGGTGGGCGCCGGCCTTTTTGAGGGAAGCGATTTCCCTGGATACGGTGTTGCGGCGGTTTTTCAGCTGTTCCACCTCGGTCAGCAGGGCAAGCCGTTTCCTGTCCACTGCGGCGAAGTTGTCGAGCAGGGAAAGGTCCATGTGGCGACGGGCGCATTGTTCGCGGACCAGGTCGAGGTGTTCGCGGATAAAACGGAGTTCAAGCATGGTTCCTGTTCCAGAGATGGTTCACGGGATGGTTCGTAATCGCAACCTATTAGCACGGCCAGCGCTGAAACGCAATGTCTTCAATTGCTTTTCAGGATATGTTTTGCTACTGTCCATGGCGGGCAGCCGGAAGTCTGGACCGGCTGCCGGGCGGAAACCATTCGCTGCCCCGCAAGGAGGGGCAGTCACCCTGTTCTGCACGGGAGAAGGCCGGAACCAGTGGAACCGTACAATCACCTGATCATATTTCTTACCGAGGTGCGCCGGGCCGCCCGGGCCCTGGGAATCAGTCTGGCGGTGCTCACCCTTGTCCTCTTCCTGCTCTCCTCTGGACTGATCGCCGCCTTCCAGGATCACCTGGAGGAAAAACTGTACTTTTTCTCCGTTGCCGGTCCCTTCCTGGCCCATGTCAAGGTGGCCTTTTTCGGTGCTCTCTACCTGCTCATGCCCTGGATCATGTACGTGGTCTGGAAGGGGATCGGCCGTCCCTTCGGAGTGACCGGCCGGCGCCTGATCCTGTTCGTGGCCGCCACCTGTCTCCTGTTCTACTGCGGCACGATCTTCTGCTACCTGGTTACCCTGCCCTACGGGGTCAAGTTTCTCCTTGGATTCCAGTCCGAGGATTTGAAGGCAGTGATCTCCATTGGCCGTTTCGTCAACTTCGTCACCATCTTCATCCTGGCCTTCGGCGTGATATTCGAGCTGCCCGTGTTCATGATCTTCAGCGCCCAGGTGGGTATGATTTCCAGGAGAACCTTTGAAAAGAACAGGCGGTTCGCTGTTCTGGGGATCGCCATCCTGGCGGCCCTGCTCACCCCCACCCCGGACGTGGTCAACATGGCCCTGATGGGCGGTCCCCTGTACCTGCTCTACGAGATCGGCATCCTGGTGATCAGGATATGGCGGCTGGACAGAAAGGGACAGCAGGAACAGGTCTAGGGTGTTGCGGGCTGCAGGTCGATGGGCAGGGAAAGGTCGTGTTCCGGTGAGTCGTTGCGGGGAGACGGGCCCGGGTCAGCAGGCTATGCAGTGGATGCCGTGCTGCTGGAGCAGGGCGGCGGTGACGCCGAGCCGGGGAGACAGGCCGCAGGACGGACTGCGGTCCTTGAGAAAGGCCAGGCGGATATTCTGGGCCTGGGCGATCCGGAGGACCTGCCGGGCCCCCAGGATGAAGCGTTCGCTGACATCGAGGCCGTTGCGGTCGATGACCCTGGCCCGGCCGGCAAGCACGGCCAGTCCGTCTCCGCCGCTCAGGTCGGCCGGGGTGCGGGGCGTGGGCAGGCCGCCGAGCTGTTCCGGGCAGATCGGGATCCAGAAGAATCCCTGCAGGTGGTCCCGGCAGTACCTGTCAGCCTTGCTGCAGCCGTCATAGCGGGTGCAGAGGCCGACCAGGCAGGCACTGACCAGGCATTTTTTCATGGCAACCATAACGAGCGCTCCGGTTCATCGGAAGAATACAGGTAACTATACTATGAATCGCAGACAAGGCCGAGGATTAAGCAGGGAAGAACAGCGGATATTTGTCCGGATAGTGGTTCTGGCCGTGTTCCTGGCCCTGCTCTGGCTGCTCTTCGCTCCCGGCCTGGGCCTGATTTCCTACCGCAGGGCCAGTCACCGGGTCGAGGACCTGCAGAAACGGATCCGTACTCTGGAGCGGCAGAATGCCGAACTGGAAGAGGAGATCGACCGGCTGGAACACGACGATGCCTACCTGGAGAAGCTGGCCAGGGAAAAGTATGGAATGCTCAAGGAAAACGAGGAAGTGTTCATCTTTCCCTCCAAAAAGAAGGGCAGGAAATGAACCAGGGACCTCCCCTGGCCGGGGAGGTCCCTGGAAAATGGGCCATCGGGCAACCACACGGGTCGCCTGGCAATCAGGCTCAGGAAAAGCCGGAACGCGACGAGCAGCCCGAGAGGGCGCCCGAGGGAATGGAAGGTCCGGCCCCCATCCGGAAACTGGCGGCGGAAATGGTCTTTTTGACGTCCAGGCTCTGGCAGGCCGGGCACTTGATGATTTCAGCGGATGACGAGGAGGTGGTCAGCACCTCGAAGTGTTTTTTGCAGTCTCTGCAGACATATTCATAGATCGGCATGGTTCACTCCTTGTATCTTGAAAAAGTTAAAAAAATAAAATATATGCAAATTCCTGTATCCGGTTCAAGGGAATCGACATCTTCTGCCGGCGCGGGCCGGGCGTACCACTGCCCCTCCGGAAAGCGGTCGGCCGGTGCTGAGTAATTTATAAGCATTGGGGCAGACCTTGTCAGCAAAAAAAACACAGATCGATCCGCAGGCACTGGGACGGCTGGGGATGATGATCCGCACCTACCTGAACCTGCACCGGCAATCCGGTATCGAGTACTACCCGGCCTCGGAAGCGTTGCAGCGTTTCCTTGCCGGTTCCCTGTCCCGCAGGCCAGTGGCCTCGGTCCCCGGGAACAGACGGGATTCATCGGCAGGCCGACCCGGCAGGGAGGCCCCCATGGGCCTTGACCGGCTCCGGGAGATGATCCGGGAATGCACGGCCTGTGACCTGGCAGGAGAGACGGCAGACCGTTTTACCGGGCTCGGCAATGCCGCTCCGGACCTGATGGTCATCGGTGATTATCCCGGACCGGACCGGGAGGGCATCTGGGGCGGCGACGAGGATGCCATGTTCTGGAAGATGATGGCTGCAATCGGTCTTGACAGGGACCGTATTTATGTGAGTAACTGTATCAGGTGCCGGACGGACCAGTCCATGATCGAGGCCGGTGGCAGCCAGCGGCCATGCCTTGCCTTCATCGCCCGGGAACTGGCTGCCGTCCGGCCAAGGCTGGTCTGCACCATGGGCGGAATGGCCACCGGCCTGGTCCTGCGCAGCAGGGAGCCGCTGTTCCGTCTGCGGGGCCGGTTTCATTCCTGCGCCCTGCAGACCATGGAGACGGTCCAGGTGATGCCCACCTTTCATCCCCGGTTTCTGGGCAGGCATCCGGAGATGAAACGGGCGGCCTGGATGGATCTGCAGCGCATCCAGCATCGATTGGCAACCATACAGAGGAAACGATCCCCTTGAGACCGTCAGATCCGTCCGACCGGGAGCTGCGCACCACGCTGGAACGACGGCAAAACAACTTCCGCGCCTTCTGCCACTCCCTCTTTCAGGGCCGCCGGGCCAGGATCCGGCGGGAGGCGGACAGGGATAAGCCCTTCTACATGGATCACCACGAGCCCTCCCTGATCCTGCTCGCCCTGCTCATCCTCCTGCTCAACTTTGCCGATATCACCATGACCACCATCATCCTGGATCACGGCGGTGTGGAGCTGAACCCCCTGATGGCCCTGTGCATCGGCCGGGGATTCACCACCTTTTTCTGGGTCAAGATCCTCCTCACCGCCGTCTCCCTGGTGATCCTCATCGCCCACAAGCGGTTCAGGCTCTTCTTCTTCAAGGGGGTGCACCTGGTTTATGTGTTTTTCGCCATGTATGTCGTCCTGATCGGCTACGAGGTCTGGCTGCTGTCGGCTTCGATCTCCTAGGTTTGCCGGGGCGTTGCCTGGTTCCCGGGTTTCTCCTTCATGGCCACCAGGCCCCGTTTTCCCAGCTCGCGCAGAAAGGCGGTCACCGACAGCTCCGCCTCCCGCCTGCCCACCTGGTAGCGTTCCTGAAAGCGGGCAGCGAGCTGGCGGACGCTCCGCCGGTCATCGATCATCTCCCAGACACTGGAGCCCAGGCTGTCCAGCTGCAGCTTGCGGGTGACGATGCCCGGATTGCCGGTCACGTGCCGCAGGATACCCCGAAACCAGGGCCTGACCTCCACAGGATAGGATAAGAGGAGGCCCTGTCCGGTGGCCTCTGCGCGCACCTCGGGGTTACGGACCGGGATACAGTCCAGGGCCTGGTTCCGCCGCTCTTCCGGAGGGCTGGTTGGTTGTCGTCCCATGGTGTCGGATCAGGCAAAGCCGTAGGAGGCGCAGAGTTCCTCAAAGAGGCGGCCATCGATCTGGGTGTTGCATTCCAGGCCGACCGCCAGCAGCCCGTTTTCGCCTGCCGGCCGCCAGAGGCGCAGGCGGCGGGCCGCCCTTTTCCCTTTCTGCAGCCGTCCCAGGAACCGTTCCATCCTGGTGGCCGCCTTTTCCCATTCGCAGCAGTCCGCCTCCTTGCGGAGGAGCCACTGGGAACGCATCCCCAGGACTCTCTGGCCGAATAGCTCCAGGCTGCTGCCGGCAAGCAGTTCGGCAGCCGGCCTGAACCGGTGGAGGACGATCTCCAGGCCATCGAGATCAAAGGCGAGGGTATAGCGTCCCAGGAGAAAGCGGGACCTGGCGAGCCGGGCCCGGGCCGGCAGCAGGCAGCGGATATCGTACATGGCCCAGAGCTGCGGCGTCTCCTCCCCGCCATGGTCCTGGAACGACCGGAGCAGGTCGCTGGTTTCCAGCGGGGACAGCGGCCTGTGAAACTGCAGCAGGCTGGCCCGCCGGCTGCGGGAGGAGAGGAGCAGCAGCCCCTTGCCGCCCTCTTCACCCTGCTGCCAGGAAAAGCCGTGGCCTGCGAGGTGATCCGGCAGGGGAAAACTGCCGACCGGTCCATCCTGCAGCCGGATGCGGATGTTCTTTGCCTCGCCCCGGCGTTGCAGCCTGCGGACGAGGTCCCGGGGTGACAGCCCCTCCGGAACCGGCTGCCACCGCAGGCCGAACACGGGCCGGCTGTCCTCCTCAAAGAGCAGGTAACCGTCCCGGATCACGGCCGCCTGCCACAGGGCCGGCACCCTGAACCGGAGCCCGTCCCAGCCGATCTGCCGGTGTTCCATGCCGGGGCCGGTTCCTACTCCTGGGGAAGCAGCTGCTTCCAGTCCACGGCTTTGTTCTTGTTCTGTTCTTTCCTCTCCTTGCTTCGCAGGTTGCATACCTTCCGGAAACAGATCCGTTCCGCCTCGATTCGGTCGGGCAGACTCAGCTTGACCATGTTGCCCGTCACCTCGTCGGGATTCTTCAGGTTGTGCTGCAGGGTAAGCGAGACCCGGTTGCCGTCCCGGGCAGTGAAGTGCCACTTCCACGCCTTGACAATGCCAAAGGTATCCCCGGTAAACTCGTCGGGTTCGCCATACTTCTTTTTGAAATGGCGCAGCAGCTTCCGATAGAATTTTTTGCTGGAATCATAGTACTTGAGCTTGATCTTGACAATGGTGCCCGGCTGATCGCAGACCCCGTAATAGATGGCGCCCTTTCTGAATCCCGGCACATCCTCGATGATCACCTGCTTGAGAAAGTTGCGGTAGCTGGTGAACTCGTAGTCGTCGATGGGGGTGCCGAGCCGGAAACCGCCCACGGCCATCGGCACAGATTGCCCGGTCCGGGCGGCTGCGGCAACGCCGGCGAAGAGAAGACAGAACAGCAGACCGTTGATGAAATGTCGCATGGCTTACCCTGTGATGTCTGTGGGGTCGATTCCCCTGATCGTCAGTTGTTCCAGAGTGGCCTGATCCATCTGGCCGAGAAGATAGTTGGTCTGGCCGACAAAGCGGTCGATCCTCAGCCGGACGATCTTGGCCACCGCGCCCATGTACCGCTCCGGATACCGTTCCATGATGCGGCGAAAGCTCTCCCGGCTGATGGAGAGCAGGGAGACGTCCGTGTGGGCGGTGGCGCAGAAAAACCAGTCAAACTCGGCCACCAGGGCCAGCTCGCCGAAATAGTTCAGCCTGTCTGCCGTGAGGATCTGGAGGAGAATCAGGCGGTCCCCATGCTGGTGGGAAATCGCCACCTCGCCATCCATGATCAGCAGCATCCGGTCAGAGGGTGTTCCCGGCCGGAGGATGATCTCGTTTTTCCGGAACTCTTCCTTCCTGGAAAGGTAGGCATACAGCTTGAGGATGTCCAGGGGGGTGTCCCGGAAGACCGGCAACAGGCGGAGAAAGGCAAGTGCCTCTTCGATGTGGCTCTGGCCGGACAGTTCGGCCGATTCAGTGTCCGCGGGTGAGGTCATAAAACACTCCTTTCCGGGCCATCAGTTCGTCATGGGTGCCCTGCTCGATGATGGTCCCGGCCTTGAGAACGATGATCTTGTCATAGGACGGGGTCAGGTCCAGGCGGTGGATCACGGCGATCACCGTTTTCCTGCCCCGGAATTCGTTTTCCAGCAGCTCCTGGATCCGGGCCTGGGAGGCGTTGTCCAGGCTGGCCGTGGCCTCGTCCATGATCAGGATGGGCGTGTCGCGGAGAAAGGCCCTGGCAATGGCCAGTTTCTGTTTCTGGCCTCCCGAGAGACGGTCGCCCTTGCTGCCCACGTCGAAGTTCATACCGATATCCAGGATCTCGTCCAACAGTCCCTCCCTGGAGAATTCGCTGAAAGCGAGGCGGCGCAGCTTGTCGCTCACCCGGTTTCCCGACTTGACCACCCCGAAGAGAATGTTGTCCAGCAGGGTGTGGGAGAAGAGGTACTGGCTGGGACAGTAGGGCGTGAAGCTGCATCCTTCGCCGCAGCGTCTTTTTTTGGCACAGGGCATCCTGGAGGTGATGGTCTTGCAGTGGTACATGTCCACCTGGGCGATCTCCTCCAGGAACCGGTGCCGGGCCGGAACGATGCGGCGGAGCAGTTCCGGAGAGGCCACGGCAATGGTGTGGCGGCGGGGGATGAAACGCAGGGCCAGGACAAGCAGCTTCTGCCGGTCCGCCTCCCTGGTGGGCAGGTCATGGCCGAGTTCTGCCATCAGGTGCCGGTAATCCCGGAATTCGTCCGGCGCCATGGGCGTATTGCGGAAAAAGAACTCGTCGTCGGCAAAATCGGCCAGCAGGTCGATGGTGCGCATGGCAATGGCATGGCCCAGCTCCAGGAGCTGCTCTTCCAGGCCCATGGAGACGAGCAGGCTCCTGAACCTCTTGTGTTGCGGCAGCCGTTCGATGGTGAAGAGCTGGTCCTCGCTGTCGCCGTAGACGATATTGTCCCGGATGGAGGAATAGGCCAGGAACCTGTTGGCATCGTAGAATTCGATCTCCTCGGCAAACTCTTCCCGCAGGTCGGTATTGATGATCTGGCGCATCCGCAGCACCTTGTCCCTGAAGGGTTCACACTGTTTCTCGGAGAGGACCGACTGGAGGCCGAAACGCATGATGTCGCTTTCCAGGCCCACCTCGCGGATGACCCGGAGCAGCTCCCGGCGGTCCGGCTCACCCGGACTGTCCGGCATGGCCCGGACCCCGTAGAGCAGGTTGTCCCGGATGGTGCCGGAAAAGATAAAGGGATGCTGGGCGATCATGGTGATGTTCCTGCTGATGTCCGCCTTGCTCAGCCCGGTGATGTCGTGCCCGTCCAGAAGGACGGTGCCGGAGGTCACGTTGTAGAGCTGGGCGATGACCAGGGCCAGGGTGGACTTCCCCGATCCGGAAAAACCCACCAGGGCGACCTGCTCGCCTGGACGGATGCGGAAGTTGATCCTGTCCAGGAGACGGATGTCGCTGCCCACCGTGAAATTGGCGTCGCGCAGTTCCACTTCCCCCTGGAGACGGAGCGGTTTCCTGGACTCCGGCAGCAGGGGATGCTCGGGATCGAGGTCAAAGATCTGCATGATCTGTCGGTAGCGGACCTGGGCATCCTGCAGGGCCTGGTAGTATTCCAGCATCTCCTTCCAGGGATCGTAGACCTTCTCGTAGGCGGAGAGGAAGGCCACCAGGGCGCCGAGGGTGAACTTGCCGTGGATGGCCAGGTAACCGCCGACGAGAAAGAGGATGAAGGGGCCGAACGACTGGAACAGGTTGTTGGCGAACTTGATGCCGTACTTGACGAAAAAGAGTTTTTTCAGCAGGGAGTACAGGGAGTTGATATAGGCGGCCATCCGTTTCTCTTCCAGGGCGTAGCCGGCATTGGAGTGAATCTCGTGAATGCCGGAGATGGCCTCGTTCACCACGTTGGACATGCTGCGGGTGGTTTTGATCCGTTTCTTGTTGAGCTGGTTGTACTTTTTCTGCAGGTAGGGAATGACCAGGATCTCCACCGGGTAGATTCCGGTGGACAGCAGGGCCAGGTGGGGGCTCAGGGTGTACATGAAGCCGAGAAAGACCAGGAAGGAGAGGATCGAGGTCACCGGGATGGCCAGGGCGCCGCCCAGGAAGAAACCGATGGAGTTGAGCTCCGAGGTCATGGCCGAGATCACGGTGCCGGGCTGCATCTTGCGGTAGAACTGGAGGGGCAGCTGGAGGACGTGGTGGTAGAGCTCGGTCCGGATCTCCACTAAAATCTTCTGTCCCAGGATGGTCTGGATCACGTTGATGGCATACTTGCTCAGGCCTGCCAGGAAGACGGCCCCGATGTAGAGGCCGCAGTAGAGGAAGAGGAGCTGTTCCTTGCGGAGGTGAATGGCCTCGTTGATGATCCGTTTCTGCATCTCCAGGGGAAAGACCCGGAAAAACAGGCTGGCCAGGATGACCAGCAGGAGGCCGAACTGGATTCCCCGGTGCCGGCGGAGGATCCAGTAGAACAGGGGACGTTCGGTTATCCGTTTTCCGGTCTGCATGGTCAGGTCTCAGTAGGCCAGATGGCTGAGCGATTTGAGGATCAGGGCAAAGCCCATGGCGAACATGCCGGTCAGTCCCATGCCGCAGGAAAAGCCGGCCAGGAGGACCGGGGCATACTGCCGCCACATGGCGCCGAACCGTTTGTGGAAATAGTAACGGCCCAGCATGGCGCCCGCCACCTCCAGGATGATGCCGTGGGGAGTGGACTGGCCCAGGCCGCGCACAACCCCGTAGATCAGCAGCACCGGCAGGCCGAGCACCGAGAGGATGGCGTACATCACCAGGCCCAGGCCCAGGCCGGAAAGGATATAGCTCCCGTTCAGGGCCTGGTAGAAGAGCGAGTTGCCCTCCAGGGTGGATGTCTGCATGAGCAGGGTGTTGAGGGCCTGCAGGTGCCACAGCTCCTGGGCGTAGGGATAGCTGGCCGAGGGGATGGGCGCCAGCCGCCAGATAAACTGGGAAAAGAGGAGACTGGCGATCATGACCACGGGAAAGACGAACAGTTCCGCCTTGATAATTCCCCGCAGGGAGGTGCCGGTCAGCTCGATCTCCCGGAATCCCACCGTGGCCTCGCCATAGTTGTGGATGGGGATGGGGGCGTACCAGATTTCGATACCCTGGTAACCGAAATATTTGGCGCCGGCGATGAAACTGGCCTCCCGGACCAGGGGCAGGCTGACGAACTGGCCGGCAATACCTTCCATCCTGGCCGTGATGTAGGAGATGATCGGGGTGTAGATGAAACCATACCCCAGGAAGAAGATCCAGGGAAAATTGGGCACCAGCCAGACACAGAGCAGGACGTAGGAGAGGGTGGAGAAGACATAGATGCCGATGGAGATCCAGAAGTTGAAATCACCCCGTCCCTTGGGAGGATGGAACAGGTCGTGCAGTGTCCCCCGCTGGAGATTTTTATCGCCAAAGGACTTCACCACCGACCAGACACCGATGACGCCGATGGCCAGGCCCAGCCCGATGCCGAAGCTCATGTAGAAATCGAAATTGTTGGCAAAGACCGTGTCCACGGTGCCCATGCCCTGGTGCCACCGGTGGAGGATGCCGTGCCGCCACAGCATGGGATTGAGGACGATGGTGATGATCAGGCCGATGAAGCCGCCGATAACGGCCCAGAACGGCAGGACCATGCCGATGAAGATCAGGCCCAGGTCGAGCTGCAGTCCGGTGGCCACCGCCGGCAGGATCTCCTCGGTGTGCCGGGTCAGTTCGATCCAGGGGATGGGAATCAGGCGCACCGGTTCGGTGAAGATCAGGCCCGAAACCACGGGCAGGAGCACATAGATGGCCCCGAAGGCCAGGCCGATGGCCCCGCCGATGGAGAAGACCCGCCATTTCCATCCCTTGTCCTGCTCGTCCGCAGACTCGGCCAGGGCCATGGTGCCCAGGGCGCCTACCGGGGCCATGGGAAAGGGCAGCTTCTCCACGTCCGAGGTGATTCGGTACAATGCATATCCCAGGCCGAACCGGTCCACCCGCTGGATGACCTGGGAGCCGATGAGCAGGAGAATGGGGATGAGCCAGTCCCGGTGGAAAAAGGAACGTTCCACCATGGAGTCCGAACTCGGCGGCGGAGCCACCCAGGTGGGGATGAACTCGGTCAGGCCCAGCATTCGGGCCGCGTCGGACTGGACCAGATACTGGTTCCAGAGCAGCCCCTGGAAGGGCGAGGCCAGGGCGGCGCCGGCCATGTAGTAGAGGATGAAGATCTCCTGCTGCTTCAGGCTGGTGTGCGCCCGGCGGGCGATCTCGGCAAAGAGGATGATGGTCACCCAGCGGGCTGCCGGGCCGATGCCGGAGCCGATCACCAGCTGCAGGTACATGGAGCCGGGCATCATCAGGAAACCGATGAAGATGGCGCCGACGATGGTCTTCCAGTCAAAGCCCTCTTCGAAATGGTCCGGTGTCTTGAGAAGATCCCGGTATTCCTGCAGTTCCTTGTCGTCGTACATGGATCGTCCGCGGAAGCGGTCAGGATGATGGATACGGTCCTGGCTGCACCACGGGCCTCACATCAGGGCCGGGCTGTGATGCACGAGGAGCAGCAGCGGCTCCCGGCCCGCATTGCGGACCCCGTGTTCCTCCCCGGCCGGGGCAAGCAGACAGGTCCCAGGGCCTGCCTCCTGCCAGGCGCCGTCCGTGAACAGGGCGGCCCGGCCGGCTGCCACGTAGATGGAGTCCAGATTGTCCTCGTGGGTGTGTACCGGAATCTCGACTCCGGGCTCGAGTTTCAGCAGCAGGACGCCCACCGGCATTCCGGCGTCCCTGCCCACCAGCCTGGCGACCTGGACGCCCTCATAGACCGGGTGGTCGGTGAAGTGCTGTTCTTGTGGTGGAAAGAAAAAGCAAGCCATGTTAGTCCTCCATACTGTTTTTTGCCTACTCCGGGCCGACGATATCGGCCAGCCGGCTGCCTGCGGGATAGAAGACGAGCATCTCTTCCCGGTTGTCGCAGCGCTCCCAGCATTCCAGGATCGGGGTGAGAAACTGCCAGCTCAGTTCCACGCCGTCCTGCCGCCAGAACAAAAGCTGGTCACCCTGCATGCACTCGATCAGGACCTTGGCGTAACCGTCCACCGGCGCCCCGCCGGCCATGCTCTCGTAACGGAAGTCCATGGTCACCGAACGGAGGCAGAGCGCCGCCCCCGGTGTCTTGGCCTGGAAGGTGAGGCTGATCTTTTCTTCCGGGGCGATGCCGATGCAGAGCCGGTTGGCGGTGATGTGTTCGCCAAGAAGATCGCGGAGCATGGAGTGGGGCACTTCCCTGAACTGGATGATGATTTCCGTGTGCTTCGCTGCCAGCCGCTTGCCCGAGGTGAGATGGAAGGGCACGCCCTGCCAGCGCCAGTTGTCGATGAACACCTGCATGGAAGCAAAGGTGGGGGTCAGGGAGCCCGCGGCAACGCCCGGCTCCTGGCGGTAGCCAGGTACCTGCCTGCCGTCCACGGTGCCAGGGCCATACTGGCCGAGCACGACCTGGTCCTGCAGCCTGTGGCGATCAAATGGCCGCAGGGCCCGGAACACCTTGGACTTCTCGTCCTGCACCTCCCTGGTGGCAAAACGGGAGGGCGGCTCCATGGCGGTCAGGGCCAGGAGCTGCATCATGTGGTTCTGGAACATGTCCCGGATCACCCCGGCCTGTTCGTAGTAGGCGGCCCGACCGCCGATTCCGAGGGATTCCACGGCATTGATCCGTACATGATCGATGAACTGCCTGTTCCAGACCGGCTCGAAAATGGCGTTGGCAAACCGGAACAGGAGGATGTTCTGCACGGTTTCCTTGGCCAGGTAGTGGTCGATGCGGAAGATCTCTTCTTCCCGAAAGGTCCTGTGCAGACCGGTGTCCAGTTCCAGGGCGCTGGCCAGGTCGTGGCCAAAGGGCTTCTCGATGACCAGCCGGGTCCAGCCCGGTCGCTCTCCTGCCGGTCGCTGCAGGCAGTGCCTGCCGATCATGGCGCTGGTGAGCGGGTAGAGGGACGGCGGCAGAGCCAGGTAGAAGATCCTGTTCCCGCCTGTGGCGTGGCCTGATTCCAGCGCTTCCAGCCGCCGGGCAAGGCTGGTGAAGGAGTCCGGGCTGTCGTAGGTGAGCCGCTGGTAGAAGAGTCGGCCGGCAAACCGGTGCCACCCCCCGGTATCGAGGGTGCGCCGCTGTTCCAGGGCTGTCCTGGCCCGGTCCCGGAATGCTGCATCGTCCAGTCTGCTCCGGCCGCAGCCGAGGATGACGCATGCCGCCGGCAGGACCGCTGAAACCGACAGGTCGTAGAGGGCCGGCAGCAGCTTGCGCATGGCCAGGTCTCCGGTAGCGCCGAAGATGACGACGACGCACGGCTGCAGCGGCTCTTCGAGCAGGCAGGCTTCCCCGGGTTCCGTGATATGCCGAGATGCGATCATTGGTTAGGGCCTGTCGTTTTGGGACCTGTCCCGGAGGGTGACCGGATGGCCGCCGAACTCGCGCCTGAGCGCGGCCAGGACCCGGTTGCCGAAGTCGTTCTCCTGCCGGGACTGAAACCGGTTGAACAGGGACAGGGCAATGACCGGGGCCGGGACCCCGCTTTCCACTGCCTGCTGGACGGTCCACCGTCCTTCGCCGGAATCGTCCACCCTGCCGCTGAGTTCCTCCAGCCGGCCATCCCTGGCAAAGGCCTGCCCGGCCAGCTCCAGCAGCCAGGAGCGGATCACCGAGCCCTGGTTCCAGAGATGGGACAGCCGGGAAAAATCCAGCGATTCGTTGTAGGGGGATCTTTCCAGGATGGCGAACCCTTCGCCAATGGCCTGCATCATGCCATATTCGATGCCATTGTGCACCATCTTGACAAAATGGCCTGCACCGGCCGGTCCGCAGTGGAGAAATCCCCCTTCCGGGGCAAGGGATCTGAAAATCGGTTCCAGGCCGCGGCAGACCTGTTCCCCGCCCCCGTACATGAGGCAGTAGCCACGCTCCAGCCCCCAGATGCCGCCGCTGACCCCCACGTCGACGAAGTGGATTTTCTCCTTCTCGAGCATGGCACTGCGGCGAATACCATCCCGATAGTAACTGTTGCCGCCGTCGATGATGATGTCGCCGGCCGTGAGCCGGGGCAGGACCCTGTCGATATACTCGTCGACCACCCCGCCGGCCGGCAGCATGAGCCAGATGACCCGCGGCTGGTTCATGGATTCCCCCAGGTCGGCCAGGTCATACAGGCCCGTGGCTCCTTCGGCGACGATCCGGTCGATCTTGGCCGCAGTCCGGTTGTGGGCGAACACCCGATGATCATCCCGCAGGAGCCTCCTGGCAATGTTCATCCCCATGCGACCGAGGCCGATAATGGCTATTTCCATGGTTTTCTCCCCCTCTCCGGAAGATCACTGCTCAGGCATCTCCCCTGCCGGAACGCAGGGGCAAACCAGCCTGAAATTCAGTCCATCCTACCCGCCATTGCCTTCTTCTGCACCGAAATTTTAGTGAAAAATGGGTCCCAGCCCGACCAGGCCTTCGAGCCGATCAGCAAAGCGCTTTTTCCATGCCGGATTGCCCTGCTCCGGCGCGTTGGCGGTGGCGTCCGCCCCGCTCCTTCAGGGGCTGTCCTGACGAGCAGGTCAAGGGGACAGAATCCGATCCGGTTATCTGGGCAAGCAGGTCTGCCGGTCAGAAATAATCGCCCGGCAATTTTGACAGCCAGCGGAAATACGGATATCATTATCGTGTACCCACAAGATGTTGAACAGATAGCGATAGCCAGGAATGCTGCCCACCGGCAGCCTGACCTGATCGGATCAGGTATCGTGCCGGGACCGTTTCGCCACTCCAGGGCGAACAGAGACACCAGCTGCCAGCCCGGGACAGAAAATTCTCGGGAAAAATGAACCGGCTCGTTGTTCCACGGCCACGCTGAGAACCTTCAGAATCACTGCGCCCCAATCCTTTTTCATGATTTGAAAAAAATCAAAAAAATTGAGGGTATATCACTATATGATAAAGCGGGTATGGTATGATGGTTACCAAAGCGAAACGATCTTATACGAGAAAGTATCAATCCATCGAGTTCATTTTGCAATGGTAAGAGGGCACTCCAGTGTTGGGTCCACGATCGAAAAAGACAGGTAAACGCGCAACGGCCGGCAACAATGTTCTGCCACCGCAGTTCTTCGCCAAGACATACCGAAACGCAGCCAACGAGATCAGGCTTGGCCGGTCTGTCCTTACACATTGCCAAATAGTAGGGCTGGTGGCCAGGGAGCTTATAGTCAGACTGGCGCGGATGTCAGCAGTTCTTCATTTTCCTCCTGGAGCTGAGCTTGTCGCGGCCAGCCATGACTGTGGCAAAATCTGTCCGACCTTTCAGAAAAAGATTGTCCAGGCCGTTGCTGATCATGATCCGGGATCCATTCCATTTTTACAGGGTGTCAATCCTTCCCTGGAAACAACATGGGGGGGCCATGCCGGAGTAAGCCAGGTTACGCTGCAAGCGGCTGAAACCGG
>CAZVDY010000043.1:0-33247 GCA_964626235.1 uncultured Desulfobulbaceae bacterium | reverse complement strand
CAGCTGGAAATGAAAAAGGCGCCGAAGAGGACCTTCGGCGCCGATAAAGATTCAGGCAGGATAGGAATCAGTTTTCCTCGAGGGCCTTGAATCGTCCCTGGAGAGCCTTCCAGGCCCGTTCCACATCCTTCTGCGACTGTTCCATGAGCTGGTCAGCCATTTCCGGATTGGACATCTTGAGCATCCGGTACCGGTTTTCCGCCAATGCGTATTCGGAAAACGGTATGGAGGGTTCCTTGGAGTCGATGATCAGGGGATTCTTGCCCTCTTCTTCCAGCATCGGGTTGTAACGATAGAGCGGCCAGTGACCGCAGGCCACGGCTTTTTTCTGCTGCTCCAGGCCAAACGCCAGGTTCAGACCGTGGTTGATACAGTGCGCATAGGCGATGATCAGGGAAGGTCCGTCATAGGCCTCTGCCTCGTTGACCGCCTTGATCAGCTGCTGCGGGTTGGCTCCCATGGCGACCCGGGCCACGTACACGTTGCCGTAGGTGGAAAAGATCATCCCCATGTCTTTCTTGGGCATCTTCTTGCCGCCTGCCGCAAACTGGGCCACCGCTGCCCTGGGAGTGGATTTGGATACCTGGCCGCCGGTGTTGGAATATACCTCTGTATCGAGAACCAGGACGTTGACGTTTTCACCCGAGGCCAGAACATGGTCCAGGCCACCATAACCGATATCATAGGCCCAACCGTCGCCGCCAAAGATCCACACCGACTTTTTCACCAGGTAGTCAGCCACGTGGTAAAGCCGTCTGGCAACCATGCTTGTCTTGTCTTCCAGCTTTGCCTTCAGGGCGGCCACCCGCTCGCGTTGGGCCTCGATCTCATCCTGGGTCTTCTGGCTGGCGCTCAGCAGGGCCTCGGCCTCTTCCTGTTCGATCAATCCTTCCTCGACAGCCGCACCCAGCAGTTCGGCTGCCTGCATGGCCAGCTTGTTGACGGTCTGCCGCATGCCCAGGCCGTATTCGGCATTGTCCTCGAAGAGCGAGTTGGACCAGGCCGGGCCACGTCCGTCCTCCCGTTTGCAGTAAGGGGTGGTTGGCAGGTTGCCGCCGTAGATGGATGAGCAGCCGGTGGCGTTGGCGATGAGCATCCGGTCGCCAAAGAGCTGGGTGACCAGCTTGATGTACGGCGTCTCGCCGCAGCCGGCGCAGGCTCCGGAAAACTCGAACAGGGGCCGTTTCAGCTGGCTTCCCTTGATCGTCGTCGGGTTGATCTTGTCATTGGCGACTTCCGGCAGGGAAAGGAAGAACTTCCAGTTGGCAGATTCCCGCTGCCGTACCTCTTCGTCATTGGTGATCATCTCCAGGGCCTTGGTCTTGGCCGGGCAGGCATTGACACAGAGGGTACAGCCCGTGCAGTCCTCGGTGGAGACCTGGATGGTGAACTGCTGCCCCTTGAATTCCTTGCCCACGGCATCCAGCGTTTTGAAGCTTTCTGGCTTTTCGGCCAGAGCTGCCTCGTCCACGATCTTCATCCGGATACAGCTGTGCGGGCAGACCAGGGAGCAGCGACCGCACTGGATGCAGTTTTCCGGCAGCCATTGCGGCACCTGGACAGCGATATTCCGCTTCTCCCACTGGGTAGTGGCGGTCGGCCAGCGGCCGTCGGCCGGGATCTGGGAGACCTTGAGTTCTTCGCCCTTGCCCTCGATCATCTTGGCCGTGACCTCCTTGACAAAATCCGGAGCCTCCTCCGGAACAACCGGGGGTAACTCGTGTCCAGTGATTTTTTCAGGAATCTCGACCTCGACGATATTGTTGACTGCCGCATCCACGGCATCGAAGTTCATCTGGACGACCTTTTCGCCCTTCTTGCCATAGGTTTTCTTGATGGCGTCCTTGATGGATTTGATCGCCTCCTCCTTGGTCAGGATACCGGAGATCAGGAAGAAGGCAGTCTGCATGATCATGTTGATCCGGGCGCCGAGTCCAATGGCCTGGGCCAGTTTGATGGCGTCGATGATGTAGAACTTGGCCTTCTTTTCGATGAGCTGCTTCTGCACCTTGGCGGGCAGGTGATCCCAGACCTCGTCTTTGGAGTAGGTCGTGGTGAGGAGGAAGGTTCCCCCGTCTTCCAGGTTGGACAGCATGTCGTAGCTGTCCAGAAAGGTGAAGTTGTGGCAGGCGACAAAATTGGCCTTGTTGATCAGATAGGGAGCAATGATCTGATTCTCTCCGAAGCGGAGGTGGGAAACCGTCATGGAGCCGGATTTTTTCGAGTCATAGACAAAGTATCCCTGGGCCGAGTTGTCGGTCTCCGTACCAATGATCTTGATAGTGTTCTTGTTCGCTCCCACTGTGCCGTCGGATCCCAGACCGTAGAACATGGCCCGGTAGACATCGTCTCCCTCGATATTGAAGGATTTGTCGTAGTCCAGGGAGGAGAAGGTCACGTCGTCGTGGGGGCCGACACAGAAATGGTTCTTGGGGGCCATGGCCTCCATGTTGTCGAAGACCGCCTTGACCATGGCCGGGCTGAACTCGGCAGACCCGAGACCATAGCGGCCGGAAAGGATCATGGGCATGAACATGGTCGGATTGTGTTCTGCAGCCTCGCTTATGGCCGTGCGGACGTCGAGATAGAGCGGCTCGCCAGGTGCTCCCGGCTCCTTGCAGCGATCCAGAACCGTGATCCGCTCGACAGAGGCGGGCAGGGCGTTGACCATGGCCTTGGCATCGAACGGCCTGAAGAGGCGGACAATCACCAGTCCGACCTTTCTCCCCTGGGCTGCCAGGTAGTCCACGGTTGCGGCAACGGTTTCTGCCCCTGACCCCATGATCACCACGACATCGGTGGCATCCGGGGAACCGTGGTAGTCGAACAGGTGGTACTGGCGGCCGGTCAGGTCTGCGAACTTGTCCATGGTTTCCTGGACAATGGCAGGAACGGCATTGTAGTACTTGTTCACCGTTTCCCGGCCGGTGAAGTAGACGTCTGGGTTCTGGGCCGTACCACTCATGGTTGGCCGGTCGGGAGTCAGGGCCCGCTTGCGGTGTTCGATGACCAGGTCCTCGTCGATGATGGCCCGCATGTCATCGTAGGAGAGCTGTTCCATCTTCTGAATTTCATGGGAGGTCCGGAACCCGTCAAAGAAATGCATGAAGGGTATGCGGGAAGCCAGGGTCGACTGGGTGGCGATGAGGGCAAAATCCTGGGCCTCCTGAACCGACTTGGCACAGAGCATGGCCCAGCCGGTCTGCCGGGCAGCCATGACATCACCGTGGTCACCAAAGATGGACAGTCCCTGGGCTGCGATGGACCGGGCCGTGATATGGAAAACCGTGGGGGTCAGCTCGCCGGCGATCTTGAACATGTTGGGCAGCATGAGCAGCAGGCCCTGGGATGCCGTGAAGGTGGTGCAGAGTGCTCCCGTTGTCAGTGAACCATGCAGCGAACCGGCTACGCCGCCCTCAGACTGCATCTGCGAGATGACCGGGACCGTGCCCCAGATGTTCTTCTGCTTGGCATTTGCCTTGGCATCTGCCTCGGCAGCCATGGGCGAAGAGGGTGTAATGTGGTAAATGGTGATAATCTCACTGGTGGCGTAGGCAACATGGGTGCACGCCTGGTTTCCGTCAATGGTGACCATCTTTCGTGACATAAACAATCTCCTTACACGATGATTTGAGGTTCTCCGGCAGCAAGCTGACGGCAGATGTTGTATGGTTAATTTTTCGTCGGCAGGTTCTGCAGGTCGTCCTTGCCATGATAGACGATGAAATACCCTTCGAGTCCGGCGAGTTCCTTGTCCAGTTCGGCGATGTTGCTTTCGTCGATGGCGATGCGGATGGACACCCGTTTCATGCCGTGGGGTGCATCCTCGAAAGACGTCAGAATGGAGATGACCCTGGCTCCATGCTGGCGCAGGATATCCATGACCCTGGTCACTGTTCCCGGCTCATCAGGCATGTCGATGACGTACTGGTGGGCCCCGTCCTGGATGCCGGTGGCATGGATGAATCCCCGCAGGATGTCGGTCTCGCTGAGCAGGCCGACCAGGTTGCCGTCGTTGTCCAGGATCATGATGCCGGATATCTTTTCCCGGATCATGACCAGGGCCGCCTTTTCCAGGGTGTCATCCTCGCGCAGACAGATGCACTTGTCGCTCATGACATCCTTGATTTTCATCTCCGAGAGCAGGTAATACATCTCGTGGATGTCGACATCCGAGGTGGTCGAGGGGGATGCCTCTTTCAGGTCCCGATCCGTGACAACGCCCACCAGTTTGCCGTGGGAAAGTACCGGCAGCCGGCGGATATTGTTTTCTTTCATGGTCCTGGTGGCACGCATCACGGAAGTGTTGATGTCCACGGTGAGCATGGCGGTCGCCATCCAGTCTTTGATGAGCATGAAAACCCTCCTTGATTAGGAACAGTTAACCGGTAATTTACACAAACAGCCGACTCGTACAGCACCAGACGGTGGGTACAACGGAAGAGAAAAGTACAGGAATTCTGTAATATAAAATAAGAGCGCCCATTAAGCAATATTAAAGCGCCATGAAACGACAATAAAATGGACATGTTCGCTTTTTCCTTGCGTCATTCCCACAAGTTGCTAGATAGTGTCCATTCCGGATCAGGGAGAGGGCTATAATCGCTTTGAAGCCAGATCCGCCATGCAGATTCCAGGAGGACAGTATCCAGTGTTGACACAGAGACAACATGTGACGCGCCGGCAGGGTGCCGGCCTCCGCAGGCGGTAAACCATGCCCCAGTCGGACGACGCCCAGCTGCATTCTCTGCTCACCTGGCTGGAAGGACAGGAGGAGTTTGTTTTTCTCGACTGCTCCAGAAAGACAGATGACGATGGATCAAGCTACCTGTTCCTGGAGCCGGTCACCTGGCTGTGCTGCCGGAGCTGCGACAACGGCCCGGCCTTCCTGGAAAAGGCAGAGCGGTTCCGGCAGCAGGGATATTCCCTGGCCGGCTGGTTCAACTACGAGTTCGGCTATCTTCTGGAAGATCGGCTGCAGGCCTGGCCCGGTCGGGAAAAGCCAACCCTTCTTGCTGTGCTGGGCGTTTTCAGGCGGCCTTCACCCTGGCCCAAGATCACCGATTCTTCGGCTGCGGAGGATTTTTCGGTCAGCGGTCTGCGTCCCTCCCTGAACAGGACGGCGTTTCTCGCGGCCCTGGCAAGGATCAGGGAGTACATCCTTGCCGGAGATACTTATCAGGTGAACTTTACCTTCAGGCTGGAATTCGACTTCCGTGGTTCCAAGGCCGCACTGTACCGGGCCCTGCGGCGCAACCAGTCGGTCCGGTATGGTGGCTGGCTCCGCTTCCGGGGCAGGGATATCATGAGCTTTTCACCCGAGCTGTTTTTCCGGGTGCAGGATGGCGTGGTGGACGTCTGTCCCATGAAGGGAACCCTGCGGAGGGGCAGGACATTGGCCGAGGACCAGCGATTGCGCCGCCAGCTGCGGGAGGATGGCAAATCGAGAAGCGAGAACGTGATGATCGTCGACCTGCTGCGCAATGACCTGGGCCGGCTCCTGCACGATGTCGGCGGCGGTCGGGTGGAGCCACTCTCGCTGTTCGATGTGGAGCCTTACGAAACCCTGCTCCAGATGACGTCCACCATCCGCGGCACGGCAGAGTGCAAGCATGCCCTTTCCCTGCCACCTCTGTTCTCCGCGCTCTTTCCCTGTGGTTCGGTCACCGGGGCGCCCAAGATCCGGACCATGGAGATCATCCGGGAACTGGAACCGGATGAACGCGGCGTCTATTGCGGCGCCATCGGTTTCAGCGGTCCGGAGCGGACGGTCTTCAATGTTCCCATCCGCACCCTGGTCCTGGAGGGCAATACGGGACACATGGGGATCGGGGCGGGCATCGTCCATGACTCTGACCCGGAGAGCGAGTGGCGGGAATGCCTGCTCAAGGGAGCCTTTCTCACCAGGTTTCAGCAGGAGTTTCAGCTCATCGAGACCCTGCTCTGGCAGCCGGGCCGTGGCTATCTTTTCCTGGATGAACATCTGCAGCGATTGCAGGAGTCGGCAGCCTATTTCCTCTTTGCCTGGAACGAGGCTGCGATCCGGCAATGCCTGGATACAGTGGCCGTCCGGCAGGGTGACCTGCCGGTGCGGGTACGCCTTCTTCTCCACAAGGACGGCAGGCTGGAGACGAGTTGCCAGGAACTGGAAGACAGCCCCGCTCCCTGCCTGGCACCCGACTGTTCTCTGGCCCCGGCGGGTCGGGCAGGAATCGCTGCCCGGCAGACCGATCCGGATGATGTCTTTCTGTATCACAAGACCACCAACCGGAACCTGTATGACACCGCCTTTCGCCAGGCAAGGGACCGGGGCCTGGCGGAGATTTTTTTCTGCAACTCCAGGGGCGAGCTGACAGAGGGATCGATCTCCAATATTTTTGTCCTGCCGGCAACCGGAGAGATCCTCCTCACTCCGCCGGTGGCGAGCGGCCTGCTGGCCGGCGTTCTGCGCCGGTTTCTTCTCGAAAACGGCCTGGCCAGGGAAGAGATCCTCGTGCCCGAGGATCTGCAGCAGGCACGGGCCGTGTTCATGGGAAATGCAGTCCGTGGCCTGGTCCGGGTCGAGATGACCGGGGACAGGATTGCCTGGCAGCCAGACCTGCCAGGTCTGGCTGCCGGTGCGCCGGCCAAGGCCTCCGACTCTCCCGGCCAGGGGCGGGAAGAGCCGGTGGAGACAGGAAGAAAGCACTGAATGGATCAACGACACCTGGAGAAATGGGCTTGTCACCCGGGTTCCGCGTTATGAAAAAAACTCCCGGAATGTTCGGCTACAGATTGCCAGGCCATGTTGGGCCCACACCGATTGCAAACGAATATCCCGATTTTTCAGGGCATCCCGAAAAGAAGAGGAGCTTGACCCATGACACCTTCCCGTTATACCCAGACCTATCCCATATCCTGGGAACAGCTGCACCGTGATTCCCGGGCCCTGGCCTGGAAGCTGCTCGATATCGGTGTGTTTACCGGGATCGTGGCCATTACCAGGGGCGGCCTGGTTCCGGCGGCCATCGTGGCCAGGGAACTGGACATCCGCCTTGTGGATACGATTTGTGTTTCTTCCTATGACTGGCAGGACCGGAAGAGTGAGGTGGAGATCCTGAAACCGGTGCAGGGCGACGGCCATGGCTGGCTGATCGTGGACGACCTGGTCGATACCGGCAGCACCGCCGAGGCGGTCAAGCGAATGCTGCCCAGGGCGCACTTTTCTACGGTGTATGCCAAGCCGGCTGGCAAGCCGTTGGTGGATTCCTATATTACCGAGGTGAGCCAGAATACCTGGATCCTGTTTCCATGGGATTCGGAATCCCGTTTTGTGGAGCCCATTGTCGGCCGGGAGCGGAAGCGTGTCTGATCCGGAAAAGTTCGCTGCTGCCGGGTAGAACCGGGAAGCCACAACGTATAATCTGTCGTTGGAGTCCAAAATATGACCGGATGGACCTTTTTTCCCCGCACTTTCTGGAGATTGCCATTTCCCTGGTTCTGTTTTTTTGCTACAGTGATTGTTTTATGACCAGAGGATCCCCTGCCGGAAGAGGGAAAGAAAGTGAAGTAAAGAGGACTGCCGGAGATGGCAGAAGAGGCGGCAACGACATTTTTGGAAACGCGGCGTCAGGAACTGGATCTGGAGGAAAAGAGGCGGTTTTCTCCTCTGGCCTGTCCGGGTACCGCTGCTGTCCGGCGCAGGCCGGAAGAGGTGACAGGCTATCGCCAGCCCTTTGCCCAGGATGCAGACCGCATTCTTCATTCCAGGGCGTACAGCCGTTACATAGACAAGACTCAGGTCTTTTCCCTGGTGGACAATGATCACATCACCCACAGGGTCCTGCACGTGCAGATGGTCTCCCGGATAGCCAGGACCGTGGGGCGCTTCCTCGGCCTCAACGAGGACCTGATCGAGGCCATCGCCCTTGGTCACGACATCGGGCATCCGCCCTTTGGCCACGAGGGAGAGCGGATTCTCTCCACGCTCTGCAAAAAACACGGTCTGGAATCCTTTCAGCACAATATTCAGTCAGTTCAGTTCCTGGACCGGTTCGAACGGAAAGGCAGGGGCTGGAACCTGACCCTGCAGGTGCTGGACGGCATCCTCTGTCACGACGGCGAGGCCCATGTGGCCCGGCTCGAACCGGAGCGGAACAAGGATTTCCGACAGCTTGACAGGGAAATGGCTGCCAAGGGGGCCGAGCCCATGCTCAGGCTGCGCCCCATGACCCTGGAAGGATGCGTGGTCCGCATCTGCGACACCATCGCCTATATCGGCCGCGACATCGAAGACGCCATTGAGCTGGAACTGATCGACAGGAGCGAGATCCCCGCTCCCTGCGCCCGTCGGCTGGGGACCAGCAACGGGACCATCGTCTTTAACCTGGTTACCGATCTCATTTCCTCCAGCCGCCATGTCTGCCGCCCGGATGCCGGACCGGAAGACGATCATATCGGGTTCAGTGCCGAAACTGCGGAGCTGCTTCTGCTCCTGAAACGGTTCAATTACGATCAGATCTATCATAATCCGGCCTTCAGGCCGGATTTCGAGCTTATCCATCACTGCTACGAGGCACTCTTCGAACATTATCTGCAGCAGCTGCAGCGGGAGCCGGAGGGTGACCGGAACAGCTGGGGATTTCTTGATTCCATGGGGAGGGAATATCTCCAGGAACACACTCCCGCTGCCATGGTTCGGGATTACCTGGCCGGGATGACAGATGCCTATTTTCTGCGCCAGGCTGAAAAGCTGGGGTGCCCCATACCGCAACGGACATGCTTACCAAGCTGAAACTTTTTCTCCCCGGGGAGAATACCAGGCTGATCGTGACCGCCACCTTTATCGGTCTCATGGCCGGGGTGGCGATCATCATTTTCAGATCAGCGGTGGAGATCGTCCACGAGGCGATCTTCGTGGAGGGGTATCACCTGCTCGGGATAGGCGAGGGGGGCTGGCGCAGCCTGCTCCTGCCGCTCCTGCCCATGTTCGGCATGGTCCTGCTCATCCCCCTTTCGCTCCGGTTTCCGGGCGAGGTCAACGGCTACGGCTTCACCAACTTCCTTCGCAAGGTGAATCTGGAGAACGGGGTCATCAGGGCCCGGACCATTTTCATCAAGATCGTCTCCACCGCCATCACCATCGGCACCGGCAACTCGGCCGGCGTGGAAGGACCCATCGCCCAGATCGGCGGAGCGCTGGGCTCCCAGGTCGGGCAGCAGTTCCGGGTATCCGGCAAGCGGATGAAGGTGTATATCGCCGCGGGCTGTGCAGGTGGTATCGCCGGTATCTTCAACGCTCCCATCGCCGGCATCTTTTTTGCCGCCGAGATCATTCTCCTGGGCACCTATGAGATATCCTCCTTTGCCGCCCTGGTCATCGCCTCGGCCCTGTCCACTGTGGTCACCCGGGCCTATTATGGAGAGATTCCGGCCTTTCCGATTCCCGACTACCACATGGTCAATCCCTTTGTCGAGATGCCTCTCTATACCCTGATGGCCTTCATCATCGGTCTGCTGGCCGTGCTCCATATCCGCTTTTTCTACTTTGTTCGGGACCGGTTTCGGGACCTGCCTCTTCACGATCAGATCAAGCCCATCCTCGGTGCCCTGCTGGTGGGAACGATCGGCATCCGCTATCCCCAGGTCATGGGTGATGGATACGAGTATATCGAAGAGGTCCTGGCAGGCCACGGCATCGTCTCCGTCATGCTGGCCCTGGTCTTTCTCAAGTCCATTGCCACGGCCATCACCCTGGGATCCGGAGGAGCTGGCGGCGTGTTTGCGCCCGCCCTGTTCATCGGTGCGGTCATCGGCGGCGCCTATGGTGGAATCGTCCATACCTGGCTGCCCGACTACACGGCCACCCCGGGGGCCTACGCCACCATCGGTATCGGCGCCTTCCTGGCCGCCTCCACCCATGCGCCCATGACGGCGATCTTCCTGCTTTTCGAGATGACCGGTAACTACATGATCATCATTCCGGTGATGCTGACCTCCATCATCGGTACGGTCACGGCCACCAAGTTCTATCATGATTCCATCGACACGGTGGATTTCACCAGAGAGGGCATCAATATCCACGAGGGGCGTGAGGTGGCCATCATGAAGTCCATCCGGGTGGGCAAGGCAATCACTGAAGACGTGGACTTCATCAGCGAGACGGCCAATATAAACCACCTGCTGGAACTCTTCCGCATCGCCAAGGATTCCTTCTACTTTCCGGTGGTCAATCACAAGGGCAGGATGGTAGGCGTGGTCTCCATGCAGGATGTGAAGAATATCCTTCACGATGCAGAGCAGCGCTGCTGTTACCTGGTGGGGGCCATATGCAGCCGGGATGTCATCTGCCTGACCCCGGACGACAACCTCTACGATGCCATGCAGCTCTTCGATGTCAAGGGAATCGAGGAGATTCCGGTGGTCGAAAGCAAGGAGGATCCCTGGGTCCTGGGAATGCTCAAGCGCCGCGACGTGATCGCGGCCTACAATCACGAGGTACTCAAGCGGGGAATAGCCGAAAAGGCCGATTCCATCCGCATGCTCTGTTCCACGTCCTGAGAGCCAGCCGGTTCCTTCTGGTCGGAGAATTTTATGGGGTGCCGCTTTGCTGAAAGTGTAGTAAAATTTTTTGCATTCAAGGGCTCGATTGGCAGGACGAGGCAGTACTACGGAGCGTTTGCCTTGCAGGAGGATGACCGGGTTGTCGGACGAGATTGGACGTGGAACGGGTTCGTATAGATAAATGGCTCTGGGCTGCCAGGTTCTTCAAGACCAGATCCCTGGCGGCCAAGGCGGTTTCCGGAGGACATGTGCATCTCAATGGCGGCCGGGTCAAGCCGGCAAAGCTGATCCAGGCAGGCGATACCCTGGAGATCCGGCGGGGCAGGGTAGAGTTCACGGTCACTGTTCTGGGCTTGGCGGACCGGCGTGGTCCGGCCCGGGTGGCCCGCACCCTCTACGAAGAGACCGAGGAATCCAGGTACAGACGGGAGCAGGCCCGCGAGCAGCACCGGATCCTGGCCGCTGCCGCTCCCAGACCGGATCGGCGGCCCGACAAGCGGGACCGGCGACGGATCAGAGCGTTCATACGGAAGGGCTGAGGGGACCGGGTGTGGCAGTCCCCTGCTTGCCTTAGCATTTCATAACGGTGGAAGAACAAGGAGAAAGACGATGAACAAGGTGGAACGGGCACTGATCAGCCTGACAGACAAGTCCGGGATCGAGGATTTCGCCCGGGCCCTCACCGAGCTGGGTGTGGAGATCCTTTCAACCGGAGGAACGGCGAAAAAAATGCGGGACAGCAACATTCCTGTCACGGATGTTTCCGACTTCACCGGCTTCCCCGAGATGCTCGATGGCCGGGTCAAGACGCTGCATCCGCTGGTTCACGGCGGGATACTGAACCAGCGCGACAATGCGGAACATCAGAGACAGTGCGCCGAGTACAACATCCGGCCCATCGACATCGTGGCCGTGAACCTGTATGCCTTCGAAAAGACCGTGGCAGATCAGGACTGTACCCTGGCCGATGCCATCGAGAATATCGATATCGGCGGTCCGACCCTCCTGCGGGCCTCTGCCAAGAATTTTCGTGACGTGACCGTGATCGTGGATCCGGCCGATTATGACCAGGTGCTGGCAGAGATCAGGGAAACGGGCAATACCACTCTCAGGACCCGGTTCCGGCTGGCGGTCAAGGTGTTTGAGCTGACCAGCTCTTACGATACGGCCATCGCCCGCTGGCTGCAGCAGGTGGATGTGGAGACGAATCCCTATTTTTCAGGAGAATGAGTGCGATGCGGAAGATGGCGGTTCTTCTTTCCGGAAGCGGCAGGACCCTGGACAATTTCCACGAGCGGATCCAGGCGGGCACCCTGGAGGCGGAAATCCAGGTGGTGGTTTCCAACGTCGCCAGCGCCCTCGGCCTGGAAAAGGCGAGGCGGTACGGCTATCCGGCCTTTCATGCCAAGGGCAACCAGGCCATCAATGGCATCCTGGCGGATTACGATATCGACCTGATCGCCCTGGCAGGCTATCTCAAACTGTACGTGCCGCCCCCGCACCTGGCGCGCAATGTGCTCAATATCCATCCCTCCCTGATTCCCTCGTTCTGCGGGGACGGTTTTTACGGACATCACGTTCACGAGGCTGTCAAGGCACGGGGATGCAAGGTCAGCGGTTGCACGGTACACTTTGCCAACGAGGTGTATGACGAGGGACCCATCGTGGTCCAGAAGTGTGTACCCCTGGAGGACGATGATACCCCGGACGATATTGCGGCCAAGGTCTTTGCCGTGGAATGCGAGGCCTTTCCCGAGGCCATCAACCTGGTGGATGCCCGGGGGGTCGACTATTTCTGGAACCGGGTGAATCCTGACTCCGGGATATAGACTTGCGCGAACTCACGGCTTGTTAGTATGGTGTATCGATATCCAATCTTTTTTCATCGGCAGGGGTGCTGGACAGGGTGAACCCAATGAAACAGATCGTAATGAACGACCAGGACATCGACCGCAGCCTGGATCGGATCAGCCTGGAGATCCTGGAACGAAATCATGGTCTCGATGACCTGGCCATCATCGGAATCCATACCGGCGGCGTATTCCTGGCCCAGCGTATTCACCAGCGCATGGTGAGCCACGAGAACAATGATCTGCCCCTGGGTCATCTGGATATCACCCTCTACCGGGACGACTGGAGTCTCATCTCTCAGAATCCCATAGTCCGCAAGACCGATATCGACTTTCAGATCGAGGAGCGGCGGGTGGTCCTGGTGGATGACGTCATCTTTACCGGCAGGACCATCCGTGCGGCAATGGACGCGATCATGGACTTTGGCCGGCCGCGATCCATCCAGCTTGCCGTGCTGGTGGACAGGGGAGGCAGGGAGTTGCCCATCCAACCGGATTATGTCGGTATCTGTGTAAGTGCCGCTGCCGGCGAACGGGTTGACGTGCTCTTTGCCGAACAGACCGGTAAGGACGAGGTGGTCATCTGTCAGGACTAGAACGTGGGTGCACGATGATGTCCAATCTCAGGGCAGGTTGAACGAATCATGAAAGCCCAGGAAAAGAAGAGCGGCTGTCCGGATCTGGAGAACATCTGCAGGCGGGTGCGGGAAAAATCCGCCAGTTATGACCGGTACAATTTCAGCAGCTGCTACAACGACTTCCTGAAGGCGTTTTTTGACCTGGCCCAGGAGTACGATTCCCTGGAGGATTTCTACCGGATCTGCGTGGCCGTGCCCCTGGAGATGACCGGGCTCCACAGCGCCCTCTACCTGGTCGAGGAAAAGGACGGCCGTCTGCTCTGGCTTGTCTGCGATGCCGAACATGGGGTCTACGAGGAACGGCCGCCGGCTCCGGAGTCGATTATTCTCAAGGGCGAGCCCTACGAGACCGACACCAGTTATGTGGTTCCGATCTACAGGAAGGCCCCGGTGGACAAGAACGGCCATGCAGGTGACCTGAACGATGTGGAGGGCAACCGCCAGACATCGCTCTGGTACGGCAACGGGATCGGTGGGCACAGCCGGATTCTCGGGATGTTCGCCGTCAGTCCCCTTTCCCGGCTCACCGATACGGACAAGTTCTTTTTTGTCAAGTATTCAAACAGGATAGGATACAATCTCCATAATCGCCTCATCAGCCTGCAGAATATCGATCACCTCAAGTTCATCAACAACCTGGTCATCGATATCGAGCACAACATCATTGTGCCCAACATGTACTTCAAGCATCTGTTCAACCAGTTGCGCAAGAAGATCAACGAGCTGGAGGCGGTGGAAGAGGAGATCCGGGAACTGGCGGCGGCCGGGTCGCCTTCGGAGAGCTGTCTCCGCTGCCAGGAGCACTGCGCTGCCCTGAAAAAGGACCTGCTCCATTACCACCAGGAACTGGTCAAGCACCATGCCAATATCAGCCTGTTCCTGGAGAGCCTGTTCAGGCGGGAACACTTCGAGCGCGGCCACCTGGTGCTACGGCCCAAACGTTGTTTCGTGGAAAAAGAGGTCATCCTCCCGCAGCTCGAACACTACGCCTCCAGGCTGCGGGCCGCCAACATCACTGTGGAACGGCCAAAGAACATGCTGGAGGAGGAATTTCAGATCTACGTGGATGTGGGCCTGTTGTCCCAGGTATATGCCAATCTCTTTTCCAATGCCGCCAAGTACACCCAGGAAATCATCGACCACCAGGGCAGGCCGCGCAAGGCCATGGCTTATGGGCGGGAAATTGTCCAGGACTATCCCGAGCCGGGCAAGCAGGGAATCAAGTTCAATGTCTTTACCACCGGCCCCCACCTTTCCGAGGAAGAAGGAAAACATCTCTTCCAGGAAGGAATGCGGGGCAAGAACAGTGAGAATATCCCGGGCAGTGGCCACGGGTTGGCATTCATCCGCCACGTCATCGAACTCCACGGCGGCACGGTCGGTTATGAACCGACCTCGGAGGGCAACAACTTCTACTTTATCCTCCCTGTTCCACCCATGGAATATCCACTCTCCCTGGTCGACCCTGTCAAGTGACCCGACCACCTGTGGAACATTCCACATCCATGGAACTTCTGGCCCCGGCGGGCAGCCGGGCCGCCTTGACCGTCGCCCTGACCGCCGGGGCGGATGCGGTCTATGTCGGCGCACCCGGATGCAATGCCCGTTCACTGAGTCGGGAGTTCTCCTTTCAGGAACTCGACAGCATGATCCACCAGGCGCACGAGGCAGGACGCCGCATCTACATGGCCATGAACAGCCTGGTCAAGGAGGAGGAGCTTCCCCGGACCCTTACCCTGCTCGCCCGCCTGGAGCAGATGCGTCCGGACGGCCTCATCGTGCAGGATCCCGGCCTGCTGCGCATCTGCCGTCAGCATTTTCCCTCCCTGGTACTCCATGCCTCCACCCTCATGTCGGTGCACAACAGCCAGGCCGCCGACTGGCTGACCGGGATGGGATGCAGCCGGGTGGTCCTGGCCCGCGAGTTGACCCTGGACGAGATCCGTGCCATCGGGCGGACCAGCCGGGCCGAACTGGAGGTCTTTGTCCAGGGCGCCATGTGTTTCAGCTATTCCGGTCTCTGTCTCTTTTCCAGCCTGCATGGTGGGAGATCCAGCCTGCGGGGCCGATGCGTGCAGCCGTGCCGTCGTCGGTACAGCTGGGCCGGGGAGCGGGGTCGGGGGGCTGCGGGATATGTTTTCTCCATGAACGACCTCTGCGGAATCGATCTCCTGCCTGCACTGCAGCGGGCCGGCGTGGCCAGCCTGAAGATCGAGGGAAGGCTGAAATCCGTTGAATACGTTCGCTATACGGTACAGGCCTACCGTCTTGTGCTGGACGGCCTGGACCAATCCAGGGGCGAACAGCAGAAACGACTTGCCGAAGCAAGAAAGCTGCTGTCGGCTTCCCTGGGCCGGAAACCATCCAGTGGCTTTTTCCTGTCAGCCAGCGGCAGGGGGGTGATCACGCCCGGAGTCTCCGGTAACACCGGCCAGGTGCTCGGTCCGGTCCGCCGGGTGATTCGCAAGACCGGCCGGGGCCGACAGAAGGTGATCCTGGAGATGGTGCTCCGGGCCGGTTTGCAGAAGGGGGATCGCCTCCGGCTCCATTTCGAGGAGAGTGGCGATCGGCTCTCCTTTACCCTGCAGGGGCTGATCCGCAGCGGACGGGAGGTGTCCCGGGCCCGGGCCGGGGAACGGGTGCAGTGCGTGGCCCCAGGCAGCCTGGCCATCCCGGAACGTGGCCGGATCCAGGTCTACAAGGTGGATGTCCGGCAGCGGCGGCAGCAGGAACGCCAGGAGCAACTTCCAGCTCAGGTTGCAGTTCCCCTGCCCGATACGGCCAGACAGCGGCAGACCGAGGTTCTTGCCCTGCTCGGTTTTCAGGGAAAGGCCGGGACAAGGGCCCGCCCCCGGGGGGGAAAACGGCAAAAGGCACGGCAGGGCAGGGAACCCTCATGGTGGGTGTGTGTCCGTTCTCCGCATGCCATGGAGCAGCGGCTGCCCCTGAGGCCGGCAAGGTTCCTCCTGCCCCTTACCCGGAAAAATGTAGCCCTGGTTTCCCGGATCAGACGCCACCGGGAACGGACCGTCTGGGTCCTGCCGCCGGTGATCGACGAAGACCGGTTCGCCTGGTTCGGCGAGACGATTCAGCGGCTTGCCAGGTCCGGCTTCCGCCAGTTCCAGCTGGGCCACATGGGCCAGACGGGATTCTTTTCCGGTTTGCAGACAAGCTGCCAGCCAGCGTTGTATGGAGCGTACACTCTCAATATCCTCAACAGCAGTGCCCTGCTCACCTGTGCGGCACAGGGATTGTCCGCGGTCCAGTTTTCGCTGGAAACGGACAGGGAGAATCTCGCCCAGGCCCTGGCCCATTTCCATCGGGCCATGGCCCGTCAGAAGGGATCCCTGCAGGTCGGGATGTATGTTTTTGGCCGGCCGCCGCTGTTCACGGCCAGGTTCCGGGACGGTCACCTCAGGTATCACAGGCCCCTGCGCAGTCCCCGGGGAGAAGAGATCCTTCTGGACAGGGACGAGGGGCTCACCCATGCCCGTGCCGGAAAGGTCTTTTCCCTCCTTGACCATGCGGAGACCCTTAAATCCATGGGTATAGATTACTTTGTTGTTGATTTACGCGGCGCAGGCTTTAAAAAGGAGGTAGCGTTGCTGCAGAGCTGTCTGCGTCGGTCCAGGGGGCAGCGGCCGGATGTGCTTGCCGGCAATTTTGCCGGCCGCCTGCAGTGATCCCTGGAAGGTGTCCTGGAGGTACAGGTTCAGAGAAGGAGAGATATCATGGAACAGATCCTTTCCCGGATCGTGCAGCGCGATCCGGAACAGAAGGAGTTTCATCAGGCTGTCCAGGAGGTTCTGGCCACGGTCAAACCGGTTCTGGACCGGAACCCGGAATACAGGCGGCAGGCGGTGCTGGACAGGATCACCGAGCCGGAACGGGTCATCATGTTCCGGGTTCCCTGGATGGACGACCAGGGCCAGGTGCACGTCAACCGTGGATTCCGGGTGGAAATGAACTCGGCCATCGGTCCCTACAAGGGAGGGCTCCGTTTCCATCCCTCGGTGACCCTCTCCATCATCAAGTTTCTGGCCTTTGAACAGGTGTTCAAGAATTCTCTCACCACCCTGCACATGGGGGGAGGCAAGGGGGGATCGGACTTCAATCCCAAGGGACGTTCGGATGGTGAGGTCATGCGGTTCTGTCAGGCCTTCATGGCCGAACTGTGCCGGCATATCGGTCCCAACACCGACGTGCCTGCCGGAGACATCGGCGTGGGAGCCCGGGAGATTGGCTATCTCTTCGGCATGTACAAGAAACTGCGCAACGAGTTTACCGGTGTACTCACGGGTAAGAGCCTGGCCTGGGGCGGCAGCCTGATCCGGCCCGAGGCAACCGGGTACGGGGTGGTCTATTTTGCCTGCGAGATGCTGGCCGAGGCCGGAATGACCCTGGAGGGCAGGCGGTGCCTGCTTTCCGGTTCCGGCAATGTGGCCCAGTTCACGGCGGAAAAGATCCTCCAGCTGGGAGGCAGGGTGCTGACCCTGTCCGATTCTTCCGGTTTCATCCATGACGGGGAAGGCCTGGATCAGGAAAAACTTGAGTTTGTCAAGTACCTGAAAAATGTCCGGCGGGGCAGGATCCGGGAGTACTGCGAAAAATATCCCCATGCCGAGTACACGGAAACCGATCCCATGCTGGATCACAACCCGCTGTGGAGCATTCCGGCAGACTGTGCCATGCCGTGCGCCACGGAGAACGAGATCAACGGCCGGGATGCGGAAAACCTGGTTCGGGCCGGGGTGACGCTGGTCTGCGAGGGCGCCAATATGCCCTCCACCCCGGGGGCTATTGATGTTTTCCTCGACAATGGTGTACTCTATGGTCCGAGCAAGGCCGCCAATGCCGGAGGCGTAGCGGTCTCCGGCCTGGAGATGGCCCAGAACTCCATGCGGCTGAGCTGGCCCAGAGAGGAGGTGGACAGTCGACTGCGTCAGATCATGAAGTCCATTCATCGGACCTGCCTGCAGGCGGCCGGGGAGTATGGCCAGGAAGGCAACTATATGGCAGGCGCCAACATCGCCGGTTTTGTCAAGGTGGTGAATGCCATGCTCGATCAGGGGCTGGTCTAGGATGAGCCGGCTGTTCCCGATCCGGCCTGGCTGGTCCTGGAAGGGGGGATGAAGAGAAAAGACGATGTCTGGCCACGAACCGGAACGCAGTGAGTCATGCGGAGGAATCGGCAGGGATCTTGACCGGTACTTTGTCGATATCTCCACCGCCTGCCCGTATGGCCTGCCCAGGATGGCCGTATTTCACCAGGCTGTTTTCGGCAGCCTGGACGATGGGACCATGGAGCTCCTGCTGGCGCACGGCTACCGCCGCAATGGCAACTGCATGTACAACATGCGCTGTCCACAGTGCCGGAGCTGCATTCCCATCCGTCTCGATCCCCGCAGGTTCAGGCCCAACCGGAACCAGCGGCGAGTCTGGAAAAAGAACCGGGATGTGCGGGTGGGCGTGGCGCCCCTGACCATGTCACGGGAAAATCTCCTTCTGCTGGACCGGTTTCTCGGCAGCCGGTTTCCGGACTGCCAGGCCAGTGCGGAAAGTTATTACTCCGGCTTTTTCATCACCTCGGTGAGCCGCTGTTTCGAGATCCGCTACCGGATCGGCGATCGGCTGCTGGGCGTGGCCGTGGTGGATGGCGGAACCCGCTGGCTCAATGCGGTCTATTTTTTCTTTGACCCGGACGAAGGACGCCGCAGTCCCGGCACGCTGAACATCCTGCACCTGATCGATTTCTGCCGCCAGCACAGGATCGATCATCTCTATCTGGGCTATTGGATCAGGGAGGTGAGCGCCATGCGCTACAAGAGCGCCTTCAAACCGCATGAACTGTATGTCGATGGACAGTGGCGCCAGGGCTGACAGGGCCGCTCTTCCTGTCCTGGCGGTTCTACTGCCCTGCTGCCTCCTTTTCCCCCTGGCCGGTGTTCTGCTGACCGGCCAACCCCTGGCAGACTACCTTCATTTTCCGCCCCTGACCCAGCAGGTGGAACATGCTCCCTGGAACGGGGCGGTCTTTCTGGCAGGCCTGCTGGTCCTGCTGCCGGTACTGGCCTGTCTGGCCGGGACCATGATCCGGAGATGGCGTCCCGTGTCCGGCAGCGGTGAACATGGTTTTCCCTGGTGGGGGAGTGCCGGCCTGGTCCTGGTGGCCATCTCCTGGATCCTGGCCTGGAACCGGTTCCCCTGGTTCCGGGGATGGCAGGCCTACACCTTTACCCCGCTCTGGCTGGGCTACATCCTGGTGGTCAACGGCCTGGTCCACAAGTGGACCGGAACCTCTCTGCCGGAACGCAACCTGCGCGGCTTCCTGATCCTGTTTCCTGCCAGCGCCCTGTTCTGGTGGTATTTTGAATACCTGAACCGGTTTGTCCAGAACTGGTATTACCTTGGCATCGAAACCTTTTCCTCCCAGGCCTATGTCCTCCACGCCACGGTCTGTTTCTCCACCGTCCTGCCTGCTGTGGAAGGCACCAGGGAGTTGCTGGAGGCATGGCAGCAGCCGGTGGGCCGTCGACAACCACCGGGTCGCCAGCCACAATGGATCGGATGGCTTCTGCTCCTGACGAGTATGGCCGGCCTGGCCGGCCTCGCCGCCTGGCCGGACCTGCTCTTTCCCCTGGTCTGGGTGTCCCCTTTTACCATCCTGGCGGGTATCCAGGGCGTCAGGGACGGTCGGATCTGTCCCGTCCTGACAGGTTGGCCTGCCCTGGCCACGCCTGCCCTGGCCGGTCTGGTATGCGGGTTCTTCTGGGAGATGTGGAACTGGAAGAGCCTGGCCCATTGGGAGTATGCCATTCCCTGGGTGGATCGCTACCATCTCTTTGCCATGCCCCTGCTCGGGTATGGCGGCTACCTGCCGTTCGGCGCGGGATGCTGCTGTCTGGCCCGCCTGGTGACCGGCCGGAGCGCGTAGAGATTTTTCTCTTGCTCTTCACATGGTTATTGGATAGGGTTTCCTTTCTGCGGGAATGGTGCAGAATCTAGGAAGATCAATGATATTGGCCAGGATGGGAAGAAGAGAGATTCGGCTGCTCTACCTGGGCGGCTGGCTGGGCCTTGTCCTGCTGCTCAGCAGCATCCGCTCCGGTCCGATTTACGGCAAGCTGGATTTTATCCTTCTTGACGGTCGTCCCTGGTGGCCAGCCTGGCAACCAATCATCGAGCTGGTTTTGCAGGAAAGGCCGGAAAAACCCGTGCTGACCGATCCCCTGACCAGTACGGTCCTGCGGGCTGTGTTTCACCAGCGGACCGTGCATTTTCGTGCCCTGGGGAGATTCCACCTCATGGATATCGACCAGATGGAGCGGGACAACCGGATCGTGGACAGATCTCTGACGGTCAGAATGGCGACGAGCCTGCTCCTGGATGAATCGACCGGCAGAGGACCGGAAGAGACAACAGGGCCTGGTGCACAGGCTGGTCCGGTCCTGACGGCGCAGCCTGGTTACGGTCCTGCAGAGAGGGAAGAGCAGGGTGGAAGGCATCCCTATCTCTGCCTGATCAACATGCGTGGATTCACGCCAACCTGGGTGGCGGCCGAGACTCACCACTGGCAGGCCGATCTGGCGGATACGGCCCTCTACTATCACCTCCGGGGGCTGCGCGGTCCTGAACTGAAAAAACACCTCAGGAGCCATCCGCCCAGGAACTGCCTGGTGGTTTACTAGGCTGTGGAGTAGCGGATGGCAGAGGCAACGACCAGGAGGGATCGGTTGAGCAGCGCCAAAACAGGAAGCAGGGGGTCCTTGCTCCATTTTCTCGTCCAGACGGCCAACCAGCGGCAGCTTATCCTCTCTCTGGCCAGGCGGGATCTGGTCGCCCAGTATGCCGGTTCCTTTCTCGGCCTGGTCTGGACCTTTATCCATCCCCTGGTCCTGATTTTTGTCTTCTGGTTCGTTTTCAGTGTGGGGTTCAAGGCCAAGCCCATGGGCGAGGTGCCCTTTGTCGTCTGGCTGACCGCCGGGATGATGCCCTGGTTTCTCTTTGCAGATATCTTGAGCAGTTCCGCCGGGATAGTCGTCATCCACACCAACCTGATCAAGAAGACCCTTTTCCCGGCCCAGATCCTTCCCCTGGTCAGGGTGGTGGTCGCCCTGGTGACCCATGCGGTTTTCCTGGTACTGCTTCTTGTTTTGCTCTTTTTGCAGCATCTGGAGTTCACTCCCTATTTCCTCCAGTTTTTTTACTATGTGCTCTGCGCGACCATGCTGGCCCTGGGGTTTTCCTGGCTGGTTGCCGCTCTGCATGTCTTTATCAGGGACGTGGCCCCCATGGTGGGCATCGTCCTGCAACTAGGATTCTGGGTGACACCGATATTCTGGGATATCAAGATGATGCCAGAAAAGGTTCAGCTTGTGCTCAAGCTCAATCCAATGTTTTATGTGGTGCAGGGATATCGGGACAGTTTCATCGGAACCACCGGATTCTGGCAGCACCCTGTATGGACCATCTATTTCTGGCTGGTCACCCTGGCCGCCCTGCTGGCGGGGATGTACGTGTTCGACCGTCTCAGGCCGCAATTTGCCGATGTGCTGTAGGCAAGGGGAATGATGAAGACTGCGCCGGTCATAGAATTGCAGCAGATCTGCAAGACCTATCGGATTTACAGCCGGTCCCTGGACCGGGTCCGGGAAACTCTCTTCCCGGCCCTCTACAGCGGGCTGCACAGGCCCTTTCATGCCCTCACCGGAGTGGATCTCACGGTACTTCCCGGTGAAACCATAGGGATTGTAGGGCGAAACGGCAGCGGCAAGTCGACCCTGTTGCAGATCATCTGCGGGATTGTCCAGGCCAGCAGCGGCCGTTTGCAGGTCAATGGCCGTATTTCCGCCCTGCTGGAGCTGGGTGCTGGTTTCAACCCGGAATTCTCCGGCCGGGAAAACGTCTATCTCAACGGGGCGATCCTGGGACTCAAACGGGAGGAGATCGACGGTTGCTTCGACGACATCGCCGCCTTTGCCGACATCGGTGAATTCATCGATCAGCCGGTCAAGACCTATTCCAGCGGCATGTATATCCGCCTGGCCTTTGCCGTGGCCATCAACGTTCATCCGGACATCCTGATCGTTGACGAGGCGCTCTCGGTCGGCGATACGCTGTTTCAGGCAAAATGTTTTGCCAAGTTCAAAGAGTTTCAGGAACAAGGGGTTACCATCCTCTTCGTGACCCATTCCATGGACCTGGTTACCCGGTACTGCAGCCGTGCCTGCCTGCTGGACCGGGGCAGGATCATTCTCCAGGGACCGCCCAAGGAAGTGGTGGACCGGTACAACAGGCTGCTCGTCGATGTTTCCCGGCCCGGAGACCACCGGCAGGGAGACGATGGTGGTGCTGGCCAGGACTCCCCGGAAACACCCCGCGAACAGGTTGCCAGCCACATGAGGCAGAGCGAGAACCGGTTCCGGTTCAACCCCCATGAAAACCGGTACGGCACCGGCAAGGCCGAGATCATCGACGTGGGAATATTTGGTGAGGACGGCCGGGCCCAACAGACGCTGATCCAGGGAAAGACCTACACGTTTCGGATGGATGTCCGGTTCAGGGAGCAGATCAGGCAGCCAATCTACGCCTTTACCATCAAGGATGTGAAAGGGTTTGATATCTCCGGCACCAACACCCTGTACCACGAGATCGATACCGGCACGGTGGAGGCCGGCCAGGTGGTCCGGGTCTGGTTCACGCAGAAGATCCCCCTGAACCCTGGTGGATACCTGCTCTCCTTCGGTTGCGCCGGTTTCGAGGAGGGCGAGTATGTGGTCTATGAGCGGCGGTACGACCTGATGAGTTTCGAGGTCGTTGCCGACCGGGGCAGCGTGGGGATCTTTGATCTCGACTCCACCATTGTCCTGGGACGGACGGATATGGAACATCCGGATCAGGGGAGGGGGCGCAGGACATGAAACGGTTTCCCCTGCAGCAGCTCAACGACCTTGTCCGCGACGACCAGGGGGTATGGCGGCTGGAACAGCACCGGGAGTTCAGCTACAGTGAAGGCGAGGAGGCCGAGGCCTATCTTCGTACCTGTTTCTCCACCTGTACGGACCTGTCCAGTGCTTCTGAGGAGTTGCAGGAGCGTATCCGTGACTGGAGTTCCGAGTATCATCTCGGTGCGGAGCGGGCCAACCTCCTGCGGCCCCTCCGCCTGGAGGCCGGTGGCAAGGTCCTGGAACTGGGCTGTGGCTGCGGCACCCTGACCCGTTACCTGGGAGAACAGGGATTGCAGGTGGAGGCGGTGGAAGGCAGCAGGAGCAGGGCCTCCCTGGCAGCCCTGCGTTGCCGGGATCTTGACCAGGTGCAGGTGATCTGCGCCAACTACAATGACCTTACCCTGCCCAGGGAGCAGTATGCGGCCATCTTGCTCATCGGTGTTCTCGAGTATGCTCCCCGGTTTTCCGGCGGATCAGGAGGGGCGGAAGAGGCGGTCCTGGCGATCCTGGCCGGCCTGCAACGGGCCCTGCGGCCGGACGGCGTTCTCTGCATAGCCCTGGAAAACAGGCTGGGGCTCAAGTACTGGCTCGGTGCCGGCGAGGACCATTACATCGAACCGGATATCGGGCTGTACGGCTACCCGGGCAGGAAGGGGGTGCGTACCTTTGACAGGCGGGAATGGGAGGACCTCATTGCCGCTTCCGGCCTGCAGGCCAGGTTTCTCTATCCTTTCCCGGATTACAAGCTGCCCAGGGTCCTGTTGAGCGACGAGTTCGTCCGCAACGAACCACACGCCGCCTCGCTCCTCTACCGTATTGTCTCCAGGGATCCCTGTACAGAGTGGCAGGCCCGGGATGACGAGTTCCTTCGCTGGCTGGGTTTGCACCGTTCCGGCTATCTTCCGGATTTTGCCAATTCCTTTCTGATCCTGCTGTCCAGTTCTGGAGAACGGCTCGGCCAGGTGGCGCCGTTCGATTTTGTTCACTTTTCCTCCAGGTCGAGAAAAACGGCCTTCCGTACCGTGACCGAGAAACCGGCCGGCCAGGACCGGGTGGAAAAACGTCTTCTCCTGTCTGATACGGAAGAGGTGCCTGCCGGGATCCGTCAGGAGCTGCAGGCCGGGGTCTACCACCGCGGCCGGCTGCTGGTGGAGGCCTGGCTGGATGACTGCTGTCGGCAGGACCGGGGGCAGGCCTATCGGTTGCAGCTGGAAAAATATTTTTCCTTCCTGCAGACACAGGCTGTGGATTGCGACCCGGCAACCCTGGTCGACCTGATGCCCTCCAATATCGTGATTTCCAGCCAAGGGTGGCAGGTTATCGACCAGGAGTGGGTCAGCGGAAAGACCATCGATATTCAGTTCATTCTCTTCCGGTCCCTGCTCTGGTTCGGCTACCACAACCGCACCGTGCTCGGCCGGTTTTTTTCGGCCCAGACCGGACTGCGAACCGTTGCGGATTTTGTTGTCTGGTCATTTTCCGCCCTGCAGCTTGGCCTCAGAGAACGGCTGGAAGAGTTTCTCGCCCTGGAAGAGGCCCTGCACAGGGAAATCGCCACTGGTCCCCTTGCTGCCCGGGTGCTCTGGGAGGCCCCCCTGGCAGACGACGACCGCCCGGGGGAAAGACCTGAACAGCAGGAACCTGCCGCCTCTGCTCCGGAAGGCTCTGGTGACGGTCCGCAACCTTTCACCGTACCGGACAGCCCCTGGGACCGGTTTTCCCTCGTTCTCAAGCGGCGCCTGAAGACCTGCAGATCCCTGGTCCTGGACAGCCATTACCGGGCTGTCCACCGATCCGGCCTGTTCGACAGCCGATTTTACCTGGAGCTGGATCCAGACCTGGATCCCCGTTATGTGGACCCCCTGCTCCATTACATCCAGACCGGCTGGCAGGAGGGGCGCAATCCCAACGGTATTTTCGACGCGGCCTGGTACCGGGAACAGTATGCCGGGGCCAGGGATGGTGATCCCCTGCTTCATTACATCGAACAGGGGTGGAGGCAGGGCAATGATCCCAGTCCGCTCTTCTGGACCGGCTGGTACATGGAGCAGTATCCGGAATGGAAGAAAAAGGCCAATCCCCTGGCCCACTACCTGCACTTGGGCTGGGCCTCGGGATGCAGACCGCTCCCCTTTTTCGACAGTGCCTATTATCTCCGCTGCCACGCCGACCGCATTCCCGCCGGCATGAATCCCCTGGTCCACTATCTGCATCACGGACTGGAGGAAGCCTTCGATGAAACAGGGCTCTTCGATCCGGCCTACTACCTTGAAGACAATCCCTCCCTGTTCCGGATACGAATCCCTCCCCTGCTGCATTATCTCCGGTTCGGCGCCCGGGAGGGCAGGAGCCCCAACAGACTCTTCGACCCGGCCTGGTATGCGGAACGTCATGCCATCGGTGCGGAACCGCCCCATGCCCCCTTCCTCCACTATTACACCACTGGATGCCGAGAGGATCTTCGGCCGTGGAAGCTCTTCGATCCGGTATTCTACAGGCAGCAGTATCCGGACTGCGGCGAGGGGAGATTGCCCCTGGTCCATTACCTGCAAGAGGGGATCGGGAAGGGATACTATCCCTGCCGGGAGGTAGCCGACCTTGAACGCAAGCCGCTCGTCTCGGTGATCGTCCCCCTCTACAACACCGATGGCCGCCTGCTCAGGCGATGCATCCATTCTGTCCTCTACCAGGCCTATCCCCACTGGGAGCTCTGCCTGGTCGACGATGGCAGCAGCCGGGAGGAGGTTCGGAAGATCGTCGAGGAGTATGGCCGCCGGGATCAGCGGATCAGGTACCGTTTTCTGGAGTACAACCAGGGGATAAGTGCAGCCTCCAACGAGGCGGTCGCCCTGGCCCGGGGAGAATATTTGGCCTTCCTGGACCATGACGACGAACTGACTCTGGACGCCCTCTATGTGGTGGTCCGGGCCATCAACGATCATGATCCGGACCTGCTGTACAGCGATGAGGCCCTGGTCGACCTGGAAAGCAGGATCCAGGATAGATTCTACAAGCCGGATTTCAATGCAGAGCTGCTGCTCAGTCATAACTACATCACCCACCTGGTGGTGGTGCGGCGGGAGCTGTTTCTCCAGGTGGGCGGTTTCTCCAGGGAGTATGACGGTGCCCAGGATTTCGATCTCCTGCTGAAGTTGAGCGAGCAGTGCACCGCAATCCACCATGTTCCGTCCATCCTCTATCACTGGCGCGCCCACGGTACATCCACCAGTATCAATCACACCCAGAAGGACTATGCCGACGAGGCAGGCAGAAAGGCCCTGGAGGCTGCGGTGTTCCGGCGTACCATCCAGGCCACGGTCCATGGGGCCACCTGGAAATATTATTACCGGGTCAGACGACGGCTTGCCGGGCGGCCCACGGTGTCGCTGCTTCTTCGTTTCCAGGACCCTGCCCAGGTGCGGAGCTGGTATGCCCGGCGGCAAGCCATGCTGGGCTACCCGGAACTGGAGATCCTCTGTGCGGTTCCGGCCGGCGAAGAGGGCGGCGAAGAGGAACCATTGGCCGGGCAAGTCCGCCTGGTTGGTGTGCGGGACGGGCAGCCTGCTGCGGCCGTGTACAATCTCCTGGTCTCCAGGGCAGGGGGAGAGCACCTTCTTTTCCTCGATCCCGGTCTTGAGCCGGAACACGGTGACTGGATAGAGGCACTGCTGGAATATTCCTGCCAGCAGGAGGTGGGCACCGTTTCCGGGCAAGTGCCCCTGGCTCCGGGAATGGAGGAGTCGTTCTTCCTGCCGGCCTGCGGGGAGCCGGACTGGAAGCTGTACCGGGAATGTTTCGTCTTTGCCTCCCGCCATCTGAACGGACTCCAGTGCCCGCAAAACGTGGTGGCCAACAGCATCGCCCTGTTCATGGTCCGCCGGCGCCTGTTCACACGGCTGAATGGTTTTGCCGACCAGGAGGGCGGCCGGTTCTTCTTTGACCTGGACTTCTGTCTCCTTCTGCGCAGGGAAGGGCTGGAAAATATCTTCACTCCCTATTGCAGAGTGACTGGAACCCGTTCTCCCTATCCGGAAGACGGATCGTCTGGCCGGCAGGAACTGCTCTGGTTTCAGAAGAAGTGGCAGCGGGAGTTGTGTAAAGGCGATCCATACTACAACCCAGGCCGGCTGTTCCAGGAACGCGGCGTCAGGCCGGACCAGTGGCTGGCCTGGTATGCCGGCAGCGGGTAATGCCTAGGGAATTCTGCAGTGGTACGTAGTCTCTCATGAAAACGTTTGTTCAGGGCGTTCTGTCCCTGCTCTTCTATCTGACCGTGTCCTTTCTGGTCACTCTCACCACCACGAGTCTGGACAACGTCACGGTCACCGCCATGGCGGATCAGGACATGGTGGTACGGGTATATTACTGGAATGGCGTATCCGGAAAACGGTTTGTCGAGAAAAGATCCTTTGGTTCCATCCTGCGCCGCAGCGATCAACCGGCAACGGTGAAGATCAGTCTCAACAACAGCCCGGTTAAGGCAGTTCGCATCGATTTCGGAGAACGGCCCTGCCGGGTGCGGATCTTCCGGATCGGCCTGTACAGCCATTTCTTTCCCGGCAGGGAGTACGGACCGGAAGAGATCGCCGCGCATTTCACGGCCAACGGGGCGGTGAGCCGTTTCGAGCAGCAGGGTGACCATGTTTTGCTCCTGGCCGGAGAGAACGATCCCCAGATTCTGCTCCAGGATAGCCTTGGCAGGGCCTCCCGTATGGTTCGGTATGTCCTTCCGGCCATCCTGGCCGGGGTATTTTTTCTCATTCTCCGTGCTGTCAGGCCGGGTAATCTCGCCGCTCTTCGTCTGCTGCAGGCCAAACCGGTGGCCACGGGGCGCAATTATGACTGCCTGGACGGGCTGCGCGGCTTTGCCGCCCTCCTGGTGGTGGCGGATCATACCATGGGAAGATTCACCGGCATGGGACTGATGGGGGTGTGGATATTTTTCACGCTCAGCGGCTTCCTCCTGGCCAGATCCTTTGTCCGGCAGCCAGGAATGGTCCTCGATCCACAGTATATGCAGACATACTGCCTGCGACGCATGCAGCGTATCCTGCCCATGTATTTCAGCTACATCGTGATCTTCTTCCTCCTCGCCGGCAGGTTCAACAGCGGCCTGCGGCACCTGTTTTTTCTCGAGGGTGCCGGCCACCTGTGGACCATCCCCCAGGAGATGTTCTTCTACCTGCTCCTGCCCGGGGTCCTCATCTTCAACTACCTGGTTCTCGCCGGCAGGAGCAGACTGATCGTCATCGTGCTGCTGGTAGCGAGTTTCTGCTGTTCACAATTCCTCAGCCGTGATATTGTACGACTCTACGGATTGGGAAAGGATCTCAAAGCCTACGTGGAGGCATTTCTGATCGGCATAGCTGCCTCCTATTTCTATTTTGGTGTGATGGAGGAACAGGTGATCACTGCAACATGGCTGCGTCGCATCCTGGGCTGGACCGGCCTGGTTCTGCTCTGTTCCATCCCGCTCTGGCCGTTCAGGCCGGTTGCCGGGATAAACAGTTTCCTGGCTCACAATTTTCCCCTCCTCACCATGATGCTGGCTGCCGTCCTGATTCTCCTCCCGCTGTTGACCGGTGAATCCGTGTTGAGCAGGCTGCTGTCCCTGTCCTGGCTCCGGGCCATCGGGATAGTCGGTTTCAGCTATTACCTCCTCCATCCGAAAGTCATCACCCTGTTCAAACGGACCGCAGACTATTATCTGGATCGGGTTGTCACCGGCCTGCCGCTCTTTCTGGCCACCGGGGTGATGACCTACCTGCTGGCCGTGCTGACGTTCTCATACATCGAGTATCCCTTTATCCGGCCGCAGGGTACTGCTGGCAAACAATCGTGACCTCCAACACTTGCGGACAGAAACAACATGGGTAATCTGGTTTCAGTCATCATCCCGGCTTACAATCATGAACGGTTTGTCGGCGCGGCCGTGGAAAGCGTCCTGGAGCAGAGCCATAGCGAGCTCGAGCTCATCGTCATCGATGACGGCTCCACAGACCGCACCGGCGAGGTGGTGCAGGGATTCCGGGATTCCCGTCTCACCTATCACTACCAGGAGAACCAGGACGCCTACAACACCATCAACCGGGGCCTGGGCATGGCCAGGGGAGATTATATCGCCATCCTCAACTCCGATGATATCTACTTCCCGGACAGGCTGGCGCGGCTTCTGGAAGTGCAGCAGGCAACCGGTGCCCAATGCCTGTTCACTGATGTAGTACCGATCTCGGACAGTGGAGAAGAGTTCACCGATCCCGCCTTCGGATGGAATGTCTGGCATCGGAAAAACCGCGAGTTCTTTTTTTCCTGCGGGAATCTGTATACCGCCTTTCTCAAGGGAAATTTCATGGTCACCACCTCGAACCTGTTCATGACTGCCGAGGCTGTTGCCCGGGTGGGCCGGTTCTGTTCTCTGCGCTACCTGCATGATTATGACTTCATCTTTCGGATGATGCTGGCCTGGCCCGGCCAGGTGCACTACCTGGCCGATGAAAAATTGCTGTATTACCGGATTCATGGAGGAAACACCCTGGGCGAGGCGGCCATAGTCGGCAGGGAGCAGGACAAAGAGGTGATCCGCAGGTACATGCTGGCCGCCATTCCGGAAGAGTACCGGCCCTATGCAGAGGCCGGCTCCGACCGGCTGGTGGAACTCGAGCAGGAGCTGCAGCAGGTGCGGGCGGAGCTGGCCGGTCCCCCGCAGCCAGGGGTGAAACAGCTTCTCAGGCAGCTGGTTGGACGGCTCGTCTCCAAGATCGTCCCGGGAACCTGAGCGGACTATGCAGCGGGATCTGACGAGGCTGGCCAGGGAACACTTTGACCTGGTGGTCATCGGGGGCGGAATCACCGGGGCCTGTATCGCCCATGATGCGGCATTGCGCGGCCTGCGGGTAGCCCTGGTGGAACGGAACGATTTTGGGGGGTACACCTCTTCGGCATCATCCAAGCTCCTCCATGGCGGGATTCGGTACCTGCCCAAGGGACAGCTCTGGAAAGTACGGGAGTCAGCCCGGGAACAGGCCATATTTCAGCATCTGGCGCCCCATCTGACCAGGTGGATCCCCTTTCTCGTGCCTACGGACAGCAGTGGTCTTGCCCGGGGCAGAATGGCCATGAAGGCTGCCATGCTGATCTATCGGGGCTGCCGTGCCGGACTGGACAATCTGATCAGGGACAGGGACAAGAAGCCGCCGTCACCCGCCTTCCTCTCCGCCGGCGAAGCACTCTCCCAGGTGCCCCTCCTTGAGGCCATTCCCGGCCTGACCGGCGCCCAGGTCCTGTACGAATCCCACATGCACAGTTCGGAGCGCATGACCCTGGCCTTCATCAAGACGGCAGTCCGGAACGGGGCCTGCGTGGCCAACTACACGGCCGTAACCGACCTGCTTTGCAGAGATGGCAGGGTGCAGGGCGTCAGGGTGCGAGACCGCCAGACTTCCGAAACCTTTTCCATCCAGGCCCGCCTGGTGGTCAATGCCGCCGGACCGTACGTGCAGGCGGTCAACAGGACGATCCCCTCGCTCAGGCTCCGCTATCCCCTCACCGGCTTTTCCCGGGGAGTCCACCTGGTGACCCGGCAGGTTGAACCCCGCTATGCGCTTGCCCTGACGACCCGGAAAAAGACCGAAGGCTTCATCACCAGGGGTGGCCGTCATTTCTTCATCATTCCCTGGCGGGATCACTCGCTCATCGGCACCACCAATGTACCTCTGCGGGAAGAACTGGACTCCATCCGGGTGACCAGGCAAGATATCCACGATTTTCTGCAGGACATCAATGGCGCCCTGCCGGATGTTGATCTGACCTGGGACGATGTCCGGTTCGCCTTCACGGGTGTGTACCCCATTATCGCCAGGGAGATAAAGCCGGATACCTATCAGGGAACAGGCGAGTTCCAGATCATCGATCACGCCGTCCGGGACGGGGTTGAGGGCATCATCACCGCCCTGGGCGCAAAGTTCACCACGGCCAGAAAGGTGGCCGAGAAAACCGTGGACAGGGCGATGGCCAGGCTGGGAACCGCTGACCCCGGGTGCACCACCCATTCCACCCCTCTGGCCGAAGGCCGGATCTCCTCGCTTCGTAATTTTGTCGAAGAGTGTTGCCAACAGTATGGTGACATGGTATCAGCATCTGACGTTCGCCATCTGGTCCGCTACCACGGCACCGAAACCGGAACCCTGATCGGCTCGGGCAGGAAGGTTGGCCTGCTGAACAGGCTGGCAGAGGAGTCCCCGGTTCTGGAGATTGAAGTCGTGCACGCGGTGCGGGAAGAGATGGCCATGAGGCTTGAGGATGTCGTCTTCCGGAGGACCGGTCTTGGGACCACGGGTTGCCCGTCCATGGCTGTCCTGAGGCGCTGCGCCGAACTGATGGCCGGACCGCTCTCCTGGAGTGATGAGGAAATACGATCCCAGATCCAGACCGTTCAGAAGAAGTACAGATGGTCTTAACACCTAACCATTCTGCTGCAACCATTGAACATCTTACACATTGCTCCTACGCCGTTTTTTGCCGACCGCGGCTGCCATATCCGCATCCGGAACGAGGTGGAATCACTGGCCGGTCGTCCGGTGCGGGTGACCATCTGCACCTACCACCATGGCCGGGATGTCGGAGGGATGAGGATTCGTCGCATTCCCCCCATACCAGGGTATTCGAAGCTGGCCGCCGGTTTTTCTCCCTATCGGTTCCTGGCTGATATCCTGCTGTTCTTTCTTGTCCTCAGGGTCGCCTGGCAGGACAGACCGGATGTGCTCCATGCCCATCTCCATGAGGGATGTCTGATTGGCTGGCTTGTCAGGATTTGCCTCTTCTGGAGAAAGCTACCCCTGATCATGGATATGCAGGGAAGTCTGTCCGGCGAACTCGTCAGTTACGGCACCATCCGGAAAAATGGACTGCTCCATCGCCTGGTCGGTTGGTTCGAGAGGCTGCTCTGCCGATTGCCGGATTTTTTTTTCACCTCGTCTGTCAAGAGCAGAAATGTTCTGCTCGACCAGTTCGGTGTCCGTGAGGAGAAGGTGGTGCTCCTGCCGGATGTCCTGCCGGAACGGTTTTTCCGGCCCGGCTCTGACAGGCAGGCCTTGCGGAAAGAGCTTGCCATTCCAGTGAGGAAGAGGATCGTCATGTATACGGGCTCCCTGCTCAAGGGGAAGGGCATTGAGCATGTCCTGGAAGCCATGCGCATTCTTTGCGGCCAGGACAGGGAGGTCTTTTTCGTCCTGGTTGGATATCCGCTGGATGAGGCTGCCTCGTTTGTCAGCGCCCACGGGCTGGAGGATCGGGTCCTGCTGCCCGGCAGGATCAGCTACGAGGCGCTCCATCGTTGGCTGGCCTGCGCTGACGTTGCCCTGGAGCCAAAGATCGGCAGGTCGGGCGAGGCAAGCGGCAAGCTGCTCCATTACATGGCTGCCGGTCTGCCGGTGGTCTGTTTCAATACCCTGAACAACAGGGAGCTGCTCGGCGACATCGGCTACTATGCGAAGGAAATCTCATCAGAGGCATTCGCCGCAGCGATCGCCGCGGCACTCGGAGACGGGGAAAAGGCTCTTGCCCGGGGCAGGCAGGGCAGCATGATCGCGGCGGAACGCTATTCCATGCAGGCCATCGGTTCTGTCATGCTGGAGACATACCGCAGGCAGATGCGGTAAACGGGGCAGGGAGAGGGCTACTGATATTTCTCCTCCAGGTCGTAGAGCTGGTCCAGATAGTTCTCCTTGTAGATCAGCTGATCGGAGAGTTCGATTTCCTGGGCGAGTTTCTTTATCATTTCCGTTATATCGATGCCATACCGGTTCATGTCGGCCCGGTTGGCCTGGTCGATAACCAGGATCGAATAGTAGTTGATCAACAGTCGATAACGGGAGTCCCGACGAAAGAGGTAGGATCTCCCCCCCATGGTGTTGAGAAAGAATCCGGCATACTCGTAGATCTTGGCCAGAGGGGCCTCCAGCCTGAATCTGTCGTCGCTGCACCGATCGAGAAAGATCCAGCTGTACAGTTCCGCGGCAACGTCTTCGATCTTGTCGCGTTCCCGATCGAATATCGCTTTCATCAACATGATGTTCTTCCGGCCGATGACCCGGAAGAAATGGGCCATGTTGGTAAGGATCGTGTACAGATCGTCGGACTCCTTGATGACCACTGGCGGATTGTCGAGCAGGTTCCTGGTCAGGGCGAGAAAATAACTTTGGGTATTCTCGCCCAGCTCGAATTGCTGGATGTATTCGGCCTGGTCGAGGTGCCGGAAAAATCCGGTCAGGTT
>CAZVDY010000042.1:0-71009 GCA_964626235.1 uncultured Desulfobulbaceae bacterium | reverse complement strand
ACCCTGATATTGTCCGCCAGGCCAGAGACAGGGTCACCCAGATCCAGCTCCACATGCGGGATGCCCTGGATCAGGCGGAAAACATGGTAAAGGTCTGGAATCCAAACCGACAAGCCAGGGAACGGTTTCCGCCAAAAGATCCGATCAGACAGTATCTCGATTTTTCAGCAGTGCACCGGCGCAAACTCCATATCTCCTGCCGGATCATTCCCGACTGGACAGATCCGGCCTGGACCACTGCCATTGAACTGGACCGGAAACTCTTTGGTCACATTATCCGCAACCTGCTTCACAACAGTTTCAAGTTCGGCAGACGGGCCGTGGACAGGATGCACGGTGAAGAGGCCGAGGTCATCATCCGGATCCAGGCCAAGATCAACAGGGCCGGCACCAGATGGCGACTGTCCATTGTCAACCCCGGTCAGATGAGTCCGGAGGAATACAGCAACAGGTTCCAGGAGTGTCCCAACATTGCCGGCAGATTGCGGGACGGCGCCCATGTTGCCATGGCTGCGGCAAAGTTCTGGGCCGACAGAATGAAATGCAAGCTGACCCTGGAAAACCTGGACAGCAACCATGTGGAGGCTGTACTGGAGTGTCCCCTGGCAAGAGCGAAAGCAAAAGGAGAAGCCAATGAGCGACAGTATTCTCAAGGATAAGACTATCCTTTTTGTGGAGGATCACCCGGAGGCGATTGTTTATTTCGTCGAGACCATGCGTGAAGCCGGGGCAACGGTCAGGGTACGGCGAAGGATCAGCAGCGCCCTGGACCTGCTGGAAAAAAAGATCAGGGTGGACTTTGTCTGCATCGACCTCTTTCTCGATGAAACTGATGAACGGCTTGACCGTTTTGTCCGGGAGGTGCAGCAGACCGGCACCAACCAGGGCCAACTCCTGGGCCTTTACCTTCAGGAGCGAGATATACCCTACCTGTACCTTACCGCGAGCCGCTCCTGGTTTGTTAAAAACGACAAAGAAAAACATATCCAAGCCTTTACCAAGGACAGTGGTAAATATGATCAGATAATACAATACATGGAAAAGAAATTCTCTGCCGCGGGAGAGGAAACAGCATGAACCTGGATTTCCGGCACATAGTCTGCCAGGGGATAGTCCTGGGCCTGGGCCTTGCCCTGTTGCTCGGCGCCTACCACCTGTGGCTGAAACGGGACAAACGGGACACTGCCCAATGGCTCCAGGAACTTGCTGCGCTTTTTGGAAAATTTCGGCTCGAAAAACACGGTAGACCGGTTTTGGACAACGAGTCGGACAATGCCTTCTGGTTCTGGCCGGTATTTTCGGGGCTTGTTGTCATTGGTACCGGCTGTATTGTCTTTGCCGGCCATAACCTTGTCACCCATCACAGGGAGCAGATCCTTGTCCTGCTCGGGCAAGGAAAAAACGGCGGAGATGGGGCAGTGCTCCTCCTCGGCCTGATCGCCGTGGTCATGACCCTGGTGACAGCAGGAGTGGTTACTATCGCCCGCCATACCATTGAGGACATCAGAAAGCTAAGAGGAAGGATCATCGAAAAGTTCGAGGAGATCAAAGAGGAAAAACAGCGTGTTTTGGACTCAATGAAACAGCTGCCAAAACAGGAAGCTGAGTTAGATATCAATCTCATTCGCCTCGAACTGCTCAGTCGCTCCCAAAAAGAGCTCGAGGCGCTCCGCCTTGACGGGCAGGAGGGTACGGAACAATACCGCTTCCGGCAGACCCTGCGTGACCATTATGAAAAACGGGATAACATCTTGGGATATATCAACGATCTTTCAAATCGATACAATCGAGACAAGCACGGCAGGCTTCTGGCACTGGAATACGAATATCTGAAAGGAATCAGAGAGCTCCACGAGAACTACCCAACTGATGCCCCCAAGGAAAGCCGGGAGATCATCCGCATGATCGACAGCATCACCTCCCGTTGACAATTCATAACACAGGTATGGTTGGGGGTCAGGTCTTGTTTTTTGCACTCCTCTATTATTTTGTGCAAAAAACAAGACCTGACCCCTCCTCTTGATCCCCCTCCTCTCAGAGACGATGGATCATGTATGGATAAGTTCTTACTTTTGCTATATTTTTTATCATCCTGACTGTCCCGAGAATAGATGCTGGCTGATAGGCGCCCAGCATGGGGGAGAGGTAAACGACTGTTTCCGGGTGGGGGTGTTGCGGAGAGGAAAGAACGGCCTGTAGGCTGCGCAGATGACCAGGGGCGAGTGGATCGCCCAGGAGCAGGTTGGCCGTGACAGAGAGGCTGCCCCCTGAGCGGTTCACGGCAAGCATCCGGGCAAAGGCGGCCCGGTTCTCGTCGGCCCGGAGCGGTTTCCGCAAGTACTCCAGGGTGCCCTGGTCGAAAGACTCCAGGCCGATGTTGACAAACAGCCGGCACGGCAGGGCCTGGAGCCGGGCCAAGCCGGAGTCGTCCAGGTCAAGAAAAGACCCGGTCGAACCGAAGAGAAAGACTTCCAGGCCACGGACATGGCGCTCTTTTGGGTCCAGCAGCTCCAGCACCGAGGCAACGGCCTCCTCTATGACTGCTCCGCCGGCGGCCAGGGCATCATGCTGGCCGAGGAACACGCCCCGGTAATTTGCCAGCTCGTCTCCGAACAATGCCGCCAGCCCTGCCAACTGGGCCCGGATCTCCGCAGGCGTGCGAAGCCGGAACTCGGCTGCCGATTTGATCCGGCAGAAGCCGCAGTTAGCCTGGCATCCCTCGGCAATGACCAGCGGCAGGACTTCATAATCCACGTGCCGGCAGTCTGGCGGCAGGACCGGCACCTGGGCCTGGATAATCCGGTGCAGACGGCGGGAAAACGCGGTCATCCCTTCCCAGGTCCAGGCGGAGAACATCTCCAGGATCCGGCCTTCCCTGTGCGGGCCATTCCTGCAGACAGCGGCCAGGCCGGTCATTTCACGGTGAATGGACACGAAGCGGTCCATCGCCGCCCGCTGGCCTGCATCAGGAACATACAGGGCATTGGTGGGATAGGCTGGCAGGGGATAGTAATACTCTCCGGTCAGGGCATAGACATCGCTGTATCCCTGGGTGGAATAGTAGACCGGATCCGCATTCCTGGTGATCTTCAGCCACTCCTGCGGATGAGGCCAGTCGGAACGGCTACCCTGGAAAAACTTCGGAAATCCGTCCAGCCCAAGATGATATCGTCCCGCCGGGGTGAGCAGCTCGTGATACAGGCCACACCGGGCAGGGTAACTCAGTTTCCGGTGGACCGGCTGTCCCTGCCGCCAGGGCCTGAGCTCCAGGGATTCTTTGTTCGACATGTTTTTCCAGAACAGGGTTGCGCAACCGGGTAGAGTAGAGCGCTAATGACAACAGATTCCAACGACTGTGCCCCGCCGCACGCGGCTCCTACATATCAGATGGTTTTCTCTTCTCAACAGCACCCCCTTGTCGAACCGGACCTGCGGTTTTCCCGCATCCGGCTCCACCTATCGCATCGCAACCTTGGCAGGCTTCCCCATTCGGTTGAAGGGGCGCCACCACCGTACGAGTAACGAGGCCGAATCGAGTTCACAAATATTACGGCCTGCGGAGGGAGGGGGGGTCAGGTCTTGTTTTTTGCACAAAATGATAGAGGAGTGCAAAAAACAAGACCTGACCCCCTCTTCTCACATCATGTTTTCCGGGTCCACATCGATACCCAGCCGGATGGCCGCTGGAACCAGGGAGGACCGGTTGTCGAGAAACAGATCGATGAGCCGGTGGAGCATGGCCGGCTGCTCGCTCTGCAGGAGGAGCTGCCAGCGGTAGCGGTCGCGCAGCCGGGCCAGGGGCGCCGGGGCCGGGCCGGACACGGTCACCGACATGCCGGCGGCGTGCCGGCGGAAAAACTCGGCCGTCCCGCGGGCCGCCTGCTCCACCAGGTGCTCTTTCGGACCGCTGAAACGGCAGTTGACCAGCCTGGAAAACGGCGGATAGCCAAAGCGACGGCGGAGGCGGATCTCTTCCTCGTAGAGGCGCAGGTAGTCGTGGCTGCAGGCGCTGCTGATGGCGTAATGTCCTGGTTGGTGGGTCTGGATGATCACCCGGCCCGGCTGATCGCCCCGGCCGGCCCGGCCCGTGACCTGGGCAAGGAGATCAAAGGTTCGCTCCGAGGCCTTGTAATCGGGCATACCCAGGCCGCTGTCTGCCCAGATCACTCCCACCAGGGTGATATCCGGGAAATGAAGCCCCTTGGCGATCATCTGGGTACCGATGAGGATATCCACCCTGCCCTCCCGCACCTCCCTGAGAACCGCCAGGTAGTCCCTGCGGCTGGTGGTGGTGTCGGAATCCAGGCGGGCCACCCGGGCATGGGGCAGGAGTTGCCGCACCTCCTCCTCCACCCGCTCGGCACCCAGTCCCAGGCCGACGACCCTGCCGGAACAGGCCGGACAGATGATGTCCCGAGACACGGTATATCCGCAGTAATGGCAGACCAGCAGGTTGCGGCCGCGGTGCAGGGTCAGGGAGACGTGGCAGTGGCGGCACTGAACGATGTGACCGCAGCTATTGCAGAGCATGAAGGAAGAGTATCCCCGCCGGTTGACGAAGAGCAGACTCTGCTGCCTCTTTTCCATGGTCTCGTGGAGGGCGCTGATGAGCCGGTCCGAGAAGAACAGATCCGGCCGGCTCCGCTTTTCCCTGGCCAGGTCCACGATCTCCACCGCAGGCATGCACTGGCCGCCGACCCGTTTGTCCATGGTGAGCAGCCGGTACCTGCCCTTCCTGGCATGGTGGTAGCTGGTGACCGCCGGGGTGGCCGATCCCAGCACCACGGGACAGGGGCCGAACTTTGCCCGCAGGATGGCCAGGTCGCGGCCATTGTACCGCAACCCGTCGTCCTGCTTGTAGGCCGGTTCGTGCTCCTCGTCCACGATGATCAGGCCCGGGTCCCGGAGCGGGGCGAACACGGCCGACCTGGCGCCGATGACGATTCTCGCCCGGCCCTGCAGGATCCGTTGCCACTGGTCGAACCGTTCACCGCTGCCCAGGCCGGAATGCAACACGGCCAGTTGGTCTCCGAACCGGGAATAAAAATGGGCCTCAATCTGCGAGGCCAGGGCGATCTCAGGGACCAGCACCAGCACGCCCCGCCCGCTGGACAGGGCCTGTTCGGCTGCCTGCATGTAGACCTCGGTCTTGCCGCAGCCGGTGACCCCGTGGAGAAGAAAGGTCTGGAATTTCCCGGCCTTCACCGCGGGCACCAGTTCCGCCAGGACCTGGTTCTGCTGGCTGGTCAGCCGCTCCGGCGGCGGGAAGAATGGCGGCTGGTTGCCGAACGGGTCGCGGTAGATCCGTTCCTCGGCCAGGACGACCAGGCCGCGTTCGGCCAGGCTGCGGATGGCCCGGCCAGCTCCCCTGTACCGGCGGGTCAGCTCCGGCCTGGGCACCTGGGGCCGGTTGTTCTTCCGGCAAAGGGAGAACAGCAGCTCCAGGGTTCGACGCTCCGGCTTGCTAAGATCGGGATGGGCGGCCAACCATTCTTCAAGATCCTGGCCAGCCGGTGAGACGGCCGGCCGCACGACCACCTGCAGACGGCTCTTCACCCTGGGCCTGATCACGACCTGTTCCATGGCGAGCAATCCCTCTTTCTCCCACTGGAGAAGGAGGCGCCGTCCGGAACCGGTCCGCCATACACGGCCGGCCCGGCTGGGATCCAGTTCGCCGGTCTCCAGCAGCTCGGCCAGCCATTCTTCCCGTTCCCTGCGCTCGGAGAGCACCTTCCGGCCCCGGTCGGTGAGGACGATCCTGCGGCCCGAGCTTGCAACCAGGCCGCCGGGCAGGGCCGTGCGGATGACCTCGCCGAGGGGATAATGGTAATAGCCAGCGATCCAGCGGAAAAAGGGGATCAGGTTCTGCGGAAAGAGCGGCTCACTGTCCAGGACCTCGACCATGGGCCGGATGGTGATGGAATCCGTGTCATCCCCTTTGGCCCGGCCAAGGACATAGCCGGTGGCCAGGCGGGAACCGAGGGGCACCAGGACACGGACACCGGCAGGAACCGGCTCTGTCCTCCCGGCAACGGTTGCATAGGTCAGGCAACGATCGAGAGGCGCGGCAACAGCCACCTCATAGAGGGGTCCGCTTCCGGAGGCCGGTTCCCGGGGACTCACTTCAGCTCGGGTCTGCAGCCGTTGCAGACCGACTCCAGGTGTTCCCTGAAGGGTCTGCCCATGGTGGGATGTTCCAGGGCGAAATCGACAATGGCCTTGAGATAGCCCAGTTTGTCACCGGCATCGTAACGCCTGCCCTCGAACTCGTAGGCATACATCTCCCGCTGCCTGGAGAGTCCCAGCAGGGCATCGGTGAGCTGGATCTCGCCCCCGTGGCCAGGCGTGGTTCGGGCCAGGAGGTCGAAGATCTCCGGCATGAGCAGGTAGCGGCCGATGATGGCCATGTCCGAGTCCGTGGTGCCTGGCGCCGGTTTCTCGATCATCCTGGTCACCCTGTACAGCCGTTCGGTGTCGGTCCGCTCTCCCTCCACGATACCGTACTGGAAGGTCTGATCCTGGGGAACGCGCTGCACGGCCACGATGGACTCGCCCACCTCCTCGTAGTAGCTGATCATCTGTTTGCAGCAGGGAGTCTTGCTGCGCACCAGGTCGTCGCCCAGGAGGACCAGGAAGGGCTCGTCACCCACCACGTTACGGGCCATCCAGATGGCATGGCCCAGGCCAAGGGGTTTTTTCTGCCGCACCGAGACAATATCGATGAGATTGGAAATATTTGTCAGCTCGTCCCTGAGCGATGTCTTGTTTTTCTGCTTCAGGACAGTATCGAGCTGGAAATCGTAGTCAAAGTGGTTTTCGATGGCCGATTTGCCTTCGCTGGTGATGAGGATGATCTCCTCCACCCCGGAGGCGACCACCTCTTCGACGATATACTGGATGGTGGGACGGTCCACGATGGTCAGCATCTCCTTGGGAATAGCCTTGGTGGCGGGAAGAAACCTGGTGCCCAGGCCTGCCACCGGGATCACGGCCTTGCGGATCTTTTTCATCTTGCCCTCTTGGTTGGAAAGGTGTTCGATGTGATATTGACACTCTGGATAACTATAAATGTACACCCTGGACTTGTTTCTGTCGAAAAAATATTTCATATTCAGGGACCCGGAAGCGGGCCGGCGGCCGGAAAAATACTGGCCTGCAGGACGATCGAAAAATTCTACAAGGGCCATTTTCCTTCATGCGACTGCTGTATCCTTCCGAGCTGCCGATATCGGCCTGCCGGGAAGACATAATCCGGGCCATCGGCGAGCACCGGGTACTGATCGTTGCCGGAGATACCGGCTCCGGCAAGACTACCCAGCTACCCAAGATGTGCCTGCAGGCCGGACGGGGAAGACAGGGACGGATCGGCTGCACCCAGCCCAGGCGGATCGCGGCCATCTCGGTGGCCCAGCGGGTGGCCGAGGAACTGGGTGACCGGCAGGCGGTCGGTTACAAGATCCGCTTTCAGGACCAGACCGGGCCGGCGACCAGGATCAAGTTCATGACCGACGGCGTCCTCCTGGCCGAGACCAGGCAGGACAGGCTGCTCCGCCAGTACGACACCATCATCGTGGACGAGGCCCACGAGCGGAGCCGCAACATCGACTTTCTCCTGGGCATCCTGAAGAACCTGCTCGCCAGACGGGTTGACCTGCATCTGATCATCTCCTCGGCCACAATTGATACGGAAAAGTTCAGCCGCCACTTCGATGACGCCCCGGTGATCCAGGTCTCGGGCCGCACCTGGCCCATCACCATCGAATACGTGGATCCGGAAGAGGAGGAAGAACGCGGCCTCTCCCATGTGGACCTGGCCGTGCGGGAGACCATCCGGTTGGCCACGGGGCCTGACGGGGGAGATATCCTGGTCTTCATGCCCACGGAGAGCGATATCTTCGAGACCATCGAGGGGCTGGGCGACCTGGAAGGCACCTGCACCATCCTGCCCCTGTTTGGCCGGTTGCAGGCCCAGAGCCAGCGACGAATCTTCCGCCCCTCGTCGCAGCGCAAGATCATCGTGGCCACCAACGTGGCCGAGACCTCCATCACCGTGCCTGGCATCCGTTTCGTGGTGGATACCGGCCTGGCCAGGATATCCCGCTACAATGTCCGCTCGGCCACCACCTCCCTGCTGGTCTCTCCCGTTTCCAGGGCCAGCTGCGACCAGCGGGCCGGCCGGTGCGGGCGCACCGGACCGGGGCTCTGCATCCGGCTGTACAGCGAGGCCGACTATGCCAGCCGGCCCGAGTTCACCCTGCCGGAGATCCTCCGTTCCAACCTGGCCGAGGTGATCCTGCAGATGATCGACCTGGGTCTGGGCGATCCGCGCCGGTTCCCCTTTGTCGACCGGCCGCCGGACCGGACCATCCGGGACGGGTACCGCACACTCGGGGAACTGGGCGCCCTGGACAGGGACAACAGGTTGACCGGCCGGGGCCGGATCATGGCCCGGCTGCCCCTGGACCCGCGTATTTCCCGGATCATCATCGAGGCGGCTGAACGAAACTGCCTGGCCGAGATCCTGGTCATCGGGGCGGCCCTGTCCATCCAGGATCCCAGGGTGCGGCCGGCAGAGAGCCAGGAACGGGCCGACCAGGCCCACGGGGCCTTCACTGACCGGCGGTCGGATTTCCTCACCTGGCTGCGTATCTGGCAGGCCTGGCAGGAGGACTGGCAACAGTACCGTTCACGATCCAGGCTGAAAAAATTCTGCAAACAGCATTTTCTCTCCTGGCAACGGATGCGGGAATGGTTCGACGTCCACAGCCAGATCAGCCGGATCGTCCGGGAGCAGAAGGGATTCCGCCTCAACGACGAGCCAGCCCCCTATGGCCCTGTCCACCAGGCGCTGGCTGCCGGCTTTCTCCGCAACATCTGCCAGAAAAAGGAAAAAAACCTCTACCTGAGCGCCACCGGCCGCGAGGTGACCATCTTCCCGGGTTCCGGGCTCTACAACCACGGCCCTCCCTGGATCATGGCGGCCGACTTTGTCCGCACCTCCCGTCTCTTCGCCCGCACCGCTGCCCGGATCGAACCGGAATGGCTGGAGAGGTTGGGCGGTGACCTGTGCCGCTATTCCTGGACCGATCCGCACTGGGAGAAAAAGGCGGGCCAGGTGGTGGCCCTGGAACGGGTTTCCCTCTTCGGCCTGGTGATCCTGGCTGGCAGGCGGGTGAACTTCGGCCGCACCTCGCCGGCCAACCGGCGCGAGGCCCGCGGCATCTTCATTGACCAGGCCCTGGTCCGGGGACGGCTGGGTGGCCGGTACCCGTTTCTGCGGCACAACCTGGCGCTGAGCCGCAAGCTCGAGGCCATGGAGGACCGGCTGCGGCGGCGGGACATCCTGGTGGACGAGCGGGTCCTGCAGGAGTTCTATGACCAGCGGCTGCCGGACTGGGTCCATGACCGCTCCACCCTGAACCGGCTGCTGAAGAAGAGACGCGGTGACGATTTTCTCCGGATGCGGGAAGCGGATATCTGCCGTTCCCTGCCCGACGGCAGCGAACTGTACCGGTTCCCGCCCGTGCTCCGGGCCGGCTCCCTGGAACTGCCCCTCCATTACCGGTTCGAACCGGGCAGCGAGGAGGACGGGATCACGGTGGACCTGCCCCTCTCGGCCCTTCCCACCCTGGATCCGGCACTGTTCGAATGGCTGGTACCGGGACTGCTGCCGGAAAAGATCCTCCATCTGCTCAGACGGCTGCCCAAGCGCCTTCGCCGACATCTCGTTCCCCTGCCCGAGGCGGCCGAACGGATCCTGGACGGGTTGGACCTGTATCGCGGCTCGCTTTACCCGGCACTGGAACGGATCATCTTCCGGGAATACCAGGTCACGGTCCGGCGGACCGACTGGCAGACCGATACCCTTCCGGTCCACCTGAAGATGCGGTTCAACCTCTGCGATGAACAGGGCAGAGTACTCCGCAGTTCCAGGTCGCTAGCTGATCTGCGGCAGGGACCTGTCCCGGCCGGCGACAGGTCCCTGCCCGGGCCGGTCCCTGAACTGCCGGAACTGACAGGGATCACCCGGTGGTGCTTCGATGATATCGAAGCGCGGCTGGCGGTCTACGACCGGAACGGCAGGCTGGAACGGGTCTGGTATCCGGCCCTGATTCCCGCTGAAGACGGCTCAAGCCTGAACCTGCGCTACCTGGACGACGAGCGGCGCGCCTTTGCCCTCAACCGACAGGGACTTCGACTGCTCTACGGCTTCCAGGTCCCCGGCGAACTGAAGAAACTCCGCAGGGAATGCAAGGCTGCCGTGGCCAGCCACACCGCCTCCTGGCTGGCCCTGGGCCAGGGCAAGACAGCGGCTGTTCTCCGGAACCAGCTCCTGGACTTTCTCCTCGATGCGCTCTTTGCCATCCGCCCGGGTCCCATTCCCGGTAAAGAGGAATTCCTGGAACACCTGCATGCAGCCCGGGAACAGGGCATTCTCCGCCGGGCAGGACACCTGATCAGCCAGGTAGTCGAGCTTCTGGCGGCCCGGCGGGAGACCGCTTCCCTCATCGACCGCCACCTGGCCAGGGCGAAAAAAAACAGGAACTTCCAGCCGGAACGGTTCGAGGACTATCGGCAGCGGCTGGAAGAGATCGTGCCTGCCGACTTTTTGCTCACCACCGGGGCAGACCACCTGGCTGACCGGAAACGGTATCTCAAGGCCCTGGCCATCCGCATGGAACGGGCCGAGCAGAACCCGGCCAGGGATGCGAAAAAGGCGGAGCAGCTCGTCACGCCCCTCAACCGTCTTGATCACCTGGCCGCCATGGACCACCGTTCCCCGGCCTGCGAGGAGCTGATTCAGGAATACCGGCGCATGCTGGACGAATTCCGCGTCTCCCTCTTCGCTCCGGAACTGGGCACCGCCTTTCCGGTCTCGGCCAAGCGGCTGACCAGGAAATGGCGACAGATCCAGGAGGTCTGTCACGCCGTGGAATAGGGAGAATCGGACACCGGTCCGGCAATCCATGCCATCTCGCAGACAGAGGTTTCGTTGCCATGCACGACATGCAAGACCGCAGCACTCCATACGAGGCCATCACCGGCCGCTGTTTCGTCAATGCGCCCTTTGCGCGGTTGCAGAGAGATCTGCTGGACCTCTTTCTCCGCCACGGGCTGCAACCCGAGATCGGCCTGGAAGGCGGCTGGTTCTGGGAGATTGGCCAGGACGAGATGCAGCACGTTGCCGACCGGCTGCAGGCCGCGGGCCTTGGCTGTACCCTGCACGCCCCCTTCCACGACCTGGTGCCGGGCGGTTTTGACCCGCGGATGGTGGCCCTGACAAGGAAAAAGCTGCAGCAGGCCTTTGCCCTCCTGCCCCTGTTCCGGCCTGTTTCCATCGTCTGTCACCTGGGATACGAGGAAATCAGGCATGCAAACGACCCTGAGCGGTGGCTGGCCGTGTCCCTGGAGACCTGGCAACCACTCCTCGAGCAGGCTGCCGCCCACGGCGTCAGGGTCATGTTCGAGAACACCTACGAACCTGGCCCGGCCATGCCGGCCCTCCTGCTCGAACGGCTGCACCATGCGGCGGCCGGGTTCTGCCTGGACGTGGGGCACGTGCTGGCCTTTTCCCGGACACCGTGGCAGGAGTGGCTGGAGAGGATGGCTCCCTGGCTGGGCCAGCTCCACCTGCACGACAACGATGGCGAAAAGGACCTGCACCTGGCACCCGGACAGGGAATATTCCCCTTTGCCGACCTGTTCCAGGCCCTGAAAAGACAGTCGATCCGGCCCATCGTCACCCTGGAACCGCACCGGGAAGAAGACCTCCTGACCAGCGTCGAGACGGTGCGGCAACCAGGGATGCTCCCGGTGCTCTTTTCCTGAACAGCAGGAAAACCTTTTGCTTTTGCCAACGCGTGCCGATACAGCCTTGAGAACAGTCCCTGTGCCCTATTCCAGTTGTCAACCAGTCCGACTGAACAGATGAACGATCCGAGCATAAACCACCCTTCCCTGTCCACGGAGCCGCCCGCAGAGCGATCCAGTGGCATTGTCCGGGAGCAGATGACCACCCATCCGGTCTTTGTGGTGGACGACTCCTTTTTCCGCTCCCGGACCCCGAAACCGGTGCACTGGTCCATCGCCTGGTCCGACCTGATGATGACCATGTTCATCCTCTTTCTCTGCCTGTTCGTCTACCAGCTTGCCCATCGCCGGTTCCTGAGCCAGGACCATGCCGAGACCGTGGCCGGCAACGTGATGCCTGTTCCGGAACCGGAACGAACCCTCCCCATCGTCCCTATCTTTCCCACTGTTTCCGAGGCCGGGAGGGAGGTCCTGGAAAAGATCGAGGCCATCAGGCCCGATGAAGCCGAACTGGACAGGCTCTTTGCCGACCAGGAACCGCCGGTGCACGAGGCACCCCTGCCCCAGGAGCCGGTTGCCCGGGAGCAGGCAGCGGACAAGGCCGCCATCCCGGCCGTCCAGAACCAGGAGACGACAACGGCACAGGAACCGGTCACCGAGCTTCCTCTGCCCCTGGAAACCGGCACCGACGAACCGCTGGCCGGCCCTGTCCCGGCCGCAGGGGAGCAAGACCGTGGCGGCGACGAAAAACCAGGGGAGATCATCAGCGAGATCTTTGATCTGTCCAGGCAGACCCTGAGCAGGGAAAACCTGGAAAAGTTCGCCCAGGTGGAACTCATTCCGGACAAGGCCATGCGGATCGTCCTCACCGGCGACCTGCTCTTTTCCTCGGGCCAGGCCGAGCTCAGCGACCAGGCCAGGGAGTCGCTGCGCAAGCTCGGCAGCCTGATCAGGCAGACCCCCTACCTGATCCATGTCATCGGTCATACCGACTCGGTGCCCATGAGCTCACCCCGCTATCCCACCAACTGGGAGCTGTCCACGGCCCGCGCCAGCCGGGTGGCCCGTTTCCTCATCGAGGAGATGCAGGTGCCCGGCAACCAGATCATCGTCTCCGGGTGCAGCTATTTCCGCCCTGTACGGCCAAACGACACCATGGAAAACCGGCGGGCCAACCGCCGGGTGGAGATCATCCTTTCCAGGGAAGAAGTACCGATAACCGCAACCAACCGACCGCAATGAAACGACAGAATGTCCTGGGGCTGCTCCTCTGCACCCTGATATTCCTGACCGGCTTTCTCATCAAGGGCAACATCGGCCTCTACTTCAACCTGGCCGCCTTTCTCATCGTGGTGGGCGGCACCACCGCCGCCGCCCTGCTCTCCTTCAGCCTGGATCGCCTGAAGATCGTCTTCAAGGTGCTGCGCAGCTCCTACGGCAGCACCAGGAAGAACGAGTCCGAGATCGTGGACATCCTCATCGACCTGGCCATCAAGTCCCGGGCCCGCGGCCTCCTTTCCCTGCAGGAAGACGAAAACGAGACCTCGATCCTCTTCCTCCGCCGGGCCCTGGGCTGTCTGGTGGACGGTTACCGCTGCGAGCAGATCAGGGACATCCTGAACACGGAGATGTATTTTTTCAAACTGCGGCGGGAAGACAGCGAACGAATCCTGCGGACCATCGGCGATTTTCTCCCTGCCTTCGGAATAATCGGGTCCGTGGTCGGCCTGATCTCCATGCTGGCCGGTATCGGCGACACCTCGGTCATCCTCAGGACCGTGCCGGTGGCCCTGACCTCCACCCTCTACGGCCTGGTACTCTCCAACTTCTTCTTTGTCCCCTTTGCGGCCAACCTGCGGGAGCGGACCAACCACGAGCTCCTGCTCCAGAAGATCATCATGGAAGGGGTGATCGCCATCGAAAGCGAGGTCAACCCGGCCATCCTGAAGACCAAGCTTCTCTCCTTTCTCACCCCGTCGGAACGGAAGGCAGACCTGGTCTCCTATGCCAAACTGAAGGAACGGTTCCGGATCAGGGAATAGATCAGCAGGTAATTGATCACGGCCACCGCATCTTCACACGATCTCCCCTGGCCCCAGAGTAGGGCCCTGGCGGCAGTGGGAAATCGTGCAGAACTGCTGCAGCTGTAACCAATTACAGCTTGGAAGCATGATAGGCTGCAGAGTTACATACCCTGCGATCGGTTACATCAGCAGAGGGTACCGGCAGCCAGCTCGCCGAAATTCTTGTCCAGGAACTCGCACTCGGCCGGGCTGAGGTCGAAACGGAGCTGGGCATCGCGCAGCACCTGCTGTCGCTCCTTTTCCGGATGCTCCTGCAGAATGTCGCTCAGCCAGCGGATGGCTGCCTTCAGGTTGGCGGACTGGGTCTGTACCGGGTTTGTCTGGCTCATCTCTATCTCATCTCCCTGGATGTTGATCGCCTCCACTGGACGTTTACAGCTTTGCTTTCCGAGTGTATAGTTTATAGGCCATAGTCGGATCCCAGTCAACATTTCGCTCCCGAGAACAGCGCATGCCCTCCTGCCCCATGATGCTTCCCGGCCGGTTCTTCACATTTTTTCTCTATCTCCCCGCTCTCCTCCTGGTGATCGTTTATGTCAATCTCTTTGCGGCCCGGGCCTGGCTGGAACAGCGAATCTCCAGGGAGCTGCTCGACCTCCTGCCCCTGATCGCCGCTCTCCTGGCCCTGGCCGGGGTCGGCCTGCTGGCCCGGCACCGCTGCAGAACCAGAGCCAGGGTACGGTACCGCTGGCTGGCCCTGGGACTGATCCTGACCCTGGTGGCCCTCCTCCTCCCGGACAGCCGGTTTCCGGCAAAACGGTTTCACGTGGCCGAGTACCTGCTCCTCTCGGCTGTGATCCGTTTTCCCATGTCCCGGCAGCTCGGCGGCCTGTCCCTGCTGTTCTTCTCCTTTCTGGCCACCGCCCTGCTGGGCATTCACGACGAGCTGCTCCAGGGTGTCCATCCCCTTCGCACCTATGGACTGCCCGACATGGGAGTCAATGCCCTGGCAGCGGCAGCCGGCTCGCTCTTCTGGCATGGCATGGACCTCTTCACCCCTGGACGGAAAGCCGGTCCTCCTGTCCCGGCCGTCTTCGTTCCCTACCTTGGCTGGCTGCTGTTCGCTGTTCCGGCCATGGTCATCCCTCTGGCCGGGTACCGGGACGCCATCCTGCCGCTCTGGCCCGCCCTGCCACTCATCGGGGGCTGGTTCTTTCTCGTGCTCTACCGCAGGGAACTTCTCGGCAGCCGGCTGGGGCACGGCATCCTGGTGATCAGCCTGCTCTCCCTGGTTCTCCCCTCCTATCCCCTGGTGATCAATGCGACCTGCCTGGTCTTTCACTGACCGGCTCAGGCCGGCCCTGGTCCTGCTGGTCTGCCTGCTCAGCCTGGGGGCCTGGATGAACTGCCTGCTCCACCCTCCGGCGCGGCAGCGGAAAGCAGCGGTGCGGCCACCGGACGACTCCCCGGCCTGGCAAGAGGAAGTGCGGTTGGCCGAAGACTACTGGTTTCGTTATCCCGACGTGCGGAACGACGGTTTCTGGGGTAAAGACAGCTCGCTGGGAATCAGGGGAGCCAGACGCCATTACCAGCTCTATGGCCGCTATGAGGGCCGGGTATTCGGCCCGGTTTTCCGGCCCACGGACATGGAGGAGGAAAAGGAACTGGCCGAGGCCTACTGGCGCCGCTATCCGGACATCGCCCAGGACCCGGTCTGGGGAAGACAGGGAAGCATGGGTATCCTCGGTCCCCGGGATCACTATCATTATTACGGCCGGAGCCAGGGCAGGACCTGGGGAAAAGCGGACCGGTAATCGCAGGATATCCTTGACGGATACCGCCCCTTGAGCTACATTTCAGGTGTAATGGAGAGGAGGAATCCGGACCATGGAAAATCTCAGCGGTTATTTTCTCATTTCGACCCCGCAGATGCCTGATCCCCGCTTCAAGGAACAGGTAATCTACCTGTGCGCCCATAACGAGGAGGGTGCCATGGGGCTGGTGATCAACAATCCAAACCACGAGATAACCCTGTACGACATCCTCCAGGGAGCCAACATCCCGGTCCCGGAGACCCCGCTGCCGCCGGTGTATATCGGTGGGCCGGTGGAGCTGGACGCCGGTTTCTTCCTTTACAGCTCAGACTACAACGCCCGCCACGAGCTGGTGGTCACCCCTGGGATCTCCCTGTCCAGGGATACCAAGCTGCTGGAGGATATCGCCCGGGGCGCCGGCCCGAAGCACTATCTTTTCCTCCTCGGTTATGCAGGCTGGGCACCGGGCCAGCTCGAGGCCGAGCTCCTTGACAACAGCTGGCTGACCGTACCCGGAGACCCCGACATCGTCTTCAACACCCCGGATGCCTACAAGTGGAAAAAGGCCGCAGCCCGATACGGAATCGACATCGCCATGTTCACCGACGTGGTCGGCAACGCCTGAACAGGTGAACGCAGATGGACGGAATCGGCCAATCCAGGGAGGTCCGGCTTGCGGACATCTTCACCTGTACCAGGTGTGGGTTCTGCTGCCAGGGAGAGACCACGGTTTCCCTGGACAGGGCCGATCAGGAGCGGATGGTGGCCGCACTCGGCATGTCCAGGGAGGAGGTGGCGAAACGATACTGGCGGATCACCGGTTCCATCGTCCAGATGAAGACCGTGGACGGTCACTGTATCTTCTATGATCCGGACAGGGGATGCACCGTGCATACCGGTCGGCCCTGGCGCTGCGGCCAGTGGCCTCTGCATCCGTCCATCCTGGACGACGAGAACAACTTCCGCACCATCCGGGAATCCTGTCCGGGCATCAACCGGCAACTCAGTTACAGGGAATTCTGTGACATCTTCCGCCGTCTGCTCCGCCAGAACGGACGGCTGCTCTGCTGACCTGCAATGAAGTTCGTCTTCCTCTTTCCCGGCAAGACCCGCAGCCGCTACCTGGACGACGGTATCCGGGACTATGCGACCCGCCTGCAGCGGTATGTGCCGGTGGAGATGGTCTTCCTGCGGGAAAAACACAGCCGCAACGACAGTGACCGGATCATCATCCGCAAGGAGGCGGAACAGCTTCTCTCCTGCAGCCGCAGGGCGCCATTCCGGGTGGCCCTGGATCCAGGCGGCCTGCAGCCCGACTCCGAGGAACTGGCCGCCATGATGCAGAAGTGGGAGGACCGCTCCCTGCCGGCCATCTACTTTCTCACCGGCGGCCACCTGGGCCTGGACCGGAGCGTTCTCAGGGAGGCCGACCAGGTCCTCTCCCTGTCCCGGCTCACCTTCACGCACGAGATGACCCGGCTGATCCTCATGGAACAACTCTACCGGGCCTGCACCATCAGGGCCGGGCACAACTACCACAAGTAAGATGGCGCCTCCCCAGCCTTCCAGGAAGATCCTTGAAATTTTCCAGCCATTTGTAGATGAAATCCTGGCTGATTCCAACATCCCCGTCCATTCCGTTCACCTGGTGGGATCGGCCCTCACCGCCGATTTCATCGAAACCAGGTCGGACATCAACTCCATCCTGGTCCTCGATCGATTGGATACGGCTGTTCTGGACCGGCTGATCGTCCTGGGCAACCGCTACTGCGCAAGCCGGATCGCCGCTCCCCTGGTCATGACCCCGGCCTCCATCTCGTCGTCCCTGGATTCCTTTCCAATGGAGTTCCTGAGCTTCAGAGAGATCCACCACACCGTGCACGGCCCGGATATCCTTGCCCGGCTGGAGATCGACCGCAACGACCTGCGCCTCCAGTGCGAGCGGGAACTCAAGTCCAAGCTCTTCTGGCTGCGGCAGGATTACCTGCGGTGGCTGGGCAAGGAGGAGCATGTACGGGAACAGCTCATCCGATCAATGGGCGGCTGTCTTCCCCTGTTCAGGGGCATACTTTACCTGGCAGGCGGGAAAGCCGAGCCGAACCAGGAGGAGATCCTGGCAGGCCTGAACCGGCTCACCGGCGTGGATACGACCGTATTTGCCAGCATCCTGCGATGCAAGAGAGGGGCAGCCGGTGCGGAAGGAGAAATCGCTGCATCCTTCACCGCCTATTGCGCGGCTCTGGAACACCTGATGCAATATGTCGATACGTTTTCTCTTTAGTCTTGTCCTCCTCTCCCTCCTGGCCGGTGCGGCCTGGGCGGTCCGGCCACCCATCCCGGCCCGGCCGCCTGCCCACGTGGTTGACCTGGCCGATCTCATCGTCCCAGAAGACGAACAGCGACTGGAAGGTCTCCTGGTATCCCTGGAGCAGGCCACCACCATCCAGGTGGCCATCCTCACCCTGGACAGCCTGGAAGGCGAGACCATCGAGACCGTTTCCCTTCGCACTGCCGAGCGATGGCGACTCGGCCGCGAGGACCGGGACAACGGCCTCCTCTTCACCGTGGCCCTGGAGGACAGGGCATACCGATTCGAGACCGGGTACGGGCTTGAAGGCATGCTGCCGGACAGCCTGCTCGGCTCCCTGGGACGGACCGTTCTGGTTCCCTTTTTCAGACAGAAACAATATTCCCGGGGCATCCTGGAGACAACGAAGGCCCTCGTCCGCGAAATCAGTGAAAAGACCGGGATAGAGATCCCCGGAACCAGCGTCTCTCCTGGTGGGAGAAGGCGGTCGGACGGCTATATCCCCCTGCTCATGCTCGCCTTCCTTTTCCTGCTCATCCTGCTGCAGCGGCGGACCAGGAGACCGGGAACCAGGAGCGGCCCACCGGTGATCATCTTTCCCGGTCCCTGGACCGGTGGAGGTGGATTCGGCGACGGATTTGGCGGCGGCTTCGGTGGTGGCGGGGGCGGCTTCGGTGGTGGCGGGGCCTCGGGCGACTGGTAGGCGGCCCGCATCACCCTGCCCCGGCGACCTGGAACGGCTCACATCTCATTTTCCAGGGCCGTTATCTGGTCATGGTCGCCAAGGACGATGAGGATGTCGCCGGCCTGGATCTGCGTATCCGGCATGGGATTGAAGAGCATGGGGGTGTCGGCCCGCTTGATGGCTACCACGATGATGTTGTAACGCTGCCTGATCCCCGACTCCATGAGATTCTTGTCCACCAGGCCGCTCTTTTCGCTGACCAGCAGTTCTTCCATTCGCAATCCCAGGTCGCTGGCGTGCATGGTCAGATCGATGAAGTCGATGACCGTGGGACGGACAATGAGGTGGGCCATCCGGCGGGCCCCTATCTTGTACGGCGAAATGACCCGGGTCGCCCCGGCCCTAAACAGCTTGGTCTCCGCCCCCTTGGCACCGCTGGAGCGGGTCAGGATGAAGAGGTCCGGATTCAGGCCCCGGGCGGTGAGGGTGATGAACAGGTTGTCCGCATCCGAGGAAACCACGGCGATCAGGCCCCGGGCCCGCTTGATGCCGGCATACAGCAGGACCGAATCCTCCGAGGCATCGCCTTCCATGAAGATGTACCGGAGTTTTTCCAGTTCCTTGATCTCCTCCTCTTTGCGGTCGATCACCAGAAAAGGACGTTCGTTCTCCTGGAGCACCTCGCAGATCACCTTGCCGATCCGGCCGAAACCGCAGATGATGTAATGATCCCGCAACCGGGCTATCTTTTTCTCCATCTTGCTCCTCTCCATTATTGCCCGCAGACTCCCATCCACCATGGCCTCTGTAATCTTGCCGAAAACATACATGACATAGCTGACACCGGCAAAAATGAGCAGGACAGTGAAGACCTTGCCGCCCGGATGAAGGGGTACCAGGTCGCCGTATCCCACCGTGGTGATGGTGATGGCGGTGAGGTAGAGGCCATTCCAGAAACTGATGTCTTCCAGGAACATGTACCCCAGGGTACCGATGATCAGGATCAGCAGGAGCAGCACGATACTGAGAACAAACTTGCGCATCCCCTCGCTGATCACCTCCCAGTCTCCCGGTCTTCCGCTGTTCTTCATAACCATCCTGCATCCTGATCCTGTCGGCACCTTATGCCTCGGCAACCATACCACAGAACCGGACAACCATGCCATGGTTAAGAACACAGGCAGACCGTCCCGGAGAAGTGGGCTGCCTGATTGACAAAACAGGGCATGAAGTGTACAGTAGCTGGCCACAGCCCGGATGGCGGAACTGGTAGACGCAAGGGACTTAAAATCCCTCGGCTCTTGTGGCTGTGCGAGTTCGACTCTCGCTCCGGGCACCAGCTCTTTCTGCTTCCGTTCTTCCGGGAGCATCACCCGGCCCGCTGTCACCCCAGGAGAGCGGGTTTTTCTCTTGCAGCCTGCCGGCCAATCGGGTAGCTTACGAGTCTGATAACCGGCTTTCCGCTGTTTTTCCCTACTGGCTGGCAGTCACTTCAGGATACGCGTTATGAAATCGAAATACCCTGTCCCCGTCATTCGTCTCAGTGTACTCCTTGTTTTCTCCAGTCTGCTCCTGGCCGGCGCCTTCACCGCCCGGGGTGAGGAAGACAAGAAATCTTTCAACTGGAACGCCGTCCTGGTCAGCATCGTTTCCCAGGACTCCGCCCCCAACCCCAACCCAACTCCACCGCCCAGCAACGAATCCTGTTCAGGCAGCTCGGGCTTCACGGTCTGCACGACCTCCTTCACCAACGGCGGCACCCTGGACAGCAGGTACACTCTCTATGGCAGCAACATCTCGCCCCATCTCGTGTGGAAAAATCCGCCCGCCGGCACAGCCTCCTACGGTATCTGGGTCTATGACAAGGATGCGACGGATTCAACCGGATCGTTCTGGTCACACTGGAATGTCAAGATTCCGGCCACAACCACCGAGCTGGCCGAGAACGCCGGTGCAGCCGGGGGCGGCAACCTGCCCGAGGGTGCAGAGCGGTACAACAACTCCTTCTACGGCCTGAACATCCCCAACGCTGCCGGTACGGATTACGACGGGCCCATGCCGCCGAGCGGCACAGGAGAACATCGTTACTACTTCGTGGTCTATGCCCTGGACAGCAACAACCAGCAGCTGGAACAGGCCTACCTGGTCGGCAAGTACTCGTATCAGGGCAGCATCGAACCACCAGCTCCGCCTGACAACTGAAGCCGCGTTGTCCGGACAGCTACTCTGCCTCTCGGTCAGAAACAAACACAAATCACCCTGATACACTTTCCGACTGCTTGACTTCTCTGTGAGAGCCCGGTACCCTGTCTGACCGCAGGCAACCAATTTCATTTCCGGACACTCTGGATGAGATGACCAGGATGCAGAACAGATTGCACCGGACAGGGTGTCTACTTGCGGCCATTCTGCTCCTGTGGACAGCCGGCTGCAGGACTCCGGAAGCACCAAAGGGAAAGACGATGAGCATACAGAACCTGCTGGATGATCCGGCAGTGCAACATATTCTCTTTCATCCCAGGCGGACAGGCAGAACGTCGCTTCCTTCCCATGCCAGGGACATCGATGTGGAAGTCGAACCAGGAATCACCATAGGCTGCCGGTTGTTCACGGCCGGCAAGGATTCGGCGACCATCCTTTTCTTTCACGGCAACGGCGAGGTGGTGCCAGATTACGATGCCATTGGTCCGGAATACGTAGCCCAGAACATCAACTTCCTGGTAACCGATTACCGCGGTTACGGCTGGAGCACCGGCTCGCCGGCGGCGAGTCATCTCCTGGCCGATGCCCACGTCCTCTACGACCATCTTGTCGGCTGGCTGCAGGAGCAGGGATACAGCGAGCAGATCTTTCTCATGGGCCGCTCTCTGGGGTCGGCCTGCGCCATCGAGCTGGCTGCGGCCAGGAATGAGGAGATCAAAGGATTGATCATCGAAAGCGGCTTTGCCCTCACCCTTCCTCTGGCCAAAACGCTGGGACTCGACCTGGAGGCCATGGGTATCCGTGAAGAACAGACTTTCAACAACAGCGCCAAGATCAGAAAGGTAACCAAACCAACCCTTCTCCTCCACGGTCAGCAGGACACCCTGATCCCTCTCTACCAGGCGGAAAAACTGCATGCCGAATGCGGGGCCCGGTCCAAAGAGCTGCAGGTGGTACCTGGTGCCGACCACAACACGCTCATTGCCGTGGGCGGAGTGTACTACTTCCAGGCCATCAGGAAGTTCGTCGACCGGGTGACCGGAGCCAGTGACTGGCGCAGGCGGCGCAGGGCCTTCAAGGAACGGCAATCCGACAGGCAGCGATGACCGGCAAACGCACCGACTATCTCTCCTGGGACGAGTACTTCATGGCCGTGGCCCTGCTGTCCGGCCTCCGCTCCAAGGACCCCAACACCCAGGTCGGCGCCTGCGTGGCCAATTCACAGAACAAGATCGTCGGTGTGGGCTACAACGGCTTTCCCTGGGGCTGCTCGGACGACGAGCTTCCCTGGGCACGGGAAGGGGAGTACCTGAATACCAAATATCCCTATGTCTGCCATGCAGAACTCAACGCGGTGCTCAACTCCATCAGCTACGACCTGCGGGACTGCCGGATCTATGTGGCCCTCTTTCCGTGCAACGAATGCACCAAGGTCATCATCCAGGCAGGCATCCGGGAGATCATCTACCTCTCGGACAGGTATCGGGACACCGACGCGGTGAGGGCGGCGAAAATCATGCTGGAAAAATCAAACACCTCCCATCGGCAGTTCGTGCCCGAACGGGAGTCGATCCTCTTAAGCTTCCGGGACACATCTCTCCCGTCTCCCGGAGACAGATCCCGTTGAGCTCCCTGACCAGGCTTGCCATCAGGGGCCGGTTCATCGAGCTGTACAAGATCCTGAAGCTCGTCGACCTGGCAGAAAGCGGCGGCGAGGCCAAACAGCTGATCGCTGCCGGCCGGGTGCTGGTCAATGGCAGTGTGGAAACCAGGAAACGGCGCAAGGTCCGCCCGGGAGAAACCATCTCCTGCCTGGGGCGGGAGGTCCGGATCACCGGTTCTCCGGAAAGCTGAGCCGTCATGCGCATCCTCCTCCTCAGCGATCTGCACGGCAACTTCCCGGCCCTGGCCGCCATTGCGGCCCGCTTTCCACCAACGACCTTTGACCTGATCTGCAACTGCGGCGACTCCACCGTCTATGCGCCCTTTGCCAATGAAGTCCTGGACTGGCTGCAGGAACACCGAGTCAGAACCATTCGCGGCAATACGGACAGAAAGGTCGTCCGTCTTCTGCAGGGCAGATCGTTCAAGAAACCCCGCAAACCAGACAAGCGGATCATGTACGAACATACAGCCCGGATCCTTGCGCCGGCAAACAGGGACTACCTGTGCAGCCTGAAAAAAAAGAGCATATTCACGGCAGGCAGGCACCGAATCGGCCTGTTTCACGGCAGCCCGGCAGACCCGGACGAATTTCTCTTCCCTGACACGCCCGAGGCAAGGCTGGCCGAGTTGGCAACACAGGCCGCCTGCACCATCATCGTCACCGGCCACTCCCACATGCCCTATCACCGCCAGGTCAGGGGAGTCCACTTCATCAACCCGGGGTCGGCAGGTCGAATGTTCGACGGCGATCCCCGGGCCAGCCACGCGATTCTCACCCTGACCGATTCCGGACTGCAAGTCCACCATTACCGAACACCTTACGATATCGACCAACTTGTCTCCAGGCTGCAGCGGGAAGGCCTGCCTTCCATCTACCAGACAATGTACCGGCAGGGCAGAAAGTTGAACTGATCCCTGGCAGTTGTCAGCAATTTGGTAGAGACGGAACCAAGAATCATTTACAGAATCAGGTCGTTGTGGTAACAGGGAAGGAAGGGTCAATCACTGGCAGGAGGTGTACACATGGCGGCCAAATCAGCTAAGCAGTTAGAAAAAAAGAAAAAAAGCAAGAAACGTTCAGAGGAGCGCAAGGCTCCCGAAACCCAACGTCTTTCCGAGGTGATCCGTGACGCCCTGGAACGGATCGATCAGAGCCTGGAGAGCATCAAGGATCCGGATGAACACTGGAAAAAGATCCGCAAGATCCTCAAGAAACGGGACAAGGACCGTATCCTGCGGACCGCCCTGGAAAAATACTACAACTCCGAGGAGCTGAAGCCCTATCAGGCCGAGCTGATCAAGCTGCAGCGCCACCTGGAGAAAACCGGCAAGAAGATGATCATCCTGTTCGACGGCAGGGACGCCTCGGGCAAGGGCGGGACCATCCGCCGGGTGACCAGGTACATGAACGAGAAACACTACCGGATCGTGGCCCTGGGCAAGCCCAGCGCCACCCAGCGTACCGAACTGCACATGAAGCGGTACATCGAACAGTTTCCCCGCTCAGGCGAGATCGTCCTCTTTGATCGGTCCTGGTACAACCGGGCCATGGTGGAACCGGTGATGGGCTTCTGCACCCAGGCCCAGTACAAGCGGTTCATGAAAAAGGTGACCAGCTATGAGCACAACTTCATAGATGACGGCAAGACCATTCTCCTGAAGCTTTACTTCTCAGTCTCTAAGGAGGAGCAGGCCCGCCGGTTCGAACGGCGGAAAAATGATCCACTGCGGCAATGGAAACTCAGCGAGGTGGATCTGCAGGCCCAGGAGCTGTGGGACGAGTTCACCGAAATGAAGTACCGGCTCCTGAAAAAGACCCACACCCCGAAATCCAAGTGGTATGTGGTCAAGTCAGACGACAAGCATCAGGCCCGGTTGCAGACCATGAAACTGATCCTCAACTCCACCAAGTATGTGGGCCGCAGCCGCTCGCTGGAATTCATGCCAGATCCAAACATCATCATTCCAGGAAACGTGGAATTGAAGAACATGGAAAAGCAGCGCCGCAAGTACGGCAAATTCATTTCCTAATCCGGCAGGTGCCATCTATCCGGGTGCCGGAGCTGATCCTGGACAACAGGACGGGGTCGCTCTGGAACCGGGTATTGGCATAACGGTGAAAAAAACATCTTGCATGAGCATGAGGTAAACGCAAAGACTTGGTGCTTCGGAATTCTGGACAACAGGAGAACGGAGAGCAAACAGCGAGGAGGAAGAGATTGCGATGGCCAAGGAGAACAGGAAAAAGAAATCCAGAGACAAGAAGGAGAAAAAGGCCAGGTCGTGTCCCATCAAGGTCAAGCTCCTGGAAGGGACCGCCCTGAAAAACATGGACAAAAAGGAATCGCCCAAGCGGTGTGCCGTCTGGATCAAGACCTCGCATCTGGAATATGAGATCGAGCTGAAAAAACTGCAGATCGAACTGATGAAGATGCAGAAGTACCAGAAGGCCACCGGCCTGCGGATCCTGGCGCTCTTCGAAGGCAGGGATGCTGCCGGCAAGGGCGGGACCATCAAGCGGATTACCGCCTTCCTCAATCCCCGCAACACCCGGGTGGTGGCCCTGGCGAAACCAAGCGACACCGAAATGACCCAGTGGTATTTCCAGCGCTATGTTCCTCACCTGCCGGCTGCAGGCGAACTGGTTCTCTTTGACCGATCCTGGTATAACCGGGCCATGGTGGAACCGGTGATGGGCTTCTGTACCGATGAACAGCACAAACGGTTTCTCAAGGATGTTCCCCTGTTCGAACAGATGCTGGTCAAGGATAACATCAAGCTCTTCAAGTTCTACTTCTCGGTTTCCAAGGAGGAGCAGGCCCGGCGGTTCGAGGCCCGCAAGACCGATCCGCTCAAACAGTACAAGCTCTCGCCAGTGGACAATCTGGCGCAGAAATACTGGGACAAATACAGTGTCAAGAAATTCCAGATGCTCAACGAATCCAACCGGACCCTGACCCCCTGGACGATCATCCGCTCGGACAACAAGAAGCGGGCCAGGATCAACTGCATCAAGTACCTGCTCTCCAATATCGATTATGACGGCAAGCTGCCGGCAGAAGAGCTGGCCCCTGACCCGGAGATCGTCATCTCGGGTATCGACGAGATCAAGCACATGGAGACCCACCTGTTCAAACCGCAGGAGTTGCGGGGCTGAACCGGCAGGCTTGGCAGCGGAGCCAGAACATAGGGAAACAGAAAACCCCCGCTCCGATGGAACGGGGGTTTTATCTGTCTGCTGTTTTCGCCGTATTCGGCTCCATGGGATGAACAGGAGCCATCCCTCAGCACCCGGTCCCGGTGTCCAGCCTGGGGTTCTGGCCGCACCCTGCTGGTGGCACCGCCTGGACCGTTTTCGGCCTTAGCCGCACAACCGTTGCCCGTACAGGGGATAAAGGGCGACAATCCGGTCGCCGCTCTCCTGTTGGCGAACAGCCGTGGTCAGCCTGACGAGCCGTGCTTTTTTTTTTGGCCCGATGTCTGCGTCTTCCGCTTCTGCCGATCCGCCTCTTTGGCGGCCCGGGCGGCCTCGGCATCACCTACCTTGTGAGGTACGCGCGGCAGGGCCCTGTCAACCCGGGCCTCGCAAAATTCATGGATCTCTGCCGGACAGTCGGCAATCTCCCAGCAGGGGGCGTAATTGAGCAACATTTTCAGCCCTGGTATGGAAATGCCCTTGTCGTGGATCAGCGAACGCAGGCAGGAGATCCAGCGGATATCGTTTTCGGAAAACATCCGGCGTGCCCCCACCTGGGTCGGCTTGATGAGCCCCTCGTTCTCGTATATCCGGAGTGTCCGTGGATGCACATTCAGCATCCTGGCCGCCACACCAATGGGATAGATCGCCACATCGGGCCGCATGGGTTGCAGTTCCGACCTCTTTCTGGCCATGCTCTACTCCTTATTCCATAATGAACCGGCAGGAGGGCAGCCCGGCCCCCCTCCTGCCCGCAGGTCACCTGGTCAATGATCTTCGGAAAGATGGCCCCGGAACAGCCGCTCTCCCATCATGAACAGCACCGCGCAGAAGGTGAAACCGGCGAGGGTGATCATGTACTCGTGCAGAGTGGGCGAGTAGCTGAACAGGTGCGGCAGGTCAACGATATTGAGCTCGTGGAACCCGGGCACGAGCTGGCCGACAACAACCAGGTCGTAGCGCATGAAGAAGATCCCGAGGATAGATAAGGCCGAACCGAAGGCCATGGCCGGGATGTTCCTGGCCCTGACGGCCAGGATGATGACGAAGGGGATCACAAGTCCCATACCGATCTCACCGATCCAGAAGTTCTTTGCATAGGGACCGGTAAGGATGGCCATCATTGCCTCGTATTTTCCCGGGGGATGACCGGAGATACCGGAAATGATCTTCCAGGTGGTGAAGAACATGATGACCACGTAGAGCAGGGCGCCCAGCTTGGCGACCGCCTGAAGCGAGTGCTGGAGCTGTTCGCTCATCTTCCAACCGTTGATCTTGTAGCCCAGCCAGTGGAAAAAGATCACGGCAGCGCAGCCGGACATCATGGCCGAGGTGATAAAGTAGATTGGCATGTAGGGCCCGTGCCAGAACTCCCGGCCATTGAGCAGGCCGAACACGGCACCCAGGTTGGAGTGGGCGGCCACACCGGAAATCACGCCGGCCAGGCCGAACAAGCCGGCCTGCTTGTGTTTACCCATCTGCAGGAGGGCGAACTCGATGAGCATGAAAAAGAGGTATGCCCCGTACAGGGTGCCCATCCACCAGATGTTGGATGTCAGATTGGGCGAGATGACGTTGTAGATGGCCATGCGCCAGGGATTCTCGATCTCGAAGGCAATGACCAGGAAGCCGGAGATGATGGTGGCGATGGCCAGGAAGACCGACCGTTTGGCAATGGGCTTGAATGCCTCGACGCCGAAAACATGGCCGATGGAAGAGACCAGGCAGAGCCCGGTCGAGGTGACGACAAAGAAGACATAGGCCGCAAGCATGAGGCCCCAGGGAACTTCCCGACTCACGCCGTACGCATGTTCATGACCGATGAACATGGCGTGGACGCCAAAGGCGACCCCCACCAGGGTGAACAGCCCGAACAGTCCGATGGCCGCATTGTAGGCGCCGGATCTGCTTCCCTCAAGTCCGCCGGCCTGCGGCAGCACTTTTGCCATAATTTCGTTCATGCTAACTCCTCCATACTGAAACGGTAATCTTGGCGGCAGGAGTGTATATCCGATTTTTCCTGCCGGATTTCACGTGTTCGATACACATTCATGGCTAGGAAAAATCACTTTCCTCCCGGACAGCCCGTAGAACCGGCCTGACCTTGATATCGTACAGGGTATGGAGCGCAGCACCTCCCAGCCAACAAACGAGAAATAGAATGGTTTCCATTTGCTTCTCCTTTTCCAGGCAGACCTGGAGACAATCTCTGGACCTCTGTTCTTCCCCGGCCATCTCTGTTGGCGGACAGCTACGGCCGGTTTCCTCCTATCCTACTCGTTACCTCCCTTGTGCAGTTTCCTCCTTTTTCATTGATTTTCGCTGTACAACCTCATTTCCATTTATGAAAGCTTGTACCCGAAAGACGGATTTATTGTCAACCAAAAAATAAAAATTTATTTTAAGGAAAGTTGTAAATTAATGGATTGTTTTAATCCTAATTCTTAATATCCCTTAAACAGTAAATTTAAATTTACGATTATTTCTTTTATATTTCAACATATTATCCAGTAAGACCTCCTTAAGACTCAAAACGGGCCCACGAAACGATGAGCTCGCTGAATCGCCATTCATTATTTCCACAGTAGCGCAAAAAAAGCCAAATAAAAATGCATTTGGGCTTATTGTACGCCTTTACGAGAAAACTTTTCATGGCTATCCAGCCAGCACCAGCTCAGCTGGATGCATTATAATTTATTGAAATTTCAATAAAAATATGCAAACAAAGACTTATCTAACTTTTTCACTCTATCTTGGCACACAAGATGCAAAATAAAAAACAGCTGCTCGAAAAACAAGCCAAGAACGAGATAGCTTCTCCAAAGCCCTGAGGTGGCGGCCTCAGGGCTTTCTTCTTTCCACACTTCCAGGCCAACATCTCCTGGCCGGATTCTTCCCTTCCCTGCCCGGTGGGCAGGTATTGCGGTTTACCTTTGCCCTGTTTTATGGTAGCTGAGAAAGACTGAAAAAACGGCGTTCCTGTCGCGGGCGCAGAATACTTCCCACCCGGAACATGAGATATCCCCAGGATACGAGGTAGAGTTCATGCAATACTTTTACAAGAACCTCTCCATCTGGCTCATCGTCGCCCTGATGGCCATGCTCGTCTTTCACCTCTTCAAGCGGCCGCCGGAGACCTACCATACCGTCTATTTCAACGAGTTTCTTGACAAGGTGGACAGCGGACACCTGCCCAGGGTCACCATCAAGGAAGACACTATCTACTGGACCACGGCCGACGGCACCAGGTACAAGACAGATATCCCGCCCAGCAGCGAGGCCCTGGAGCACCTCCTGGAGCAGGATATCGATATCGAGGTGGAAAAGGAGGTCAAGCCCCACTGGTTTTTCCAGACCTTCCTGTCCTGGGTCCCGTTTCTCGTCTTGATTATTCTCTGGTTCTTCATGTCCGGCCGCACCACCGGCCAGGGAGGCACCAAGGCCATGGCCTTCGGCAAGAGCCGAGCCAGGCTCATCGATCCGCAGAAGTCAAAGGTAACGTTCAAGGACGTGGCCGGAATCGACGAAGCCAAGGAAGAGGTGGCCGAGATCGTTGACTTTCTGAAAAACCCTGACAAGTTCACCGAGGCCGGGGCCAGGATCCCCACCGGAGTCCTGCTGTACGGCGAACCCGGCACCGGCAAGACCCTCCTGGCCAAGGCCATCGCCGGCGAGGCCGGGGTGCCCTTCTACTCCATATCCGGTTCCAACTTCGTGGAGATGTATGTCGGCATCGGCGCCTCCAGGGTGAGGGATCTCTTCCAGGAGGGGAAGAAGAATGCGCCCTGCATCATCTTCATCGACGAGATCGATGCTGTGGGCAGGCACCGTTCCAGCGGCGGTGCCGGCAGCGGCAACGACGAACGGGAACAGACCCTTAACCAGCTGCTTGTCGAGATGGATGGATTCGAGGCCAATGACCATGTCATCGTCATCGCCGCCACCAACCGCCAGGACATCCTGGACCCTGCTTTGCTCAGGCCCGGCCGGTTCGACCGGCAGGTCCTGGTCCCCCTGCCGGACGTGGGCGGGAGGGAAAAGATCCTCCAGGTACATGGCAGCAGGATCAAGACGGCCGCTGACGTGGACTGGAAGACCATTGCCAGGGCCACTCCGGGGTTTTCCGGGGCCCAACTGGCCAACATGGTCAACGAGGCAGCCCTGCTCATGGCCCGCTCCGGCCGGAGCAGCGTCACCATGGACCTGCTGGAAAAGGCGAAGGACAAGGTGATGATGGGCGCTGAACGGCGCAGCCTGATCCTAACGGACAAGGACAAACAGGTCACCGCCTGTCACGAAGCAGGCCATGCCCTGGTGGCCTGGATGCTGCCCGGCGCAGACCCGGTCCACAAGGTTTCCATCATCCCCCGAGGCAAGGCCCTGGGCGTCACCCTCCAGCTGCCGGAAAAGGAGCGGGTCTCCCATGACCGGACCTACCTGTTCAACAACCTCTGCACCCTGCTCGGCGGCAGGATCGCCGAAGAGGTGGTCTTTGCCGAGGTGACCACCGGGGCCGGCAACGATATCGAGCGGGCCTCCGACATTGCCCGCCGGATGGTCTGCGAGTGGGGAATGAGTGCAGAGGTCGGCCCCCTGACCTTTCGGCCGGCCGATCCGCTCAACGGCCAGCCCGGCCAGATCATGAGCGAACAGACAGCGATTCTCATTGACACGGAAGTGAAGAAACTGATTCAATCAGCTTATGAACGGTCCAGGACGATCCTGGAGGAGCACCGGGAGATTCTGGACAGGATCACGGCCGCTCTCCTCGAAAAGGAGACCATCACGGCCAGCGATATCCAACAGATTGTCGATCAACAAAAGTCATGAAGCTGTCACTGCCCGCATCCCGGACCATAAGAATCTTCCTGATTGCCACCCTCCTCCCAGTTGTCCCGGCAGCACGGGGAGCCATCAGGGAACACGCCCAGATGAAAGGCCCCTTCACCACGGTCCAGGAGGTCACCCGGGCCTGTCTCGGCTGCCACCAGAGCGAGGGCATGCAACTGCTCGACTCCAGTCACTGGACATGGAAAAGAGAGCGGCTGGTGAATGGACAAAAAACTTCCTACTCCAAGGCAAGCGGACTGAGCTTCTTCGCCATTCAGGCCCAGGCAAATCCCGCAACCTGTCGTCGCTGTCATCCCGGCAACGGCGGAGAGGACCAGGCGGACAACCAGGTGGACGCCTCGCGCATCGACTGCCTCGTCTGCCATGACACCTCGGGCCGCCACCGGCTGCAGGCCGATCCCCCGGCCGCCCCCCAGGAGCTGCTCGACATGGCCCGCAGGGTCGGCAGGCCCGACGTGACCAACTGCCAGACCTGTCATCGCGACAATTGCCTGGCAGCCGCTCCGGGAACCACCGTGCAGACCATCCGGGACGTGCACCTACAGCCGGACGGAGCAGCCATGCGCTGCCAGAGCTGTCACATGAACAAGGGCCGTCACGCCATTGTCCGCCTGCCACTGGCAGCCGGGGAGAAAGAAGAACCATCCAGGGGATGCACCACCTGCCACGGCGAAAACCCCCATGTCCTGCAGGAACTCAATCACCACGGAGAGCTGATCAGTTGCCAGGCCTGCCATATTCCCTTTTACGGGACCGGCGCGCCCACCCTCGTCTCCTGGAACTGGCTGACCGGCGGCAATGTCCCGCAGCTCCGCCAGGCAGGCCGCGACGGCAGACCGGTGCCTCTTGTGCGGTCGGACGGTTTCACCCTGGCCACCAAGGTCATCCCCCTGTACCGGTGGGACAACAACAGCGACCATCTATACGAGCGGGGCCGCCGCATCGACCCCACCACGGTCACCCTGCTCCAGGCACCGGGCAAACGGACCATTCATTCCCAAATCCGGCCGTTCCGGGTGATCTATGGTATCCAGCTCTACGACGCCAAATATCGTTTTCTCATCTCGCCCAAACTCGGCACCGATCCGGCAGAGCGCTTTCCCGGCCCGGACTGGCCCACCATCGCCCACCAAGGCATGGAGGCGGCCAGGCTGCCCTTCAGCGGTCAGTACGGCGTAACCACCACTGCCACCCTCAAACGTATCAACCACGGGGTTGTCCCGGCCTCCCGGGCTCTGAACTGCCTGGACTGCCACACCGCCAACTCCAGGATACCATGGCAGACACTGGGCTATATAGAGGACCCCTGGCGTACCGAAACCGACAGCGGCAAGGCCGGCACGTCTGAACAACAGCGCCCTGCCCAGCCGACCTCGCCCCCCATCGAGGAGATTATCCTCAGGCCCGGAGATACGTTGTAGGCCTGCCTGCAAAGCCAGCCACCGGGCACGTCTGCAAGGGGGACAGCCTTTCTTGCTCTGGTTGCCGCCCGGTTCAGCGACGGCCGGCCTGGCGTTTGCGGCGTTTCCACTCCCAGGGAGAGACAGGATGCTTCTGTTTCCAGAGACCGCGCCGCTGTTTTCTGGCCTGCCGTTCCAGCTTTTTCAGCTCCCGGCACAAGGAAGGGATCCGGCAGTATTTTGGATAGACCCAGGCCAGGCCGTTCCGAACCAGTTCCCGGTTCACCAGCCGCCCCTGGCAACGAACCAGGGCCACCAGGCGGCCATAACGGTCTACGTCTTTGGTGCTCAGGCTGACGGTCCTCCGGTAGGTAAGCCGCTTGGTGTACTGCTTGGCCTTGTTGCTGTAAGCCTGCCGGTACTCCGGGGCATCGATCCCGTAGAGCCGGATCTCGTAGGTCTTGCCTCCCCGCCTGACTACGATGGAATCGCCATCCAGCACCTTGATCACCTGGGCATGCCAGGCACAGCCGGGTGTTGCGGAAACGACAAGAAAAAAGAGTATCAGGTTGACTATCCGAATCATACACCCTGCCTGTCCAGTCAAGAAAATGACACTTCAGCGGAAACCGCCTTGTCTTTGCTGAACATTTTATGCTATCTTGTAAGTAAAAAGTAGTAATTATTTTACATAATTCATGGTATACGAACAGACCGACCCAGACCGATGGCGACGCGGGACCGAGCCGACAAATCACCTATCCCCGGCGACTTAAATAAAAACGAGGAGCAGACCAGGCACTACCTGCTCAGCCTGCCCCTCTTCGATGTCTTCAGGACTGACGAGCTCGACATCCTGGCCCGCCACATGAACTATGCCCGGATTCCCCAGGGAGAATACCTCTTTTTGGAAGGAGACCGGGGTGACTTCATGTGTTTCGTGGTCCGGGGCGTGCTGGATGTGCTGAAAAAGTCGGACCAGGGAGATTACCGGGTCATCTCCAGGCTGGCCAGGGGCAGCACCATCGGCGAGATGGCCATCATCGACAAGGCTCCCAGGTCGGCAGCCGTCATCGCCCGCCAGGAGACGACAGTCATAATTCTGACCAAAAAGGGGTTTGACCTGCTGACGAACCGCTATCCGGCCATTACGGTAACCCTGCTGAAAAAAATCATGCGGTTGCTCAGCCTGAACATGCGGAGGACATCCTCCAGACTGGCTGACACTCTGCTTCCCTGAACCTCCATGACTACAGAATCTTTTCATGGCATCATCGGGCGCTGCTCTGCCATGCAGCACCTGTTCGAGCTGATCACCAAACTTGCCCGGGACGACGAAAGCACGGTCCTGATCCAGGGAGAATCCGGCACTGGCAAGGAACTGGTGGCCAAGGCCATCCATGCCCATAGCCCCCGGAAACAGAACAACTTCGTGCCGGTCAACTGTGCCGCCATACCAGACGATCTTCTGGAGAGTGAGCTGTTCGGCTATACCAAGGGGGCATTTACCGGGGCGACCCAGTCCAAGATCGGCCGGATCGAGTATGCCGACGGAGGATCCCTGTTTCTCGATGAAATCGGTGACATGAAACCGGCCCTGCAGGCCAAGCTGCTGCGGGTGCTTCAGGAGCGGGAATTCGAGCCGGTGGGTGCCCTCAAGCCAGTTGCCGTCAACGTGCGGATCATCGCCGCTACCCATCGTAATCTGGAACAACTGGTGGCGGAAGGCCGGTTCCGGGAAGACCTCTATTACCGGCTCAGTGTCATCCCGGTCAATATCCCGCCCCTGCGGGAGCGGCGGGAAGATATTGCCCTGCTCGTCGATCACTTTGTCGAATCCTTTGGCCGGAAAAAGAATAACAGGCTGCTGGGCTTCGACAGTCAGGCCATGGCGGCTCTCTGCAACTATCACTGGCAGGGCAACGTCCGGGAGTTGGAGAACCTTATCCAGCACATGACCATCCTCCATGGGGGCTCCATGGTCCGGCTGGCCGACCTGCCGGAAAAGTACCGGCCCGCCGCTGCCGACAGTGAACCGCCTGCAGGCACCCCGGCACCAGCCGCTGATGACGGAACCGTGGAACAGAGCCGCCCCTTTCCGGGCCGTGAAGAGGAGGCGGAAACGATCTGGGAGGATGGCGGAGTCGATTTCAAGGCACTGGTCAATGATTTCGAGAACCAGCTCATCATCCGGGCCATGCGGATGACCGGCGGCAACAAGAAGGAGGCAGCCCGGATCCTCAACCTCAAACGGACCACCCTTCTGGAAAAGATCAAAAAGAAAAACCTGCAGGACGCCTGGAAATAGCCTTCCTGTTCCCGGACAGTCAGGCGGCCTTGCGAGTCAAGTTGGCATCCAGCTTTTCCTGGATGTCTTCGGCAGAGGCTGGGGTGATGAGAATGTCGTCTGCGCCGTAACGAACCGCCTTGAGCACCAGGGTCCTGGTCCAGGCCGGGCCGGCCGCGACCAGGGGGACCGGAATGCCGCTGGCTGAAATCTTGATGGCCACTCCGAATCCCTGTTCGCTGACTTCGGCCATGACGAGAAACACCAGACGGATGCTGGTGGTGAGATGGTTGTGGAGCGGATCCTTGAAGTGGAGGATCCTGGCGTGGTATCCCCGGCCCTCCAGGACCGCGGCGATGTTGGCCGCCTCTGCATCGGTATCGGTGATAATCAGGATATCCGGCGTCTGGACCGTTTCCCGGGCCAGTTCCCCGGGACTGCCTGAACCACCCTGCTGCCCGCTGCCGCCGCTTCCGGCCTGGACAGGTTCGTTTCCTGCCGGGACGACTTCATTCTCGCCAGGAGCGTCCAGCCCCTCCAGGTCGAGCAGGGCTGCCGGGAAGAGTATCTGCAGCCGACCCAGATCCCGATCGTTGAACCGCATGGTGGCACTGCTGAGGTAATAGAGCTGGTTGGGCAGGGTATCATCGGAGTCCGGATCGATCTTCACCGGTACGACCTGTTCCAGGCCGGTCTTGACAAATCCCAGGTTTTTCCGGTACTGCTCTTCGAACACCGCCGTGTAGGCGCCGGCGATGATGTTGGCGATCTCGCCGAAGGCGTCTTCGGCATCGGCCCCGAATTCCTCGTTACGAACCGTTTCTTCCAGTTCCGCCTCCGGCAGCATGATCAGGCTGCCGCCCAGGAAGATGGCATCCTTGATCGGCGTGAAGAGAAAGACCTCACCCTCCCCGTCGCCCCGGACATCCATCCGGGCCAGGATCTGTCTGCCTCCGGCCTGGTCGAGGAAGTCCTCTTTGGTGATGATCCTGTTCTTCTCAGGGGTTAGCTGGAACTCCGCACCCACCAGACCGCCAACCTCCACCCCGACACGGTCATGGCAGGCACGGAGAATGCGGTCCACCAGTTTTTTCTGCTTTCCGACATCCTGCCTGGCCGGGGCCGCGGCCTGCTGGTTGCCGGAACCTGTTCGATCACGAGGCTCTCCCGGGATGGGACTGGCCGCAGGCGTAGCTGTTGCCGCCGGTTCATTCTCCAGTACCCCGGGTCGTCCTGGATCGCCGCCTTCCCCGCCGTCCGCAGGCCGCTGTTGCCCGGCAGGGGCAACCTCGTCCGCACCGCCGGCACCGCTCTCCTCGACCAGGCCGAAAGCGGCCGCAGGAAGCAGCAGGTGCAGGGAACCGGCATCCTGTTCCTCCAGGCTCACCCCGGCCTCCATGAGATAATAGGTGCCCGGCGGCACCGGTTCATCGGAGTCCGGATCCACCTTGACGGGCAGGATCACCTCCTGCTCAGTCCTGACGAAACGAAACGACTTGGGATACTGTTCCTCGAAGGTCGAGGTCAGGGCACCGGCAATGATATTGGCGATCTCGCCGTAGGAATCTTCCAGTTCGTCACTGTACTCCTCATCGGCGACCGCGCTGTCCAACTCCGAGTCGGGCAGCATGATGAGGGTGCCGCCGATACGGATGGCACCTTTGAGCGGCAAGAGCAGAGCGCCCTGTCCCTCAAGGTCACCCTCGAGCTGAAGATGTGCCAGAACGGTCTTGCCGCCGGGACGGGCAAAGTAGTCCTCCTTGCTCAGAACCGAGGTCTCCGGTTTTTCCAGCAGGAACTTCTTGCCCAAAAGGGCTGACACCTCTTCCTGGATCTTATCCCGGCAATTGGCGATTATCTGATCAAGACGTTCTCTGGCCTTCATGGTCTCGGCATTTCAGTCTGTTCCACTCCATCTGCACGATCCGGTCCCCATGATCAGCGGGCGACGTACTGCAGTTCCACCCCAAAGGTACCAGCCCCGATGGTGAAGGGCACGGTGAGCCGCTGTGCTCCGGGCAGACCTGAGGTCCGCATCCCTCTGCCGATGATGGTGGTGGGAACGGCGATATTGACCATCGTCCCTTCGGCGGCCAGGGAGGACTTCAATCCGCCGGCCACCATGTTGGTGATCTCGCCCATCGCATCCCGTACATCTTCATCCAACTCGGTCAGCTCCATACCGAGCATGGCCGAGGAGACAGCCGTGGCCACGGCTGCAGGACAGGAAACCGTCAGCACACCTTTCAGATCACCGGCCAGGCCAACCATACTGGAAAGGTCACCGGTCAGGACTCCTCTCCTGCCAAAGCTCGTTTCCTGGCCGCTGATCTCCATGAACACCATGGTGGCGAAGATCTCTTCCATGACCTGCCGGATAGAGGCATCAAGCATGGATTCCAGCTCGTTTAGACCGGTCATGATCGCTCCAGTTCCAGTTCCACATGGATTTTACCGTCAGGCACCGCAAAGGGTATGATGATCTGGTCAACATCGTTCTGTGAAAGAAAGACATACTCTTCCCCGGAAATGGTCGAAGGCAGAGAGAGTTCGATCTCGTCGAACCTGTCCGCCAGGATGGTTTTCACGTTGCCGCCCAACATGTTGGCAATCTCTCCCACTGCGTCCTGGACATCCTCGTTGATCTCGTCGACCTCCATGCCCAGGAAACTTGAGGTAATTGCCATGGCCACCTTGTTGGGAATATGGACAGCGAGCACCCCCCGTCCTGTTCCGGCCAAACCGACCATGCCGGTGATCGAGTCCCGCATCGGCCCCAGGCTGTCCATGGGCTCGCCAGCAACCTCGATATCCATCATCACCATGGCAGAAAAAATTTCCACTGTCGAGTCAATCAATTTTGGCACAACTTCCTCGAAACTGCTCACTTTTTTCTCTCCCGGCTGCATTGTCCATGAATTCTGTCGCCTCCGGCACAGCCAACCGGCATCCCAGGCCGGTGTGTGACCGTAAAGCTGCGTGGTCAGGTCGGCAGGGGTAGGAATCCCGGCCCTCAATCCGCAAAAACAGCCATCCCGGTCTGGATCAGATGCCAGGCCAGCCACACAGGCAGCAGCAAGGGACCAGGGATGGAGTCGATTTTCAGGCACCAGCGACAGCCTGGTAGTGGCGGCTGCCGGATTTCGCTGTTCATACGCATGGAGGCGTGGACCACGTTCCAAGGCAGACCGTGGTCGCTCCAGAAAGATGATCGTTGCGACATCCTGGTTCCGGCGCAGTGCCCTGCCCTGCAGAGATGGACCTGCCGACCCACCCGGTCATACCGGTTGCCCACCGGCAAAGCCACCCCTGCAGAACCACCAGGACCTCTTCTCTGAGACTGTTTCCTTTCGCCCGGTTCAGATTTCCTCCTGCCGGCGACCGAAACGATCCGGGCTTCGGAAACAACACGTTCCGGCAGGATGAAGCAGAGAACAACAGGCAAGTATGATCCTGCCTGGTCATCAGGAGATCACATCAGAGGGCCGAGCACCTCGTTGACCTTGTCCGGGGTGAAGGGTTTCTTCAGGTTGCCGACCGCACCGAGTTCCTTGGCCTCGCCGATGATATCCTCTCCGGTCTCCGTGGAGATCATGAACACCGGAATATCCTTGACCCCGTCCCGGTTGGCCTTTTCGCGCAGGAACTCGATGCCGTTCATGTTGGGCATGTTGATATCGCTGAGTACGATATCAACAGATTCCTTTTCCAGGACATCCAAGGCTTCAAGCCCGTCTCCGGCCTCGAAGATCTCGCCGAAATCCAGGCCGGCCTGGCGCAGGGAGCGGCCGATAATCTTTCGCATGGTCGAAGAGTCGTCAACGAGCAGCACATTTTTCCCCATGTCAATATCCTCCTAACTATAGAAAGTGAAACGTTTTTTTCGCCTTTGTACCACTATTGTATCAATTTGCTCACCGGGAAAGCAAATTTTCTTCCATTTTTTTTGTCTCTTCCCAGCCGCTGCTGCGCCGTCCGGATCGTTGTCCTGTGGCTGAATAATCTCAGGTCAAAAAATTGTCAGTCTTCCAGGCCGGACCTTGTCTCATCATTCCCCACATGGCGTTATTTCAAGATGTTGCCCATGTTTTCCTGCGGCTGGAACATTTATTGCTGTGACCAGGCCAGGTCCTGTACCACCGGCCCGGCCGGTCAACCAGCAACCCGTTCCCATGCAGGTCATGCTCCATATTCTGTATCGTACAGTCTGGACAATTTCTTTACTGGTTCTCGCAACTCCTGCGGCCTGGGGAACCGCTGTCCTGGAAAAAGTCCACCAGGGCGAGGCAGGGCAGCGACTGCAGATCTTTCTCCGTTTCGACTCGGTTCCTGACTACAGGGTGGTCCGGAGTACCCGACGGATCGACATCATTCTCGAGGACACGGTGATCGGGGAAAAATTCACTCTCCTGCCGGGAGACGACAGAATGGTCAAGATGGTCAGCCGCCGGAAGGACAACAGCGCTGTTCTTTCCCTGTATTTCCGCTATAAACCCCAGGAGGTCCAGGTAAAGAAAGGCAGGGGCAGTGAATCCCTGATACTCGACATTCTCACCGGAAACGCCTTTTCCAGCAAATATCCGGACCTCTCAGCCAGGCTGCACGGCGTCTCGCTGCTCCAGCGCTCGGAAGTCGATTACACCAATCCGCTGCAGGTCTCCCGCTGGGCGGGCAACTGGCTGCTCTTCTTCAAAGAATATGAAACAGATATAGAGATCAGGCCGCAACTTCGCTTTACCCTGCCTCCCTTTCCCCTGGCAGCAGAACTCGACGACAGCCCTTCCCGGAACGGCTGGCCCGACTGGTTACCCGGGGATCTCCAACCCCGGGCAAACAGCGGTGAATGGACCCTGCTCCTGTCCGCTGTCCGGGAACTTCTGCCAACAGAAGATGATGTGCGGACGCGGGAACGGCTGCTGCTCACCTATGGCGAACTCCTGGTCCGCAGCGGAGGATACGAAGAACCCTACGAACTCCTGCAGCAGATCGAGCTCACCTACCCTGAAAGCCGCCTCAGTCCCCTGGCACGGTTCCTTTTCCTCTATCTCCAGGCCTCGCGCGAGGATCCCTACCTGGTATTTTTCGAGCTGAACAAACTGGAACAAACCTTTTCCAGAGGCAACCTGGCTCCGTACTTCAATATCTTCCAGGCAGAGACAGCCATTGCCAGCGGCTCCCTGGACAGGGCGGAGGAAATCCTGAAAAGGGACGAGGTGGCCTACACGGATCAGGCCCTCTTTCTGCGCCGGCTGCGGCAGATCGACATCGCTTTTCTCCGTAACAACAAGATCAGGGGGCTGGTCGGTTACCTGCAACTGGAAAAGCACTATCCTCGACAGATCAATGAATTTCCCGCCTCGCTGGCCCATTTTGCCGACGCCCTGTACACCCACCGCAAGTTTGCCGAGGCAGCAGAGCGGTACAGGACGCTCAGCGGTCTCCTCACCGGCACATCCTGGCAGGATCTGAGCCGCTTCAGACTGATCATGGCCAGGATGCGAAACGGGGAGGAGGTGCGGGCCATCCGGCCGCTCCTGGACCAGCTCCAGGAGGCCTTTCCCGGCACCAGGGGGGCCTGGCTGGCCCACATGAAGCAGACCGACCTGGAATATCTTGCCGGCAGGCTGTCGCCGGCGGCAGCAGCCTCCCGTTACCACGAAGTATCCGAAAACATGACCTCCCGGGAGACCAGGGAAGAGGCCCTGTTCAAGGAGGCCCTGGTCCAGGGGCTTGCCGGCAATCATGGGGAGTGCGTGGACCTGTGCATGACCCAGCTCCGCGAATTCCGCACCGGCAAACTGAAAACGGAGACCCGGGCCCTGCTCCTCCAGCATCTCACCCCGCTCATTCGGCAGCTCATCGACAGCGAGCAGTACATCCGGGCACTGGTCCTGGCCAAGCAGAACCGGTTCTTCTTTACCAGGGGCTGGGTGAAGACCGACCTGCTCTATGACCTGGCAAAGGCCTATCAGCGGCTGGGTTCCTATGAACGGGCCATCCGCACCTACCAGTACATCATGGATGTCTCGCCGGACCAGAAACGGGAACAGGTCTATCTTCCCCTCCTGGAATCACTTTATCGGGACGGCCGCTACGAGCTGCTGGAAGACTACGCTGACCGCTATGCCTTTCGCTACCCCGACGGCAAGGATCGGGAGAAGATCTTTCTCCTCCGACTCAAGGGGCTGCGAAGGAGCGGCCAGCCGGACCGGGCGGCCGGGCTGCTTGCCGCCCCGGACCATCCGGATTCTCCAGCCATTCGCCTGGAGGCGGCAGCGATCCATTTCGATCTGCAGCAGTGGGAAGATGTCGCCGCCATTCTCACTGATCCGGCAATGGAGTCCCGCCTCGGTGATCCGGCCAACCGGTACATGGCGGCCGAATCCCTGTTCCAGGCCGGCCGAATGGATGAGGCCGAACAGTACTTCCTTCCCCTGGAGGCCGGAGGACCTTACCGGGACCAGGCCATGTTCAGGCTGGCCCAGATCTATCTCAGGAAAGGAAAAAAAGATAAGGCACTTAACCAGTTCGGCAAGCTGGCCGACAAAGAGAAAGACTCCCTATGGCGCAAGCTGGCCAGGGAGGAGCTCAAGATCCTGCAGCTCGAGCGGGACAGATCATGACGTTCCGGCAGGCGAAGCAGCAGGAAACCGGCAGCACCGGACCTGAGCAGCCGGAGCTGAACAACCGCCCATGAGGAGAGGAACCATGCCGTTCATCCAGCAGTTTGACGATACCATGCAGCTCCTGCAGAAGGTTCTGGACCTGCGGAGCAGAAATCAGCAGATCATCAGTTCGAACATCGCCAACAGCGATACCCCCGGGTATTCACCGGCCAGCTTCCAGTTCGAGGACCAGCTCAGGGAAGCGCTGGACGGTGGTGAACTTCGACCGGTAGCCTCCAGGCCGGGTCATATTTCCATCACCCCGGCAACCGTTACCGACGTCCAGGGAGAACTCCACCGTACCAGGGACCAGACCGGCATCGGCGACGAAAATGGCGTCCAGGTCGAACAGGAAATGATAAAATTATCGGAAAACCAAATACTTTACGAGGCAGCTATTTCCATGCTCAACAAAAAACTGGCCATTCTGAAGTACACTGCCAATGATGGCAGATAATTTGCAGTGACCAGTGCAGGTTGCCACTGGAACAGAACCGGCCTCGCATTCGAACCCAGCAAATTCCAGGGAGAATCGTAGATGGATATCTTCACCACCTTCAAGGTAGCCGCATCGGCGCTCAGGGCGCAACGAATACGGCTCAACACCATCAGTGCCAACATCGCCAACGTCGAGACAACCTCCACCCCCGAGGGAGGACCGTACAAGAAAAAATCAGTCTACTTCGAAGCCAGCCCGGTGCCGTTCCAGGACCAGCTCGAAAGTAGCCTGGCCGGAGAGGTTCAGGGGGTAGAGGTGACACGGATCACCGAAAGTGATGATCCGCCCATCAGGGTCTACAACCCGTCGCATCCCGATGCCGACAAAGACGGCTACGTGGATATGCCCAATATCTCGGTACTGAAGGAGATGGTAGACATGATGTCCGCCACCCGCTCCTACGAGGCCAATACGACAACGATCAAATCGGCCAAGCGTATGGCGCTCAAGGCCCTGGAAATCGGGAGGTAGGATAGATGAACCCCATCAGCGTACAGGCGCCGGTTCCGACACCGGAACGTAGCGGCAGGCCGGCCGATGCGGTCAGCCGGGCAGAGGCCGGTTTCGGCAACCTGCTGGAGGAGATGGTCAGCGAGGTCAACGATCAGCAGCTTGCTGCCGACAGAGCGGTGCAGCAGCTTCACGCCGGCGGCAGCAAGAACCTGCACGAAGCCATGATCGCCATGGAACAGGCAGATATCTCCATGCGACTCCTGGTGCAGATGCGCAACAAGGCCATGGAGGCCTACCAGGAAATCATGCGGCTCCAGGTCTAGCCGATGATATCCCTCTGGACCGGTTTTCCGGCCAAACCCGTAACGGCAAAATTTTGACACGCTTCCCGCCATGGCAGATGATGTAATCGAGGCGCAAGCCGCAGCACCACCGCAGAACGGCTTCCAGGTCCTGGTCACCCGGATCGGGAAATGGCCCCTGTCCAGAAAGATCGCCCTGGCCTCGGTGGCCATCCTCTCTCTGGCCCTGTTCGGCCTGATCATCTTCCAGGCCAGGACCGCGGACTATCAGCTCCTCTACGGCAACCTGGCAGAGACCGATGCCGCCTCGGTGGTGGAATGGCTCAAGGCCCAGAACATCCCCTACCAGCTGAAGAACAATGGCCGCAACATCGCCGTTCCCAGCGACAAGGTCCACGAGGCCAGGCTGAGCCTGGCCGCGGCTGGCCTGCCAGAGGGCAGCGGCGTGGGGTTCGAGATCTTTGACAAGCAGTCCTTTGCCCTGACCGACTTTGTCCAGAAGATCAACTATACCCGAGCCCTACAGGGAGAACTCTCCCGGACCATCGCCTCCCTGGGTCCGGTGGAAACGGCCCGGGTTCACCTGGCCCTGCCGGAAAAACGCCTCTTCAAAAACCAGCAGAAGCCGGCCACCGCTTCGGTGATCGTCAAGATCAGGCCCGGCAGACAGCTTGCCGAACAGCAGGTCCAGGGGATCATCCACCTGGTCTCCAGCTCCGTGGAAGGGCTGGCTCCCGAGCATGTCACGGTCATCGACCAGAACGGCACCGTGCTCACCCGGGTCAGCGGCAACGGCTTTATCGGCAAACTGGCCCCGGACATGCTCGAGTTCCAGCTCAACGTGGAGCGCCACCTGGAGGACCGGGCCCAGGCCCTGCTCGACCGCGCCGTCGGCGCCAAGAATGCCATGGTCAGGATCACGGCAGAACTTGATTTCTCCCGGTTCGAGAAGACCGAGGAGATCTTCGATCCCGAGGAGCCGGTCATCCGCAGCGAGCAGATTTCCGAGGAGAAATCCGGGTCGGAAATCGTCGGCGGCATCCCTGGGGTGCAGTCGAACCTGCAGGGCAACACCACCCAGGCCGGGGGAGCCACTCCACCCTCATCCCGATCCAAGAAAACCACCAACTACGAGATCAGCAAGGTGGTCTCCAAGACCGTCAACCCGGTGGGGACCATCAAGCGGATATCCGTGGCCGTCCTGGTGGCCGACCGGGTCATTCCGGCCACGGACAAGGAACCGCAGAAGTTCGAGCCCAGGTCTGAGGAGGAACTGGCCGAAATCGAGGCCATGATCACCTCGGCACTGGGACTGGACAAGGGCCGGGGAGACAGGATCGAAGTGACCTCCATGCCCTTCAGTGACACCCTGGAAGGGGTGGAAGAGGAAATCGCCGCCAACCTGCTCTACGAGTACATGCCGCTCATCCGTTACGGCCTGCTCCTTGTCGGCGGCCTGCTTGTCTACTTCCTGATGATCCGGCCCCTGATCAAGACCCTGCGCCAGGATGTCACGGAACACTTCAAGACCGTGGAGGAACTGGAAGCCGAACAGAAACAGAAGCTCCTCGAAGAGGAGACCGAGGAGGCTGAGGAGCTGGCCGAGCTCGAACAGAACCCCATCCTCAGGATCAGGGCAGAAGTAACAGAAGATCCGGTCTTTGCCGCCCATATCCTGAAGAACTGGATCAACCAAAAATCGTGAAACAGGTGTGCCATGGCCTTTGAAAAAATTACCGGCCTCGACAGGGCGGCCGTCTTCCTCATGTGCCTGGGCGAGGAGGTGGCGGCCCAGGTCCTCAAAGAGCTGACCGACGACGAGATCTTCAAGGTCACCCGCCGGATGGCAAAGATCGAGCATATTCCGGAGGATATCAAGCAGCGGGTGATCGAGGATTTCGAGCTGGCCAGAGAGTCCTTTGCCGGGGTGGTGATCCGGGGGCACGAGTTTGCGAAAAACACCCTCAGCCTGACCGGTGATGACGAGCGGGTGCAGCACCTGCTCAAGCGGTTCGTCTCCGGCACCGAAGGCAAGCCCCTGGAGACCATCTCCAAGATGCAGCCGGCCATGGTGGCCGGCCTCCTGGAACGGGAACACCCCCAGACCGTGGCTCTGGTTCTTTCCACCCAGACCTCCGACCATGCCTCGGCCATCATCGCCCACCTTCCTGAGGACAAGCAGGCCGACGTGGTCTACCGGATCGCGACCATCGAAAAGGTCTCTCCAGAGGTCATCAACCGGATCGAGGATGCCCTGAACAGGGAGATCGGCATTGTCGGCGACCATGAACAGCGCCAGGTCGGCGGTATCGAGAAAGTCGTGGAGATCCTCGACTCCATGGAAAACAACCTGGACGCCGATATCCTGGATGCCCTGGAAGAGCTCGATCCCGACATGGTGGAAGATATCCGTAAGCAGATGTTCACCTTCGAGGACCTGGCCGCCCTGGATGGCCGCTCCCTGCAGATGATCCTGCGCGAGGTGAACAACGATTCCCTGACCATGGCCCTGAAGACCGCTTCGGATGACCTGAAGGACAAGATCTTTGCCAACATGTCCGCCCGCGCTGCGGACATGATCAAGGATGATCTGGAGGCCATGGGACCGGTACGGCTCTCCGAGGTCGAGGCCATGCAGCAGACCATAGTGCGCATCGCCATGAAGCTGGAAGAGGAAGGCAAGTTGGTCCTGGGCAAGGGAGGTGGAGATGAGCTCGTCTAGGGTATTCAGGGACGATACCTCCTTTGTGCCCATCACCCTGGTCAGCGAGGAGATCGTTCCCGGTCAGGAAACACCGACCGCAGACAGGGAGGAACCGGTTCCGCCGCCTGTCCGGCCGGAGGAGCAACCACAGAGTGATGAAGCACCCGTCCGGGAGACACAGCCTGAGGATCCCCCTCCTGTCGATGAACCGGTGGTGGACCTGGAGGCCATTCGGGAGGAGGCTTATCGGCAGGGTGCTGCAGATGCCCTCCAGGACCTGGGTAGCAGGCTGCACTCCGCTGTGGAGGCTTTCGTCCGGGGCAGCGAACAGCTCCAGGAACTGCACCGGACCATCAGGGAACAGAGCCGCGGCAACCTGATCAACACGGTGATGGCCCTGACCAGGAAGATCGTCCAGCGGGAGCTGACCACCGACCGGGAGACCGTGGTCGCCATCCTGGAGGCGGCCCTGGACCGTACCTTGGAGAGCAGCGAATGCGTAATCACCGTCCATCCCGACGATCTGGCCCTGGTGCGGGAGCAGGAGCCGGTACTCCTGGAACGGATGCGGAGCCTGGAGCACATTGTGTGCAAGGCTGATCCGGAGATAGAGGCCGGCGGCTGCAGGGTGGAGACCAGTGCCTGCCTGGTGGACGCCTCCATCGAGAGACAGCTCGAAGCAGCCCGGAACTTTCTCGAGCAGAATCTCAGGGAAGACAACGGCGATGAACCGATCCCGGGCCAGGACCAGGCCGCACCATAGCAGAAGAGATCCAGCACCATGTATGTCGATCCCGAGGCCATCACCGCCTTTTCCCCCATAACGGTTTACGGCAAGGTACGGCGTATCGTCGGCCTGGTGGTCGAAGGACACTGTCCCCGCTCCTCTGTCGGTTCACTTTGCGAGATTCTTCCCCTGGAAGACGGCCCTCCGGTGCCGGCAGAGATCGTGGGGTACAAGGATTCCCAGGCCCTCCTTATGCCGCTTGGCGAGCTGCGCGGCCTCGGACCAGGCAGCCTGATCCGGGTTGTCCGGGAAAGCGCCACAATCCGGGTGGGACCGGAACTGCTGGGCCGGGTCATCGACGGCATGGAACAGCTTCTGGACGACGGCCCTCCCCTCCATCTCTGCGAGGAAAAGAACCTCTACAGCCTGCCGCCCGGTCCCATGGAACGGGAAACCATCTCTCAGCCCCTTGACCTGGGTATCAGGGCCATCAACGGTCTGCTCACCTGCGGTATCGGTCAGCGGATGGGCATCATGGCCGGTTCAGGCGTTGGCAAGAGCGTTCTTCTCGGCATGATGGCCCGGTATGCCAGGGCAGACGTCAACGTCATCGCCCTGATCGGCGAACGGGGCCGCGAAGTGCGTGAATTCATCGAACGTGACCTGGGCCGGGAGGGCCTGCAGCGCTCGGTCATCGTGGTGGTCACCTCGGACCAGGCCCCTCTGCTCAGGATGCGGGGAGCCTTCGTGGCCACGGCCATTGCCGAATACTTTGCCGGCCAGGGAAAGAACGTACTCCTGATGATGGACTCGGTGACCCGCTTTGCCATGGCCATGCGGGAGATCGGCCTGGCCATCGGCGAGCCGCCCACCACCAAGGGATACACGCCGTCGGTGTTCGCCACCCTGCCCAAGCTGCTCGAACGGGCCGGTAATTTCCGGGGCCAGGGGTCGATCACCGGGTTGTACACCGTCCTGGTGGATGGCGACGACCTGACCGAACCGGTGGCCGACTCGGTCCGCTCCATCCTGGACGGCCACATCGTCCTCTCCAGAGACCTGGCTGCCAAAAACCACTATCCGGCCATCGATGTCATGATGTCGGCCTCCAGGGTGATGCGGGACATTGTCTCGCCACGACACCTCGAACTGGCCGGCAAGACCAAGAGTGTCATGGCAGTGTACAGGGAATCGGAGGACTTGATCAATATCGGTGCCTATGCTGCCGGCTCCAATGCAAAAATCGATTACGCCATCTCCCGGATCGAGGCAATCAACGAGTTTCTCAAGCAGGGATTCGACGAATCATGCTCCCTGGACGACACCATGATCGCCCTGGGCGAGCTGGTCAGCGACCGGCAGGGCGGCGACAGGAGAAAACCCAGACGCCGCGGCCTGGACCGGAGAAGAAACCACAGGAAGAGCAAATGAATAGCACCCCCCGGTCTGACAACGGTGGCGTGCTGGTTGCGAGATCATGAAACCTTTTGCCCTGGATGCGGTTCTCACCTATCGTCAGCAGCTGGAAGACACGGCCAGGCAAAAACTGTTTACCCTCCAGCGCCAAGAGGCTGAACTGCAAAAAACGCTCCGCAACGCCGGTAACCGGTTACAGGACCTGTACAGTGACCTGGAAACAGAGCGACGCCGGGGGGTCACGGCCCAGCGCCTCATCCTGTTCGAAGAGACCATCCTCAGTGTGCAGCAGCAGATCAGTGATCTGGAAGAAGAACTCGCTTCCCTGCGAAAGGATCTCGACCGCCAGCAGCGGCAGCTCCTCAAAAAAAGCCAGGACCGGAAGGTCCTGGAAAAACTGCGCCAGAAACAGAACCTCAACTACCAACAGTACCTTGCCGGCAAGGAGGCGGCCATGCTCGATGAGCTGGCCATCATCTTTCATGACCGCTAGCCGCTGCCGGTATCCCAGGACATCATGATCATGAAAAAAATCCTCGTTCTTCTACTATGTTATACCAGCATAGCCGCCGCCTGGGTCCAGGGTGCGACGGACAGTGACGACCCACCCGATCCTGTCAGCCGGCAGCCGAACTATTCCTCGGTGGAAGAACGGCGCATCCTGGTCGCCCTCCAGGAAGAGCGGCAGAGCCTCTCCCGAGAACGTGAGGAAATTGCAGAGAAAAAAAAGGAACTAAAGAGATTGGCAGCCGAAGTCGATAAGAAACTTGACCAACTGAAGACCACCCGGCAGCAGATCGAGAGACTGCTTGCCGAAAAGGATGCCCGGGAACGAAAGCGGATAGAGGATCTCAGCAAGATGTATCAGAAAATGGCCCCGGACAAGGCGGCACGGATCTTCCAGACCATAGACCGGGAACTTGCCATAGCTATTCTTGAAAAGATGAAGGCCAAATCTGCGGCCAGGATATTGGGCAACATGGACCAGGAACATGCAGCCGGCCTGACCACGGCCTTTTCAACACTGGACAGGGATTGACCATGAACATGATGCAACCAGTACCCATGGCTCCGAGCCAGCCGGGTCCGGGTACGGACACGGCAGCCGCGTCCCTGGCGGCAGGCAGCGGCGGAAAGGCCGCCTTTGCCGCCCGCCTGACCGATGCAGTCCGGTCCAGGGATGGTCTGCCAGCCGCCGGAGAAACAGAACAGAACCTGTCAGCCCTGGAATCCGCCCTGGCAGGTGGCCTCATCATGGCCACCGGACCAGTGGCCATTACCGAAGGCCAGCCTGCCCCAACAGCATCCGGCCAGGGCATGGGAATGTCCCTGCTGCCGGCAGGGCCAGGAACCGGTCAGCAGGAACAACCGGTTCCCACCAGTATCAGCCAGCTCCTGGAATCCATAACCAGCCAGCCAGCAACCCTGCAGGAGACAACACCCTCTGCCGAAGAGGCTGGCCCTGGCGGACGCCCGCAAGCCCCCACTCCTGCCCAGCCGGAACCGGCAACGACATTCAGGGGGAGAACAGGGGATTTCCCGGCAACCGTTGAGAGTTGGCAGGCCCGGTATGCAACACCGACCACGGCCCCGGAGCAACAGACCGGGAATCAGCCGCAGGAAACAGGACAGCCGGTCATCGACAGCAGCCTGCTGGAATTTGATGACCCGGCTGCCATGCACCAGTCATCCGGATCGGTACCGCTCAGAGACCCCGGACTCCAGCGCCAGGATGTCAACGGTCACTTCATCCACTCCAACCTGCCCAACGGAGCAAGCGGCCTGGTCGGTCAGACAGCCCAGGATGGAACGGCAGGGGAACAGGCCGGCACCACCATGGACAATCGGGGCGAGCAGCCCATGGACCCACAGGTGCAGGGACAGGGCGGCAACAACAGCGATACGCCGCTCATCTTCTCCCTGGACCAGGGCAACAGCAGCAGCCATTCCCAGGGGATCACCTCCGGCAGCCCGGCCAGCGCACCACTGACGCCGGGCCAGCTCGAAGTCCACGAGGATTCCATTGTCCGCCAGGTCCAGGATCATTTCTCCCTGCGCGGCAACCTGGAGTCCGGAAGGGTGGTGCTCAAGCTCCATCCTGAAGAACTGGGTGAGCTACGGATGGAGATCAAGGTGGAGCAGGACAACATCAAGGCCCACATCACCACCCAGAATCCACAGGTCCAGGAGATTCTCGACCGCCACATGCCCAGGCTGCGCGAGGCCCTGGAGCAGCAGGGGTTCAACCTGGAACAGGTAGAGGTGACCGTGGCGGCCGACGACGGCAACCAGTCCGACTTTTTCCAGGAAAACAGGCAGCAGGATGTCTTCAGGCAGCCTGCCGGCAGTTCCGGTCAACCGCGCTTCACCGTGATTTCCCCGGAAGAGGACGAAGAGCGGCAGGACGGCCATGAAGACAGGCTGAGCCTGCACGCCTGATTGGAGCACGGAGAACCATCATGACATACATCCCTGGAATATCACAGGCATTCACCACCCAGGAAAGCAGCTCCACCACCACGGAAAAGACCACCAAAAGCACCCTGGGCCAGGACGACTTTCTGACCCTGCTGGTGGCCCAGCTACAGAACCAGGACCCTCTCAATCCATCGGATCCCACGGAGTTCACGGCCCAGCTGGCCCAGTTCAGCGAGCTGGAACAGCTCTTCCAGCTCAACGATTCCATGGAGCAGATGGCCCAGGCCCAGAACAATGCGGAACGGCTCTCGGCCATGTCCCTGATCGGCAAGGAAATCCTGGTGGAAGGATCCTCCTTTCAACTGGAGGAAGAGATGCCGGAACAGATCGGCTACCATGTAGAGGGCAATGCCGAGGACATAACCATCGAGATCCGCAACAGCCAGGGTGTGACCGTGGCCGCTCTCCAGGGAAACGAACTCGGGCCGGGCAACCACTTCATCACCTGGAACGGTATGGGTGAGAACGGTGAACCCCTGCCTCCCGGCAAGTATGACATCGTCATTCAGGCCAGGGGCGGAGAGGAAGAGACCGTGGCCGTCACCCCCCTGGTCCGGCTGGAGGTGACCGGAGTCAACCTTGCCGAGGACGGCACCAGCCTGATCACCGACCTGGGAGAATTCTCCATCGCCGCTGTCCAGGGCGTTTACGAAGCCGAAACACGGCAGGAACCTGGAGAGACAGCCCTTGACGGGGAAGAGGAATCGTCGGGCGGGCAGCTTGAGGAAGAGACCATGGCGGACAACCTGGAAGATGAGGTATCCGAAAAGCTCTTCAAATTCTGGTAGACAATTTCCTGACAGCTACCGGGACCAAGACGAGATCAACAACCGGCTGCGGGCCGGTAACGACAGGAGGCAGACGATATGGGCATTCAGAGTGCTATGTTCAGCGGAGTCAGTGGACTCAACACCAACTCCCAGGCAATGAGTGTCATCGGCAACAACCTGGCCAATACCAACACCATCGGCTTCAAGGGAGCGCGGACTGTCTTTTCCGACCTGCTCTCCAGCACGGTCAACGGCTCGGGCGGTTTCTCCCAGGTCGGCCGGGGTGTGAACCTCTCCAAGGTGGACAACATCTTCAGTCAGGGGACCTTTGAAGCCACCTCCTCGGACACCGACGTGGCCATTGAGGGCGAGGGTTTTTTTCTTCTCAAGGAACCTGGCAATGACACAACATATTACAGCAGAGCCGGAGCCTTCCGGTTCGACGAGGATGGCTACCTGGTCAATCCTGAGGGGTTCCGGGTGCAGGGCAAGCAGTTCGATATCAACGGCAACCTCATCGCCGGCGATCCCAAGGACATCCAGGTGACCAACAACGGCCTTGTCCCGGCCAATCCGACCACGGAGATGACTTTCAACACCAACCTGGACGCCTCCTCGGCAATCCCGGTTGGCGGCTGGGCAGCCTTTGATCCGGCCGACACCGGCACCTTCAACTACACCGCCTCCACCCAGATCTTCGACTCACTGGGCGAGCCGCACCTGCTCTCCATGTTCTGGCGGATCAACGATCCGGCCACCAATACCTGGGACACCTTCTATGTCATCGAGGATGCCGGGGTGCAGGCCAACGGTCCCCAGCTGACCTTCGAAACCGACGGCACCCTGCCGGACACCGACGGCGACGGGTTTCCCAACCCGGTACCCTTTGACATCAACAACATCGACTGGGGCAACGGATCAGATCCCAGCAACATCACCGTCAACTTCGACTGCACCCAGTTCGACAGCGAATCCCTGGTCATCGCCCAGGACCAGAACGGCTACGGCGCCGGCAACCTGACCAACACGGCCATCAACTCCGAAGGCATCGTGGTGGCCACCTACTCCAACGGCGAACAGGTCAAGATCGCCCAGCTCGTTCTCGGAAAATTCAAGAACCCCAACGGCCTGGAACTTGCCGGTTCCAACATGTTCACCGCCAGCCAGAACTCCGGAGTACCCAGGGTGGGACTGCCCGGGCCGGAGCTGGGCAAGATCTTCACCAACTCCCTGGAGCAGTCCAACGTGGACATGGGCCAGGAATTCGTCAAGATGATCACCATCCAGCGAGGATTCCAGGCCAACTCCAAGATCATCTCCACGGTGGACGAACTCCTGGGGGAGTTGATCAACCTGAAACGGTAGTTTCTGAAGTCAAAATTCCGTCAGATGGCCATGTCACTGCTCCCTCCCGGTGATGTGGCCATTTCTGTTTTCAGGGGCTGGGAATCAATTTGGACGGTCTGGGATGGAGTTGTGGCAGCCGCGATGCCCGTGGCACTCAATTTGCAACGGCCAGGCTGGCAGCCGGTGGCAGGACCGCCGGCCTGGATGAAACTTAATTCCAGCATACTGCTGACCAGGATACACGCGTGGATATTGCAACCATAATCGGAATCGTCGCCGCCTTCGGCCTGATGCTCATGGCCATCCTACAGGGGGGCGGCATGGGCATGTTCATCGATGTGCCCTCCATGCTCATCGTCTTCGGCGGCACGGCCGGTGTCGCCCTGATCAACTTTCCTCTGGGGGATGTCCTGAGCGCTGCCAACGTGGCCAAGAAGACCTTTCTCTTCAAGGAGCCGAACACCAACGAACTCATCGCCCAGCTCATGGAGTTCGCCAACAAGGCCCGCAAAGAGGGCATTCTCTCCCTGCAGGGCTCCATCGATTCCGTGGAAGACGACTTCCTGGTCAAGGCGCTGCAGATGGCCGTGGACGGCCAGGAACCCGAGGACCTCAAGGCCATGCTCAATACCGAGATAGACTATATCCAGGAACGCCACTCCATGGGTGCGGAGATCTTCACCTCCCTGGCCGGTATCGCTCCGGCCATGGGTATGGTCGGCACCCTGATCGGCCTGGTCCAGATGCTCCAGAACATGAGCGACCCCTCGTCCATCGGTCCGGCCATGGCCGTTGCCCTGCTCACCACCTTTTACGGCGCGGTCATCGCCAACGTCCTCTGCAGCCCCATGGCCGGCAAGCTCAAGACCCGTTCCAAGAGCGAACTCCTGCAGAAGACCATTATCGTCGAGGGGATGGAATCAATCCTCTCCGGGGAGAACCCCAGGGTCATGGAACAGAAGCTCCATGCCTTCATTGCTCCCAAGCTGCGTGAATCCGTCTTCAACAAGTAGGTGCGGACATGGCGAAAAAAGAACAGGAATGCCCGGCCGGCGCCCCGGAGTGGATGGTCACCTTCAGTGACCTGGTCACCCTGCTGCTCACCTTCTTCGTCCTCCTGCTTTCCATGGCCTCCATGGACCCGATCAAGTTCGTCCAGGCCAAGACCTCCATCAAAGACGCCTTTGGCTGGCGGACCACGGCAGCCCCGACCCGGTACAGCGTACCGGTGATCCCCTCGCCGCCCAAATCGAGGTTTACGCCCATTCCCCAGGAAACGGCCATCAAGTACTTCAAGCGGATCAAGACCGATATCGAGATGACCAAGATCGCCAACGAGGTTGAGGTGATCAAGCGGGACAACGATACCATCGTCCTCAGGATCAACGATTCGATCCTTTTCGACAAGGGCAAGTCCCGGCTCAACCCCTCTTCCTATCCCCTGCTGCGCAAGATCGCCGATATCGTCCGTCCCCTGCCCATGTCCATGCGCATTGAAGGCCATACCGACTCTTCGCCGGTGGCCTCGGGCCGGATGTCCAACTGGGATCTTTCGGTTGCCAGGGCGGTTTCGGTGATGCGTTTCTACAACCGGGGCAAGCTCTTCTCCCTGGACCGGATGTCCTCGGTCGGCTATGGAGCCAGCCGTCCCGTGGCCCCGAATACCAGCGAGGAAAACCGGAAAAAGAACCGAAGGGTGGATTTCGTGCTCCGGAGCAACCGGGTTGTGAAACGCCAGGCCAGAAACGAGCAGAGCCTGCCCTTCTAACCCAGAAAACGAGGAGACCTATCATGGCAGACAAGGCCACTGACGTCGTCACCGACGAGACCTCGGAAGGCGGCAAGAAAAAACTGATCATCATCATTGCCGCTGTCGTTGTGCTCCTCCTGGCAGGAGGCGGGGCTGCCGCCTACTTCCTCCTGCTCAAGAAACCGCCGCCCGAGGAAAGCGAGGAACAGAAGCAGGCCGCCCAGGTCGAGCTGCCGGCCAGCGAGGAGCAGGAGGAGTTCGGTCCCACCGTGGATATCGAGGAGTTCATCGTCAATATCATCAGCGACGACACCAACCACTATGTCAAGGCCTCCCTGACTCTGGAACTGAACAAGGAGGAGGCCATGGAGGAGGCCACCAAGCGGATGCCCCAGATCCGCGACACCATCCTGATGCTCATCGGCAACAAGACCTTCGAGGAACTGCAGGATCTGCAGGGAAAGAAACAACTCAAAGCGGAACTGAAGAGCAAGATCAACTCGTTCCTGAGGACCGGCAAGGTGAAGAACATCTATCTCACCGGTTTCGTGGTCCAGTAAAGGAAGCGGCGGCAGGACGAACATGGAGGCGGAGAACTGATGGAACCGATCCTGAACAAACAGGAGATAGAGGAACTGCTGGCCGCGGTAAGGGCCGGCAGGATCTCGGTGGATTCCATCGATGTGCCGGGGCCGGGTCCGGGAGCCAGCCGGCCGGCCGAGGAGGTGGATCTCTTCCAGATCTATTCCCACGAGGGTCCCGAGGGTGAACTCCGCATCCCCAACCTGGACATCCTCCTGGACACCTTTGCCCGCAATTTCAGCATCAGCCTCACCAACCAGCTGCAACGGACCTTCATGGTGGACCGGGTGGAGATCAACACGACCACCTTTCAGGAGAGCCTGGCGGCGCTCAAGAATCAGGGGGCCATCGGGATCTACAACACCGATCCCCTCAAATACGGTTTTCTCCTCCATTTCAACAACCTGCTATCCTTCAATCTCCTGGAGATCATGCTGGGCTCCTCCATCTCGGCAGAACCGCTTGCCCTGGACCGGAACCTGACCACCATCGAGATCAACGTTCTCAAGAACACCATGGACGGCGTGTGCATCGACCTGCAACGCTCCTTCCAGCCGGTGACCAGCCTGCACGCCAGCCTGATCAAGGTGGAGAACAACTTCCGCCTGGTGAACATCGTGGATGCGGACACCGAGGTGATCGTCACCCGGTTCGCGGTCAAGGTGGCCGGTCAATCCGGCGAGATGCGCCTGATCATCCCCTACCTGACCCTGGAACCGCTGCGGGAGAAGTTCAAGGAGATCGTCACGGTGACCAATACCATCTCCACCTGGGGCAACACCCTGGCGAGGGAGGCCCTGGAGACCGAGAGTACGGTCATCGCCCGGTCCGGCCTCCTGGAGATGACCATCCGCCAGATCCTGTCCCTGCGGAACGGCGACATCATCGACATCAACTATGACCCGACCCAGCCTCTGACCATCGTTGTCGAGGATAAACCGAAATTTATCGCTGTCCCGGGAGAAAGAAACGGCAAAAAGGCCTTTCACGTGACCGGGCTGTTCAGAACCGCACAGGAAACGACCCATGGAACCGACAGAACATCTTGAACCGACAGAGCACCGGGAACCTGAATCGGGGCCGACCCTGCAGCCCGAAGAGACCGCCGAGCTGCTCGAGGAATCCAGGCCTGCGCCAGCCGAACAGGCCAGCGGCCAGGAGCAGGTGCCCAGAGATCTGGAATTTCTCTTCGACGTTCCCCTGCAGATCTCGGTGGAGGTGGGAAGGGCCCGCATCCTCCTGAAGGATCTCCTCCAGATGGGAGAGGGCTACGTGGTTGAACTGGACAAGCTGGCTGCAGATCCCCTGGACCTGTACGTCAATTCCCGGCTCATCGCCCGCGGCGAGGCGGTCCGGGTGGGAGACAAGTTCGGTATCAAGCTCACCGAGGTGGTCAGCCAGAGTGACCGGATCGAAAAGCTGGGCTGATCATGAACCCGCTGGTCCTGTTTTTCCTCCTCATCCTCCCCTCCCGGGCAGCGGCGGCTGACACGCCCTTTGCAGGTTCGGCCATCCTGCAGATGACCTGGGCCCTGCTGGTGGTCTGCGGCCTGATCCTGGTCCTCTACGGCCTGGCCAGAAAACGGTTCCTGCCCGGTCGCCTCAGACAGGGCACAATCGAGGTCCTGGAACTGCGCCAGGTCATGCCCAAGACCGGCCTGGCCCGGATCAGGGTGGATGGCAGGGAACTGCTCATCGGCATCAGCGCCGGCAACATCTCCCTGCTCACGGAACTGGACAGCACAGGACCCGGCGAGCAGGACAGGAAACCCGAGAAGAATTTTGACCGGTTACTGAGGGAAAGCCAGTGAAGTATCTCGTTGTCCCGTTGCTATTCCTCATCCTGCCGGAAACGGCCCGGGCGGTCAACCTGCCGACCCTGTCCCTGGGAATCCAGGATGCAGCCAGCCCCCAGGAGGTGTCCACGGCCCTGCAGGTGCTCTTCGTCCTCACCATCCTGTCCGTGGCACCGGCCATCCTCCTGATGACCACCTCGTTCACCCGGATCGTCATTGTCCTGGGCTTTGTCCGCCAGGCCATGGGCACCCAGAACATGCCACCCAACCAGGTGATCATCGGCCTGGCCCTGTTCCTGACCTTCTTCATCATGTCGCCCTCGCTCAACGCCATCAACACCAGGGCGCTGCAGCCCTACCTGGAGGAAAGCATCACCCAGAAAGAGGCCCTGGAACGGACCGTGGAGACCATGCGCGACTTCATGTTCTCCCAGGTCAGGGAGGGTGAGCTGCAACTGTTCATCGACCTCACCGGCAAGGAACAGCCCGAGAATCGGGACGGCATCTCCACCACGGTCCTCATTCCGGCCTACATGCTGTCGGAGCTCAAGCTGGCCTTCCAGATGGGATTCATGATCTATGTTCCCTTCCTGGTCATCGACATGATCGTTGCCTCGGTGCTGATGTCCATGGGCATGATGATGCTGCCGCCCATCATCATTTCCCTGCCCTTCAAGCTGCTTCTCTTTGTCCTGGTGGATGGCTGGAACCTGGTGGTGGGCTCCCTGATGAAAAGTTTCACCTGACCTCCGGCGGAAAGAGCGGGACCGGAACTCCGCGAAAAAAATAGAAGGAAAAAAGAAAATCCATGACTCCCGAAACGGTTGTCCATATCGGCAGAAAGGCCGTGGAAACGGTCCTCCTGGCCTCCGGCCCCATGCTGATCGCCGCCCTGGTCATCGGCCTGTTGATCAGCGTCTTCCAGGCCGCCACCCAGATCAACGAGCAGACCATGACCTTTATCCCGAAGATCGTGGCCGTTTTTGTTACCCTGCTGATCTTCGGTCCCTGGATCATGAACCTGCTCATCACGTTCACCACCGGAATCATCACCGGCATTGCCGACCTGGGACCGTAAGCATACCGTGGATATACCGTCTGTCCCCCTTGACCAGTTCCAGAACTTCCTGCTTTGTCTCGCCCGGGTGATGAGCCTGATCCTGGCCATTCCGGTCTTCAACAGCCGCCAGATCCCGGCTCAGGTCAAGATCGGCCTTGGTTTCGGCACCGCGCTCATCCTCTTTCCGCTCATGCGGGACTATACACCGCAGGTCAGCTTCACCCTGGTCCAGTTCGGCATCCTGATGCTCAACGAGGTGATCATCGGCCTCCTGCTCGGCCTCAGCGCCCAGCTCATCTTTACGGCCGTAAACTTCAGCGGCACCATCATCGGCTACCAGATGGGATTCGCCGCTGCCAACATCTTCGATCCCCAGACCTCCCAGCAGCTCTCCCTGATGAGCCAGTTCCAGAACGTGATCGCCATCCTGATCTTCCTCTCCCTGGACATCCACCAGTACTTCTTCCGCACCATCGTGGAATCCTACATCCTTCTGCCCCCGGGCCTGCTGGACTTTTCCGGCGGCTCGGTACAGCTGCTCATCCGCCTGGCCGGCCACATGTTTCTCCTGGGAGTCAAGTTCAGTGCCCCGGTCCTGGCCCTGCTCCTGCTCTCCAACATGGTGCTGGGTATCCTGGCCCGGGTCTTTCCCCAGCTCAACGTCTTCATGCTCTCCTTTCCTCTCAACATCGGCATCTCCCTGGTGGCCATCGGCCTGACACTGAACATGACGGTCAGGATCCTGCGTCGTGAATTTGACACCATGGGCGCCAACTTTTTCACATTCTTCGACCTGCTCCGCTGAGTGCGGACGGCCGTGGCTGGCGGACGGACGGCGAATCCCCTGCCTGTCCATCTCCCTGGAGCGGAGTTTGCAGGAACCGGATCGAGAACCCGGCCCGGTTCCCGGGACCGTGCCGGCAGCCGTCAATACAGGACCGCGCCATTCGGCAAGACCTGCCGGAACAAACTCTCCAGCCGGGCAGGAGCCGGACAGCCGCGGCAGCGCACTGATCTTCACGAACAATGGCCGAAGAACCGACCTCAGGAGAACGTACGGAATCGCCGTCGGCGAAACGACGGGAAGATTTCCGCAGGAAAGGCCAGGTGGCCCAGTCACGGGAGGTGCAGACCGCGGCCCTGTTCACCTTCATGCTCCTCTTCTGGTTCTTTTACGCACCCCATTTCTGGAAACATCTCACCAGGCTGCTGGCCGCCATCTGGGGCACGAGCGGTGACTTCGCCATCGATGTTCCCTCTCTTTCCCTGTTCAGCTACTTTCTCGGTTCCCGGTTGGCCCTGATCCTCGGTCCCATCTTCCTCGTGGCCCTGGTGGTGGGGGCGCTGTCCACCCTGTTGCAGATCGGCTGGCTGTTTACCACCCAACCACTCATCCCTGATTTCAGCAAGTTAGATCCAATCAAGGGGATGGGACGTTTCTTTTCCAAGCGCTCTCTGGTGGAAGTCCTCAAATCCCTGGGCAAGGTACTGCTCATCGGTTGGATCGCCTTCCGTACCATAGAGGGAAAATTCGACGAGGCCTTGCTTCTGGGCGACCTGCCTCTGAGCCAGACCCTGCTCTTCGTGGGCCGGATCGCCTCCCTGGTCATGATGAAGGTCTGCGGCATCATGATCTTTCTCGCCATCCTGGACTACGGCTTTGTCCGCTGGGAGATGGAGGAAAAGATGAAGATGACCAAGCAGGAACAGAAGGAGGAGATGAAGGAGACCGAGGGTGATCCGCACATCAAGTCAAAAATCCGAGCCATTCAGCAGGACATGGCCAGGAAGCGGATGATGGCCGCAGTTCCCGAATCTGACGTGGTTATCACCAACCCGACCCACGTGGCCGTGGCCATTCGTTACGACAGTCAGGAAATGGACGCGCCTGTCGTCCTGGCCAAGGGGCGGGACCTGGTTGCCCAGAAAATCAAAGAGCTGGCCCGCGAACACCAGGTCCCCCTGGTGGAGAACCCGCCAGTGGCAAGATTATTGCATTCCAAGGTTGATATCGGCGAGCAGATTCCGGAGGAACTGTTCAAAGCCGTGGCGGAGATTCTCGCCCATGTCTATTCGATCAGGGGGAAAGTGAAGTAAATGGCCACCGCATCCTTACAGACCGTGATCAGCCAGGTCCAGTGGAGCAACCTCTTCAGGCGCAGCGACATCTGGGCTGCCCTGGGATTGGTCTCCATCCTGATGCTGATGATCATTCCCCTGCCGCCCATGGTCCTGGACATCTGCCTGTCCATGAACATCACCCTGGCCATCCTGATCTTGATCATCAGCCTCTATACCGACAAGGCCGTGGAGTTCTCCATCTTCCCTTCCCTGCTCCTGGCCACCACCCTGTTCCGGCTGGCCCTCAACGTAGCCTCGACCCGGCTCATTCTTCTCCACGGGAACGAGGGCATGCAGGCGGCCGGATCGGTCATCCAGGCATTCGGCCAGTTCGTGGTCGGCGGTTCCTATGTGGTGGGACTGGTGATCTTCATCATCCTGGTGATCATCAACTTCGTGGTCATCACCAAGGGCGCCGGCCGCATCGCCGAGGTGGCGGCCCGGTTCACCCTGGATGCCATGCCCGGCAAGCAGATGGCCATTGACGCGGATCTAAACGCCGGCCTGATCGACGAGAGCGAGGCCCGGCGCAGGCGAGAGGAAATCGCCAACGAGGCCAATTTCCACGGCGCCATGGACGGTGCCTCCAAGTTTGTCCGTGGAGATGCCATCGCCGGGATCATCATCACCCTGGTCAACATCGGGGCAGGATTCGTCATCGGCGTGGTGCAAAAGGGTATGCCGGTGGCCGAGGCGGCCCAGAACTACACCATCCTGACCATTGGCGACGGCCTGGTGGGCCAGGTGCCGGCCCTGATCATCTCCACGGCAGCCGGCATGCTGGTCACCCGTTCCGCAGGCCAGGAAAACTTCGGTGACGACCTGCGCAGGCAGTTCACCCGCTACACCATGGCCCTCTGGGTGGTGAGCGGCGTGCTCCTGGCCTTTGCCCTCATTCCTGGCCTGCCTTTTCTGCCCTTTCTGCTCATCTCCACTGGCATGGGTTTTGCCGCCTACCGGCTGGATCGGGCCGAAAAACAGAAGGCCCTGGAGGAGATCAGCGAGCAGCCCGAGCCGGTGGCCCAGATCGAAGAGAACTACGAAGACCTACTCAATGTGGATCTCCTGGAACTGGAGGTGGGCTACGGCCTGATCCCCTTTGTGGATGCCAACCAGGATGGTGAGCTGCTCACCCGGATCCAGTCCATCCGCAAGCAGTTTGCCGTCTCCTCAGGCTTCATCGTTCCGCCGGTCCACATCAAGGACAACCTGCAGCTCAGTCCCAACCAGTACACCATCAGCCTCAAGGGTGTCCAGATCGCCACCGCCGAGATGATGCCCGGCTATCTCATGGCCATGGACCCGGGCACGGTGACCGAGGTGATCAAGGGTATTCCGACCAAGGAACCGGCCTTTGGCCTGCCCGCCATCTGGATCACCGAGGACAAGCAGGAGCGGGCCCAGATCGCCGGCTACACGGTGGTGGACTGCACCACGGTCATGGCCACCCATATCAGTGAGATCATCAAGCAGCACGCCTTTGAACTTCTGGGCCGGCAGGAGGTGCAGAACCTGCTCGACAACCTGGCCAGGACCTATCCCAAACTGGTGGAGGAACTGGTACCCGCGGTTCTCAACCTGGGCACCATCATGCGTGTGCTGCAGAATCTGCTGCGGGAGGGCGTCTCCATCCGTGACCTGCGAACCATCCTGGAAACCATGGCCGACTACGTGCCCATGACCCAGGATACGGACGTGATCACCGAGTATGTCCGTCATGCCCTGTCCCGTTCCATCTCAGCCGCCCATGTCCAGGAAGACGGCACCATCCTGGTTATCACCATGGCAAGGGAACTGGAGGAGACCATCCAGAAATCCATCCAGCACAGGGAACATGGCAGCTTCCTGGCCCTGGACCCGAAAACGGCTCAGAAGATCCTGGACCGCTTGGCCGCCCTGGTGCAAGAATTTCCCGGCGGCCGCCAGCCGGTGCTCCTGGTAATTCCCCAGATCAGGCCGCATGTTCGCAGGCTGACAGAGCGGTACCTGCCAAACCTGGCGGTCCTGTCTCACAACGAGATCGCCTCCAACATGAAAGTCAAATCCCTGGGTACGGTGACCATCGATGCAGGTTAAGGTCTTTGAAGCCACAGACATGGCCAGCGGCCTGAAGATGATCAAGGAGACCTTTGGTCCGGACGCCCTGATCCTGTCCACCAAGACTGTCCGCAAGGGCAAGATGGGGATCCTGGGCAAACCGGTCCTGGAGATCACGGCTGCCATCGACAAGCCTTGGGCGGAAAGCAAGAACAGCCGGCCCGCTTCCTCCCGGCCGGTCGCGAACCGGTCCGCTTCCGTCACCGGGCAGCCGCAGGAGGATGACCTGAGCTACGAAACGCTCTGGAAACAGGAATCCCCTGTGGAAGAAAGAGCGGCGGGCAGGCAGGAGCGTTCCACCCGGCCCGAGCGGCAATCCGGAGAACAGGACATCCGGGACGAGCTCGGCGAGCTGCGCTCCATGATCAGCTCCCTGGCCAGCCAGATTTCCGGCATGGAATCCCCGGCAGCCCTCACACCGGGGCATGGTCCGCATCTTTCCGGCTCCACCCTCTCCCCGGAACATCCGGCCATGCGGATTCTGGCTGACCGGGGCGTGGCGCCGGCAGCCGCCCGGACCATCGCCGAGTATGCCGGCCAGGCCCTGGAAGACGGTACCCTGGAAGGCAGGGACCTGGAGCAGTTCCTCTGCGACACCATTGCCGATCTCTTCCAGGTCAACCGAATCCTCACCGAACGGCTGAACGAGCAGAAACGCATCGCCCTGATCGGGCCGACCGGCGTGGGCAAGACCACCACCATCGCCAAGATCGCGGCCAATTACATCAGCAGCTACGGACCAAACATCGCCCTGATCACCATCGACACCTACCGGATCGCGGCCGTGGAACAGCTCAAGGTCTACGGCGAGATCATGCAGCTGCCGGTGGAGGTGGTCATCCGGCCGGACGAGCTCGAACAGGCCCTGGAAAAACACAGACGCCGCGACCTGGTCCTCATCGACACGGCCGGCCGCAGTCCCCGCAGCGACCAGGACCTGGAGGAGCTGGCCTCTTTTCTCCGCCCCCACCTGGGTATCGAAAACCACCTGGTGCTCGCCGCCAATACGAGGGAGGAGGAGCTTACGGAAATCATACACCGTTTCAGCAGGTTGACCGTCAACAACCTCATCTTCAGCAAGCTTGACGAATGCGGCCTTCTCGGCGTACTACTGAACATGCACATACAGAACGGCACCCCGATCTCCTTTCTAACCAATGGCCAGCGGGTGCCCGAAGACATCATCACCCCTGACCGCCGGACGATTGCCGGGCTGATCATGGATCAACACAGGACGAAACACCATGGTTGAGCAGAGAGGACCCCACATGGACCAGGCCCAGACCCTGCGCGAGATGAACCGCGCCAGAATCGTTCCAGCCGAGAGAGAGCACACCACCCGCGTCTTTGCCATCACCAGCGGCAAGGGCGGAGTGGGCAAGACCGCGGTGGTCGCCAACACCGCCGTGCTCCTGGCCAGGATGGGCAAGCGGGTCCTCATCCTGGATGCCGATCTCGGCCTGGCCAACATCGACGTAGTCTTTGGCCTGGCGCCGGGTTACAACCTGAACCACTTCTTTTCCGGCACCATGGATCTGGAATCCATCCTGGTGGACGGTCCGGCGGGTATCAAGATCCTGCCGGCAGGATCCGGCGTACAACGGTTCACCCGCCTGGACAGCCAGCAGAAACTCCGCCTCCTCGATGCCCTGGATTCCATGCACGCCGAGTTCGACATCGTCCTCATCGATACAGAGGCCGGCATCTCGGAGAATGTCACCTACTTCAACAGCGCGGCCCAGGAGATCCTGGTGGTCACCACACCGGAACCCACGGCCATCACCGACGCCTACGCGCTGATGAAACTGCTCTCCACCCAGTACCACGAAAAGCACTTCAACCTGATCGTCAACTGCATCAAGAGCGAGGACGAGGCCCTGGAGGTGTTCCGCAAGCTCACCATGGTGGCCAACCGCTACCTGGACATCTCCATCGATTACATGGGCTCCATTCCGGCCGACCGGCAGATGGTGGAGGCGATCAGAAAACAGCGGGTCATCGTCGAGCTCCAGCCGACGGCAAAAATCAGCAGCGCTTTCGAGGCCCTGGCCCATGCCATCATCCAGGAACCGAACAACCTGGAACCCAAGGGATCCATCCAGTTCTTCTGGAAACGGCTCCTGGACTTTGGTGCAAAAAAATAGGGTGTGCCAATGTTGAATAATAACATGATACCGCCTGTTCCCCCTCTTGACGACAGATCGCAACTCATCCGGGACCATATGCGGCTGGTCGACCTGGTGGTCGAGCGCATGGTGCCGCAGGTGCCTTCGTTCATGAACCGGGACGATATGAAGAGTGCAGCCATGGAAGGACTGATCGACGCCGCCAACCGGTTTGACAGTACCAAGGGCGCCCAGTTCAAAACCTTTGCCGAATACCGCATCCGGGGGGCCATCCTGGACGAGATGCGCAAGCTGGACTGGTTCTCCCGCTCCATGCGGGAGAAGCAAACCAAGCTGGCCCAAACCATGCTCCGCCTGGAGCGGCAGTTGGGCAGGTCGCCGGAAGAGGACGAGATGGCCGAGGCCATGGACATGAGCCTGGACGAATACCACGATCTGCTGGCCAAGGTCAGCCATCTGGGATGCGTCAGTCTCCACGAGGCTCTGGACCATACTGACGAGGGCCGTAACTTTCTCGACATGCTGGAGGACACCAGCGGCCCGACCCCCATGGAACTTATCGAAAACCAGGAGATTTCCCACCTGCTGGCCGATCTGCTGGAAGAACTGGCCGAAAAGGAACGCCTGGTCATCGCCCTGTACTATTACGAGGAACTGACCCAAAAGGAGATCGCCGAGATCATCGGCGTCTCGGAGGGCCGGGTCTCCCAGCTTCACAGCCAGGCCCTGCTCAAACTCAGGGTCAAGCTGCTCAACAGCGACATGTGGGATGACGAGTAGCCGTGACTCTCAACCCCTGGCTCACGCTCCTGGGCGGTCTTGTGGGACTCCTGGTGCTGATGGCGTTCTTCCTGTTCAGGCAGGTCCGGATCAGCGGCAGCCTCCGTCAGACCGTCGGCCGCCTGGAAGAGGAACTGCGAGCGGCAAGGACCGAACTGGAAACAAGCCTGGCGACCAACCGGGAGCAGCAGCAGTTTTTGGACATGCTCAACAGCGCGGAAATCACCACCAGGCTGCAGAAACCGCGCCTGATCCTCCATCCGGACCAGGCACCTGACATACCGGAGAAGTACCGCTACGTGAGCAGGATGATCGCCGACGGCATGTCCAGGGAGGAGATTTCCCGCATCCTGGCCGTCTCTCCAGTGGAAGTGGACCAGCTGATCACCCTGGCCGGGATCAGCGCCTCGGCCGGGGCAGGCATGGCGGAAGAACGGGTAAAGAATCGCCGTCAACCTGTCGAAGAATAGAGTAATACGGACAAACTCAATCAGCAGGAAGGTATGGTTTCAGGAAAGTACAGCGCCCTGGCAGGAGCGGTGGCCCGGGAACAGGCCATGGCCAACATCAGCAACAACCTGGCCAACGTCAACACAACCGGTTTCAAGAAAGACCGGATCAGTTTTGAATCGATCCTTCGGGGCAGCAGGCAGACCGGCCAGGCCAAGGGCATCAACTACTCCCGCATCCGGACCATTGGCACGGATTTCAGCCAGGGGGCCCTGAAGGTGACCGACAATCCTCTGGATCTGGCCATCCAGGGCCAAGGATTCTTCAAGATCAGGCAGGGAAAAAGGACCCTCTATACCCGGGACGGCAGTTTCCACCTGGACAGCAATGGCATGCTCAAGACAGCGGACGGTTTTTCCGTGCTCAACGAATCGGGCCAGCCGGTGCAGCTCACCGAGACCTCGGGCCGAAAGATCACCATTGCCGAGGATGGCGGCATCATCGTCGACGGGCAGGTCCAGGACAGGTTGCAGGTCTTCACTGTCGATGATCCGGCTGGCCTGAAAAAGATCGGGGGCAACCGGTTCGCCCTGGAACAGGGGACGGACAGGACCGCAGAGAGCAGCCGGATCGTTCAGGGCAGCCTGGAAACCTCCAACGTCAACATGATGGAAGAGATGGTGATGATGATCAACAGCCAGCGCCGCTTCGAGGCCTGTCACAAGGCTCTGAAGAGTTATTCCACCATAGCCGAGAAAAACGGCGAGTTGGGAACTGTCGGATAGGCGACAGTCGTCCCTCCCGGTAGCGGACCGGTAACGGTAAGATATTACGCCACACTCAGGACAGAGAGGACAACAGACCGATGCGATCACTGTGGACAGCAACAACGGGCATGGGTGCCCAGAACCTGAACATGGACGTTATTGCCAACAACCTGGCCAACGTCTCCACCACGGGATTCAAGAAGAGCCGGGCCGACTTCCAGGATATGCTCTACCAGATCATGAAGGTGCCGGGCAGCCCGACTTCGGACGATACCCGGTCGCCCACCGGCATCCAGGTCGGCCTGGGTGTACGGCCGGCTGCAGTGACCAAGATATTTTCCCAGGGTGACCTGATCCAGACAGGCAACGAACTGGACGTGGCCATCGAGGGAGCCGGATTCTTCCAGGTTGACATGCCCAACGGCAACCTGGCCTATACCCGGGCAGGCAACCTGAAACGCGACGGCGACGGCCGGCTGACCACCTCGGACGGCTACCCCATCGTCCCGGAGATCACCATCCCCGAGAATGCCCGGCGGATCGCCATCAGTGAGACCGGGGTGGTAAGCGCCATCCTGGGCGACGATACCGAGGCCACCGAACTGGGCAACATCGAACTGGCAACCTTTGTCAACAATGCCGGCCTGGAGGCCATCGGCCGCAACCTGTACAGGGAAACCGAGGCCTCCGGCAACGCGGCCATCGGCACGCCGGGCAGCGACGGCTACGGCACCCTGCTGCAGACCTTCTACGAGGGGTCCAACGTGAACATGGCCGAGGAGATGGCCAACATGATCACCACCCAGCGAGCCTTCGAGATCAACTCCAAGGCCATCTCCACCTCGGACGAGATGATGCAGACAACCACCAACATGGTCTAACGATGAACCGCGTGCTCCTGATCCTGCTCTGCCTGGCCGCCTGGTTTCCCCTGTCGGCCACGGCCGTCGAGATAACCCTCCATGACCGGGCCGAGGTGCGGCAGCGGCAGGTGAAACTGGGAGATCTGGGGCACATCGAGGCGACCCCGGATGTCGGCCAGCGGTTGGCCGCCCAGGTCATCACCACGGCCCCCCCACCAGGGGAGAGCAAGACCATCACCGTGCAGGCCATTGCCCGGGCAGTCAAGCACCTGCCCCAGGCAGAGACCATCCGCTGGCTGGGCGCCGGGAAGGTCGTGGTCCACCGGCAGGGCATCATCATCGACCATGAACGGCTCAAGTCCATATTGGCCTCCTACCTTGCCGCCAACACGGACAAGCTGCCTAAGGCCGACATCCGCTTCCACGCCTTGCGGTTGCCGCCGCCCTTCACCCTGCCCACCGGCAGGCTCGAATACGAGGTCACCCCTTCCAGGAAGGAGATCCTGGGCAGTTCCAGCTTTTCCATCCTCTTCCGGGTAAACGGCAAAATTGTCCGTAGCTGTACGATCAGGGGCAGGGTGGAGGCCATCGCCGAGGTTGCTGCCGCTGCGGTCCCCCTCCAGCGGGGCACCATCATCCGGCCGGATCAGATCCGCATGCGGCGGGAAGACCTTTCCCGGTTGCGGCAGCCGTTCCTGCGAGCCGACCAGGTGGTGGGTATGCAGGTCAAGCGGACCATCGGAGCCGGCAGGGTCATCGAGCACCGCCATCTGCAGCCGCCGCCGGTGATCCGAAAGGGAGAACCGGTGAAGATTCTGGCGGCCAGGGGCGGGCTGCGGCTGTCCACCATGGGTATCGCCTCAATGGACGGCCGACCGGGCCAGATGATCAGGGTAAAGAATATCTCTTCGAACAAACTCATCTTCTGCCGGGTGGACGGGCCCGGCATGGTATCAGTGGAGTTCTGAGTCATGCGGGAAAAACTGGTTCTCCTCGTGCTTGCCTCCCTGTTCGTGGCCACAGGATGCGCAAAAAAAGAGACCGTGGTGGCCAAGATTCCGGAACCGCTGGAATCGGCGGTCATCAGCGAGCCGGTTCCCCAGTCGCCCGGGTCCATCTGGACCGGTGACGAGGGCAACCTGCTCGCCGACCTGAAGGCCCACCAGGTCGGCGATATCGTGACGGTCATCATCAAGGAACAGGCCAGCGCCTCCAAGGAATCCTCCACCGAGACAGGCCGGGATACCAGCATGACCGCCGGCATCCCGGCCCTGTTCGGGTACGAGAAGATCTTTGCCGAGAACAACCCGAACCTGAACATGTCCGAGCTGGTCAAGGCGGACTTTTCCAACAAGTTCAAAGGATCGGGCAAGATCACCCGCAAGGAGGACCTGGTAGCCACCCTGACTACCCAGGTGGTCAGGGTCTATCCCAACGGCAACATGAAGATCCGGGGCGGCAAGTCGGTGATCGTCAACAACGAGAACCAGATCATCTATCTCACCGGGATCGTCCGGCCGCATGACGTCAATGCCGACAACACCGTTGACTCCCGCAACATTCTCAATGCCCAGATCGCCTATACCGGCAAGGGAGCGATATCGGACAAGCAGAAACCGGGCTGGCTGATGCGGGTGCTCGACAATGTCTGGCCATTCTAGGATGGAGGGAAAGCGACCGATCATGACTGTTCGCAAGACCGTTCTCCTGATCACCGCTGTCTGTTTTCTCCTGCACACACTCCTCGGCACTGCCCAGGGGTCCAGGATAAAGGACATTGCAGACCTTGAAGGGGTCCGCGACAACCAGCTCATCGGCTATGGGTTGGTCATCGGCCTCAACGGCACCGGTGACGACATCAAAAAATCGGTCTTCACCAAGCAGGCCATGATCAACATGATCAAACGAATGGGCATGGCCATCACCCCGGATGTCTTCAAACAGATGAAGACCAAGAACGTGGCCGCTGTCATGGTGACCGCCACCCTGCCCCCTTTTGCCCGGCCCGGTACTACCATCGATGTCATGGTTTCATCCATCGGCGATGCTTCCAGCCTGAGCGGCGGCACCCTGCTGATGACCCCCCTCAAGGGGCCGGACGGCAGGACCTATGCCGTTGCCCAGGGCTCCATGGCCGTGGGCTCAATCTCGTTTGGCGGCAAGGCGGCCAAGGTACAGAAGAACCATCCAACCGCCGGCCGCATCGCCAACGGTGCCGTGGTGGAGCGGGCCGTCAACTACCGTCTGCCGCCCAGCGGCGACCTGCTTTACCAGCTTCGCCAGGCAGACTTTACCACCGCCACCCGGATCACCAACGCCATCAACGACCATTTCGGACCGGACACCGCCCACGCCCTGGATTCCGGATCGGTCAAGGTCCTCATGCCAGAGGACTACAAGGACGACCTGGTCGGTTTTATCGCTGACCTGGAGAATATCGAGGTGGAGACCGATACCCCGGCCAGGATCGTGGTCAACGAACGGACAGGCACCATCGTCATGGGACGGGATGTGCGTATCTCCACCGTGGCCGTCTCCCACGGCAACCTGAACCTGATCATCAGCGAGACCACCCAGGTATCCCAGCCCAATCCCCTTGCCGAAGGCGAGACCGTGACCGCACCCCAAACCACCATCAAGGCGGTGGAAGACGAGGGCAACCTGGTGGTCCTGGAGATGGGCGTCTCCATCGGCGACATCGCCAAGGCTCTCAATGCCATCGGCGCAACTCCCCGCGACCTGATCGCCATCTTCCAGGCGATCAAGGCAGCCGGAGCCCTGCATGGCGAACTGATCATCCTCTGATACGACAGGCTACAACCAGCCACCACCATCGACTACACGATCCCCAGGAACAGCAGCCATGAAACTGAGTATCGATCCGAGAACGGTCGTCAGCGCCCCGACAGCCCGGCAGGGAGATCCGAGGACCAAGGAGCAGGAAGCCAGGGCCATTCGGGAGCGGTGCCAGGATTTCGAGGCCATCTACATCCAGTCCCTCTTCAAGGCCATGCGGCAGACCATCCCGGATGGCGGCCTCTTTACCAGGGACACGGCCCACGAGATCTACCAGGACATGCTCGACAGCGAGATCGCCACGGAAATATCCCGCCGCCAGGGCCTGGGCCTGGCCGACAAGATGTACGAGCAGATCATGCGACTCCGTTCCGGAGGAAAGTGAGCCCTGCCGCCACTGGTCGGCCAGTTTATCCATAAGGACCGCCAATCTGGTAGGGTACAGACAGCGGCGATAGTGCTCTTGGCCAGGGTCTCCCTGGTCACTGCTCGGGAAGACGACAATGTCTATTTTTCCCTTGCAATATCAGTTCAGAACAGATCGGCAGCTCTGCAGGATTGGTAATAGGGGGGGGGAGGGCAATGAGTCGCTTACCCACTTGAAATGACACAGTGACTGATATGCATCGCCAAGTGACATGTTACTTGTATAGTCAATAATTTCAGTTAAATGAATTATATAAAGAGAAAAAATGATTTTCAAGAACAAAGATTCACACCAAGAGTTGATCGAGAAGTTACAACTGATACTAGATTATAATCTAGCTCCTGAAAAAGCATATTTTATTTCAAAAGAAATAACATCATTAAAAAATGGTGTAAAAGGCGAAAAAGATGCGGCATATTTTATTAATTTTTACTATAAACACTCAACAAACTGGGCAGTAATTCATGATTTAAGAATAAAACATAAAGGAGAAGTGGCTCAAATTGACCATATCCTAATAAACAGACTATTTGATTTCTATATTTTGGAATCAAAATACTTTAGAGATAAACTTCAAATAAACGAAAAAGGAGAATTTACTGCAATATATGAAAATAAAAAAATAGGGATTGAATCGCCACTAGAACAAAATGAACGACATATTCATTTATTCAATTCATTCTTAGTAGAAAACGAAATATTACCAAAAAGACTTGGAGTAATGATTAAACCAAGATTTTTTAATTATATTTTAATCTCTCCCAAAAGCACAATTAAAAGACCACTAAAATATAAATTAAATACTGATAATATCATTAAAGCCGATATGCTTCGCTCTACAATCGAAAAAAATGCAGATAATGCTTCAGTTAGCGAGATCGGAAGAGTCCTAACCTTATCAAGTTTTGATACTATTGCAGAAATAGCAACGAAAATTGTATCTTTTCATCAACCATATCATGTTAATTTATTAAAAAAATATGGAATCACAAATAAAGACATAGTGTTGGCCTTAAAGCAACAAGCTGGAAGAAAACCGCAATCTCATCTTAATGCAAAATTATCAACCCCTTATTGTCCAATTTGCAATTCAACAATGGTTCTCAGAACATCGAAGACTGGGAATAAATTTTTTGGTTGTAGTACATTTCCTAAATGTCGTGGAACTCGCGATATAAGTTACCAATGTTGTTGAACCAGTAAGAACAGAGGTGGTCCCCAAAATTCGGACAGAAAGGCTTCATGGAGGAAAAGGCCTGTGTCCTGATCGTGGGCCCCTGCGGTACCGGGAAAAGTCACATTGCCCAGGCACTCGGCCATTGCGCCATCCGCCAGGATCGTGACGTCCTCTTCACCACCCAGACGAAACTGCTTGGTCAGCTCCAGGCCGCCCGCACAAATCCCCGAAGCAGGTCTTCGACCATGGCCGCATGGGAAAACAGAAGTTTGTAGCTGTTGTCGTATTCCATGACGGCCAAATAGATAAATATTCATGCAGAGCTTTGGATAAAGGATAATGTATGAGCAATCTGAAGTCAATGAATCTCCGGCATTCCGAGATGCCCTGGAGGTTCCAAGGGAGGGAAAATCACTGCAATAGGGAAGATAAGGAGCGCGAAGCAACTCAGGATCGGCGGCAGCCGGTGCCAGGCCGGTTATTCCTCGCGGATGTGTTCCAGGGCAAGGTGGATCAGGGACTGGACGTGATCGTCGTTGAGGCGGTAGTAGAGAACCGGGCCGTCCCGCCGGTTGGCGACCAGGTGGAGCTGGCGGAGGAGCCGCAACTGGTG
>CAZVDY010000041.1:0-5112 GCA_964626235.1 uncultured Desulfobulbaceae bacterium | reverse complement strand
GATTCCAGCGCTGCAACTGTTCGCCCATCATGCCGGACATGTCCTCGTGGATGCTGCGCCTGAAGCGGCCCACATGACGCTCGTTCATGGCCCAGAGCCGGTTTTGCGGCAGCAGGCCGCTCTGCTGGAGGACATCGCACTTGGTCATGACCATGGCCACGGGCTTGTCGAAGAATCCGTCTTCGCCGATGACCTGTTTCTCCCTGAGCACCCGGATGACCCGGGAAATGATGTCCAGGGGATCGGCGTTGGCGACCCGGGACTCGCTGCGCAGGGCCGGAGGCAGAAAGTCCTGCATGTCGGCGGACTGGAGAGGATCGACCAGCAGGATAACCCCGGAGGCGACCCGCAGGTACTGCACCAGTTGCCGAACATGATCCGTATCGTCGAAGTTCTCGCCGGCCGTATCGTAGAGGGCCAGGGTGACTCCGGCGCCCCGACCGCTGCCGTTGTTCCAGAGACGGGCGTCAAAAGAGAGGTCGTAGATGAGTGGGGGTGGCACGCCGGCGGTGGCGTCGAGTTCGAGGTTGTTTTCGAAGAGCGGCTTGTAGAAATCGTTCTTGTAGCGGATGATGGTCGGGTCATTGAGGGGCAGCAGGGACGAGTGCATGTCGCGCGATGCCCGGCCCTCCAGCTCGTGGACCAGGGCGGCCACGTAATGACTCTTGCCGCTGTACTTGGCCCCGACCATGCCAATGACCAGGTCTTTCTGCACCCCTGCCGAGCTGGGCAGGTTCTCCTTGCAATCGGGACAGATCTTGCGGGTCATGCTGCCGTTCTTGGTCCTCGGAGGGCGTATCGGCCGCTTGAAAATCCGGTCCAGGAAGGAACGGACACCGGGAACCGGTGGCCCTCCTCCATCGGGTTGGAACAGGATTCTGTCTATGGGAAACCGGTTGAAACAGAATGGGCAGAGTGCGGTTTTCGGTGTTATGTGAAAATCGAAGGAATCACCATTTTTTCCGTTGGATACATCGGCCCCGCCACTGGCGGCGATGGGCCGGCAGACATCGGGATGGATGAGCAGGGTGCTGTTTTCCTGGACCGGGTTGAGGAGCACTGCCTTGCAGTAGAAGTCGCGCCAACCCTGCTCCACAATCGGTTCCAGCGGCACCCAGGCCTCGTGGGAACCGGAAAAATCGTCGTCCGGCGGCGTCCAGCGGAAGAGTTCCACGCCGTCATCGGCGCCGTCCGGCACCTTGTCTTGGTCGGCGAGGAGCATGAACCCGGCAAAGTCCCGGTCGGGTCGGGAAACCTGCCAGCGAAGGCGTATCATGCCTTTTCTACGGTGGGGACGTCCCCGGGGCAGGTCGTAGCTGAGGTTCATCCAGGGCCGCCAGAAGGTGTCGGCCCGGCAGCCCGGCGTGACGCCCAGCGCTTGGACAGTGCCGGAATCGGCGATGGCCTGGGCGTACACCACGTAAAAGAAATGGCCCTGGGCCTGCCTGAGGTTCTGGCCATACCTGCCCCCGGCATTGAGATAGTCCTCGCGGGAGACCATGACGCTGGTCGCCTGGGCATCGTCCGGACCGGACGGCCAGGAACCGATTTTGCGGGTGACGGTCACCGCGTTGCAGTCGGCCGGCCAGTCCCAGCGCAGGATGATGCCGTCCCGGGTGGCGGTGAGGTCGAGGTTGTCCACGTCCGGGGTGGCGAGGCAGTGGCTGGTGGCGCCGATGACGCAGTGGTCGCCGGCAATGGTAACGGCCGAGTAGTAGGGCTTTTCCAGGACCGGGGCGGTGTCCACGGCCCGTCCGCCCACGGCAGTGACCAGGACGTCACCCTTGATTTCCCGGAAAAGCCTGTCGAGATCGGCGAGATCTATCCTGGTCCCTTTTTGCCGGCCATGCGGATTCTCGGATCGGTAGATGACCACCGTGGCCTTTTCGCCGTAATCACTGTCCGGCCAGGAGCAGATTATTTCCAGGTTTTCCATTTTCGTTTCCAGTTTCTCAACCGGTTGGGGCAGTCCCACAGGCACGGCGCTGATAACCAGGCCCGGCGAATAGACAGGCGTGGAGCCGGCAGGCCGGTACTCGCAGCAGACCCGGTAATGGTACCTGGTGCCGTTGCGCAGGTTGTCGTCCACGGCGCTGGCTGTTCCGGTCAGGGGAACGGACCGGCCATCGAGGGCGTTCTTCGGGGGGCCAAGCCGCCTGCGGATCACAACCCCGGTGGCCGCGGCCGGTCGGGTCCATTCAAGGGCCACGGTGCCGTCGCCGGGCTTGCAGGACAGGCCGGTGACCTCGGGAGTGATGTCGACCCTGGCGGACCGGACGCCGCTGCGGCTGTACAGGTCCTCCCCGGTCACGGTGAACAGGGCGTAGGAATAGCAGCGGCCCGCCCTGACCCGGGTATCGGTGAAGCCAAGCTGGGCCGTGCGGACCACGATCTCGCCCTCATCGGGGCTGGCCGGCGGGGTCGGCCCCTCGCGCCGCAGGAGGAGGTATTCGACGGCCATGTTGCCGGGCACGGGCGGCCAGGTCAGGGCCACGGCGTCCCCGTCCGTGCCGGGCTGGTAGGAAAGGGACAGGCCGGTGGGCGCGGGCGGGGCCTTGGGCGTCCGGCACTGGACCACGACCCCCCGGGAATGGAGCGTTTGGTCGAAACGGACAATGATGAGATAATGCAAGCTCGCATCCTCCCCCACATCCCGGTCGTCCCAGGACGATCCGGAACCGGTATGAACCAGGCGGGTGTGGGAGGACAGGGGCCAGGGGATGTTGTTGCTCCATCTGACCTCCGGGGCGGCTCCCTCCCGGCGGAAGATGAGCACGGATGCGGCAGGGGATGGGAGCTGCCAGGCGAGCCGGATCACCCCTTTTTGCCACCTGGCCCGCTGGCCGCTCACCTCGCCGATATTGATGACCCGGTCGGGATCGGCCGCGACCGGGCCAGGGCTCTTGACATCCTTGTACACGCTGACGGCCCGGTAGGAATACCATCTGCCCACCTTGGCCGTGGTATCGGTGCAGGTGGTGCCGTTGCCCTCGTACACGGTTTTGTCACTGCCGTCGACCGTGTCCCGGCGGACGATCAGCACGCGGTCGAAATCCTGGGCCGGGTTTTCCCAGCTCAGGGTGATCTTTCCCAGGCCGCTGCGGGCCTGGAAATTGTTCACCGGTTCCACGTGCAGCAGCGGAGCGCCCATCTTGAGGCTGCGCTCCCGCATGTATTTCGTCCGGAATCCGGCCGCCAGGGAATCATCGGTGGTGTAGTTGGTCTTGATGATCTCTTCGAGCATGTCCACCATCTCGGAGGTGATCGTGGACTTGCCGGTGGCAATGTATCCCGCCAGGGCCACGTCCAGGTCCTTGACCACGGCCCGGTATATGACATCCAGGGTCTGGTCCTGTTTCCTTTGAAGCAGGTCCACGTCCTTGAACCACTGCTGGGCCCTGGCGCGTACCTGGGGATCGGGACTGTTCATGTCCCGCAGGTACCTTGCCTTCCGTTTTTTTACGGCCTCTTCGATGGCTCTGTTATCATCGGTTACCTTCAGGCCCAGGAGTCTGAAAATCTCCACGACCTCGCCCGGGGTCATGGTCGTGCCCTGTACGGCGGTTTTGTCAGGCATTCTTCTCTTTCCCTGTATGGTTGATCAGTTACGGGTGCGGTCATATTCAATGTCGATGGACTGGCCGGTTTTCACCACCGTGGCCCGGCCCCTGATGATGCCGCTGTCGTCATAGCCCAGCTCCAGGCGAACCCGGTCGTTTTTCTTCAGGTCTGGCGGCAGGCCGGTGATGGTGCATTCGACCAGCAGTTCGCAATCCGCCAGATTCTCCGATTCCCCCTTGTAAAGGGCGATCCGGATAACGTTCTGCCCGTCTTCGGCCAGGCCGAACTCCCTGGTGTCCAAGTCGGCGCCGTAGGCGGTGTCCTTTTCCAGGATGACCTGGTTGTACGATTCCATGCCCCCCCGGCCGTCGGGCCTGAGCAGCTCGATGCCCACGGCAAAGGTCGAGATGTCCCGGGAAGAGTTGAGGGCGACCGGGGTAAGGGCCTTGCCGTCCCCGGACTCGTCGCGGACCATGACATAGCCGTCCTCGGACAGCAGGTGAGCCCAGTAGGCGGCGCCGATGGTCACCAGCAGGTCGGGATTGCGGTGGCTGATGGGTTCTTTCCCCATTTTTCCGGTGACCAGTTCCCTGACCATGGGCATACGGGTGGAGCCACCGGCCAGCAGGATTTCGATCCGGTCATCGGCCAGGCCGTGTTTATTCCGCGCATCGGCCAGAACCTGGTCAAGGAGCATTTCAGTCTGGAGCAGCAGGTCGCTGGTCCGTTCCTCGAATTCCGCCCTGGTCACCTCCACGGCATGGGAACCGACAGTGACCTGGACGCTGGCGGCGCGGCTCAGGTGGCGTTTGGCCTTTTCGCAGTTCTCCAGGAGCATGGCCTCGTCCCTGGCGTCGCTCCAGACATCCACTCCATGCTCCTGTTCCATTTTTTCGCCCACGATGTCGGCGAGGTTGCGGTCCCAGTCCAGGCCGCCGAGGGAGGAGTTGCCATCCTTGCACAGGGTGTCCACCCGCAGTTGCGCCGGGCCGTTTTCCGCCGGCTCCAGCCGGGTGTGGACAAGGGTGATGTCAAAGGTACCGCCGCCCAGGTCGTACACCAGCAGGTAGCGGTCATCCATGTCGGTGGCCTTGTCGATGGCAAAGGCGAGCACAGCGGCGTGGGGTTCGGGCAGCAGCGCCAGCACGTCCAGGCCGGCGAGCTTGCCCGCCTCCTCGGTGGCGGCCCGTTCGTTGTCGCCGAAATAGGCGGGCACGGTGATCACGGCGGCCCCGACCTTTTCACCCATGTAGGCGCTTCCATCGTCGGCCAGGGCCTTGAGGATGATGGATGAGATTTCCTGGGGCGTGTAGCTGCGACCGTCGATTTCCCCGGTGGCAAAGGAAGTACCCATGGAACGCTTGATGCCGACAACGGTCCGTTCCGGGTACTGTTTCCTGGCGTTCACCGCGGTCACTCCCACTACCGGTTCCTGGCCGTCCCCGCCTTCGGGAAAATAGACCACCGAGGGAATGATGTTGCCGCCATCCGCCAGTTCCAGGTCGATGGTGTCCACCCGGTTGTTGTACCGGTCGTAGAAGGAGATCGCCG
>CAZVDY010000040.1:0-143950 GCA_964626235.1 uncultured Desulfobulbaceae bacterium | reverse complement strand
GTCCTCCCGTGTCATTCTCTGCCCATTTCAGATCCTGATCCCCCTGGTGCGGAGATCGTTCACCGAAAGGCCATACTGCTCGAGCAGGCGGATGATCCGGTTCCTGGGTGGAATGTTGGAAAGAAAGAGCAAGGTTATCAGGAGGAGAAAAAAGAGTTTGCTCACCTTGGAGCCATCGTGGATCGAGCTGAAGGCCAGAGGAAGAAACAGCACTCCCATGTACAGCATGCGCTCGTAGGCGGTTTTCAGCAACACCTTCAGCTGATCGAAATCCTGCTCCTCGAGTTCGGCCAGCTGTTCAGGTGTCAGATACCGCAGCTGCTTGCGCCGGACCTGGAACAGGTAGATGATCGCGGCGCCGGTCATGAGAAAGAGTAGCCCGCTCAGAACATCGTGTGTCATTTCCGCCTCCGTAATCGGTCTGTCCCGGCAGCTTGCGTTTCTGCCGGGACAGACACACCCTTGTTTGACGTTCAGCTAGTTGATGACCACTCCTGCCATGTTGGGAATCTGCATACCATGATGGAACAGGTAGGCAATGATTACCGCCACAGGAATGATGAACAGGAACAGGGCGACAAAGTATACCCAGACCATCTTGCCGAACTGAGCCTCGGCAAGTTTCTTGAAGTCGGTGATGATGCCCAGGCTCATGAAGGTCAGCATGAAGAACAGCTTCCGCATGCCCTTCTCCACCGGAACAGCACCGGCCTTGGCGGCCTTGAGTATGGGCATGCCCTCGGCGGCGCCTGCCTGGCCGGGACCGAAAAAGATGCCCAGGTAGATGAACCAGGCTGCGAAATAGCCGAGAACGAATTTCGGGAACCGGAACCAGACTTCGGAGAACGGCACCCGGTCTCCTTCATGCTTTTCGATCTTGTACACCCAGAAAATGGCCAGGATGAAGGCCCAGAGACCGATGAACATGTCGATCCAGATCTTGGTCATGACCGCGCTGGTAGTGATGACACCGCTCATCCAGACCACCTTGCCGTCGGTCTCTTTTTCGATCTTTGTGCGCATGAACTCATCGAGCAGCTCACCGGCGGCCGCATCGGCACCGTCGGTCTTGACCGCCATGCCCATGGCCGAACCGGCAACCAGGGGATCGGACGGTCCCGGCCATACATGGGTGAAGACACCGGGCAGAATGACCAGCTCGATAACTGCGTAGACAACGACCAGAGCAGAGACCATGATCGAAACCACAGGTCTGGCCCGGACAGCGCCGCCCGTGGCAACGGCTGCCGAAACGCCGCAGATGGAGATGGCCGAGCCGAGAACCGCTGCGGTCTTCCTGGGCAGTTTGAAGATCAGCCGGGAGATGGTGTACACGCCGGGCCAGAAGATCAGATAGGCGACAATGGTCGCCGCGGCACCCGCCACAAAGAGATCAAAGGTCAGGTTGGCCATCTCGTGGCCGATTTTGGCACCCTTGGCGCCCAGCTTGGAACCGGCCAGAACCGCCTTGATGGGCAGGTAGCCGACCTTGACCCCCAGAAAAACGATGGCCGTCTTGATGAACCATTCCGGCTTGGCAGCCTCGCTCAGGTATCTCGCCAGCGGCTTGAAGAAGTTGCCGATGATCAGGCCCACGATGAGAGCCAGGATAAAGGAGGCCCCTCCTCCAAGCGACAGGGTGAACATATCCGGGAAGTGACTCTTTTTCAGATCCACGGCCGAAGCGGCGAAAAAGGCGTGGTGGCCGATGAACCAGACACCATAGGTCAGGAAGAAGATGATGGTCCAGCCACCCAGGTACCGCTTCACGTCCCATTTCTGGAAATAGGCACCAATGGTGGTGGCGATGGTGAAAACCACATAGGTCACCAGGATGGAGCCGATGGGTCCCAATGATTTGTACATTCCCTTGGCGGTCAGACTGTACTTGCCGCCCAGGGCGGAAAAGGCATGGTCGATGGTTTTGATCTTCTTGGCCACCGCGCCATCCGGCAAACTGAAGACCCACTTGCTGGGATAGGCGATCCAGCCAACCAGATCGATCCCCGCGATGGTCAACAGTCCCAGGCCAAAAAAGGTGAGGCCGAGCCACACGGCCCACCAGTCCTCTGTCGTCAGCATGCCTGAATACCAGGCCCGTTGCGTTTTTGCCATAGTTCTCTCCTCTTTCATTCAGTTACTGGTACTGCAGGGGCAGTTCCAGGATCCGGTTGAAATAATGGTTCATGTAGGGCCGGATCCACATGGGAATCACCTCGTTGTTGAAGGTCATGAAGACGTGGATCGACTTCTCTCGGGCCAGCTCCGGCTCCATGGCCGCCTCCACCATGCGGTCCAACTCTTCCAGTGAAGACGCGGACAACCGCAACCGGTCATTGGAAACCAGCCAGTTGGAACCATCATGGTCCAGCACCATTTCAATGGTTCTCACCTGCTTTCTCGTCTTGGCGCGTGACAGAAAAAACATGCGATCACCTCAATGAAAGACTGACGTGGGAACCAGGATGAGGCCGATAACCAGGGCGATCCCGGCCACGATCAGCGAGCCCACGACCAGTTTTGTTTCCACCGGCTCCCAGGGCTCGGCCCCTTCCAGGACACTGCTGGTATCCATGTCGCCACCGGTCAGAGAACCTGTTCCAGTTGTGTGTTTTTCTTCCGCCATATTACCCTCCTTTTCTCTATTATTCAGATACGTTACTCCGCATCATCACCACAGGTTCCGATCCGGAGAACCTTGTCATGCACTTCGTACAAGCAAAAGCAGGACCAGGGAGGCAATATTCCATCGACTCTTGACCATCAAATTATTTTTACCGTTATTTCAAAAAGATAAATATTTCCTGTTGCCAAATGACAGGCAAGCCCGGTAGGATGGGAACAACATGGTGCTTCCACGTGGAGGCACCATGAAGGTAGAGTTTGTACTGGAGGCCGAAAACGGCAGCTGCCTCCACGTGGAAGCACCTGCCCACCAGGTGATGCACAACAACAGGCAGGAACACAACTGATGAACAGGACGAACCAAAAAAAAACCGACCAGAAATCGACAGCTCTCGGGGTGCAGGGCCGATTTCTTCTTGGGTTGGCCCTTATCTGCTTCTGCTTCTGCGGTATGATCACCACCCTGCTCTACCTCAACAAGAAACAGTCCCTGGAAGAGGAGACCTTCAACCAGACCGAACTGGTGGTGGCGGCCATCGAATCGACCAGGGAGTATGTCCGGGATGTGCTCCGGCCGAGGATGTACGACCTGCTCGACGACGAGACCTTTGTCATCGAGGCCATGTCCACCTCCTACATCAGCCGGGTGGTCATGGACCGGTTCAAGGAAAAACTTCCGGATTTCGAATACCGCCGGGTGGCCATCAATGCCCGCAATCCGGACTACGAAGCCAATGCGCTGGAACGGAGTATGATCCGCTACTTCCGCGAGCATCCCGAGGAGAGCCAGTGGCATGGCATGGTCAAGATCAACAATCGCAACTATTACATGACCTTCAGGCCGGTCCGCTTCCGCTCGTCCTGCATGCACTGCCACGGCGATGTGGACGATGCCCCACGGGCCATCGTTGCCCAGTACGGCAACACCAGAGGCTTTTTTCGGGAACAGGATGTGGTCAGCGGGGTGCAGAGCGTGGGTATTCCCATCGACATTGGCCTGCTCAAGATCATGGATGTCGCCTGGACGGTCTTTTTCGCCGCCGTGCTGGCAGTATTCTCCCTCTATGGCATCATCTGGTTCTTCTTCAACAGGGTGGTTGTCCAGAATCTCCAGGAACTGCTGGATATTTTCCGCGACAACCTCCGGGACGAACAGGGAGCCTACCTGTACCGGCAGGCCCGTTCCAAGGACGAGATCGAAGAGATGGCCGAGGCGGTCAAGGTGGTGGCCCACCATCTCCGCACCACCCACAAAAAACTGGAGGATTATGCCGTCAACCTGGAGAAGAAGGTCACCGAGCGAACCCGGGCCTTGCAGGAATCCGAGAACCAGCTGCGGCGCAAGGTGATCGAGCGCGGCCAGGAACTTCGCATCCTCAACACCATAGCCGAGTTGATCACCCGGTCGGTCAACCTGGACGACATCCTGCCCCGGGTTCTGAAACAGGCCCTCAAGGTCATCCCGGCCAAGGGTGCCGGGATCTATCTGCTGGACCGGGAACAGGCCGTCCTCCGCCTGCAGTGCCATGAAAACGGCGACACTCTGGAGCAGCAGATCCCGTTCGAGGCATCCCAGTGCCTGCCCCTGCTGGAGGAAAAATCGCTCGACTTCGACGGCTTCATCCACGAGGCAGCCTGCACCTACATGACCATGCTGGGCAATGAACCGGCCCTGGTCAGGAATATCAACGTTCCACTCTGCTGCCGCAGCCAGATCCTGGGAATCATGACCTTTCTCGGTACCGATTTCCAGGATGTGGATGCCCAGCAGAACGAGCTGCTTTCCTCCATTGGCCATCAGGTGGGCATCACCGTGGAAAGCCTGCAGAACATCTCCCGCCTCATCCAGAGCAAGGAACTGCTCCAGACCGTGTTCGACGGCATCACCGACGTGGTCATGCTGCTGGATCACGAGAACCGGGTCAAGATGGTCAACCAGGCATTTCTCAAGCGCCACCGGGTCACCCTGGAGGAGGTGATGAACCGGCCCCTCGACGAGCTGCCTCTCAAGCTCCCCTGTCCCTTTGTCCACTGCGACTCGGACATCTCCTCGCCCTCCTACCGGCCGGTCATGAAACAGATCCAGGTGGAGGGAGGATTCATCTACGAGGTCAGCTTCTATCCCATCTTCTACGATGACGCCACGGTCCGCAACGTGGTCTGCTACGCCAAGGACATCACCGAACAGAAACAGGTGGAACGCCGCATCCAGCAGACCGAGAAGCTGGTTGCCCTGGGCCAGCTCGCTGCCGGCGTGGCCCACGAGATCAACAATCCCCTCGGGATCATCCTCTGCTACACCGACATCCTCAAGGAGGATCCCGACGCCCCGGCCGAACAGCGGCGCCAGGATATCGAGGTGATCGAGAAACATGCCCGGACCTGCCAGCGGATCGTCACCGACCTGCTCAACTTCTCCCGCAGCCAGAAGACCAACAAGGCCCGCTGCTCAATCAATCCCATCATCGAGGACGTGACGGCCATGGTCCGCCAGCAGTTCGGCAAACAGCAAATCACCATCACCACCACCCTGGCGGATGACCTCCCCGAACTCCTCCTGGACCGGGACCGGATGGTCCAGGTCTTTCTCAACCTGTTCATGAACAGCGCCCATGCCATAAGCGGAGAGGGCCAGATCCTGGTCGAGTCCATGTACCTGCCGGCCCGGCGGCAGGTATGCGTGATCGTGGAGGATGACGGCCAGGGCATCGATGCCGAGATCCTGCCCAAGATCTTTGATCCCTTCTTCACCACCAAGCCCCAGGGCATGGGTACTGGCCTGGGGCTGTCGGTGAGCTACGGGATCATCAAGGATCACGACGGCGAGATCCAGGTCGAGAGCTCGCCGGGCGAGTGGACAAGGTTTACGATAACCCTGCCATGTTACGAAACTCTACCGGAAGGAGACATGGAGTGAACCAGCAGCAGATCCTGATCGTGGACGATGAAGCCGATATGCTCCAGGGCCTCAAGCGAATGCTGGGCCGGGAGTTCGACGACCTGATCATCCACACCGAGGCGCATGCGGAGCGGGCCCTGGAACTTGTCAGCCGCAAGCCCATCGACCTGGCCCTCCTGGATATCCAGATGCCGGACATGAACGGCATCGACCTCCTCAGGGAGATGCGGCGCATCGATGCCCTGCTCACCGTGATCATGATGACCGGTTACGGCAGCATCGAGACTGCTGTGGAGGCCATCAAGAGCGGCGCCTACGACTTCATCACCAAGCCCTTTGACAAGGCCGGCCTTTTCCGCGCCCTGCGCAAGGGGTTGGAACACAACCAGCTGGTGCGTGAGAACCTGGACCTGCGGCAGCGGGTGTGCGAAAAGGCGCCCTTTGCCAACTTCGTGGGCCAGTCCCGCCCCATGCAGCGTCTCTACCACGGGATCCGGACCACGGCCCGCAGCGACTACACCGTGCTCATCCGGGGCGAGTCCGGCACCGGCAAGGAACTGACCGCCCGGGCCATCCACAGCCTGAGCAAACGGCGTAACCGCCCCATGGTCATGGTCAACTGCCCGGCCATTCCGGAGCATCTCCTGGAAAGCGAACTCTTCGGTCACTGCCGGGGTGCTTTCACCGGGGCGGACCGGGATCAGCCCGGCCTGTTCGTGGAGGCGGACGGCTCGACCCTCTGCCTGGACGAGATCGGCGACATCCCGGTCTCCGTACAGACCAAACTGCTCCGGGTCCTCCAGGAACAGGAGGTCAAGCCCATCGGCTCCACCCGGACCAGATCCGTGGATGTGCGCATCATCGCCTGTACCAACTCCAATCTGGAGGAAAAAATCAGGAACCACACCTTCCGGGAAGACCTGTTCTACCGGCTCAACGTGGTCACCCTCCAGACCCCGTCCCTGGCCGAAATCAGGGAAGACATTCCCCTGCTGGTCAACCACTTCACCCGCCAGGTTTGCTGTGAGTTGGAAATCAGGGAAAAACGGTTTTCCCTGGAGGCACTGGAGGAACTCATGGAGCGCGACTGGCCGGGCAATGTCCGGGAGCTGCAGAACGTGGTCCGGGGAGCGGTGCTCTTCTGCCCCCACGAGATCATCGATGTCCACTATCTGCGGAAACCTGGCCGCCGAGAGGAAAACCGCGCAACCGCCCTCCGGACGGACGGCCCGGTGGAGCTGTACAAGGACGCCAAGGAGCGGGTGATCAGCGCCTTTACGGTGGATTATGTGCGCAGCCTGTTGGAACGGACCAGGGGCAATGTCTCCCAGGCCGCCGAACTCTCCGGCCTTACCCGGGCAGCCCTGCAGAAGATCATGCGGCGCCATGCCATCGTTTCCAGCGAATACCGAACCGAACGGGACAGATGACCCGACCTTCTTTCAGCCGGGCCACCCTGCTTATCTACCAGGAGGGCACCATGCAAAGCAAACGGTGTCAATGACCTCTCGCCACCTGATCGGATTATTGCCGATCCTCTCCGCATCCGTGGCCTTGCTCTGGAAGCAGAGGGGACAGACACAGTGGATCCTCCAGACAAAAAATTCGCTCTGCAACAGGACCAATATCGTTGTCCACCTTGACTCTCAAAAAAAGAGACTTATAGTTTATCCGGTGTCTGTTCGTACCTGGTGTTTTCGTCCGAACTCCGGGGTGTATGAAGTTTTTTCGGAACAGCCTCGAGCTGCCTGATTTCATCCTTCATACACTCTGAACCGGAACGAAAAACACTCCGATCCGGACAGGCATCCTGATTTCTTGATGAAAAAAACGGTTGGGTAGCGATATGTTTGCGGTACTGGAACAGATCGTTTTCTCGGCAACGTTTTTTGCGCTCTTATCCTGTCTTTTTCTCTTTCTGTCCCAACTCCCGGACATATCGTTTCCCGTACGGTCTTGGGAGACCCTGAAGGATCGCATTTCATCCGATGTCGCGGCAAGGGAATCCTTTGCCCCCGGACTGATCATCATCTGACTGCGGTAACAGGGGCTGCATTCCGTGATCCTGTGCGAACAGTCTGATCTTTCAGGGCATCGTAATCTTCAAGGACCGGTTGTTTTGGTTTTTCAATGTACAACCGGAGCAGTGGCGTGCCGACCGGAGATCCGATCGGCGGACGTTCTTCCAGGCGTATTCGCCATGGGATCCTGCCAGGTTCCAGCCCTGATCCGGAGGTAAAGCATAAAAAAGGAGGTATATGTCATATGGGAAAGATCAAGATCGGTATCATCGGAGTAGGCAACTGTGCCAGTTCGCTCGTCCAGGGAATCCACTATTACCGTGACAGGTCGCCTGAAGAGGCCATTGGTCTGATGCATTGGGAAATCGGCGGGTACAGGCCAGGCGACATCGAGGTGGTGGCCGCCTTTGACATCGATGCCCGCAAGGTGGGCAGGGATGTCAACGAGGCGGTCTTTGCGCCACCCAACTGTACCACCCGTTTCTGCCCGGATCTGCCGGAAAGCGGGGTCAAGGTTCGCATGGGGCGGATCATGGACGGATTCTCCGAACACATGGCCGACTATCCGGAGGGACGGACCTTTGTCCTTGCGGAGGAACCGGAACCGGACAAAGAAGAGGTCGTCCGGATTCTGAGGGAGACAGGAACCGAGATCCTGATGAACTACCTGCCCGTGGGGTCGGAGGAGGCTACCAGGTTTTATGCCGAGTGCGCCCTGCAAGCCGGAGTGGCCTTTGTCAACAACATTCCGGTATTCATTGCCAGTGATCCGGAATGGGCAGCCCGGTTCGCGGAGAAAAACATCCCCATCATCGGAGACGACATCAAGGCCCAGCTTGGAGCCACCATCACCCACCGAACCCTGACAGACCTGTTCAAGAAGCGGGGTGTCAGGCTGGAGCGGACCTACCAGCTCAATACCGGTGGCAACACGGATTTTCTCAACATGCTCAACCGGGCCAGGCTGGCCTCCAAAAAGGAATCCAAGACCGAGGCGGTCCAGGCTGTGACGGCCCGGCGCCTGGAAGACGAGAACATCCATGTTGGGCCCAGTGACTATGTACCCTGGCAGAACGACAACAAGATCTGCTTCATCCGCATGGAAGGCAAGCTCTTCGGCGACGTACCCATGGACCTCGAGTTGCGGCTTTCCGTGGAGGACTCCCCCAACTCCGCAGGAGTGGCCATCGATTCCATCCGCTGTGCCAAACTGGCCCTGGACCGCGGACAGGGAGGGGTGCTCCAGGCGCCCTCGGCCTATTTCTGCAAGCATCCGGCCCGCCAGTACACCGACGAAGAGGCCTGGCGGATGACCGAGGCATTTATCACCAAGGATCCGAAGGACAAGGTCCATGCAATGCCTGATTATCGCCGCCGGGAAGGGCTCGCGGCTACGTCATAGGGCCCCGAGCAAGCCGCTCGCCAAGCTGCTTGGCGTGGCCCTGATCGAACGGGTCATCCGCACAGCCCTCGCGGCAGGTGCGACCGATTTCGTCGTGGTGACAGGTTACCAAGGCCGGGCCCTGGAGAATTTTCTGGCCGGTCTTGCCGATCGGCTCGGCTGCCCCATCACCACGGTGGAGAACCGGCGCTGGCAGGAGGCGGAAAACGGCAGTTCGATCCTGGCGGCCAGGGATCTGCTGCAAGAACGGTTTCTGCTCCTCATGGCCGATCATCTTCTGGAGGCCGAGCTGATCAGGCGGCTGGCAGCGGCCGACCCGGGCAGGGGCATCGCCCTGGCCGTGGATACCGACCGGAACAATCCGCTGGCCGATCCCGCAGATGTCACCAAGGTCAGGCAGCAGGGAGGAATGGTGACAGCCATCGGCAAGGATCTCACCACCTACGACGGCCTGGATACGGGGGGCTTTCTGGGTTCTCCGGTGCTGCTGTCCGCCCTGGAAGAGGCTTCCGTCGACGGCGATACCAGCCTGACCGGGGCGGTGCGGCGTCTGGCCGGTCGCGGCCTGGTCCGAGCCGTTGATGTCGGCGGCTGTTTCTGGATCGACGTGGACGACGAGGCTGCCTTCCGGCGGGCCGAGGACGCGCTCTTGCACCGGCTGCGGGGCAAGATCTCTGACGGGCCGGTGGCAGCCCGGCTCAACCGGCCGCTTTCCATGCGGTTGAGCCGGTATCTGGTCCGGTACCCGGTCACTCCGAACCAGATCTCCCTGTTCTCCTTTCTCCTGTCCGTGCTGGCCACCCTGCTCCTTCTCCAGGGTGGCCGGCTCACCCTGGCCCTGGGCGGCCTGCTGGCCCAGGTTGCCTCGGTCATCGACGGCTGCGATGGGGAGGTGGCCAGGCTGAAGTACATGCAGTCCGACTATGGGGCCTGGTTCGACGCGGTACTCGACCGGTACAGCGATGCTCTGCTCCTCTTCGGCCTGACCATTCACCGCTATGCCGTAGCGCCCGCTTTTTGGCTGCTGTGGATCGGTTTTGCAGCCATTATCGGCTCCTTCATGCTCAGCTACACGGCTGACAAGTATGACCGGATGATGGCGGCCAGGCTGCCGGCCTCGGGTGTCGGTTTTCGGCTCGGTCGGGACCTGCGTATCTTTCTGGTCTTCCTGGCCGCCCTCCTCGACCAGATCGTCCCGGTCCTCTTCCTGATCGCCCTGATCATGAACATCGAGGTCGGCCGCCGGCTGGTGGTGGTGCGGCGTGGTTGAGCAGGAGATTCCAGCGGAGATCCGGGAAGGCATTCGGGCTGTCCTGGGCCTGTCGCCTGTACCGGAAGATCCGCTCCACGGCGAGAACACCCTCTTCTGGCTGCTGCACCTGGAACCGGAAGCCCCGCTGCCCCTGCGCCTGGCCGCCCTGGGCCACGATATCGACCGGGCCATACCGCCCAGGACCAGACGGGACAGGTATCCGGACTATGACAGCTTCAAGGCGGCCCATGCCCGCCGATCCGCCATCCTGCTCACCACGCTGCTCCAGGGATGGGCACTGACCCGGGAAGTGGTCAGCCGAACCGGTGAGCTGGTGATCAACCACGAATGCGGCGGAGATCCGGAAAGTGATCTGCTGGCCGATGCGGATTCCATCTCCTTTTTCGATGTCAACCTGCCTCACTACCTCCAGCGGGAGGGATGGGAGGAAGGGTTGCGCCGGGCCAGGTGGGGCTGGCAGCGCCTCTCGCCCCGGGGAAAGGAGGCTGTGGGCAGGCTGCGTCATCGGGCGCGGAGCCTGAACCAGCTTCTGGACCTGGTCCGCGGAGCAGGCTGATCGTAGTCGATCACAGGCACCGCATCTCCACACGATCTCCCCTGGCCGCAAGTGGGGCGGTTCCAGGGCTACGGCAGCCAGAAGTTGCCGGTCATGACGAGCATGGCAAGCAGGTTGACGGAATCCTCGTAGTATCCCTCCCGGCTGGCATACACCCTGTCGTACAGCCCATTGAGAAACTGCTGGTAATCCGGTGCGGTCATGGCCGCGACCCCGAAGGGAGCCAGGAAAAAGGCCGTGAAATAGTTGGAGATGGGTGTGCCGTCCAGTTTGTATCCGGCCTTGATGTTGGCCGGATCGCCGCCGGTCGCCGCAACCAGCCAGTCGATCATCCGTCGGACGATCATCCTGGATACGGGATCGCCGTTGAGCAGGGCGTCCATGCCGATCCGCCAGGGATCGCGGCCGGCATTGTAGTAATAGTGGCCGTCATGGGGGCCCTCCAGAAAATAGGGAGATGCCGGGAGACAGGCGCCTGCCTGGCACTGGACGATGAAATCAGGCAGCAGGCCGGTCAGGGGACTGTGCTCCTCCTGGATGGTCTGGATGGCGGCAGCGGTGGCGGCTATCACCTGATTCCAGCCGGGATCACCGCTCGCCCGGGCAAAACAGCGAAAATGGGCCGGCATGAAATCCGAAGACCGGAAGCCAAACTGGTTGTACACGCTACCGGCGGGATCCACCCAGTCGCCCAGGAGCGGCAGGCGGCTTTCCGGGCCGATGGTGGACTCCTCGATGGCCTGGATCAGGTTCCGGGCCTCGTGGAGATAATCCACCGGTCCGGTGTCACTACCCCACTGGGCATCGGCCAGCAGCAGGGCCAGGCCGATATCGCTATCCCCGTCAAATGCCGAGTCGTTGCCCTCCACCACCGTATTATCCTGTATCTTCCAGGTCATGAGTCGGGGATCAATCCCACTGGGAAATGCCCGGGCATAATACCACAGGCCATCGAACAGGGTGCGGGCATCCGGATCATGACCGGCCATCAGGACGGTGATGAGCATCCCGAAACCCTGTCCCTCGGAGACTGTGGCAGCCGAGCCAATACCGGTGGCAACCCGGTACAGGGCGTGCCCCTGACTGTCTGTACCCGCTCCCACCAGAAAATCCGCCTTCCAGTGATCATAAAGGGCCCGAACATGATCGTCCTGTTCCTGCCGGGTATGATTCGTCGGCCGGATGGTCCCTGCTCCATAGTCGAGATGGGCGGGAAAGGGCCGCCTGACACCAGCCCCGAGATTCTGCAGGCCAAAGACCGCCTCTGCCAGGCCGATCCTGCCGTCTCCGTCCACATCGGCGGCCGCGGTCACCCCGAGTTCACCTGCATTGCCGTCCTGAACCTGCAGGGCGGCTATGACATCCTCCGGCCCGACCCTGCCGTCATGCTGCACATCACCTGAAAAGGCAAGGGCCTGCCCGGCTGGAACTGTGGTCAGCAGACCAAAAGAGGCCCCCAACAAGAGAAGCAGTAACAAGGTGATTCGGCTTTGCATCGTTCCCTACTCGAACTCCAGGATGATCTGATCCACGGTCAGGCTGTCGCCGAGATCGGCGACGATACGGGTGACCCTGGTATCCACCGGGGCGCGGAGGACATTTTCCATCTTCATGGCCTCGATCACGGCCAGTTCCTCACCTGCCTTGACCTCCTGCCCCTCTGCCACCGACAGCTTGACCAGCAGACCGGGCATGGGCGCCACCAGGAATCTGGAAAGATCATTCCGGGTCTTGCCGGGCATGAGCCGGTACAGCTCGGCTGCCCTTGGCGTAAGCACCAGGGCCTCGGTTCGGCAGCCCCGGTGGATGATCTGGTAACCGATGCCATCGCGCTGCACCTGGCAGCAGAAGCGGCTGCCGTTGATGGTAGCCCGAAACAGTTTCTGGCAAAACCGCCAGTCTGTCTTGACCCCGTAGTGACTGGTGCCGTAGTCCACCCGGTAACAACAGTCGGACTGAAACGGCCGGACCGTGATCTCGTGGAACTGACCGCGGCTGATCACCACCCAGGAGTCCTGGACCCGACGCTCGTGCCCAGCCAGTTGACCGCTGATCTGGGCGGCCCTGTCCATATACAGCCTGTGGACGATACCGGCCACCACGATGGGCAGGGCCGGATCGTCAAGCTGGACATCGCTGTCGGCAAAACCCTCCGGGAACTGTTCGGCAATGAACGCGGTGGTGAAATCGCCGGCCCGAAAATCCGGGTGGCCGACAAGGGCAGCCAGGAAGTTGATGTTGTGGCGTACCCCCTGGATGACATACTCGTCCAGGGCATCCTGCATGGTGGCCAGGCACCGCTCCCTGTCCTGCCCCCAGGTGACCAGCTTGGCGATCAGCGGATCATAGTGCACGGAAATCTCGCTGCCTTCGATCACGCCGGTCTCCACCCGCACCCTGCCCTCCACCTCGTCCGGAACCAGGCAGGTGACCAGACGGCCCGTGGAAGGCATAAAATCCCGTTGCGGATCCTCGGCGTATATTCTGCATTCCATGGCCCACCCCTGGATCCGCACTTCCTCCTGGCTCAGGGGCAGGGTCTCGCCAGCCGCAATCCGGATCATCAGTTCCACCAGATCCAGGCCGGTGACCATCTCGGTGACCGGATGTTCGACCTGGAGGCGGGTATTCATCTCCAGGAAGTAGAAGTTCCGGTCCTGATCGACGATGTATTCGACCGTGCCGGCAGAGTGATAACCGGCGGCCCTGGCAAGCATCACCGCCTGCTCACCCATCCGCCTGCGGGTCACCGGATCGAGGAAAGCGGAAGGGGCCTCCTCGATGACCTTCTGGTGCCGCCGCTGGAGGGAACATTCACGTTCGCCCAGGTAGACCACGTTGCCATGCTGGTCGGCCAGGATCTGCACCTCGATGTGACGGGGCCTGAGGATGAACTTCTCGATCAGGATCCGATCGTCGCCAAAGCTCGACCTGGCCTCGCTGGCAGCGCGTTCGAATCCCTCCCGGCACTCGGTATCGTTACCGACGATGCGCATGCCCTTTCCGCCTCCACCGGCCGAGGCCTTGAGCATCACCGGGTAGCCGATGGCAGCGGCAGCCTGCACTGCCTCGTCTGCATCCCGGACAATGGTTTCGCGACCCGGGATGACGTTGACCCCGGCCCGGGCCGCGATCCGCTTGGAGGTTATCTTGTCGCCCATGTCGGTGAGCACCCGGGCCGGCGGACCGATAAAGACGATACCCTGCTCCTCCAGCAGACGGCAGAACGCGCTGTTTTCTGAAAGAAAGCCATACCCGGGATGGACGGCCTCGGCTCCGGTCCGACGACAGGCGGCAACGATCCTGTCCATGGCCAGGTAACTTTCCGCAGGAGTTGCTGGACCGATCCGGACCGCCTCGTCGGCCATCTGCACGTGCAGGGACGAGCGGTCCGGATCCGAATAGACGGCCACGGTCTGAATCCCCATGGCCCGGGCGGTGCGGATGATCCGGCAGGCTATCTCGCCCCGGTTTGCAATGAGTATCTTCCTGAACATGAATGCACTCCGTTACAGGGGGATATTGCCGTGTTTGCGCCAGGGATTTTCCAGCTTCTTGTCACGCAGCATGGCCAGGGAACGGCAGATCCTGGTCCTGGTGTTGTGCGGCATGATCACGTCGTCGATGAATCCCCGCCTCCCGGCTACAAAGGGATTGGCGAAACGGGCCGTGTACTCCCTGGTCCGTTCCCTGAGGCGTGCCTCGTCCCCGCTGTCTGCACGAAAGATGATCTCCACAGCCCCCTTGGGTCCCATGACCGCGATCTCGGCAGAAGGCCAGGCAAAGTTGACATCACCCCGCAGGTGCTTGGAACTCATCACGTCATAGGCGCCGCCGTAGGCCTTGCGGGTAATGACGGTCACCTTGGGCACGGTGGCCTCGGCAAAGGCATAGATCAGCTTGGCGCCGTGCTTGATGATGCCGCCGTACTCCTGTACCGTGCCGGGCAGAAAGCCGGGCACATCGACAAAGGTGATGATGGGGATGTTGAAGGCGTCGCAAAAGCGAACGAAACGGGCCGCCTTGCGGGCCGAGGCCATGTCCAGGCAGCCGGCCAGGACCAGGGGCTGATTGGCGACAATCCCCACCGTGGACCCCTGCATACGGGCGAACCCGGTGATGATGTTGGCGGCAAAATCGGGCTGCAGCTCGAAAAAATCGTACTCGTCCACCACCTTGACGATCAGTTCCCGCATGTCATAGGGTTTGTTGGGATCGTCCGGAATGAGGCTGTCCAGGGAATATTCCACCCGTTCGGCCGGGTCGCTGCAGGGCCAGACCGGGGGAGGTTCCCGGTTGCTGGAGGGGAGAAAGTTGACAAAACGGCGCAGCATGAGCAAAGCCTCCACGTCGTTCTCAAAGGCCAGATCGGCCACCCCGGATCGGGTGGTATGGGTCGGGGCGCCGCCCAGCTCTTCGGCCGTCACCACCTCGTGGGTGACGGTCTTCACCACCTCGGGCCCGGTGACGAACATGTAGGAGGTATCCCGGACCATGAAGATGAAGTCGGTCATGGCGGGCGAATAGACAGCCCCACCGGCGCAGGGTCCCATGATCATGGAGATCTGGGGGATAACACCTGAAGCCAGGACATTGCGCTGGAAGACATCGGCATAGCCGGCCAGGGCGTCGACCCCCTCCTGGATCCTGGCTCCGCCCGAGTCGTTGAGCCCCACCACCGGGGCTCCCACCTTGATGGCATGGTCCATGATCTTGCAGATCTTTTCCGCATGGGCCATGGAGAGCGAGCCGCCGAACACGGTGAAATCCTGGCTGAAGACAAAAACCAGTCTGCCGCAGACCGTGCCGTAACCGGTGACCACGCCGTCGCCTGGGATCCTGCGCTCGGCCATGCCGAAGTCCACGCAACGGTGCTCCACGAACATATCCCACTCTTCGAAGGTGCCGGCATCCAGGAACAGCTCGATCCGTTCCCTGGCCGTCAGCTTGCCCTTGCCGTGCTGGATGTCGATCCGTTTCCTGCCGCCGCCCTGGCGGGCCGCCTCCCGCTTGGCATCGAGTTGTTGTACGATATCTTCCATATTCTCAAGTTGTGGAATTTTCCTGGACAGGCGTGCAGATCTCGGTCAGCACGCCATGGGTGGATCCGGGATGGAGAAAGGCGATCCGCTTCCCGCCGGCTCCGGTTCCCGGGCGGCTGTCGATGAGACGACAGCCGTGCTCCACCGCCCGCTGCAGCTCCTCCTCCAGGTCATCGCTGCGGTAGGCGATATGATGGATGCCCTCGCCCCGCCTGGCTAGAAAGGCGGCAACCGGGCTCTCCCTGCTGGTGGGTTCGAGCAGCTCGATATGTACCTCGCCAAGCCGGAACAGGGCGACACGAACCTTCTGGGCAGGAACCTCCTCGATCTGTTCGCAGACCAGCCCCAGCACCTGTTCGTACAGCGACCGGGCCTCCTCGATGGAGTGGACCGCTATACCGATATGGTCTATTCTGGTGAGCATGAGCTTCCCGCCTCCTCCTGGCCGGACAGGTATTCTGCCACGAGATCGTGCAAGGCCAGGACGGCAGCCCGGATGACCCGGACACAGTTGGACCGGCTCGAGCCGGGACCGCCCCGATAAAAGTTCCTCACCGCCTTCCTGTCTTTCCAGTTCACGCCGGCGATATCGGCACAGTCGGTGCCGCCGAATTCCCGGCAGATCTCCTCGAACCGCCGGACCATCCCGTGGCTGAGCTTCCACATGGCCCTGTGATCCCGCCTCTCCGGGCCGGTCTTGCCCAGGGTAAAGCCGATCACCGCCAATGCCCCAGGCAGGATGCCGCAAAGCCGGCCACTGGAACCCAGGCCGCCGCCGAAGGGGGCCAGGGCAGCCATCAGCTCGTCTCCTGGCGGTTCCCGGCGAAACAACCCGGCGCACGCGCCGAGCATGGCCTGGCTTCAGTGCATGTGCTGCTGAAACAGTGCCACCGCCTCTTCAGCCATCTTTTCCCTGTCGATACTGGTCATCTCTCCCGTGTCCCTTTCTATACCATGACCTTCCCTCTCCCGGACCGGATGCCCGGTTTACCACTGTCTCTCCCGGTATTCGCCAAAAACCCGGCGCAGGACGCCGCAGATCTCACCCACCGATGCATAGGCCCGCACGGCTGCCAGCACCGGTTCCATGAGATCTTCGCTCTCCGCACGCGCCGCCCGGTCAAGGGCTGCCAGAACAGCACGCACCCGGGCCTGATCCCGGCCTGCCTTCACTTCGGCCAGACGGGCCTTTTGTTCCTCCTCCACGGCAGGATCGATCCTGTGCAGGGAAAGGTGCGTCGCTTCCTCTGCCTGGTAACTGTTTACGCCCACGATGATCCGCTCACCCTGTTCGATCTCCTGCTGGTAGGTGTAGGCGGCCTCTCCGATCCGGGAAGCGATGAACCCGTTCTCGATACAGGAGACCACCCCTCCCTGGCCGTCGATCTCGTCAATCAGCCCCCTGGCCTCCTCTTCGATGGTATCGGTGAGCTGCTCCACATAGTAGGAACCGGCCAGGGGATCCACGGTCTCGGCCACTCCGGATTCATGGGCGATGATCTGCTGGGTCCGCAGGGCCGTGCGCACCGAATCCTCGGCCGGCAGGGACAGGGCCTCGTCCCGCGAGTTGGTGTGCAGGGACTGGGTGCCGCCCAGGACAGCAGCCAGGGCCTGGATGGTCACCCGGACGATATTGTTGTCGATCTGCTGTGCGGTCAGGGTGGAGCCGCCGGTCTGGGTATGGAACCTGAGCATCATGGAACGGGGATCAGCGGGATTGAACCGTTCCCGCATCAGTCTGGCCCAGAGCCGACGGGCGGCCCGGAACTTGGCCACCTCCTCCAGCAGGTCGGAGGAAGCACTGAAGAAAAAGGCCAGCCTGGGAGCGAACCGGTCCAGGTCGAGGCCTGCATCCAGGGCTGTCTGCACATAGGCGAGACCGTTGGCCAGGGTAAAGGCCACTTCCTGGGCGGCCGTGGAGCCAGCCTCGCGGATGTGATAGCCTGAGATGGAGATGGTGTTGAACCGGGGAGCCTCTGCAGCGCACCAGCGAAAAATGTCGGTGATCAGCCGCAGGGACGGACCGGGAGGGAAGATGTACGTGCCCCTGGCCACATACTCCTTGAGGATATCGTTCTGAATGGTTCCCCTGAGCCGGGAGGCTTTCACACCCTGCTTTTCCGCCACCACCACGTACATGGCCAGGAGGATCATGGCCGGGGCATTGATGGTCATGGAAGTGGAGATGCGGTCCAGGGGAATATTGGCAAAGAGGATCTCCATGTCCGCCAGGGTATCGATGGCCACACCCACCCTGCCCACCTCGCCCAGGGCCAGCGGATCGTCGGAATCGTAGCCGATCTGGGTGGGCAGATCAAAGGCCACGGACAGGCCGGTCTGGCCCTGATCGAGCAGGAAACGGAAGCGTTCGTTGGTGGCAGCGGCAGTGGAAAAACCGGCGTACTGGCGCATGGTCCACAGCCGGCCCCGATACATGGTGGGCTGTACGCCACGGGTAAAGGGGAAACGGCCTGGAAAACCCACGGATTCCAGGTACCGGTCATCCGGATGGTCAGGCAGGGCCAGGCGAGGAATCTCCTCTCCGCCATGACGGATAAAACGGGGCCTCCGCTCGGGAAAGCGGGCAAGGGCGGCGGCCAGTTCGTTCTCCTCCCAGGAGATGACGGCCGGATGGGCTGTCTTTCTGTCCTCTGTCATCCGAGTGCCCCTATCCTTTCCAGCAGCCGTTCGGCCGTGATCCGGGGATCGCACCCTGCGGCGCCCTCCTCCCGGACAAGACGGGCAAGCGGTTCCCTGAGCCGCTCCAGCAGCCAGTCCAGGGCCTCCGATTCCCGGGCCTGGCGGCGGCCCTCCTCCAGCCTGTTTGTTCTTCTCAGTTCCTGTTCCAGCTCCAGAATGCGCTGTCCCAGGCGCCCTATTCCCTCGTCCCGCACTGCACTGGTCTCCAAAACATCCTTCTCAGCCATGCCCTGCAGCTCCAGGAGCAGCTTCCGGGCTCCGGGCAGGTCGGCCTTGTTGATCACGAGCAGGTCGGCCACCTCCAGCAAACCGGCCTTCATGGCCTGGATGTCGTCACCAAAGCCGGGCGCCAGGACCACCAGGGTGATATCGGCCAGACGGGCCACGTCCCATTCCGACTGTCCCACGCCCACAGTCTCCACCAGGATCAGCCGGTACCCGGCGGCCGCCATGATCCGCACCGCGGCCCCGGCTGCTGTGCAAAGTCCGCCCAGCCGGCCCCGGGTGGCCATGGATCGAATCAGCACCCGATCATCCGTTGCCTGGGTCATCATCCGGACCCGGTCTCCGAGCAGGGCGCCGCCACTGAAGGGAGAGGAAGGATCGACGGCCACGATACCAAGCCGCTCCCCCTGATCCAGAAAAAATCGGACCAGCCTTCCGGTCAGGGTGGACTTGCCCGCACCGACCGGGCCGGTAATCCCCACCACCAGGGCCCTGGCCAGCCGTTGCCGGTCCAGGGAAGCCAGGATGGCCGTCCCCTGCTCCAGCCCGTCTTCCACCAGGGTGATGGCCCTGGCCACACTGCGTGGATTACCGGCGTGCACCTCCCGAAGCAGCCGGTCCAGCCCGGTCATTGCCGTCCCCTGTAATGCCGTTCACAGGCCTCGCGGAAGGCCTGGACGATGGTGTCCACGGGTGTGCCGGGAGTATAGATACCGCTGATGCCGGCCTGCTCCAAAAGAGGCCGGTCCTCGTCCGGGATGATACCGCCCCCCAGGATCGGGATATCGGCGGCCCCGGCCCGCGCCAGGGCCTCTGCAACGGCCGGAAAGAGGCGCAGGTGGGCTCCCGACATGGAGGAAAGACCGACTGCGGCGACGTCCTCCTGCACGGCTGCTGCGGCGATTTCCTCGGGCGTGCGGCGGATGCCGGTGTAGATCACCTCGAAACCGGCATCCCGCAGGGCACGGGCGATGAAACGCGCCCCCCTGTCATGACCGTCCAGGCCGGGCTTGCCGATGAGGACCCGGTAGCGCTGCCTCATTTTCCGGCCGGCTGCTCCGGATACCCCATGGCCTGCAGGGCCTCGGTGATCTCGTCCAGGATGGCCGGATCATCGATGGTGGACGGCAGCCGGTATGGTTGGCCGGCCGCGATGGAGCGCATGGTGCCGCGAAGGATCTTGCCGGACCTGGTCTTGGGCAGCCGTCCGACCACGGCCGTTTCCCGGTAGCAGGCAATGGGGCCGATCTTTTCCCGGATCATCCGGACAAGGTCGGCCTTCAGTTCCTCTTCGTCGCACTCCACACCCGCCTTGAGGACCACCAGGCCCAGGGGTTTCTGTCCCTTGAGGGCGTCGCTGGTGCCGAAAACCGCGCACTCGGCCACATGGGGATGGGTGGCGATGACCTCTTCCATGGCCCCGGTGGAGAGCCGGTGGCCGGCAATGTTGATCACATCGTCGATGCGGCCCATGACGTAGACATAACCATCCTCGTCGATGTAGCCGCCGTCACTGGTCTCGTAGTAACCGGGAAAGGTGGACATGTAGGAGGAGACGAACCGCTCGTCATTGCGCCACAGGGTGGCCAGGGTGCCGGGCGGCAGGGGCAGCCTGACCACGATGTTGCCTTCCTGACCGGCGGCCAGCTCCCTGCCCTCGTCATCCAGGATGCGGACATCGTAACCGGGCACCGGCTTGGTAGGGGAACCTGCCTTGACCGGAAACTGTTCGATTCCCAGGGGATTGGCGACAATGGCCCAGGCGGTCTCGGTCTGCCACCAGTGGTCGATCACCGGTACCTGCAGCAGCTCCCTGGCCCAGTGATAGGTATCCGGGTCAAGCCGTTCTCCGGCCAGGAACAGGGCCTTGAACGAGGACAGGTCATATTGCCTGAGCAGGACGCCGTCCGGGTCCTCCTTTTTTATGGCCCTGAAGGCTGTCGGGGCGGTAAACATCACCCTGACCCCGTGCTGGGAGATGACCCGCCAGAAGGCCCCGGCATCCGGAGTGCCGATGGGTTTGCCCTCGTAGACCACTGTGGTGCAGCCGTAGAGAAGCGGTCCGTAGACGATGTAGGAGTGGCCGACCACCCAGCCGACGTCCGAAGCGGCCCAGTAGACATCTCCCGGCTCCACGTTGTAGACGTGTTTCATGGTCCAGTGGAGGGCCACGGCATGACCGCCGTTGTCCCGCATCACTCCCTTGGGCATGCCGGTGGTACCGGAGGTGTACAGGATATAAAGGGGATCGGTGGCCCCGACGGGCACACAGTCGGCAGGTGCCGCCTCCCGGACGATGTCGTTCCAGTCCAGGTCAGTGGGACTCTGCAGATCTGCAGGGATAACGTCGCGCTGGAAGACAATGGTCTTTTCCGGCTTGTGTTCGGACTGTTCGATGGCCGCGTCCACCAGGGGTTTATAGGCCAGGGTCTTCCGGCCTTCGATGGCTCCGGAGGCGCAGATGATCATCCGGGGGCGGGCATGGTCGATGCGGATGGCCAGCTCGTTTGCCGCAAAGCCGCCAAAGACCACCGAGTGGACCACTCCCAGGCGGGCACAGGCCAGCATGGCCACCAGGGCCTCCGGAATCATGGGCATGTAGATGATGACCGTATCGCCTTTTTTCGCTCCCTGGTCACGGAGAGCGCCGGCAAAGGTGGCCACCTGATCGCGGAGCTCCCGATAGGTGATGGTGCGAATGGTTCCGGTCACAGGTGAATCGTGGATCACGGCGGCCTGATCGCCGCGACCGTTTTCCACGTGCCGGTCCAGGGCGTTGTAGCAGGTATTCAGTTCACCGCCGCGGAACCAGCGGTAGAACGGCGGGTCAGAACGGTCCAGGACCGTGTCCCACGGCCTGTACCAATCGATGGCCGCTGCGGCCTCGGCCCAGAATTCCTCGGGTTGCTCAATGCTCTTTGCAAAGACCTCGTCGTATGTTCCCATGGTACCCCCTCCCCGGCATGATCACGGTATCAGGCAGCCTGCTGGCTGCGTTGTCCTGTCCTGTATACTCAATCAATGCGCCGGGTTCAAGCGGAACCGTGCAGAAACGGGGAGTCGAGGCCGGTCGCCTGTTTGGTCAGGCGGTAAAAGGCCTGCTCCACCTTGCGGACCGTCAGGAAATATTTCCAGCACCGCTGGCGCAGGGAGGACCCGATGAGGTTGAAGGTCGGTGTCACCACCTCCACGCAGCCCCAGCCGGGCCGCCACTGCCTGGCCTTGCCCCGGCGGCCGTGGATACTCAGGACGGGAATATGCAGACAAGAGGCCAGGTGTCCGCCACCGGAATCGTTGCCGATAAAGAAACCGGACTCGTACAGGAAAGCGGCACAGTCGGCGATGGAGGCGAATCCGCGGACTGGAAACCGGTCTCCCAGCAGGGGACGCCAACCTTCCAGTTCCGCTGCACTCATGATGAAAACCGGCTCGAATCCTGCCTGTTCCAGTCGGGCCGCCAGGATGCTGAACCGGGCGGCAGGCCAGTTCTTGCTCTCCTCCGCACTGGTCGGATGCAGACAGACCCGACGGCCATGCTTCCGCCACTGCAGGCTGGATGGCGGCCGAATGCCGTTTTCGGCAGTCACCTGCTCCAGGCGGAGCATCTCCCGGCAGACACGAACCATGGCCCTGACCCGGGTGTCGTGCGCAGCGAACACCTGCCCATAGGCAAGCCAGCGACCGGCCACCCGGTCCCGGACCTGCTCCCTGGGCGGCTTGGGATAAAGGATCCGGGAAAACCCTGCCAGCTCATCCAGGTTGCCGGCATCGTCCAGGTCAAGGGACGGGCTGATCCGCCTGCCAGGAAACCAGTCGGCCAGCTCCAGAAGGATCGTGGAAAAGACAACGGTCCGATAGCCGGCGCGACGGGCGTTTTCCGCCAGGACCATCTCGATGAGATTATCGCCCAGACGCCGGCCGCCGACCACTGCCAGGGATTGCTGCCGATCATCCATCTTCATGCTCGTCAACATAGACCATCCTTGCTGTCGGCTCAAGGGAAAGGTCGGATCCACCATTGAAAAAAATACGCAATGCGTATAAAAACAATCTTGACTAAATTAAACGCAATGCGTATATACATATTCAGAGAAAAAAAGGACAACACAATACAAAAAAACTGTATGACCCCTGAAGAACTCAGGAAACACAGGCTGAAGCTCGGACTGTCCATCAAGGAGATGAGTGAACTCCTCTCCACCCCTTACCGGACCTACCAGGACTGGGAGCATGGCAGGCGGCGCATTCCGGGCATCTGCCAGGAGGCTGTCCTCTGTTTCCTGCATTGCAGGGGCGCGGTGAAGAAACGGTTCAAACGGAAGAAGAAAAAAGGAGGTAAGCACATGGGAAAGGAACGAGTACTGTTCAAGACCGAGGAGCCGAAGTCTGCCCGTGACACTGCAGCCTTTCTCCGTCTGCTGGCAGACAAGCTGGAAGCCGGGACCATCTCCCTGAAGGGGGGCGGCCAGGAGGTGACCCTGGACATTCCCGCCAACATCACCCTGGAAATCAAGGTGGAAGAGGAAACCAAAAAGGCCAAGATCAAGAAGAGTCTGGAGATCGAGATCGAGTGGTATCCGGGGGACGGCGACGACCAGGGCGGGGTGACCATTGCCTGATTGGCGCTGGTCCGCTTTCCTCAGCCGAGATAGGCCTGCCTGACCCGGTCATCGGCCAGGAGCTGGCTTCCCTCGCCTTCCAAAACGATGCGGCCGGTTTCCAGAACCGTGCCGCGGTGGGCGATGGAAAGGGCCGCCATGGCATTCTGTTCAACCAGAAGAATGGTGGTCCCCTCGGCATTGATGGCCTGGATGATGTCGAACACCTCGTCCACCAGTTTGGGCGACAGGCCAAGGGAAGGCTCATCCATCATGATCAGCCTGGGCCGGGCCATCAGGGCCCGGCCGATGGCCAGCATCTGTCGCTCTCCGCCGGACAGGGTGCCGCCGAGCTGCCGACGCCGTTCCTTGAGACGGGGAAAAAGCGTAAAGACGTGCTCCAGATCCCTGCTGAAGCTCCGGTCGTGCGAACGGTGGTAGCCGCCCATGTACAGATTTTCCAGGATGGTCAGATTGGGAAAGATGTGTCTTCCCTCGGGGACCTGGACCACGCCGAGGCGGGCGATACGGTGCACGGGCAGGTTGCTGATGTCCTGACCGGCAAAGAGGATTTTCCCCTGCTCCACGGTGCCGCCCAGCAGCGGAATCTGACCAGAGACCGCCCGGATGGTGGTGGACTTGCCGGCTCCGTTGGCCCCCACCAGGGTGACGATCTGTCCCTCCTCAACACGCAACCGGATGCCATCCAGGGCCTGAATGCCTCCGTAATGCACATGCAGATTCTCAATGTGCAGCATGTTTTCTCTCCCCCAGATAGGCGGTGATCACCTGCTCGTTGCTGCGGATCTCTTCCGGAAGTCCGGCCGCGATGGTGACACCGTGGTCCAGGACGACCAGCCGTTCGCAGAGCCCCATGACAAACTTCATGTCATGCTCGATGAGCAGGATGGTCAGCCCGAAATCGGCCCGGATTTCCCGGATCAGGTCCATGAGAGCAGCGGTCTCCCTTGGATTCATGCCTGCCGCCGGTTCATCCAGGAGAAGAAGGGTGGGCCTGGTGGCCAGGGCCCGGGCGATCTCCAGCCGCCGCTGCTGACCATAGGCCAGGCTGCCGGCCTCGTTATCCGCCTGGTCCAGGAGATTCACCCGCTCCAGGAGGGCCAGTGACCCTTCCACCATGGCCTCCTCTTCCCGCCGGTAGGACGGCAGACCCAGCACCGGGGCCCAGAAAGGGGATTTCAGCCTGCCGTGCCAGGCCATGAGCACGTTTTCCATCACCGACATCTCGGGCAGCAGCTGGATGTTCTGAAACGTTCTGGCAATGCCCAGCCGGTTGATCTGGTTCGGCTTCAGACCGACAAGCTGCCGCTGTCCGTCGCCGCTGCGGAAGAGAATCGACCCCTCGCTGGCCCGGATCCGGCCGGTGAGCATGTTGAACACCGTGGTCTTGCCGGCACCGTTGGGCCCGATGAGCCCCACCAGCTCTCCGGGTTCCAGCGCCAACGTGAATCCGGAGACAGCGGTCAGGCCACCGAACCGCATGGTGAGATTGCTGGTCTGCAGAAGATTCACTGTTCCCTGGCTCCGTTGTTTCTCCCCGGCATCACGGTATCCAGCAGCCACTGCCAGGAAAATTCCCGCCGCCCCATGATTCCTTCCCGCCAGAAGAGCATGGCCGCAATCAGAATGACCGCAAAGGTGACCATCCGCATGCCGGGAATCCCGGGAATGGTGAACCAGCCAAAGACATTGATGGGTTCCTCCACGGCCCGCAACAGCTCTGATCCCCAGGCAAAGCCGATGGCAGCGATCACCGAGCCGGTGATCGAGCCGAGACCGCCCAGGACGATGATGATCAGCAGGTTGAAGGTCAGGAAGAAGGTGAAGAGCATGGGGCTGATGGTGGTGATCAGATGGGCCAGCATGGCCCCGGCCATGCCCTCGAAAAAGGCAGCCAGGGTGAAGGCAAGCAGTTTATGACGAAAACTGTTGATTCCCATGGACTCGGCCGCCAGCTCGTTCTGGCGGATCGCCTTCAGGGCCCGGCCATAGGAAGAGTTGACCAGCCGGACGATGACGAACAGGGTGAGGAGGGCCAGTCCCCAGGTCCACCAGAGGTTGGTATGGGCGGCGATGCCCTTCAGGCCAAGGGGGCCGTTGGTGATGGTCTGCAGGTTGTTGGCCACCACCCGGATGACCTCGCCAAATCCCAGGGTGACGATGGCCAGGTAGTCACCTCGCACCCGAAAGACGGGAAATCCCATGAGCAGGGCAAAGACCGCGGCCACGATCCCGCCGATGACCACGGCCGGCAGAAAGGGGATGGCCACCTGGGCCAGCCAGGGCACACAGGGATCGATGATGAAATTCATCTCCTTTTCCACGGGAGTCATGGTCAGGAGAGCGGAACTGTAGGCGCCCAGGGCGACAAAGGCGTTGGGCTCAAGGGAAAACTGGCCGGTGATGCCATTGATCAGGTTGTAGGAGACTGCCAGGGTGATGTAGATGGCCACCATGTTGAGTATCCGGATCTGGTACTCGTCTCCGTAGCGGCCGGCCAGGTAGAGCAGACCGGTGAGCAGGAGAACCACGGCCAGGCTGAGGAGACTGTTGCGACGCCTGGTCCGCCGGGACCAGCGTTGTCTGGCCCTGGCATAGCTGGCTTCCCTGTTCATTCCGGCAGTTCCTCCCCCATGATGCCGGTGGGACGGAAGAGGAGCACCAGGATCAGGAGCAGAAAGGCGAAGGCGTCCCGATACCCGGAGAGTTCCGGCCAGAAGGCCACCAGCATGATCTCGGTGATGCCGAGGATGAAGCCGCCCAGGACGGCCCCGAAGACGTTGCCGATCCCGCCGAGGACCGCGGCCACGAAGGCCTTGAGTCCCGGAATGATCCCCATGAGGGGCTCGATCTGCGGATATTTCATGGCCCAGAGGATGCCGCCCACGGCAGCCAGAGCCGATCCCATGCCAAAGGTGAAGGCGATCACCCGGTTGAGGTCGATCCCCATGAGGGGAACGGTGTGCATGTCCCTGGAGACGGCCCGCATGGCCATACCCATCCTGGTGCGGTAGACGATGATGTAGACCAGCACCAGCAGGGCCAGGGTGATGAAGATGGTGTAGACGGTCAGGCTGAGCACGGAGATGGAGCCGATCTCCCAGACCGGCTCGAATATCGCCGGCCGGTGAAAGGCCCTGGGCCGGGAACCGAAGACAACGAGGGAGGCGTTCTCCAGGAAAAAGGACACCCCGATGGCGGTGATCAGGGCCGAGATCCGGGGCGCCCGCCGGAGAGGCCGGTAGGCGCCCTGATCGATGGCGATCCCCAGCAGGGCGGTCAGGAGCATGGCCACCAGGGCGGCCAGCCACCACGGCAGGCTGAACATGGAAATGCCGAAAAAGGCGAAATAGGTCGACATCATCATCACGTCGCCATGGGCGAAGTTGATCAGCCGCAGGATGCCGTAGACCATGGTGTAGCCGATGGCGATGAGCCCGTAGAGCGAGCCCAGGCCCAGGCCGTTGATGAGCTGCTGGAGAAAGAGCTGAACAGTCATGTCCGGATCAGCGTGACCTGCCGGATCTTCACGGTCTGACCGTGGCCAGCCACTTGAACTTGCCGTCCTTGACCGTCAGGATGACCGCCGGCTTGACCATATCGTGGTTTTTCATGGTCATGACACCGGTGACCCCCTCGAAGTTGGCGGTCTTTTCCAACTCGGCCCGCACCTTGTCCTTGTCCGTGGACCCGGCCCGCTCCATGGCATCGAGGAGGATGTTGTAGGTATCGTAGGAAAGGGCGGAGACCGAGTCCGGTGTGATATCCGGATAGGCACTCCTGAACGCCTTGACGAATTTCTTGCCTGCCTCGGTGGTCACGCCCATCTCGTCGAAATGGGTGGTGAACGAGAGGCCTTCCACGGCCTTGCCGCCGATCTTGATCAGCTCGTCCGCCTGGGCCGCGTCACCGGAGAGAATGGGGGCCTTGATACCGGCCTCCCTCGCCTGCCGGGCGATGAGGGCCAGTTCCTTGAAATAGCCTGGACAGTAGATGACATCGGGGTTCTTGCCCTTGATGGAAGTAAGCTGGGCCGTGAAATCCAGATCACCGGTATTGTAATGCAGCTTGGCCACCACCTTGCCGCCCATCTTTTCGAAGTTCTTCATGAAGAAGTTGGCGATACCCACGCAGTAATCCTGGGTGATGTCGATGAGAACCGCCGCATTCTTGGCCTTGAGATTCTCCCTGGCGAACTTGGCGCCCACAAATCCCTGAAAGGGATCGATGAAACAGGCCCGGAAAATGTATTGCTTGTTCTGGGTGACCACCGGGTTGGTTGCCCATGGGGAAATCATCGGGACCTTGGCCTTTTCCGCCACGGGTGCACCGGAAAGGGTGTTGGAGGAGGTGAGTCCGCCGATAATGGCGTCCACCTTGTTTTTCTGGATCAGGCGGGAAACGGCATTGGCGCTCTCCACCTTGTCCGACTTGTTGTCCGTGAGGAAGAGTTCCACCTTGCGTCCCAGGACCTCGGGCCGGTCCTTCTGGGCCAGCTGCAACCCCTTGTAACCGATCTGGCCATAGACGGCTGACGGCCCGGTCATGGGATAGTAGACCCCGATCTTCACCGGCTCTGCCGCCAGAGCGCAGCCGATTCCCAGAGCCACGATGCCGGCGACCAGTGTTCCGGCAAGGGACAGCCATAGAGATTTCTTCATAGCACGTTCCTCCTTTGCAGAATGTTTGCACCTTTGCCCCGGGGCCTCCTGCAAGGCCCGGAAGCCCACTGCTCGCATTCATATTCCTTTTCCCCTGGCCGGTCAAGGGATTACCTCTGCGCTGGAATAAATTCCCGGGCAGCAGGAGAGAAGGTCGGCAACTGCCTCCAGGGTGCGGGAAAGAAATGGAACGGCAGACCGCGGAGAAAATCGGGAGGACGGCGGCCGGAATACCGGAGCGGCGTGGTATTCCGGCCCTGCCTACTCAGTGGAGAAGAAGATGGTTGGCTGGTGCATAGCCCGGCCTGAAGAATACCGCCTCAATGGTCAGGTCCTCGTAGATGGTCAGGGTACAGGTGTCCTGTCCCTGGCATCCGGAGACGGTCCAGCCGGTGAAGGAGGAGCCGCTGTCCGGCACAGGTCTGAGCATGACCGTGGTTCCGTACGCAAAACTGTTGCTGCAACCATTGCGACAGGTGGCGGCACCGGGCAGGATCTCCACTGCTCCACTGCCGCTGCCGCCGATCTCCAGCCTGAGGGTGAAGCTGTAGTTCACCGGCAGGCCATCCCGGACGCAACGAACACTGTTGCGGGTATCTGTCTTGTCGTACCAGGCAGCGTCGCCATCATAGAAAAACACACCCCAGGCCTCGGCCGGGGTTTCAGCATTGGTGGTCGAGGACCAGTAGTTGGAAACACTGCCGGCAAAGACCGGATCCTGGTAGGGTGTGGCCCTGCTGTAGTCGATGATACTCATCAATTCCCGGATTCCCGGCAGACGCCAGTCATCCTGACCGGCCAGGGAGAGGGATTCGCAGTAGGCCAGAGCCTCCTGCCAGGTATAGGTCTCATCCGGCGACTGCTTCTGCCAGACCAGCGAGGTGGACTGATCGACGACGGTTTCCGTGGTCTCAACATAGGGACCGGCAGCCCGGCAGGGGGAGAGCAGGACGAAACAGCACAGAACGGCAAGAACAAGCTGCAAATATCTCATCTGCCACCACCTCCTTGCTTTTCCGCCCCGTCGTGCACACAGCGGACATAGAGCCGGGCGGTTTTGACCAGCCAGTAATCGGCACCGGCATCGCAATGCACTGCCCCGGCCATGGTGGTATCGGCGGCCTTCTCGGTCGCGGTCCAGTAGCCGCCGTTGTCCTGACAGAGAAAGGGACGGTGGATGGCCGGTCTGGTCGTACCGTAATCGACCAGGGAAAGCAGTTCCGGAAAGGTGGGCAGACGCCAGTTCACATAGGAACCGATTTCCAGGCTCTCACAGTAGTCAGCAGCCTCCTGCCAGGTGCGCTGAACAGTATCGTCGGATTTCATCCAGATCAGGTGACTGTGTCGGTCTTCCACCGTGGAGTCGCCATTGTCAGCGAAAACAGGAGGCAGCAGGTGGTAGGCGCCATCCTGTCCGCTCAACTCCTGACCTGCCCCCGGGCAACCAATCGTCTCGCCGGCCGTATCGTAACAGTTTTTCTGGCCACTGTCGGTGAGCAGTGTCCAACCGGGCGAGGGCCAAAGAAGCGACAGCAGCAGGGCCGCAGTCCAAAGATATCGATCAAGTTCCATGGTTGAGATATTTTCCTTGCAGAATATTTGATCAGACAATTTGCAGTTCTGATAATAGCGTCTCATCCGGAGAAAACCTTTGTCAAGGTAATTCACCCGGAAGCAGCGATTTTGTCTGACTGCCAACTTTTTTCTGGCCTGTCCAGGCAATAGGTTCTATCATGACTGATGATCGGCAATCTGTGTCGTGTACAGGAGGCGACCGGCACCGCATCCTGTCTTTCCGTTCACCTTTTTCTTTGGTTCTGTTATGAAAATCGTCGACCCATCCTTCGAAATACTGGAACATCTGGACAGAAGCGGCCTGGCCGTCCGTATCGAATACTGTGGCAGGGTCTGTTACAAGAGCGAGGAGCGGATCAGCCGGGATTCGGCGATTCCCTTTGTAGCCAGAATGGCCGAGCACGGCCACAACTCAGTGCTGGAAATGGGGGTGGTGACCCTGCGGATTCAGGGGATGGACGAGGCGGCGGTAACCGGGCTGTATCTTACGCAGCCACGGTATCTGCACATCGACAGGCTGGAGGACGCGCTCCTGGTTACGGGCAGCGTGAGGGCCTTCCGGGAGATGCTGATCTTTCATCCCGACACAGTGCTGGTCCGGGCGATGTGTGATCTCCTGGCCAGGCGCCATCCCTATTTTTTCGCCACCATTCTCCCTGAAGCGGGGCTGGAGGCAAAAGAGGGCATCACGGTAAGCAAGGTGCCCCTGGAGGAGGTGGACGCACTGACTCCCGACCTGCTGGCCAGACATCGCCACATCGCGGTGAAGTTCATTGTCAACAGGGCCATCACCCACGAAATCGTCCGCCACCGTCCCTGCTCCTTTCTCCAGGAGAGCCAGCGGTACTGCAGATATTCGGAAGACAAGTTCGGCAGCGAGGTGACCTTTATCAGGCCCATGTTCTTTGCAGAAGGAACAGCAGAATACAAGATCTGGGAACAGGCCATGCTGGAAACCGAGGCCATGTATCTCACCCTGCTCAAGACATCCAGCGCCCAGGCTGCCAGGACCGTCCTGCCCAACTCCTGCAAGACCGAGCTGATCGTCTACACCAACCTGAACGAGTGGCAACACATCTTTTCGCTACGTACCACAAAACATGCCGAGCCCTCCATGCGGGAGGTCATGATTCCGTTGCAGGAGGAATTCCGGAAGCGGTTTCCGGCTGTTTTCCGACCGTAGCGACGACCCTCTTGCCGCAGTACTTGCAGAACCGGGCATCCGGATCGTGGATCACGCTGTTGCAGGCACAGCGCGATCGGCCTGTCCTGTTGCGGTCTGCGCTTCGGACCATCTCTGCAGACACGATTCCCGTGGGCACGGCAATGATTCCATAGCCGCAGATCATGATTACAGCGGCCAGGGCCTGGCCCAGATCGGTGGAAGGAGCAATGTCTCCATAGCCCACTGTGGTCAGGGTGACAATGGCCCAGTACACTCCCCGGGGAATGGAGGTGAAGCCGTTTTCCTCGCCTTCGATCAGGTACATGAGCGAGCCGAAGATCACCACCAGCATGAGCACGGTGAAAAGAAAGACCTCGATCTTCTTGCGGCTCGCCTGCAGGGAGCGGAGGAGGATATTGGCCTCCTCGAGATAGGCACCGAGCTTCAGCACCCTGAATATCCGCAGGATCCGCAGGGTACGGATTATCAGCATATAGGAGGTCCCGGGGAGAAAGAAGCTGAAATAGGTGGGCAGAAAGGCCAGCAGGTCGATGATACCGAAAAAGGACAGGGCATACCGGCCGGGCCTGACCACCGACAGGAGCCTGAGGATGTATTCTCCGGTGAACAGAAGGGTGAAAAACCATTCGGCCGCTTTCAGCCAGCTTCCCCAGGCAAGCCGGATATCCCGAACCGAATCGAGCATCACCACCCCCACACTGATGGAGATGGCCACGATGAGCAGGACATCGAAGAGCTTGCCCGCTGGGGTGTCTGACTCGAAGATGATGATGTAGAGCCGCTCCCGCCATCCGGAACCGGCAGGACCTGCAGCCAGCTGCCGAGATGTTTTCCCGCCGCTGGTCATCACTCGCCTATGATCTTGACCAGCACCCGTTTGCGCCGCCTGCCGTCGAACTCGCCGTAGAATATCTGTTCCCAGGTGCCGAAATGAAGACGCCCTTCCGTAATGGCCACCACCACTTCGCGGCCCATGATCTGGCGTTTCAGATGGGCATCGGCATTGTCCTCAAAGCCGTTGTGACGGTACTGTTCCACCGGGGCGTGGGGAGCCAGTTTTTCCAGCCAGACCTCGTAGTCATGATGGAGTCCGGGCTCATCGTCGTTGATGAATACCGAGGCGGTAATATGCATGGCATTGACCAGGCACAACCCTTCCTGTATACCGGACTCCCGCAGACACTCCTCCACCTGGGGGGTGATATTGACAAAACCGCGCCGGGCAGGAATCTCGAACCATAACTCCTTGCTGTAACTTTTCATGGCAACCCGCTCCAGATATCATCCAGTCCTGAATTCGTTGTTCCAACAGAGCATGTCAATACCAGGTGATTTTTCTTTTGTCACCCAAATCCTGCATACATCTGGAGAGCGAAATGACGAGACAGCGGCCTGTGCAGGAAAACAGGTCGTATTTTTTTAAATCGGCCAGTTCCAGGTTGCGTTGCCGGCTTTGACGAAAGGTATCAAAAAAGACAATCCCAGGGTCGAAGAACGCATCCAGACCGTGAGAGAAGATCGGGACAACCGATACGCGCAAACATAACCCGGCTACCTCCATCTCGAGACATAAGGGCCAAATCGACCTCAATCAGGGGTGCCTACTTCATTACTCGAGGAAAACGGCGTCGTATGCTTTTACTGCAGGCTCCGCTGTCAGGTGCTGGTTGGACGGAAGATGACGAACCGGTCGTTTTCCGCAGGCATATATTTCGTGCAACTACGACCTGGTGACGATGGTGATGGGATGGGATTCCTAAGAATTGGAAACAAGGCGTCATTCCTGCGGAAGTGCTGGTGTGCCCAGCTTTCATGTGCCCCGGAAGAAAGTTTCCGCAGGAATGACAGCGCTTCAAGGGTATTGAGCCAATCCCATTGAAGACTCGTTACGGGGGGCACACCACAAGAACGCCCCCCAATACCCTAATCTTACTGAATGTCGATGGATCCTGCCTCGGCCTCCACCGTGGTGCCCTCGGCACTTGCCACTGTGCGGCAGGTCGTTACCATATTGGTCACACTGCCATTGACCAGGGCGCTCTGCATGTTGATGGAGCCCGCGTTGGCCGTGGCATTGGTTCCCTTGGCATGGGCCCTGATCGAATACTGGGGAACGACCACGGTATTGGTCACATTGCCCCCCACCGACGACTCGGCGATTCGCACCGAGCCGGCATTGGCCGTGGCGTGGACACCGGTGGCATCGGCCGTGATATCCTGGCCGGCAAAGACATTGTTGCTGACATTGGCATAGATCCCGGAGTTCTGGATATCAACCGAGCCGGCATTGGCCGTGGCATTCCTCCCCTTGGCGCTTGCCGCCAGACCGGCTGCCCGGGCCCTGTTGGTGACATTGAAGGCCACCCGGGAATCCTGGATGTTGACGGAACCGGCATTGGCCGTCACATGGGTTCCCTTGGCAAACGCCTGGACATTACCCGGAGTCGAGAGGACATTGTGGACATTACCGTATACCTTGCTCCCCTGGATGTTGGTACCGCCGGCATTGGCTGCCGCATCACTGCCCAGGGCCTGGGCAGTGAGATTCTTGGCCCCCCGGGCCGTGTTGGTGACATTGTAGCCCACAACGGAACTCTGCACATTGAGGCCGCCGGCTGTGGCAGTCACATCCTTTCCCTTGGCAAAGGTGACAATATCACCGGAAGCGGTGACCACATTGCCGACACTCGCTCCTACCTTGGAGTCCTGGACAAAGGCGGAAGCCGAAACTGCAGTGGCCCCGGTTCCAATTACCTGGGCGGAAATATTGCCCGAAGTCCTGGCATAGTTGCTGACACTGCCCTGGACGATGGAAGACTCGACCTTGGTCGAGCCAGCCAGGGCGTGGGCATCATGCCCTCTGGAGAAGGCGCTGATATGATTCTGACCGCTGCCGGACCGAACGTTGTTGCTCACGCTGCCACCGATCTTGGTACTGGCGGCAAAGGACAGGGATGCGCTCATCATGATGATTCCGGCTGTTACAAAGATCTTTTTGGTCATGTGTCCCTCCTTGAAGAAATTGTGACCTGTTGTTGAAAAAAACCGTACAGATCGTTGTGGGCCTCCATGTCTCCATTCCCTGGGGAGGCCCGAAAACGTTCATTGCGTTCCGTTCAACGATCCGCTTTCTTCATCTCTCTCTACTGTCGAAACGTTATGTCCATCTCATGTTGCCTGTTGCAGGCTATTCTTCGATCACGGAATTCACGCAGACTGACTCTCCATCCGCATAGACCGTGATGGATCCTTCGCTGTAATTGTAGATATCGCCATCCACCCGGCCGGAGCTTATTCTAACCGAGGCGGCATCGGCCCGGCCCCCATTGACACCGATGGCCCGGATTATCCCGCCAGCGGCATGGTTGACCACCTGGCCGCCGACCAAGCTGTCCTCTATCACCACCGAGGCGGCAGTGGCCCTGCTTCCGGCACCCAGCGCCAGGGCGCTTACCTCGCCGGCCAACACGGTGTTGTCTATGGTTCCCACCTGGGCCGAGCTCACCGCCACCGCGCCGGCAGTGGCCCTGCTGTCCCGGCCCGAGGCCACTGCGGTGACACTGTCCGCCACGACCCGGTTGCTGACATCACCCTGGACCCGGCTATCTTGAATCCGGATGGATGCAGACAGGGCAAGACTGTCCGTACCGGATGCATGGGCCACTATATCCCGGGCCTGCACTCTGTTGGCGAGGCTGCCATACACCTTGCTTGTGGCGGCCCGGGATGAAGTGGGCCAGGCCTGGAGCAGGAAAACCGCCAGTGCCAGCAACAGACAACGGACTACAGAACACCTGCACAGCATTTCAGCCGGTTTTCCCTTTTCCAGGACCATCACAGCAACTGGAGAGACAGGCTGAACATCCTGATCGGCGGCCCTGCTGACCACTGCGAGTTGTCCATTTGCAGTTTGTCCGATGCGGATTGTCCGGTCCAGCCAAAGCCGACCCATCTGGAACGCCCTGAATATCACTGGCCTGTCTCATACCCATTCCTTCACTCTCAGGGAAGGCGACCGATTTGCTTTCCCTCCTCCTGGAATTGCTGTTGTCCTGTTTTTAGCAATCCCGGTGCCAAGGCTCGGAATATGAACAGAGAAAATCGGCGATTCTCTTTGAACCAGAAGAAATTCTAGACATTTTTTTTCTACACAAGTCGCCAAATACAGTCTGGGCAATAAAAAAATTCCGGAAGCAGGAACCGCATATTTCCGGAAACAAGGAAATGCGGAGAAAAAACACTGATTGGTGGAATTCCGTTTACCCCATCCCCTGTCAGCGACAGGAGATCGGCCGAGCCAGGTTCCGGCCCAAGAGCTTCCCAGGATTGTTGACGAGCGAACCGGCAGGCCTGCCGCCGAGTTGGACAACTCAGAACATTCTGCTGGTCAGGTGGATTCCGGCGAACCGAAGCCGCCGCCGCCCGGGGTCTCGATACGGATCCTGTCACCCGGTCGGGCCTGGATCTCGTTCTTTCCCCCCAGGTTCAGGCAGCGGCCGTCCTTACAGATGAAGAGATTCATTCCCCGCCGGCCCGGCGAGCCCCCCTGCAGACCATAGGGGGCATGGACCCTGCGCTCGGAAAGGATGGCCACGTGGAGAGGCTCCAGAAACTCCACCTCCCGGATCAGGCCATCCCCCCCGCGGTATCGGCCCTCCCCGCCGGATCCACGGCGCAGGGAAAAGCGCCGGAGCAAGACCGGAAAGCGCCGTTCCAGGATCTCCGGGTCCGTAATCCTGGTATTGGTCATGTGGGTATGGACCCCGGACTGTCCATGCCAGGTGGGACCGGCTCCAGCTCCACCGCCGATGGTTTCGTAGTAGCCGAACCGCTCATTGCCAAAGGTGAAGTTGTTCATGCACCCCTGGGAGGCGGCAGCCATGCCAAAGGCCTTGAGAACCACGTCCACAACCCGCTGGGAAGTGAGGACATTGCCGCCCACCACAGCGGCGCTGGGTGAAGGGTCGAGCAGGCTGCCCCTGGGAATCCGGATGGTGACCGGGTGCAGACAGCCGTCGTTCAGGGGCAGGTCCCGATCGATGAGACAACGGAGGCAATAGAGAATGGCCGAACGGGTCACGGCCCGGGGAGCATTGCAGTTTCCCCATACCTCCAGACCCGTACCGCTGAAATCGAAGACCGCCTCTCCCCGTTCCCGGTCGATGGTCAGGTTCAGACTGATGGCAGAACCGTCATCCAGATAGTCTGTTGCCTGGACCGAATCCACCGCTGCCAGGCCGCGGCTCCTGGAAAACCGGCGCAGACTGGTACGGACCGCCTCCTCGGCAGCCTTCTGGACATGCCCCATGTATGCCTGGACCACGTCCAGGCCATAGGTATCAACCATTTCCAGAATAAGGTCGATACCGGTCTGGTTGGCCGCGATCTGGGCCTTGAGATCAGAGAGGTTATCGGCCAGGCGGCGGGTTCCCGAGCAAGGCGGCCGGCCTGGAACCTGATTCTCGGCCTGGCCCGGCGCCAGGAGCAAGCGGGTGATTTCATCCTCACGGAAGGTCCCGTCCGCCACCAGCCTGCAGGATTCGATACAGGCCCCCTCTTCGGCCAGGGTCCTGGAGGATGGGGGCATGGAACCGGGCGTAATGCCACCAATGTCGGCATGATGCCCCCGACTGGCCACCCAGAAGATGATCCGACCGCCACTGAACACCGGAGTGATGACCGTGATATCGGGGAGATGGCTGCCGCCGGCTCCGGGATGATTGGAGACGAGGACATCACCGGGACGGATATCGCTCCCCCGCAGCCTGATCTGAGCCTTGACCGCCTCACCCATGGATCCCAGATGCACCGGCACGTGCGGCGCATTGGCCACCAGCTCTCCCCCGGCGTTGAACAGGGCGCAGGAGAAATCCTGCCGTTCCTTGATATTTGTGGAGATGGCTGTCTTCTGCAACATGCGGCCCATCTGTTCGGCAATGGACATGAACAGGTTACTGAAGATGGCCAGCTGAATCGGATCCACCTCCACCCCGGCTTCCGAAGGTCGGCCTCCATCACCCACCCGGATATGGACATCACCGCTCTCCGTGATTCGGGCCGTACAGTCCGGCTCCACCAGAATCGTGGTAGTATCGTGGATGATGATGGCCGGCCCGGCCAGGACAGCACCGGCCGGCAGCTGGTCCAGCCGGTAGATACCGGTCTCTTGCCAACCACCATCCATGTAGCAGGGCCGGGTGGCCAGCGGCCGGATCCCCTCGATACGCGTTCCGCCGGACCAAGGCTTCAGCCGGCCGGCCCCGCCGGCACAGCGCACCCGGAAATCGTCGATGAGGATGGCCCGGTCCTGGAGCACAAATCCGAACTCCCGCCGGTACTGCTCCTGGAAGGCGTTGCCATAGTCAAAATCCTCCGGTTCCGGGATCATCAGGGCCGTATCGGTACCCTCGTACCGGAGGTGGAGGAACCGGGTCGTGCGGATGCTCTCCGGCCTTATCCCCTGCTCCTCGAGCTCTTTTGCCGCATCCCTGGCCAGGCTATCCAGCCGGCCCTGCACCTCGGCCAGTCGCTCCCGCCTCCAGGTCATGGCCGAGGGCATTTGCCGCTCGCTGATCACCTCGGCCATGCCAATGCCATAGGCCGAGAGGATACCGGAAAACCGGTGGATGAAGATCTCCCGGATACCAAGCTTCCTGGCCAGGCCACAGCCATGCTGGGGCCCGGCGCCGCCAAAGGTGGCCAGGACATGGTTCTTGATGTCATAGCCCCGCATGACCGAAATCTCCCGGATGGGCCGCACCATGACCTCGTTGGCCACCTCGATGAATCCCAGAGCCACCTCCTCGATGGTCATGGTCCGACCGGTCCGCCGGCGGTAATAGTTGTTGATCTTTTCGGTCAGTTCGGCCATGGCCTGGCGGGCACCGGCATAATCCAGAGGCTGGTTCTCATCCGGACCAAAGATGCAGGGAAAGAAATCCGGCTGGATCCGCCCCAGGACCAGGTTTGCGTCCGTGATGGCCAGGTGGCCGTTCTTCCGGTAACAGACCGGACCGGGATGGGCGCCGGCCGACTCGGGCCCCACCAGGAACATGCCGTTTTCAAAAAACAGTCTGCTGCCTCCGCCGGCGGCCACGGTCCTGATGTGCAGCTGCGGGGCCTGGATCCGCACCCCGGCGGTTTCGGTCTCAAAGGTAAGCTCGTACTCGCCCCCGAAGCGGGACACATCCGTGGACGTGCCGCCCATGTCGAAACCGATGACCGGCTTCCCCGTTTCCCGGCTGTAGGTGGTCATGGCATATCCGACCACTCCACCGGCCGGACCGGAAAGAATGGCCCGGGAGCCGTTGAACCTGTCCGCCCGGGTTAGACCGCCGTCCGACTGCATGAACAGCAGGGTGGTGCCGGCGAGCCGGTCAGCAAAACCTCGACGGAAACTGTCCAGATACTGCCTGATATGCGGGTTGAGATAGCTGTCCACCATGGTCGTGTCGCCCCGGGCGACCAGCTTGACCATGGGCACCACTTGGGAGGAGAGGGATACCTGGCTGAACCCGAGTTCTCTGGCCAGGCGGCCGGCCGCCCGTTCATGACCGTCCCAGGCATATCCGTGCATAAAGACGATGGCCACGCTGTCGATACCCTTTGCGCGGATGCTCTCCAGGGACCGGCGAAGAGGGTCGAGACGGATGGGAGTCAGGATGACGAACCGTTCGCCGGTCACCCCCTCCACGATCTCCAGGTCGGCGGTATCCTCTCCGGGCCGGAGCACCCTGATCCGCTCCTCCACCTCGATTACCTCCTCGTAGAGCAGGTCGGGCCGGTGGATCTGCAGATCGAAGAGATCAGGCCGGTCCTGGTAGCCTATCTGGAGGATGTCCCCGAACCCCCTGGTGATCAGGAGGGCGCAGCGGGCGCCCTTGCGCTCCAGAAGGGCGTTGGTGGCCACCGTGGTGCCCATCCGGATCCATTCGATCCGGTCAGTGGGGATGGCGTCGGCAGCGACCGGGTGACCCAGGACCTCCTCCAGGATCCGCCGGATTCCCTCCCGGGGAGCATCATCGTAATTTGCCGGATCCTCGGACAGCAGCTTGACCGTACGGTATCCAGGCTCCCCCGGCACCTCGGCATAGACATCGGTGAAGGTACCGCCCCGATCGATGGAAAAACGAAAAGTACGCTGTTGTTCCCGTTCCTCTTTCATCGTATCAGCATGAACCTGCTCACTGTTTTCCGACCATCAGGTCAGGCAGATAGAGAACGATCCCCGGGAACAGGGTGATGATGGCCGTGGTCAAGACCATGAGCAGAAAAAAGGGAAAGGCATAGCCGGCCACCCGGGTGATGGGCTCCCTGGTCAGCCCCTGGATGACAAAGAGATTGAAGCCCACCGGCGGGGTGATCTGGCTCAACTCCACCATCAGGATGAGGTAGATTCCGAACCAGATGGGATCAAAGCCGGCCGCAGTCACCATGGGCAGGGCGATGGGCAGGGTCATCACCACGATGGAGAAACCGTCCAGGAGACAGCCCAGCAGGATATAGACACCCCCCAGGAGGGCCATCAGGGCATAGGGTGAGAGGTGCAATCCCAGAATGGCCTCGGTGATGGCTGCCGGGATCCCCAGGAAGCCCATGGTTCTGGACAGGAAGCCGGCACCCATGACGATGAGCATGATCATGGCGTTGGTCTTGACGGCACCCACCAGACACTCCATGAGGATCTTCGGGCTCATGCACCGGTTGAACCAGGCAAAGAGGGTCGCCCCGAACACGCCCAGGGCCGCCGCCTCGGTGGGAGTGGCCACCCCGGCATAGATGGAACCCAGCACCAGGAGAATAAGAACCAGGGTAGGGGCCAGATCCCTGAGCCCCGCAAACCGCTGCTGCCAGGTATAACGCTCCGCGTGCCTGGGAGCGATGGTTGGATCACGCAAGGCCGCCAGGATGATATAGACGATATAGATGGATGCCAGCAGGATGCCCGGCAGGATACCGGCCATGAACATCTTGCCCACCGATACCTCGGCCAGGATGGCGTAGACGATCATGATCAGGGAGGGAGGGATCAGAAACCCTAGGGTTCCGGCACCTGCCAGGGATCCCATGGCAATCCGGCGGTCATAGCCCAGCTTGTCCAGTTCCGAAAGGGTGATCCGGCCCACCGTGGCCGTGGTGGCGGCGCTGGAACCCGAAACCGCGGCAAAGAGGGTGCAGGAGATGATGTTCATCAGGAGCAGCCCGCCGGGCAGCCGGTACAGCCACGGCACCAGGGCCCTGAAGAGGCGTTCCGAGATGCCGGAGCGGTAGAGGATCTCGCCCATGAGGATGAACATGGGCAGGGCGACATATTCCCACTTCTCCACCGTGGCCCACACCGAGGAGGCCATGTTGAAACCGGCTGGCAGGGAGCTGAAGAACAGAAGCCCTGCCCCGCCGACGATGAACAGGCTGAGTCCGATCCAGATCCCCAGCGCCAGGGTGAGGAAGAGGAGACCAAAGACCACCAGGCTCATCAGGCCGATGGACGGTTCCATCAGACGACCTCCTCACCGGTGCCGATGGCCAGATAGGTTTTCACGGCCATGCCCAGAAACTGGAAGAGAAAACAGCTCATGCCGGCCAGCATGAAGGCCTGTGGAATCCAGAGCGGGGTGGCGGTAAGGGTTCCGGAGGTGGAGCCGTAGCGGTAGGAGGACAGGACCATCCTGCCGAGGTACCACCACAGATAGGCCATGAAAACCGTGGCCAGGACGGTGGACAGCCAGGTGAGGATCCTGGCGGCCCGGGCCGGGAGAAGGGCCAGAACCAGGGTGAGACGGATATGTCCCCGCTCCTTGAGACAGTAGCCGGCCCCGAGAAACGTGATGGCGGCCAGGCCGTAGGCGCTATACTCGTCGGCCACCAGGGTGGTCTTTTCCAGGGTGTTCCAGAGCAGGATCTCGGTCAGGATGAGCAGGCAGATCGCCCCCAGGATCAGGGCGGATATCCAGGCTGCCACATCACTGATCCGCTCGGTCAGCCGAACAAACCGGTTCATTGTCCCGACGGCCCGGGCCGGCCCTCCGCATGGACTGCGTTCATTTTTTCTCTCTACCTGCCGGTCCGCCTGTAATACTCCTCCAGGATGGCCCGGGCTTCAGCCCCCGCCCTTTTAGCCCATTCGGCCCGCAGCCTGGTGCCCACCTCGTTGAGCTCCTTGCGGAAGGCCGCACTGACCGGGGTGATGACCATGCCCTTTTCCTGCAGAATCTTGCGGCTTTTCGTATCCATGTCCGCAGCCAGGGCCCACATCTCGCTTTCCATGTCTGCGGCGACCTTCTTCACCTTGTCCTGGATGTCTTTGGGCAGCTTGTCCCAAGCGGCCTGGTTGACGTTCACCATGTTCACCGGACCGACGATGTTGATGGGCGTAAAGTACTTCAGCACCTCCCATGCCTTGGCGTCAACACCGGAAACCGATGAGGTATACATGGAATCGAGCAGGCCGGACTTCATGGCCGGGTAGACCTCGGAAAAGGGCATCTTGCGGGCCGCGATGCCGGTGGCCTTGCCGAAGGCCAGGCCTGTCCCGTCATAGACCCGCATCTTCAGGCCCTTCAGATCGGCCACAGACCTGATCTCCCGCTGGGTATAGATGCCGGAAAAGGGCCAGACCGAGGTGTAGAGGGTGAACTGGTTGAACTTTTTCAGGACCTTGGCATAGGCTGGCCTGGCCAGCTCGTAGAGAAGCCGCTGCTCCTTGGCATTGGTGGAGATGAACGGCTGGGCGGTGAGGGCGAGCAGCGGCGCGTCTCCCTCCACCATGCCGGTGGGGATTTCGGCAATGACGAGCTGGCCTTCAGCCACCGCCCTGAGCAGCTCCGGCCCCTTGAATCCCAGTGATGCGCCAGGATGGAGCACGATCTCCAGCTCGCCATTGGTCGCTTCCCTCACCCTGTCGGCAAACCGCTGCGCCCCTTTGGAGTGGAAGTTGCCGGCCGGATAGTTGAGGTGCATGTCCCACTTGGTCTTTGCCAGGGCATCGCCAGCCAGCAGCGCCACCAGCAACAGCGCCATTATCGCAAGAGCTGTCTTCCGCATGTCGTCTACCTCCTTTGTTGATGATTTTTGGCCTTCCCCGCCCCAGGGAAGACCGGGATGGTACTTCTCCTTTATGTAGTCAGATAACTGATGATCCTGTTCTTGAAGGTCGTGCTGTGCTGCGCCAGCACGGTTTTCAAACGGTTCTCGTCCCGCTCGCTGATGGCCCCGATGATTTCGTCGTGCTGATCGACCACCGAGCCGTAATGGGCCTGCAGCGCCTCCTCTGGCTCGATCTCGGTGGAATAGGACAGATAGGCCAGCCGGTTGGTCTCGCAACGCACCCTTTCCAGGGCCTCGATGAGATAAATGTTGCGGGATGCCCGGGCGAACTCGGTGTGGAAACGATGATTGAGCTCCACCAGGCCAAGGATGTCCAGCCTGCCGACAGCCTCCTTCATCTGCTGATTGGCCTCTGCCATGGCCGCCAGGGTAGCCTCGTTCTGCCCCCGGATGACCAGGGTGGCGATTCCTTGCTCGAGAACGGAAAGAGCGGCAAAGGCCGCCCGCGTGGACTGGAGGGTGATGGACCGGACGACAAAGCCCTTTCCAGGCTCCGCCTCGACCAGAAGATTGGAAGCCAGGGACATGAGCGCCTCCCGCACCGGGGTCCTGCCGATATCCAGCTCGGCAACGAGCCGGCTTTCCTCCAGGCGTTCTCCGGGTTCATACTCCAGGGTGATGATCCGGCGGTAAATCTCCCGGTAAGCGGTGGTGCTCAGAGACTGTTTCATACCCCTCCCGCGACCCCGGAGATGGGGCGCATCATCGCATGGTTGCGTAACACAAGAGATGCACTCATGTTTAATATACACAGAATATATGTCAAGTATTTATTTCTTCCCAGGCAGGCTCGGGCCAGGCCGACCACCGGCCGGAACCACTCCGCTCCAGAACCAGGAGGGGATCTCTTCTTGACACCGGTACGGCTGCCTGGTATCACCTCATCTAGACAATGTAAGGTCCCAACGTTTCCACATCAGATGGTGTATCCATGATATCCGGAAAAAAACTCCTTCTCTTCCTGGCAGGGCTCATGCTCGTAAGCCATCCGCTCCTGGCCGAGCAGACCGATGATGTGCTGGCAACCATCGAAGAGGCGGTAAAACAGTACAAAAGCGGCAACTTTGCCGGAGCGGCATCGAACCTGGACTATGCCTCTCAACTGATCCGCCAGAAGAAAAGCGAAAAGATGAAGGAACTTCTTCCCGAGCCCCTGGCCGGCTGGAAAGCCGAGGAAGCCAGTGCCCAGGCTGTGGCCACGGCTGTCTTCGGCGGCGGGGTGACGGTGAGTCGCGATTATCACAGGGGGCCTGCCAAGGTGTCTGTCGAGATCGTTTCAGACTCGCCTGTTCTCCAGTCGGTGATGATGATGCTCAACAATCCCATGTTCGCGGGAGCGGGCGGCGGCAAGCTGCAGACCATCAACGGCCAGCGGGCCATTGTCAAGTACGATGCCAATGGCAAGAACGGCGAGATCAATATCGTGGCTGCCGGAAAGTTCATGATCACCGTCAAGGGACAGAAGGTGTCCAGGGAGGACCTGGTCGCCTATGCCGCCGCAGTGGACTACAAACGACTGATGAGCGACTGAGACAGGAAACCATTCGGCAGGACGAACGCAAAACTGTAAATTCTCCCGGGGAGTGCTTCGCAGGTTTTTCCCGTGAGAGAATTTCGCCCCTGTTACAGTCTTTGGAATTGGCCTTCTTCAACTTGTAACAGGGGTTTTTTCTGCATCCGGTATTGAACATGAGTGGAAAGAACAGACAGGAATCCGTCTACAACCGGCCGGTGACCGACGAGGCCATCTTCAAGGTCACCAAGGAGATCGTGGTCAAGTTCATCGAGGTCGGCCGTCTCACCCCGGCCAACTTCGAGGAAACCTACCAGCGTGTCTATGCAACGGTGAAGAAATCGGTGCGGCCGGAGTGACTCCGACTCGCTTGCTTTTCTGACAGGACAGATGCCGATGCCCCTTGATCCGGCCCGCAACACCCTACCGAAAACCTTAGAGCATGTTCATCTCATGGGCATCTGCGGCACCGGCATGGCCGCGCTGGCCGGCATGCTTCGGGAGCGCGGTTACCAGGTGACCGGCTCGGACGAAAACGTCTACCCGCCCATGTCGGACTTCCTGGCCGGCAACGGTATCCCGGTCATGAAGGGATATGCACCGGAAAACCTGCATCCGGAACCGGACCTGGTCATCGTCGGCAACGTTATCCGGGCCGTCAACCCGGAGGCCGTCCACCTGGGGGAACTGGGCCTGCCTTACCTCTCCATGCCCCAGGCCCTGGGGCATTTCTTCCTGAAGGATTGCACCCCTCTTGTCGTCGCCGGAACCCACGGCAAGACGACCACTTCGTCCCTCCTGGCCACTGCCCTGTACCGGGCTGGACAAGATCCCAGCTTCATGATCGGCGGCCTGGTGGAAGCCTTTGGCCGGAATTACCGGCTCGGCCGGGGAGGGCTCTTCGTTGTCGAGGGCGACGAGTACGACACCGCCTTCTTCAACAAGGTCTCCAAGTTTCTCCACTACCGGCCCCATTACGCCATCCTCACCTCCATAGAATTCGACCATGCCGACATCTTTGCCGATCTCGAGTCCATCCGGCGTTCCTTTACCGAGTTCGTCTCCCTGATTCCCGGAGAGGGGACCCTGATCTGCTGCCTGGACGATCCGCTGGTGGCCGCTGTGGCGGAAGGGGCATCATGTCCCGTGATCGGCTACGGCCAGGGTGAGGCAGCCGACTGGAGAGTCGAGAACATCCGGATCAGCGGCCTGCAGACCCGTTTCGATGTCGTCCATCGCGGCAGGCTGCACGGACGTTACGAACTTCCCATGCCCGGCCGCCACAATGCCCTCAATGCCACGGCGGTCATCGCCCTGCTGGATCATCTCGGCGTGGAGCGCCGGGCCATCCGCCACGGCCTGGCCACCTTCGAAGGGGTGAAGCGAAGGCAGCAGGTCCGTGGCGAGGTCAATGGAATCATGGTCCTGGACGACTTTGCCCATCACCCGACGGCTGTGGCGGAAACCATTGCCGCCCTGCGGGAGGGCTGGCCGCAGAGACGCCTGATCATCGTCTTCGAGCCCCGTACCCAGTCGAGCCGCAGGTCGGTCTTCCAGGAACAGTACAGCCGCGCCTTTTTCGGGGCCGACCTGGTGCTGGTGCGGGAGATCGTGCCGCTGGAAACCGTATCTCCTGACGAGCGGTTCTCTTCGCGCCGCCTGGCCGAGGATCTGCAGCAACACGGCATTGCTGCCCGTTATTTTCCGGATACCACGAAGATCCTGGACTATCTGCAGGCTGTCTCTGCACCGGGCGACATCATTGCCGTCCTGTCCAACGGCGGCTTCGACAATATCCATACCCGGTTGCTCGACCGGCTGGCCAGGGCCTGAACAGCCCCACGGCTCCCCACAGGCAGGCAAAACCTCCCGGATTGAATCAACATTCATTTTTACTTTCGGGCTATCGGAGTAGGATTCTTATAATTTTCTGCAAACCAGCCTCGTTTTCTGTAGGATTTTTTCTCGGATTCGTGTAAATAAATCACCATTTGCAACTTTTCTTCCCTGAAACGACGATCTCCGGTCGCCATACCGGACCTGCGGCGGAAAAGTTGGACATGCAGACAGATCGATGAACGCTCACCCCATTCGGGTGTGAGGCTCTGTATTACTGCGAGGAGAGAGATCTATGAACATTGCGGTTATGAAAGAAACCCATCCGGGTGAACAGCGGGTGCCACTGATCCCGGCAACAGTTGCCAAGCTGGTCAAACTGGGCGCCAGGATCGAAGTCGAGGCCGGGCTCGGCCTGAGCTGTCGTTTTGCAGACTCAGACTATCAGGAGGCCGGAGCCGTAATCAATCAATCCAGGGAAGAACTGCTGAAAAACGCAGACATGATTCTCCGGCTACGTAAACCGCCGGCAGAGGAAATCGGCCTGATGCGCCGGGGCTGCATCCATGTGAGCTACCTGGATCCGTTCAACGAGGAGTCCCTGGTGGCCAGTCTGGCCGAGGCCGGGATAAGCGCCATCAGCCTGGAAATGATCCCCAGGACGACAGTTGCCCAGAAGATGGATGTACTCAGCTCCCAGGCCAACCTGGGAGGATATGTCTCGGTCATCCTGGCTGCCGAACAGCTGGACAAGATCTTTCCCATGATGACTACTCCGGCCGGGACCATCAAACCGGCCCGGGTATTTATCATCGGGGTGGGCGTCGCCGGTCTGCAGGCCATTGCCACTGCCCGAAGGCTCGGGGCCAGGGTGGAAGCCTTTGACACCCGGCCCGTGGTCGAGGAACAGGTCAAGTCCCTGGGCGCCAAGTTCGTCAAGGTGGACCTTGGGGAAACCGGCGAAACCAAGGATGGATACGCCAAAGAACTGACTCCTGAGCAAATGGCCAAGCAGAAAGAGGGAATGGCCAAGGCATGCGCCCAGGCCGACGTGGTCATCACTACGGCCCAGCTCTTCGGCAGGCCGGCCCCCCGGATCATAGACCGGGCGATCATCGGCCGCATGCAGCCGGGCAGTGTCATCGTGGACATGGCCGTGGAGAGCGGCGGCAACGTGGAAGGATCAGAGGTCGACAAGGTTGTGGAAATCGATGGTGTCAAGATCATCGGCCTGGGTAACCTTCCCGGCCGGGTGGCCCAGACCGCCAGCCAGATGTATTCAGCCAACATGGGGAACTTTGTCGACCACTTTTGGGACAAGGAGCGCAAGACCTTTCACCTCGACCTGGAGGATGAGATCATTCAGGGTGCCCTGATCACCCACCAGGGGGCGATCGTCAGCGAGATGTACAAAAAGATCATGAACAAGTGAGGACAGTCATGGAAGCGGTATATCTAACCTTTGTTTTCGTTTTGGCAATCTTTCTCGGCTTCGAGTTGATATCCAAGGTACCCTCGACCCTGCACACTCCGCTCATGTCGGGCTCAAACGCCATTTCCGGCATCACGCTCATCGGTGCCCTGGCCTCCCTGAAGACCGACAGCCCGACCCTGGCCGCCTTTCTGGGCACCCTGGCCGTCGCCTTTGCCACCATCAACGTCATGGGCGGTTATGCAGTGACCAACAGGATGCTGGAGATGTTCAAGAAAAAAGACGAGGGAGGCGCCAAATGAATCTTTCACCCATTGCCATCAACTTCGCCTACGTTGGCTCGGCGGCGCTCTTCATCTTTGGCCTGAAGATGCTCAGCTCGCCGGCCACCGCCCGCCGCGGCAACCTGCTGTCCGCCCTGGGAATGCTGTTGGCCATCGTTGTCACCCTCATGGCCCAGGGACTCGATTTTCTCTGGATCATCTTCGGCATGGCCATCGGTACCGCCATCGGCCTGGTGGCCGCCTACCGAGTCGAGATGACCGCCATGCCCGAAATGGTTGCCCTGTTCAACGGATTCGGCGGCATCGCCAGTCTTCTCCTGGCCTGGTCCGAATACCACCAGCACCGGGAGATGTCGGTATTCATCGCCCTGGTCGCCTTTCTCTCCGCCTTTATCGGCGGAGTCACCTTTTCCGGCTCCATGGTCGCCTTCGGCAAGCTCAGCGGCAAGATCACCCAGAAGGCGGTCGTCTTCAAGGGGCAGCACCTGATCAACGCCGCCATCCTCATCACCGCCCTTGGTGCGGCGGCTCTCTTTTGCATGAATCCGGCCAGCGGCGGAGGATACGCCCTGTTTCTTCTCATTGTCCTGGTGGCCCTGGGCTTCGGTGTGACCTCGACCATCCCCATCGGCGGAGCCGACATGCCGGTGGTCATCTCGCTGCTCAATTCCTACTCGGGCCTTGCAGCCTGCGCGGCCGGCTTTGTCATCAGTAACAATATCCTGATCGTTGCCGGTGCCCTGGTCGGGGCATCCGGAATCATCCTCACCAACATCATGTGCAAGGCTATGAACCGCTCCCTGGCCAATGTCCTCTTTTCCGGCTTTGGCTCCACCACCCAGGCGGCCGGCGGCAGCGGCCCCCAGGGAGAGGTCAAGCCGGCCAGTGCCGAAGATGTCTACTACATCCTGGAGGCGGCCGACAGCGTGGTCTTCGTTCCCGGTTATGGATTGGCCGTGGCCCAGGCCCAGCACGTGGTCAAGGAGCTTGGTGACCTGCTGGAGGAGAACGGCACAGAGGTGCTCTATGCCATCCATCCAGTGGCCGGCCGTATGCCCGGCCACATGAATGTCCTCCTGGCCGAGGCCAATGTGCCGTATGATCAGCTCATCGAGATGGACGACATCAATCCGAGGATGGATTCGGTGGATGTCTGCGTGGTGATCGGGGCCAACGACGTGGTCAATCCGGCGGCCCTGGACGACGAGTCCAGCCCCATTTACGGCATGCCCATCATCGAGACCCATCGGGCCAAGACGGTTATTGTCCTCAAACGGTCCATGAATCCAGGCTTTGCCGGCATCCAGAATGCCCTCTTCTTTGCGGAGAACGCCCGGATGTACTTTGGTGACGCCAAGGCCTCCATTCAGGCTCTGATCGCCGAATTCAAGGGTGAATGATGCGGTTTTGCCCCCTCCCTTCCGGGCAGGAATGGTGCTGCCCGGAAGGGGAACAAGCATAATTGATCACAGACACCGCATTTTCACACGATTTTCCCTGACCGCATAGTGAAGCTATAACGGCCGGGGGAGATCGTGCCGATCTGCATCACCTGTGACCAATTGCAGTTTGGAAGCATGATATACTGCGGGGTTACATATCCGTGATCGGTTGCAGCCGGACAGAAAACGGGTACGCCGACAGTCTCCTGTTCTTGGGGTACTCTTCCTGCTATTGGCCCGCTACCGGTTCACTTCCACCTACATGATGACAAAATAGTCGTTCTCCAAACAAATTCTGGCAAGAAATCCGGCTCCCGGTATATAATTAATCGTCATACCATTCAGAAGTTTTCTTGATACTGTCTGAAACAGCCCCGGAGGTGCAAGACGATGGAAAACAAACGGAAAAAAGACCTATCGATCTGGTGGATCAGTGCGGCGATTGTCTTGTTTATCATCAATATCCGTGTCGAGGCGGCCATCGCCACCCCCCTGGAACGGACCATCGATGGCCTGGTGGGAGGAATTCTGCTGCTGACTGCCGGTTATTTTGCCCTGAAATTCTTCGATCTCCTGGGCACGGAAAAGAAGGACGGTCAATCCGGGAAGGGTGCGTCCACTCGCTAGATATTCTCCCTGCCGACCTCTTGGGCGCTGTTCAGCCGGATCACCCGGACGTCCCGCTAGCCCGGGAGCTTTCCTGGCACCAGGGAGGCTCTCTTAAACGCCTTGAAAAATCCGGCCTGTTGTTCGAGTCCAGGCCATGCGAAAAATTTTTCCAGAGGCATGTATCGGCAGACTCCAGAACGAAATTGTTTGTATCACCCAAAGATCAGGTAAGAATCATCATCGTTCAGGACACCTGTCAAAGAAACGCTGTAATTTCCCTTTTCAGTTTTTCCACCAGGGCCAAATAATCGGTCGAACGGTCGCGAAGCCTGCACTGCTGTTCTATGAGGAAGGCGGTCTGCGCCAGGTCGTGCAGACCAAGGTTGAGGAGAGCGCCCTTGATCTTGTGGCCGGCTTTTCCCAGGGATTCCAGCTCGCCCGCTGTCACCTTGCTTTCCAGGTCCTGAAGATGCGAGACCAGCGTCTGGAGGAACTGGGGGAGGATGGCATCGATCTTCTCATCGGACAGCAGATACGATTTCCTGAGGTGCTCGCGGATGATTTCAATACGTGAGGTATCGCTCATCGGACGAATCCCCTGCTCGTTGAAGCCCTTGTCGATATTCCCCATACCTGGTACCGTGCGGTCGGCAGGAAACAGAAACGGTTGCTCCGCCGGCGAGGTGGCGGCATCGGGCCTTCCACCCCGGACGAGGGGAACGACCATTCTCCAATCTGTCTAAAACGTTTTGCTTTTTTGTTCAACCGAAATCAGGAACCCGTGCCGACAGGGGGGCACGGCTGCAGGATTCCGGTTCAATCGATTTCGGGAAACCGTTCATGTTGCCACTGGAAAAAAAGGTGCAGCAGCTCATTGCCAGCAGGAAACTGCTCCCTTCGGGGCATACGGTCGTGGTGGCCGTATCCGGCGGGGCCGATTCCATGGCCCTGCTGCATATCCTGGCCAGGCTGCGCCCTTTCCATCGCTGCCCCCTGGTTGCTGCCTGGATCGACCATGGGCTGCGCCCTGCGGAGAGCAGAACGGAACATGCCCTGGTCAGGCAGAGTTCCCGAAAGCTGGATATTCCCTTTGCCTGCCGGGTGGTCGATACCCGGGCCCTTCAGGTCAGACACAGGCTGTCCCTGGAGGAGGCGGCAAGAGAACTCCGTTATCAGGCCCTCCGCGAAATCGCTTCTCTGCACCAGCCTGCAGTGATCGGTGTCGGCCATACCGCCAATGACCAAGTCGAGGAAATGCTTATCCGTCTCATCCGGGGAAGTGGCCGCAAGGGCCTGTCCGGCATGCGGATGCGCAGCAACGATATCCTCCGGCCTCTGCTGACCACCTCCCGGGCTGAAATCCTGGCCTATCTCCGGGAAAAAGGGATCGGTTTCTGCCATGATTCCAGCAACGACGATCCCCGCTTCCTCCGCAACCGGGTCAGGCAGCAACTGCTGCCGCTCCTCGAAACAGCGTTCGACGCCCGGGTGTGCGGCTCGCTCCTCAAGTGTGCCGACAATCTGGCAGAAGACGAATCCCTGCTTGAAGACCTCACCTCCCGGGCCTGGCAACAGACCATCACCTGGAACAGCAAAAAGCCCGCATGCATCCTCCACAGAAAGCCGTTCCAGGGGTTCCATGCCGCTCTCCAGCGTCGACTCTGCGAACAACTCCTGTGGAAACTGGGAGTCCGTGCCTCCTACCAGCATATCCTGGCCATCCGGGAGATGGGGATCTCGGGCACAACCGGCAAGGAGTTGCATCTTCCAGGTGGCCTGCGTCTTCTGGTCAACAGGGACACCCTGCTGATCGACTATCCTTCCGGCCGCCAGGCCGGAGAAAAATGATCCACGCCGCCAGGCTTCCTCCTATTCAGGCCTGCTTAGCACATAATGCCCTGGAACGGAAAAGAGATCGCTGTCCACAGGAGTGGTCCTGACAGTTTCCAGCTCCAGGACCTCGCGCTCCGTCTCCTTTCCGGATACCATCTTCACGATCAGGCCGTCGAGAAACAGAAAACACGCTGGCAGGTCAAAGCGCCACAGGATGGGATGAGCGGCCAGGACCGCCCTTTTTGCCAGAAATAGTCTGTTCAGGCCGGCATGTTGCTCGGGTATCGCGGCTACCCAGGCCTCGATCCCTTGCTCCCTGATCAGATCACCAAAAAATTCTGCCGACAGGGGAGCCATGTGCCGGTGCGGGACCCGGCCGGTTGTTCCCCACCTCAGCAACACCTTTTCCGCCTGCCAGCCGCCGATCCTGCCTACGACACCGCTCCGCTGGATCTCGCGGGCGGCCAGCTGCCCGGCCAGCCAGCGCCCTGTTTCCTGCCGCGGCGCCAGGGGATACACCCAGGCTCTTTGCCGCAGATGTTCAAGTCGGAGAACACTGTTCTTGCCATAATCGATGATCAGGGAAACATCCGGACGATCGATCCTGGTATACCTGGCCGTTTCCGTGAACACGTGCTCCTGACCGGCCGGATGACACCGATATCGGAAAATCCAGGCCTCTAAGCTTCCGACGGCCGCCATTCCGGCACGCGGACCGGCCCACGCGGACAGCAGGCAGCAGGTCAGCAGAACCAGGCGTTCCAGCCCCATCGGCCGGGAACACTAGAAGGTGTAGCTGAGGGTGAGGGAAAAGAGACTCGAATTGTGCTCCACGCCGGCCACATCGCCGCCAATATGGATCTTCTGGCCGGTCACCTGGTCCGTGATGGTCATATCGCCCTTCATCTCGTTGTATTTCTGATAGTGATAACTCAGGAGCAGGGCAAGATGCTCGGTAAAATGATATCCACCCCCGATGTCCAGGGCAACCATCGATCCGTTGTCAAAATCTTCCTCGAAGAGCAGGTTGCGCATGTGATGGTGGTCCTCGTCCCCGGCCTGGACAAACGGCGAGGCGATGAGGCGGCCATGGAAAGAAACGTTGGTGAGACGACTGTTAAACCCTATGCCCACATACGGAACGTGAAACCACTGCTCATAGGTTATCCCTGACTCTCCTGGCGGAAAGCTACCTGCAGTATCGCGAAAGCTATAGACCGAGTAGATATAGTTTCCGCCCTTGGCCTCCCATTCCCAGGTGTCGTACTTGTAGCCGACAAACCCGCTGAACGATGTCTCGCCGGTGGAGTAGAACGGGAACTCGACGTTCATGTCGAGCATGAACCCTGTGGTCAGCTCCAGGTCGTCAGTGTGCGACCAGTGGGTCCAGTCGAGTCCCTCGACAAACCAGTCATAATCGTCCATATCCCCATTTCCGTCGGTGAGTTTCAACCAGAGGTCCATGTTGATCCGCACCCAGGAAAGCGGCCTGATGGAAATCCCGCCGTTGAGCATGTAGATATCCGTCAGTTCCCAGGTGAGCTCACTTACCTTTCTGCCGGAAGCAGGATCAAAGACATACTCCTGGGACTCTCCGGTCAGGTACCCCAGCCCCAGACGGCCATCGAAAATGACCGGGCTTCCGGCAGAAGTCTGTTGCGGCTGTTCCTGGCCCGAGTCTGCCAGACCATGACCAGCAAAGATGAGGACACCCGCCACAGCAGCAACGGACACCAGCAAAGAATCGACGTACAACTTTCCGTTCTCCATGTTGCCTCCTGTTCTGTGTGTACAGATTGTTGGAAAAAAGATATACCCGGCCCCGTTCACTCCAGAAGATCTTTCAGCTCTTCGGGAGTGAGAATGGACCTGGGGGTGGGATTCCGGCGATTGCCCTGTTTGCGACGATCGACGCCTTTCCGCCTGTCTACACCCAGACGGGCATTGATCAGCGAGCGAAGGAGAATGCGTACAGACCGGGGCGGCTTCTCACCGGTCAACCGGTGATCCCGTCTCCGCTCCTGCTGGGAGCGCCGTTCCCCCTGGCGACGATCAAACGGGTTGACACGCCGGTCAGGGCCATCTCTCCGTTCAGTGAAGGGATCCTTGCTCATGGCCTGATGGACATTGCCTGCAGTGGCTTCTCTGATTTCCGAACTACCCCTTCAGTCGAACTAATACTTAGTCCGGCCGAACCCCACTGTCAACAGGAACCACCCGCGCAAGCCATCGGATTGCCTGTGGGCAAACTGGAGGGGCCGTCCAAAAAATACTGTATATCCAATTGTTATCATACAGTAAAAAACAATAAACATCAGCATTCCCCATCCAACTGGCCGGCACGGACGAAAAGAGAAAAAAAGATACAATTGAAGCTTGAATTTTTTTGAACGATCAGGCAAATTATCTGACAATAAACTAACATTTTGTTAACCAGCACCGAACATCAAGTGGAAATTCAGCAGCAGATGCCGCAGTAATCGTCATGCAGGTATTTTTTTAGACAGGAAATATTTTCCTATCCATCTCCTTGTTGAACTCTCAACATCCATCTTGAGTGAGGGAGTGCAATGAACCTGAGGAACATCACGCGCATGGAATACCAGCCACCATTCGGCTGGATGGTACGAATTCAGTACGGCAGAAAGACCTACCGAAAGTTTTTCAACGACAAGAAATACGGCGGGAAAAACCTTTCCCTGCTGGCTGCGGTCGCCTGGCGCGATGAACTGAAGAAAAAAAACGGCATCCCCAATACCACCATGAATGCAGTCGGCTGGGCCAACAGCAATACCGGCGTGGTCGGCGTCAGCCTGTCCAAGGACAAGCGACAGTACATCGTTTCCTGGGTCGATGCCAACGGACGCCCCAACCGGGCCTCGGTATCCATCCGCAAATATGGCAAGGAAAAGGCCTTTGAGCGGGCCTGTCGCATCCGCAAAAAGATGGAAGAATGGCGCCTCAACGGAAATGTTCTGCCGGATTCGAAAAAACGCGACCAGCGGGCCAGGGACATGCGCAAATACACCAAGGAGGAGCTGATTGAATACCTGCGCAAAATGGCCGCGATAGTCAACAGGGTGCCGACCTCACGAGATTTCAAGAAAACCAGGCCAAACTACCATAAATTCACAAAAACCTTTGGCTCCTGGAACGCCGCCATTGCTGCGGCGGGGCTACGAAAAGAAAATTTCAACCCTGACAAGTCATTGCAGGGAAACGCCAATCCGGACTTGCAGGCCAAGGAAAAAGGAGCTTCCGAGATAAACATTCAGTAAAAAAAAAGGGCCTCCAGCCAGCCTGGAAAGACCTGGCAGCGGTCAGGCCAGGTCAATAGGCAAGCCCGACCCGATCACGAACCAGGTCGAGCGTGGTGGCAGCTTTGCTGCGCGCCTTTTCTGCTCCCTGCCTCAGAATCTGCCGAAGGTAGTCCTCGTTGGCCAGTAACTCCTCTTTTTTCTTCCTGGCTTCTGAAAAATAGTCGCGAATCAGCGCATAGAGATCCTGCTTGAGATAGCCATAGGCTGCCCCGCCGTTGACGTACAGGTCGTGGACCTCCCGCATCTTCTCCTCCGGAGCGAAGAGACGGAGCAGGGCGTAGAGAGTGCATTTTTCCGGATCCTTGGGCTCCTCCACCGGAGTGGAATCCGTCTTGATCGCCATAACGCGTTTCCGCAATGCCTTGTCATCCAGAAAGATCGGAATGGTATTGCCGTAGGACTTTGACATCTTCTGGCCGTCCAGTCCCGGCACGATGGCGGTCTGCTCGCTGATGGCCGGCTCGGGCAGGACAAAGGTCTCGCCAAAGGTGTTGTTGAACTTGATGGCGATATCCCGGGCCACCTCCAGGTGCTGCTTCTGATCCTTGCCCACCGGCACCATGTCCGCCTGAAAAAGCAGGATATCGGCAGCCATCAGCACTGGATATGCAAACAGACCGTGACTGGCGGCAATACCCTTGGCGACCTTGTCCTTGTAGGAATGGCAACGCTCCAGAAGCCCCATGGGGGTCAGGGTGGAAAGAATCCAGGAAAGCTCGCACACCTCGGGCACATCGGACTGAACCCAGAAGGTACAGCGTTCCGGGTCGAGCCCCAGCGCCAGGAAGTCGGCGGCCGCCTCCAAGGTCCCCCGACGCAGTTTCTGCCGGTCATGGACAGTGGTCAGGGCATGCAGATCAACGATGAACACGTAGAGATCCGAGTCCTGCATGCGGTCGATCATCGCCCGCATCATTCCGAAATAGTTGCCGATATGAAGCTGACCTGAAGGCTGGATGCCAGAAAGTACCCGTTTCATGCGATCTCTTCCCTGCAAGAATTTTCTGAAAACGTTGCGTCGGCCGACCATGCAACGGTGTGCCGGTGGGAATATACCATAACCCCGGCTCGCCGCAAGCATGAAAGGCGCAATGATGTCGGGATACGGGGAATCCGGCTGTAGCGGTCGGCCAGGAGAATGGTTTCGGCTGCCCGTTTTCCCGGTCCGTTGTCGATCCGCTGGAGGACAATACCAGGCGCATGTGCCTCACCTCCCCAGAAAGGACCACTGCGGAAACAACAAGGGGGCGGCTCCCTGGCCGCCCCCTTGTCCTGCTCTGCGATGGAAATTACGGTAGGCGCTACAGCACCTACTTCACTTCTTCAAAGTCGGCATCCACGACATCGTCATCATCCTTGCCAGATCCCGAGCTTCCGGCAGCAGCACCGCCCGCGCCGGCACCGGCCGCCCCACCGCCTGCCGCTCCCTCTGCCGCTCCCTTGGAGGCCTGGGCATACATCAGCTCAGCCAACTTGTGGGACGCCTGGGTCAGGCTCTCGGTGGCACTCTTGATCTTGTCGATATCATCGCTTTCGATGGCCTTTTTCAGATTTTCGATCTCACGTTCCACATTGCTCTTGGTGGTGGCATCAACCTTGTCTCCCAACTCGGTGAGGCTTTTCTGTGTCATGTGGATCATGGAGTCAGCCTGGTTCTTTGCTTCCACCAGGGCCTTCCGCTTCTTGTCCTCCTCGGCATGCAGCTCGGCATCTCTCTTCATTCGCTCGATCTCCTCTTCCGAGAGGCCAGAGGACGCGGTGATGCGGATGGACTGCTCCTTGCCGGTGCCCAGGTCCTTGGCCGAGACATGCAGTATGCCGTTGGCGTCCAGGTCAAAGGTTACCTCGATCTGCGGAACACCCCGTGGAGCCGGCGGAATATCGGTCAGCTCGAACCGACCGATGGTCTTGTTGTCTGCAGCCATTTCCCGCTCACCCTGCAAGACATGGATGGACACCGCAGGCTGGTTGTCTGCCGCCGTGGAAAAGATCTGGCTCTTCTTGGTCGGCACGGTGGTGTTCTTTTCGATGAGCTTGGTCGTCACTCCGCCAAGGGTTTCGATCCCCAGTGAAAGCGGCGTGACATCGAGCAGCAGGACGTCCTTGACATCCCCCTTGAGGACACCTCCCTGGATGGCGGCACCGATGGCGACCACCTCGTCCGGGTTCACTCCCTTGTGGGGCTCTTTTCCGAAAATGGCCTTCACCTTTTCCTGGACCTTGGGCATCCGGGTCATGCCGCCCACCAGAATGACCTCATCGATATCCGAAGCCGTCAGGCCGGCATCCTTGAGGGCTGTCAGGCAGGGCCCCTCGCAGCGGTCGATCAGGTCTTCCACCAGGCTCTCCAGCTTGGCCCGGGTCAGCTTGACGTTGAGGTGCTTGGGGCCGGAGGCATCCGCGGTGATGAAGGGCAGGTTGATATCCGTCTCCATGGCCGTTGACAGCTCTTTCTTGGCCTTTTCCGCCTCCTCCTTGAGCCGCTGCAGGGCCATGTTGTCGTTGCGGAGATCAACGCCCTGCTCGCGCTTGAACTCGTCGGCCAGCCAGTTGACGATCCGCATGTCAAAATCCTCGCCGCCGAGGAAGGTGTCACCATTGGTGGACTTGACCTCGAACACTCCGTCACCGATCTCCAGGATGGAGATATCGAAGGTGCCACCGCCCAAATCGAAGACCGCAATCTTCTCCTCGCCTTTCTTGTCCAGGCCATAGGCCAGAGAAGCGGCTGTTGGCTCGTTGATGATCCGCTGAACGTTGAGTCCGGCGATCTTGCCCGCATCCTTGGTGGCCTGCCGCTGGGCATCATTGAAGTAGGCAGGAACCGTGACCACGGCATCGGTAACCGGCTCGCCGAGATATTCTTCCGCGGTCTGCTTCATCTTGGTGAGGATCATGGCCGAGATCTCCGCCGGAGAATACTGTTTGCCTTCAACCTCGACGTAGGCATCGCCACCCGGTCCCTCCACGATCTTGAACGGGCTGACCTCGATGGACTTCTTGACCTCTGCATCGGTGAACTTACGCCCGATGAGCCGTTTGATGGCAAACAGTGTCCTCGTCGGGTTGGTGACTGCCTGACGCTTGGCCACCTGGCCGACCAGGCGCTCGCCATTGTCGGTAAATGCAACGATGGATGGCGTTGTCCTGTTGCCCTCTGTATTTTCAATGACCTTGGGATCGCCACCTTCCATGATCGCAACACATGAGTTGGTTGTACCAAGGTCGATTCCGATTATCTTTCCCATGACAGTTTCTCCTTGTCTCCTTTATATGATAAACTGTTACAAGTCTTCAGCATATTGCCGCCTTCTTTACAATGCGCATCAATCCCAGGTTGTCAAGGTTGACGGCACGACCGGCAACCTTTTTTTCACTCTTCCGGCTTTTCCGGCGGTCCGCTGGATACGACCACCTGGGCATGCCGGAGAACGCGATCCTTGAACCGGTATCCCTTGGCGAACTCCCTGAGCACATGATTGGCCGGGACCTCGTCGCTGGCCTCCATGGTCAGGGCATCCTGCTCGTCCGGATTAAACGGTTTGCCCACCGAATCAATGGGAGTCACCTCGAACCTGTCCAGAACCGACATCAGCCCCTTGCGGGTCAGATCCACTCCTTCCAGGAGGGCCTCAAGTTTTTTGCCGGCATCTCCCCCTTCTTTTTTTCCCTGCTCGAGCGCCCGGTCCAGGTTGTCCACCGTTGTCAGCAGCTCCCGGAGGATCTCTTCACCGGCATACTTGAGCATCTTCTCTTTTTCCCGCTCCATCCGCTTTTTGAAATTGTCGGCATCAGCGGCTATGCGGAGCATCTTTTCCCTGGTCTGCTCCAGTTCCTGCTGCAGCTGCTCCACATCGACCACAGCATCCCTGTCCTGGACGCTTTCGGCCTTGTCCGGTTGCTGACCTGCAGGATCCGGGCTCCCGCCCTGTGGCCCGGCATGCGCGCCCGGCTCAGGCTCCTGATGTTTCTTCTCCTCACTCACGGACTTGCTCTCCTTTTTCACATGGTAACTTGCTTGGATTCTCTGTCAGCGACAGAAAAGATCGTCCGCCTTCACCAGTTCCTCCCCCAGGTGTTCGGCTTGTCCCGGCAACCGTATCCGCCTGCCCTGGACAGCCATTCGTCATAAAGAAAACCCTTTCAGGAATCAGGAGGGATATGAAGGCATCTCTGACCGCTCAATTCTGCTGCCAACAATAAGTATGGCAAATTGGCGTGTCAAGAGAGGAAAAGACATGGAAGACGCGGGCGCCCTTTGCCCCTCCCCCGGGCGCTCGCTTGCCGGAAATTCGGGTTGGATGCTGCTCAGCAGGAAGTCAGGTAACGCTGAATGGCATCGGCTATCGTTTCGAATATTCTGATGAACTCCTGTTCATCCCGTTCCAGGAGCGTGACCCTGAATCCCTGCAAATCGGTGGCAAAGGAGGACAACGGCACTACGCAGACCCCGGTCGAACCAAGCAAATAGTAGACAAACCGTTTATCCGGGGACACGTCAGGACCGGCAACCATCTTCTCCACAGAGAGCCTCACCTCCCTGTTGTCGATGGGCAGGGTCTGTTCGTGGTTGAGCAGGCCGTCCTCGAAAACCACACTCATGTAGAAGGCCCCGTTCGCCCGGTTGACCAGGATTCCCTTCAGGTCTTTCAGAATATCGTAGGCGATATTGGAAAACCGCTCATACCGCCTGATCCGTTCTCCCAGATAATCCTCATATCTCGGATGACTCTTGATCCGCGGCAGCACCACCTGGGGCAGGGTCGTTGAGCAGACCTCCAGCATCTTGGCATTGAGGATCGATTTGATGTACTTCTCAAACATCGGATCCCGGTGACCATTGTACACCTCGATCCAGCCGCACCGTCCACCCGGCCAGGGCATCTCCTTGGAAATGCCCCGCATGCAGATGGCCGGAACCCGGTCCCCGATGACCGTGGCCAGAGGGGTGGCCGTGGTCCCGTTGTAGGTCATGTTCTGATAGACCTCGTCGCAGATGATGAACAGGTCGTTCTTTTCACAGATATTCACGATATTGCGCAGCACATCGGCCGGATAGACCGCCCCGGTTGGATTGTCTGGATTGATCACCAGGATTCCTGCCACTGCCGGGTTATACTTGACATGGTTTTCCATGTCCTCCATGTCCGGGTACCAGAGGTGATTGGGATCCAGGATATAGGTCACCGGCCGGTCTCCGGCATGGGCGGCCTCGGCCGAGGAGTGAGTCGTGTAACTCGGTGTGGGCACGATCACCCGGGCGGTCCGTTTCAGGAACCCGAACACCTTTGAAATGGCATCGCCAAGTCCGTTGAAAAAAATGATATCCTCGGCGTCGATCTGCACACCGCCGAGGCTGTTGGTTTCCGCGGCGATATACTCTCTGGTCTCCAGAACCCCCTTGGTGGGTGAATAGCCGTAGGTGCTGTTTTCCCGGGCGGCCTGGGCCACGATATCCTTCATCCATTCCGGGATCTCTTCTCCCTTGGCCACCGGATCACCGATGTTTTCCCAGTTGACCGTAACCCCCAGCCGTTGCAGCTTCATGCCCACATTCACTATATTGCGAATTTCATAGGTGAGTTCTCCTGCACCTATATGAAGAATATCCGTACGCATTACCAGTTCTCCTCTATGCGGTGATCAATGGGTCCCCGGACGGCCAGCCGATCCTTCAGGGTCCCTTGGAAATGTTGGACCTTTTACTGCAAAGACATTCCGGCGTCAACCGGTCCCCTCCCGCGACACATCAGCGAGAAGACGACTCGCCTCGTCGGCCGCCATGGGACGGGCCAGATAAAACCCCTGCACCTGGTCACATCCGTGCTGCTCAAGAAACTGTATCTGCTGCCCGTTCTCTACCCCCTCTGCCAATACCGTCAGACCGAGACTGTGCGCCAAAACGATGATCGCCTGCACCAGCATGGACATGTTACGGTCAAGGGGAACATCCCGGACAAAGGACTGATCGATCTTCAGCCTGCTCAGGGGAAAGCGCTGCAGCTGGGCCAGAGACGAATAACCTGTACCGAAATCGTCCAGTACCAGCCGGATACCGATCCGGGCGATCTTTTCCAACTCCAGGTCGCTCTGACTGACCTTTTCCATGACCGCGGCTTCCAGGAGTTCGATCTCCAGCATATCCGGCGACAACCCGGCATCTCTGACGATCCTGGCCACCATGGGCAGAAAATCGTCGGCCCTGAACTGCCTGGTGGCGATATTCACGGCCACCGGCAACGGCGATAAACCCTGGTTCTGCCAGGCCACGATCTGCCGGCAGACCGAATGCAGCACCCATTCCCCGATCTCGACGATCAGGCCGCTTTTTTCAGCAAGGGGAATGAATTCGTCCGGCGGCACCACTCCCTGATCGGGATGATTCCAGCGCAACAGGGCCTCGAAACCGACCAGCTTCCGCCCCTGCATCTGATACTGAGGCTGATATTCGAGGAAAAACTCACCCGCTGTCACGGCCAGACGCAACTCCTGCTCCAGGCGCTGCCGTTCGTAGGCCCGGCTGTTCATGGAGGGAGTGTAGAACTTGAAATTGCTCCGTCCTTCCTCCTTGGCCCGGTAGAGAGCGGTATCTGCACACTTGATCACCTCGTCCATCTTGTCAGAATCATCAGGATAGATCCCGATTCCTATGGAGGTGGATATGCGCAGGTCATGTTCTCCCACCCGGATGGGACGATCCAGGGAGGCCATGATTTTGGTGGCCACGATGGCCGCGTTCTGGGCCCGGGAGATCTCGTCCAGGATGAAGACGAACTCGTCACCACCCAGCCGGGCAACGGTGTCGGACCGCCTGCACTGTTGCTGCAGCCGGTTTGCCACCTCGACCAGGAGCCCGTCTCCCACATCATGCCCCAGGGTGTCGTTGATCTCTTTGAAATGATCGAGATCCAGAAACAGGATGGCCACCCGGCTCTTTTTTCGCTGCGCCTTGGCCAGGGCCCGTTCAAGCCGGTCCCGAAAGAGAAGACGATTGGGCAGACCGGTGAGGGTGTCGTGATGGGCCAGTTTGTAGAGCCTCGACTGGCTTTCGCGAAGTTCCTTCTCGATCCGCAACCGGTCTGTTATGTCCCGCGCCACCTCCACCACGCCATGGATGTTACCTTCCCGGTCCCGGAACGGTGACGCCTCGATCTCAAAGGTATTGTTGATCCGGTTGCCGTGAAAGGGGTTGTGAATCAGGGTGACCCGGCGACCGGTTTTGCGGATCTCCTGGATCGGACAGGGATAGCGGTCACTGGAACAGGGCCGGTCCCTGTTGCTGAACAGCTGATAACATTTCTTTCCCTCGGCACTGTGCTGGTCCACCTGCATGAGACGGCAGGCAGCCGCATTGATTAGCTGCAGGGTATATTCCATGTCGATGACCATGACCGGATCGGCCGCTCCGTCGATCACCGACTGGAGAAAGGACCGTTCATGCTCGATGGCCCTGTGCATCTGCTCCTGCATGAGCGCCATGGTCTCGTCCCGCTGTTTCTGCAGGGTGATGTCCTGATGGGTACCGGTCATCCGGACCGGAATTCCCTGCTCGTCCCGTTCCACAACCCTGCCACGATCCAGGAACCAGCGCCACTGTCCATCTTCGCCCCGAACCCGGTACTCGATCTGATATTCCTTGTCATCCCGACTGGTGAGATGGGTCTTGATCTCCTCAAGAACCCGCGATCGATCATCCGGATGGATGCGGGACTGCCACGTACCGGTCTCCTCACCGTCGCTGGCTTCCTGGTAGTTCAGGATCTGTCTTCCGGCTGGAGCGGTATACATCTCGCCGGTCCGGATATTCCAATCCCACAGGCCAGCCTGGGAGGCGGTCAGGGCCTGCTCGAACCGTTTCTCCACCCGGAGCAACTCGGCTTCCCGCTGTTTCAGTTCTTCAAGGCCAAAAAGATGGCGCAGGGCATACCCGATGCTATCAGCAAGCTCCTGAAGGAGTCCGAGTTCCTCCCTGTCAGGCTCCACGCTCTCGGGCAACAGCACGACCAGAAATCCGGACAGCCCGGGTTCGCAACGGATCGCCACCACTCCGGCCATGCAGCCCGATTCCGAGTCGGCCGCCTCGCAGACGCCACAGTCACACTCCCGACAAAGCAGCGGTTCCCGGTTCTGCCGGCTCAGCACCTGGCTGCCACAGCGGGGCAGCAGACCATTGCGCAGACGGGACATCATCCTGTCGAAGCGGTCAGTCAGGCCGCTCTCCGAAGTAATGACTCCGCCCTCCTCTTCTTCGAACAGAACAATCCACGCTGCCCGGTTGAGGCTTTCCCCGGTCAGCCGGTCGCAGACCCCCTGCAGCAGAGAGGGCAAATCCCGCTCTGCCAGGAGAAAACTGCTGACGGAAAAAAACGTTCGTAGCAGCCTCTCCTTCCTGTCGTCATGAACTGATGTTTTCAACGCGTATCTTCCAGATGATAGTTTTTCAGTTTGTTCAGCAGCGTCTTCCGGGTGATCTGCAGGCGGCGGGCCGCCTCGCTCCTGTTGCCGCCGGTTTCCTCAAGAGTCCGGAGGATCAGGGCCCGTTCCGCCTCCTTCAGGGTGGCCGGCCGGGAAGGTTCCGGCACCCTGTTTTTGCCGGCCCAGCGCTGGATGGGCAGGGGCAGGCCGGCTGTATCCAGATACTCGCCCCGCATGAGGATCACACCCCGCTCGATGGCGTTTTCCAATTCCAGCACATTGCCGGGCCATGGGTACCTGTTCAGGACATCCATACATTCCGGCGTAATGGCCTTGACCTGCCGGTTGTTCTTTTCTGCATACCGCTTGAGAAAAAAGTCCGCCAGCAGCGGGATATCCCCGCTGCGCTCTCTGAGCGGCGGAATATCCAGGACCACCACATTGAGCCGGTAATAGAGATCCTGCCTGAACCGCCCCCGGCTGACCTCCTCTTCCAGGTTCCTGTTGGTGGCGGCCACGATTCGGACGTCAACCCTGATCGTCTCCTCGCCGCCAACCCGCTGCAGTTCATGTTCCTGGAGGACCCGGAGCAGTTTGGACTGCATGGCGGCCGAAGTCTCGCCAATCTCGTCCAGGAACAGGGTGCCGGACTGTGCCTGGACAAAACGTCCTTCCCGCCTGCGGTCCGCACCAGTAAAGGCACCCTTCTCGTGACCGAACAGCTCGGATTCCAGCAGGTTCTCCGCCAGGGCGGCACAGTTGACCTTGACGAACGGCCCGCTGGAGCGGAGACTGCGATGATGCAGGGCCGAAGCCACCAGCTCCTTGCCGGTTCCTGACTCCCCGCAGATCAGGACCGTGGCATCGGTGGGTGCCACCTGAAGGATCATCTCCCACAGTTCCCGCATGGGGGGAGAGGTACCGATGATGGACTGCTCCCCGTCAAACGGCGGCCCCAGGGCGGCATGCTCCTCCTCCTGGCGCCGATGTCCCATGGCCGTCTCCAGGGTCTGGCGCAACCGGTCGAAATCCAGGGGCTTGGTCAGGTAATCGTAGGCACCCTTTTTGATGGCCGCCACGGCAGAATCAACAGAGGAATAGGCAGTCATGATGATCACCGGAATGGCGGGATTGACCCTCCGGATCCTGGCCAGGGCCTCCATACCGTCCATGGTGGTCATCCGGACATCCATGAGAATGGCATCAAAGGCCGACCTGTTCACCGCCTCGAGAGCCGTCACACCGTCGTCCGCCTCCTCGGCACGCCATCCCCACTCCTCCAGCAGTGACCGAAGCATATACCGATGTACCTGTTCGTCATCGACGATCAACACCTTTGCCGCATTGTTTCCGTCCATGGTCATCTCGGTTCAACAATCTGCTATCCGGTCCATTTCATTTCTTCCTCCGTCCGGTGACGGAACAGTCAATTTGGCAAGCCCTGCAGGGCTGATCCCAGGTTTCCCTTCCGGCAACTTGCACACTGTAGCATTAAACTGCTACTGTATGCAAATGGAACACCGGGTTGAAATAGAAAAGATTATCTCCGGGGGAAAGGGTCTGGCCCGACTGGCCGACGGGCGGGTGGTGATGATCCCGGGAGTTCTGCCGGGCGAGCAGGTTCTTGTCCGTGAATCCAGAAAAAAATCCGATTACCTCGAAGCCAGGGTAACCCGGCTGCTCAGCCGCTCCGCCAGCCGTACCGACCCGCGCTGTCCCAGATACGGTATCTGCGGAGGTTGCAATTTCCAGCACATCGCCTATCCGGTCCAGCTGCGCCTCAAAAAAAATATCCTGGCCGAGAGCCTGAAACGGAGCCGTGTGGCTGTCTATTCGGAAACCGTCTCCACCATGCTCGCCTCCCCGCTCCGTTTCGGCTACCGCTCCCGAGTCCGGATGCGGTTGGATCGACAGGGCAGACCGGGCTTTCTGGCCCACAGAAGCAACACCGTTGTGCCGATTTCCTCCTGCCCGGTGGTGACCACCGGGCTGAACCGGGCGATCTCGGCACTGGCTGCCATGAATCTGCCTGACCTGCAGACCTGCTGCCGGCAGGTCGACCTTGTCCAGTCTCCCCTGGACAACAGCGTCACGGCGATCTTCTTTCCTCGTCGTGACCGGGATGCGCCGTCCACAATTGATTGCGGCGTTCCGCCTGCAGACATCGATCATCTGCTCGTGTACCGAAACGGGAAACTCATTTCTCTGGTTGGTTCGGCCAATCCGGTACTTGCGCAGCATTTTCCTGCCTGCGGAGAAACCGTGGACACCAGGTACTCCCTGTCCTGGGAACCGACCTGTTTTTTCCAGGGCAACCCCGGGCAGAACCTGCAGCTGGTGGACAGGGTGTGCCGGGCGGCCGGAGATCTCTCGGACAAAGAGGTCCTGGATCTGTACTGCGGCTACGGCAACCTGACCATTCCCCTCGCCCTTGCCGGCGCCAGAATCTGCGGCGTGGAGCACAACCTGGCCGCTATCAGATGGGGCCGGTACAATGCCCACCATCTTGGTCTGGATACCTGCCGTTTCCGGAGTGGAGATGTTGTCAGGACGGTGCGGCAGCTGCATGCCCGGAACAGAGAATTCCATCTTGTCGTCCTGGATCCACCCCGGCGGGGAATGGGCAGGGCCATCGGGCTGCTGGCGGAACTGGCCCGGGAGCGGATCATCTATGTCTCCTGTGATCCGGCAACCATGGCCCGCGATCTTGCCTGGCTTCTGGCCGGCAGCCTGTTCCGGATCAGGGCCATCGAACCCCTGGACATGTTCCCCCAGACCCACCACATAGAAAGCCTGGTCTTGCTGGAAAGAAATTGACATCAGCCGGACATCGAACTAATTATGACAGGTTGCAGCCATGATCCCGAGAGCGGCTCGGGCCGCTGAGCGTACCAACCATCAAGCAACAATCCAACACTGCTGAGGAACCAGAATGACGACCGAAACTGCGGGTCGATTCACAGCGGACGGACTGCCCGTTCTCATCGGCTCCGTGCCCCTCACCAGCCACCAGGAGGCCCTGGAATGGATCTTCACCGCCACTCCGGAGATCCCCCTCTGGCCACAATTGCCGTCCCACCCCCTGGAACGGATGATGCCCCAGTTCAGTGAAAACATCCCCTGTATCCGGGAGGAAAACCTGGGCGGACCGGAGAGCCGCATCTATTTCGACATCTCGGGCGAGGACTTTGAATCCGAAATGCTCGCCTTCTACGAGGACTACCTTGCCGTCAGCGAGGACTATTCCCGCCTGGAGAACTCCCGCTTCCAGACCGGTCAGGAACGCGCCACCGGCCTGTACCTCTTTGCCGACAACCTGAGCAGCGACACCATCAGGGCGGTAAAAGGACAGATCACCGGCCCCTTCACCATGCTCACGGGCATCAAGGACACCGATGGCCGTCCAGGCTATTTCAATGACACGATCCGGGACATGGTCACCAAGGCCATCAGCATGAAGGCGGCCTGGCAGACCCGTTTCCTGGCGGAAAACTCGGGCAGGCCCGTACTGCTCTTCATCGACGAGCCAGCCCTGGCCGGCCTTGGATCATCGGCATTTATCAGTGTCACCCAGGAAGATATCCGGGCGATGATCAACGAGGTGGCCGATGCCGTCCACCGGGCAGGAGGGCTGGCAGGAATCCATGTCTGCGCCAACACCGACTGGCCGCTGCTCCTGAACTCGGCAATTGATATCCTCAGTTTCGATGCCTACGGTTACTTCGACCGTATCGCCCCCCTGGAAGACGAACTGCATGCCTTCCTCGACAGGGGTGGCGTCCTGGCCTGGGGTCTTGTTCCGACATCCAGGGCAGAAGACATCGAGCAGGAGACGGCTGCCTCCCTGGCCGATCGATGGCAGCAACAGGCTGCAGCCCTGACCGCTGCAGGACGACGTGATCCCGCTGCCCTGCTGCGTCAGACCCTGATCACCCCCAGTTGCGGAACCGGCTCACTTAGACCGGAACTGGCAGGCAGGGTCCTGTCTCTTACCCGGTCGCTCGCCAACAACCTCAGAACTTCTCTGCTGAACTGACAAGCCCATGGACAAACAGAGCAACATCATCCGGCAACGCCGGGAAAAGGCCCAGGCCCTTGCCGAAGCCGGGGTCAAAATTTTTTCCAACCATTTCACCTCTCCCCAGCCCATAGCCGAACTGCTCCCGAGGGGTGAGGGCCTTGCCGCCGAAATGCATGAACAGAATGGCGGCACCTACCGGGTAGCGGGACGGATCATGTCCATGCGTCGCTTCGGCAAGGCGGCCTTTTTCCATATCCAGGACGAGTCCGGCCGGATCCAGATATATGCCCGGCGGGACCTGCTGGGTGACGGCCCATATCAGCTTTTCAAAAAATGGGACGTGGGCGACATTGTCGGCGTAGAGGGAAAGCTGTTCAAGACCAAGACCGGCGAGACATCGCTCGAGGCGCATCAGCTGCACATGATCACCAAATCGCTGCGTCCGCTGCCGGAAAAATTTCACGGTCTCACCGACGTGGAGACGAGGTACCGCCAACGCTATGTTGATCTGATCGTCAATAGCGAGGTACGGGAAACCTTTCGCAAGCGGGTGGAAATCATCCGTCTGATCCGGGAATTTCTCACCAACCGGGGCTTCATGGAGGTGGAGACGCCCATGATGCAGCCGGTTCCGGGAGGGGCCACTGCCAAACCGTTCAAGACCCACCATAACGCCCTGAACATGGATCTCTACCTGCGCATCGCGCCGGAACTCTACCTGAAACGCCTGCTGGTGGGTGGATTCGAAAAGGTCTTCGAAATCAACCGTAACTTCCGTAACGAGGGCCTTTCCACCCGGCACAACCCGGAATTCACCATGCTGGAGTTCTACCAGGCCTATGCGACCTATCAGGATCTCATGGACCTGACCGAGGAGATGATCTCCTGGCTGGCTGCCGAGATCACAGGCTCCATGGAAGTCACCTATCAGGGGACCCCTGTAGACCTGGCGCCCCCGTGGCAGCGGTATACTCTGGAAGAGGCCCTGGTCCGGGTGGGGAATATCGACATCGACACGGTCCGGGACGACCGGGCCATCATGGCCCTGGCCAGGGAACAGGGTATCGAGCTGCAGCCTGATGCCGGCCCGGGAAAGGCCAGGACCGAGCTCTTCGAACTGCTGGTGGAAGAACAACTGATCAACCCTACCTTTATCACGGCCTATCCCACCGAGGTTTCTCCCCTGGCCAGGAGAAACGAGTGTGATCCGTCGGTAACCGACCGGTTTGAGCTCTTCATCACCGGTAGGGAGATCGCCAACGCATTCAGCGAGCTGAACGATCCCATGGACCAGTTCCAGCGGTTTGAGAAACAGATTGCCGAACGGGGCCAGGACGAGGAGATCCACCCGGAGCTGGATTATGATTACATCCGGGCCCTGGAATACGGCATGCCGCCGGCAGCCGGCGAAGGGATCGGTATTGACCGCCTGGTCATGCTCCTGACCGATTCTCCATCCATCCGAGACGTCATCCTTTTCCCCCATCTCAAACCGGAATCAGGAGAGACCGGCCGGAGTAGCAAGAAAAAGAAGTAGATGTCCTTTGAATGGTTTGTCAGTCTCCGGTATCTGCGCGCCAAACGCAGGCAGAAGTTCATTTCCCTGATCTCGGTCATCTCCATGCTGGGCGTGGCAGTAGGGGTCATGGCCCTCATCGTGGTCCTCTCGGTCTATACCGGTTTCACCGAGGGCCTGCGTGACCAGATCATCGGCATCAATGCCCATGTTCTCGTTCAACGCTACAACAGCGATATAACCGAACCCGACCAGATCCAGGACCAGGTGGACCGGGTCCAGGGCGTGGTCGCCTCGACGCCGTACATCTACGCCCAGGCGCTGATCTCTTCCGGCAGCGGCTCCAGCGGCATCGTTCTGCGGGGTATCGAGCCGGACAGCGCTGTCCACGTCCTGCGGCTGGAGGAACACATGACTGCCGGCCGTCTGGCCGACCTTGCCCGGCCCCATGGTCTGCCGGCAATCGTCCTGGGCCAGGAGCTGGCCAGGCAACTGCGGGTCGATGCCGGAAGCAGGATCCGGCTCATGTCTCCCAACGGTTCGCTCTCTCCCATGGGCGTGCTCCCCAGAGTCCTGACCTGCAGGGTGAGCGGCATCTTTGCCACCGGAATGTATGAATACGACTCCACCATGGGATTCATCAGCCTGGCCACAGCCCGCAGGCTCACAGGCATGGAAGACGGGGTCCACGGCCTCGAGGTTCGGGTGGAAGATGTGGACAGGGCCAACGATACGGCCCAGGCCATCCGTTCCCGCCTGGGGCCCGAATTCTCTGTCCGCGACTGGATGCAGCTCAACCGGAACCTCTTTGCTGCCCTCAAACTGGAAAAGGTGGGTATTTTCATCGCCCTGGACCTGATTATCCTGGTAGCGGCCCTGAACATCATCAGTGCCCTGATCATGGTGGTCATGGAAAAAAACCGGGACATCGCCATCCTCAAATCCATGGGTGCGCCCACCGGTTCCATCATGCGAATTTTCTTCTACCAGGGCGCCGTTATCGGCCTGACCGGCACCATCCTGGGAACGGCGGGCGGACTTGGACTCTGCGCGATTCTCAAGCGCTACAAGATCATCGAGCTGCCCTCAAACGTCTATCCCATGTCCACCATGCCCATCAAGGTCATTCCCCTTGATGTGGGAATCATCGCTGTCTCCGCGGTCCTGATCACCCTTGCAGCCACCCTCTATCCATCCTGGAAGGCTTCCAGGATCCAGCCGGCAGAGGCCCTGAGCTATGAGTGAGGTTCTCCTGCTCGAGGCGCGCGATATCCACAAGGGATACGGCAGCGGTGGCAGCCGTGTTCAGGTATTGCACGGCCTGGACCTGGCAGTCAGCCAGGGAGAACTGACCGCTGTCGTGGGGCGATCAGGTTCCGGCAAGACCACGCTGCTGCAGATCCTCGGTACGCTGGACCAGCCTGACCAGGGAACAGTACTGTTCCGGGGCAGAGAGATCACCGGCAGCCCGGACAGCGTACTCTGCAAGCACCGCAACCGCAATATCGGCTTTATCTTCCAGTTCCACCACCTGCTGCCGGAATTCAATGCCCTGGAAAATGTCATCATGCCCGGTCTCATAGCCGGAATGTCCCGGAGCGAACTGGAGGACAAGGGCATGGCCCTACTGGACCAGGTGGGGCTGGCCGGACGGAGGGGACACCGCAGCGGTGAACTTTCCGGAGGTGAACAGCAGCGGGTGGCCCTGGCCAGGGCCCTGATCATGGAGCCGGCGCTGCTGCTGGCCGACGAACCTACCGGCAACCTCGACTCCAGAAACGGCGCCCGGATCTTTGCCCTGCTGCAACAGCTCAGTCGCACCCGTGGCCTGGCGGTGATCATGGTCACGCACAACATGGATCTGGCCAGCCAGATGGACCGCCGTCTGACCCTGGAAGACGGAATTCTTTCTGAATAACGTCGTTTTTCCGGGCCGTTCTCTTTCAATCCTTTCCTGGGCAATAAATCTTCTTACCCTGGCTTTACTTTGCAAGATCCTTTGTGATATGCTTCAAATGAAGTGTCTGAAAGACACCCTGAAACCGCCTGATGAAAATTTTTTTATATTGTCCCAGACCTGGTTATCGCTTCAGATCACGTGCAGATTTTTGATCACCTGCCCGTCCCCAGCCTGCAAGTCAAGGGAGATGGAACGATCCTTAGGATCAACCGGCTCGCCAAGGAACTGTTGGGAGCAGATCGGGTACGAACAAACAGCAGTTCCCTCTTTCACCTCCTGCCCAGGGAGACCGGTGGAGAACTGCAGAAATTCTTCAGCACGGTCAAGTTGGGGGTAGCGGACAGGTGGCTGGGACGACTCTCCCTGCAGAACGGCAGCAGTCCTCTCTATCGTTTCCACATTTCCAGATTGCCGGATTATACTCTCCTCGTCCAGCTGGAAAAGGAGAACAGGCCTAACCCGCCGGACGAACAGGTGGATCGGGAACAGTTCCACCTCCTCCAGGCTCAGTATCAACGAAACCCTGCCGGAATCCTCCTGGTCAACGACAAAATGCAGATGGTCTCCTACAACAAAAAATTCGCCCGCATGTGGGGACTGCCGAAATCGGCTCAGCAGGGACGCGATGATCGGGAAAGCCTGCAGCTCATCCTGAACCAGATCAAGGATCCTGCCGAATTCATGGAGAAAATCCATTTTCTCCACTCTCATCCAGACAGACGGAGCACGGACGAGGTGGAACTCAAGGACGGACGGGTCTTTTATCGCCACTCCTGTCCCATCCGCTACCGGGGAAAGTACCTGGGCAGGGTCTGGTATTTTCTTGATATCACCGCCCTCAAGGCAGCCCAGAACGAAATCGTCCGCCAGAAAAAATTCCAGGAAGCCATCCTTGAGCATATCCAGGACGGCATTGTCGCCTGTAACGCCCGCGGAGAACTGTCAATCGTCAACCGGGCAGGTCGTCGTCTCCACGGTATCGAGGACAAGGATATCGATACGGATCAGTGGGCTGAACACTACCGCCTCTTCCATGCCGATGGGCTCAGTCCGCTGCAGCCCCAGGATATCCCTCTGGTCAAGGCATTAAGTGGTCAGACCCTCCGCAACGAGGAAATGGTCATCGTCTCGGCAGACGGTAAACGGCATGATGTCCGGGCCAGCGGCCAAGCCATGTATGACGATCACGGCAACAAGCTGGGCGCCGTGGTCTCGCTGCACGACATCACCGACATCAACCGTACCAGAGAGCAGCTCCGTTTCATGGCCTATCATGATCAGCTCACCGGCCTTCCCAACCGGCGGCTGTTTCATGACCTGCTGGACCAGTGTCTACGGCGTGCCCAGCGGAACAGGGAAAAGGTGGCGGTCCTCTTTCTCGATCTGGACAACTTCAAGACCGTCAATGACTGCTATGGCCACGAAGCAGGTGATCAACTCCTTGTCCAGCTGGCCACCATTCTCCGCCTCTGTCTGCGGGACTCGGACATCCTCTGCCGCTGGGGAGGAGATGAATTCGTCATCGCCCTGGGCCAGCTCTCTGAAAAGGAGGATGCCAGCAAGGTGGCGGAAAAACTCTGCCAGGCCGTAGTCAACCATATGGAGCGTCACTTCGGAGAATGCCAGGTCAGCACCTCCATCGGCATCAGCCTGTTCCCGGAACATGCCGCTGTTGCGGACAACCTGATCAGAACAGCCGACCAGGCCATGTACACGGCCAAACAGCAGGGCAAGAACCGTTTCCGTTACGCCACCACAGCCAACATCCTCCAGCAGTCTGCCCTGCCCTTTGACTCCACCTCGGGCTGACCCGCCTCTTCATCCTGCCCCGGGCACGGCACTCCGGGGCGGCAAGCTCCGGCCAAAGGCCTCATGCGGAAACCTTATTCACCTGGACTGCCAGCGAGCCCCTGACAGTTGTCCACAGGGATGATCATCTCGGTTTGCCCTGGTACGGCATCCGGCAGGGTAGCGATCCAGAATCCGCTCCATGGGTCGAGGAAGTCATCCGTTGTTATGGCATGATAGCCACTATTCTCGTCCACGTATCGCCACAGGATCCTGGAGACCACCTGGCGCTCGTCCCCTTCTGCCAGGGTACAGCCCCCATTGCTGCTCTGACAGTCACCAGTTGATCCGGTGACAACCCGAATCCCTCCCACAGGTCCAGAAGCTGCAAACGGGTATCCACCCATTGCCCAGCGTACCGATCCGGCCTGAACCGGCAGAGGTACCGCAAAACAGCCTTGTTCCGCAACACAGCCTATCTGCGAGACAATCGGTGTTACGACTGATGTTTCAGGCATATCCAATACCACGTCAGCACCGCTGTTCTGCAGGATCCAGAATCCCTCTCCCTGGTTCAGAACATCATGCAGTCCAGCCTGGACATAGCTGCCTGCATCCGCATCAAACCGGTACACTATCCAGACCTGACCGTAGACCCCCTGGATATCGTCGGCAAAGATTCCCGCAACGGTATTGCTGTTTCCCGGATCGGCGGGAAGGCTGAGCTGCCGCCAGGTGTTTGCGGGCAAGACCGTTGTCGGCAAAGGCTCTGTGCAGAGATCTATTCTGTACATGCCGCCATTACCATACTCGCCGAACCCGGTACTCCAATCCGGGTCCGGACTAACCGCATCGAGATACAGGTAATAGTCACCAGGAGGCAAAAAATAGGAAGAAAAGGAAAATATATTGGTGGCTGGAGCCAGGGGAGTATTGTCATCCGAGTGCATTTCAGCGATGATGTTCCCCACCTGGTCTGTAAGGGTAACATTCATGGCCAGGTTTGCCCCCCTGGTCTCGCCATCGTGGCCCAGCAGCGGACTGACGGTGACCCGCAGTGCTCCGGTAGTCGTCACTCGATAGACATCGGCATCTGCGTAAACTCCGTCCGGGGCAACCAGTCCGTTGAAACTTGTCAGTGTTTGCGAGATCGGAGAGGCAGTCGCAATATCGTCACCGGCGTCATCCGGCAGTCCCCCAAGAACATTCAGCAGGATAGCAAGATCATCTTCCTGATTATTTGCATCCGGATACTCCCCCCTGCTCCACTGGACATAGGGCTTTGTGAACGGTGCACCCATGATCGGTCCCCAGTCACCGTGTCCGCCGTAATACCCGAAAGAAGAAGTACCGTCGTGATCCAAACCGACCATGTGGCCTGTCTCGTGGGAGATCGTCATACCCAGGTTGCCAGCCGAATTGTTCCAGGCCCAGCCAGTTTTCCAGTAATCCGATGGAAGATGAAACACACCGACATAGGCTACTCCACCGGCACCAGGATAAATATCATGGGTGGTGGTGGCAATCATCTGCACCCTGTTGACCACCGGGGTGGCGTCATAGACCGCCTGGCTTGTGGTAACATTGATATCAAAGGGAGCATAGTCCTCGGCCGCCTCCTGCCAGCCCAGCCACATGATATAGCGGTCTGTATCCGAAAAGCTGGATGTATCACTGTCTGCACTGAACGGCGTATATTCTATGTCACCCACTTCCTCATTCCAGGCAGTACCGGAAAGGACACCGCCCCAGTAGTTGATATAGAGCACATTGGTGGCTCCGGGCCTGCTCTGCAGGTTCTGCAACTCGGAAAGCGGCGGAATATCTCCTGTGACAGGCGGCACATCCTGGGCAACCTGATCACCCTCCGGTTTGGGATATCTTACGCAGATGTAGTCATCCGGATCCTCCTCCTGCAGCGTTCCCTGCAGGTTCTGGTCAAACAGGGCCTTGTAGAACCTGCCGTTAACGGCATCGCGGAGAAGCAGGCCAGTGATCCGCCCTGCTTTTTCCGTGAGCTCAATCCCACCGGAGCGGTCGGACAGGACAACGATGCCTGTGGTCACCCCCTGCTGATCCGGCTCGCTGAGCAGACCGGGACCATCGATGATATCCTCCACCGTACCGGCAACGGTCCTGCCACTTGGCAAGACGATACTCAGTGAGTTCATGCCAGCCAACTGATCGATCGATGAGATATTGAGCCGGATGACCTGACGTCCTTCGTTGTCAGCTTGGGCAACAGGGGTGTATAGCAGCTGACCGGCCCTGGCCTGACTTGCAAGACAGCTAACCATCAGCAGGCTGCCTGCCAGCCCCGCCCCCCTCCTGCCGCACGATGGCATTTTAAACAGACGACAACATTTTCCATACCATTTCCACAACATAGCACGCCTCCTTTCCGGTTCGATCTGGGACCCTGTCCGCAAGTTCCCTACCTGACAAACGATAATGCCATCTCGAAAAAATACCTTTTCCGCTGACGACTCTGCATCAATGCACTTGTTTTGCTAAATACTTCCTTTGGAAAAACCAGGCCTTTTGGTCCCGGTGAATGCGGAAAACTTGATCCATGAACAGGCACCGCGTTCATTTGCGGCACATTCGGCTACAACCGATTGTTGGCAACAACTTATTGTATAATTCATATAAAAACAAGAGAAAAACAGAACTGACTGGTGGAAATCTGCTCAGGGAATCAGCCTGCAGCGGCAGCACGGCCCAGCTTCCCATGGGCCGTGCTGCCTGTTGCAGAGGTTGGCACGGTCGTACTCTATTTCTTAATTTCTCTTTTCCGGATCCTCGTAGAGGATGTCTGTCTGGGTGACAGCGTAACCGAGCTGGTTTTTCAGGGGGATGCGAAGCTGCATCTTCTCGTCCTCCAGTTCCTCGTCATCGAAAAAAACCACGACCGTGTGATTGTCGAGAAAGGTGTCCACCTCCATTATTCCAGGAAGCTTTTTTATAAATTCAACCACCTTTGCTGCATCCTCCTTGGTCTTCATCTTGGGGATGGTGTACTTGTACTTGGCATCAAAGGCCAGGGCCGCCTGTGTTCCTGCCAGGATCAATGCCAGGGCCATACCCGCTGCTGTGGTTCTCCATCTGCTTTTCATGGCTGACTCCTTTGGGTTAATGGTTTCTATTTTTTCAACATTCCGGTCAATGCTGTTCTAGGTACTGTGATACTGTAACAATCTATAGCTGCTTTTCTCTTCTCCCGCAAGAATTCCTGCAGGTACTCCTCCTTGCAGTACTCACCACAAGGGCTGCAGCAGGGGTTCCATGAGGTCGGGAACTAATTCCCCTACGGTACTCTCTTCTACTATTCCACTGCGATCGAGAAGAAATCCAGTGGGAAAACCGGTAATCCGATAGAGATCCGCCACCCTGCCATCGGGATCCAAAAGAACAGGATAGGTCAGCTGAAGCCTACTTACCAGCCGCGTGACCTTTTCCGGCCGCTCCTCCACATTGACGGCCACCACGGTGAATCCCCGTTCTGCAAACCGTTCCTGGACTTTCTCCAGATTGCGCAGATCCTGCTCCACAAATGGATTTGCCGCACTCCAGAAACGAAGAAAGACGATCCGGCCGCGATACTGATGCAGAGCATGCAGCCTTCCCTGGATATCAGGAGCCGTGAAATCGGCTGCCCAAGGTAATGTCTTGCCCAAACCGGCCAGGTAACCCGCAACCTCTACCCCATGATAGCGGCGCAGATGGCGGGAGGCATCCTTCTTTTCCTTGAAAACATGGACCCTGCAGTTATTCTCCCGGCGACTGTAGCGATCCGATTCGATCCAGTAGGCCTGTCCGGCATCCAGCGGAAGACCGGAAACTTCATCCACCACCAGGATCGCGGCCTTCTCCATTCTGACCGACCGCTCGAGTTCCGGGTGCTGTTCAAGCCAGAGGCGGGCGCAGCACAGGGAGCAGAAGACCTGCGGAGTACTGCCTGGTTCTCTGATCTCCACCCGGGAGATGGGGATGATCCCGGTTCCATCCAGAAGACAATGCTCCACCGGCCTCCGGGTAACCTGGACCAGGGCAGCAATCCCGGCCAGGGCCAGCAGAAACAGAATTGAAAAAAAGGATCGTTTCATAACAGACAGTCAGCCTCTGAGCAGGACGAGATGCACGCAGACCATGAGCAACGATCCGGCCAGGGCCAGGCAGCCGGTATCCAGGAGCAGGGTCAGGGTTCTCTGCAGCGGTCCAGGGGCAGACCAGGAGCGGGCCAACAACCACACTGGAAACACCGCGCAGACACAGCAGGTGGCCACCACGAACAAACCGGCAAAGAGGGGTGCATCAGCCACCTTCTGCAACATACAGTAGAGACAGTGGTGAAACGGCAGTTGCATGAGCATGGGGGCAATGACCTCGATGGTGGCCAGGACCGTCACCACCGCGTTCAGCAGTCCGGCCATGGCGGTCGCCGCCATCAGCCTGGCGGAAAAACCGCGCCGATCCAGGTACAGCCTGCTCATCCAGGCCAAAAGCAGGACCAGCACCGTGGAAGCGAAATATCCATACCAGAGTGGCCGTTCATAGGCAGGCCCGAAAAGCGACAGCGGAATCCAGACCGTGAACCGGGAGGGAATATCCGTTACCGTGGTACAGCAGGAAACAGCCAGCTCAGCAGAACTCCGTATCCAGAGCAGCAGGGAACCCAGGGAGTCGGCACAACCGGTCAGGGCGCTGGCCAGAAGCAGGACAAGGATGATCAGCCTGCCCCGGCGCCCTGCCTCCTGGTCATATTCACCGGTCCGCTCGAGACGAAACAGGACCAGCCAGACAAGACCGAGGAAAAAGAGCAGAGGCTTGATGAGTTCCAGGAAGCGGGTCAGTCGCGGCATGAGATTGCGCACCCCGAAGATGCACATGGTCCCCTGGACCTCGGAAACAAAGGAATGCAGCACCAGGTAGAAAAACGGCCAGGCCAGGGCCCGGATCAGGAGCAGGACGCAGCCCATCCAGAAGACCAGATAGAGTCTGTTCTCCTGCATGCTCACCTGCTCGCCAGCTGCATTGCGCCCGGGAATATGCAGAAGAAGGTGACCGCTCAGCCCGACTGTCGACAGGGCCAACCCGGACGAGAGCAGATCGACAACTGCTCCGGTGATGCTCCACGGATTGACGATCATGGTGCCACCAGATGCCCCTTGTCCAGGTGCAGGATCTGATCGGCCTGCCCGGCAACTTCCTGATCATGGCTGACGATCACCAAAGTATGGCCCTGCTGTTTCAGCTCGGTAAAAAGGGCCAGGACCTGTTCGGCGGCCGCCTGATCAATGTTGGAGGTCGGCTCGTCGGCGAAGAGGATTTCCGGATCATGGACCAGGGCCCGGGCCAGGGCCAGGCGTTGTCGTTCACCTCCGGAAAGCTGCCTGGGCAGATGTTCCGCCCGGTCTGCCAGACCAAGACGGCTCAGGAGTCTCATGGCCCTGCTCCTCCGTTTCCTGCGTCCCAGGCCTGTTACCACCAGGGGCATGGCCACGTTTTCCCAGCCGTTGAGGTGTTCAATTAGCTGGTATTCCTGAAAGACTATGCCGATGGTTTCCCTGCGGTAGCGGCTCTGCACCACATCGCTGGCCAGACTGATCTCCCTGCCCCGGAACAGGACCTGGCCGGCGGTCGGTCGCTCCAGGGCTGCCAGCAGGGCAAGAAGGGTGCTCTTGCCCGATCCCGATGGTCCGGTGATTGTAGTCCAGCTGTTCTGGGCAATGGTGCAGGAAACATCCTCCAGAGCCTGAACCGGAATACGGCTCCGCAACCGGTAGGTCTTGGACAGTGCCTTTCCCTGGAGGAGGATCATTTCCCGTGCAGCTCTGGCTGTTTTTTCAGTGCTTCTTCCAGGGTCTGCCGCTCATCATCGGCAAAGGGATTCTTTTTCCAGTGCTCGTGTTCCGGCGGCGTATAGGGCGGGTTGACGGCCAAGGTCCGAATGTAGGCAATGATATCCACGATATCCTTGTCTGAGAGGATATGTTTCCACTGGGGCATCACATGGGAGAGATTGTTGGCCTTGCCGCCATACTTGATCACCTTGAAGAAACGAACATCTGACTGGATATTCATGTAAAAACCATTTGTATGATCACGCGGCGGCGGCTGCAGGGCCTCGTTTCTGGCCCGGGGACCGCGGCCGTCTCCCTTGATCCCGTGGCAGGGCGTGCAGTACTGCCCGTAGATCCTCTTCCCCCTGGCTGCATTGGGCTTGGCGTCGACCTGGACAGCTGACAGGACAACACTCGCCAGGGAGAACAAAACCGTCAGCCATAGTCGTTTCGAGTATCTCATGGGCCCTCCATCAGCATTCAGTGTATTCACTCGTTGTATGGACATGCCACACGCCGCTCCCCTGTTTATCCCATGGTCGTCAATGGTGGCGTCACAGCCGTCTTCCAGGTGGGCACGATGGTACCAAGCATGGTCAGGACCAATCCGAACAGAAAGGAAAAAACCACCGGCAGTGGAGTAAAGGAGACCGGAACGGCAAAGGATGGCACCCAGCCGGCCTGACTGATAAACAGGGGAGCGATTCCGATCCCGTTTCCTACCCGCAACCAACAAACGGCCAGGGCCAGAGTCAGAGTGCTGCCGGTAAGCGCAAGAAGGAGATTTTCATACACGGTCATCTCCAGGATATCCAGGGTCTGCCAGCCGGTGGCCTTCATGATGCCGATCCGGCGCCGACGTTCTCCCTGCCCGAACCCGGAAAGGATGAGAAGAGCAGGAATGGCCAGGGCAAAAGCTGTGGCGTAGAACATGGTGAATGTGCCGGCCTGGATATCAAAGCCACGCTTGATATACCGGTGTACAATGGCCTTGGTCTGAATACGCAGGGGTGGAGTCATCTCCCAGGGTTTGCCCAGGCTGCCCAGCTGTTCCGCCACCTGGTCTGCCGTGCCGGGCCTGCAGTAAACCAGCAGCTCTGATGCCTTGCCTGGCAGCTTGAACAGCTGTTCCGCAGCCTGGAACGGGATGACCACCATGCGGGAAGACCAGATGGACAGGGCAGGATCGATGAGGCCGGCAAGGGTGAACGGCAGGGCCGGAAAGAGAAAAAAACGGAATTCCGAACCGACACGCAGATCAAGCCGACGGGCAAGCTCTTCCCCCATAAGGGCCTGACCATCGCCCAGGGGCTCCTGCACGCCACCCAGTAAACCAGGCTCGTCAATACCCACGATTACGGCCAGGTCCTCACCCAGGTAGGCCCGACCGACGATCCTGGGCACCACCCTGACAACACCGGGAATCTTTTCCAACTCTGGAATCCGGTCAAGGGAGACCGGACCGTTACGGCCATACTGATCCCGGGCTACATAGAGATCCGCTCCGGCCTGGACCGAAACAAGTGATTCCTGACGGACCCCTTCGGCCACGGCCATGGCTGTTACAAAGGGCAGCAGAACCGCAAGCAGACAGAAGAGGACGACCCCAGACCTGGCCGGCGTGCGGAGGATCGCCTCGGTAGCAGCCAGGAAGAGGTTGACGTGCTTCCCCATGATCCACCAGCCAACAGCTGTCAGGGGGCAAGCCCTGCAAAGGAGGACACCATGGAGAGCCGATCCGGAGAATAGGCGTAACCACCAGGAAGGGGATAGAGCTCGTCGTTGGCCACAGGTTGCAACCTGGGATCGTAATCCCTGAAATTCCATCGCGGGACGATCACGCTTCCCATACCCAGGCCACCCACCTTGTGCTGGAAACCATATTGCGCTTTCAGCCTCCCATGGTGCGGCGTCCGATCAGGCCAGAAAAAAAACCAGGTCATGGCCAGGAGCAGACCGACCAGGCAGCCCAGAAACAGCGAACTTCTTCTGTCCATGCCTGTCTATCGGCGCCGTCGCCTTCTTGTCGTTCCAGTGTCTCCGGCGCCTTCCTTCTGCTCTTCTTTGCCGGGCTCCGGACCGACCACACTGACCATGGCCTGCATGGAATGAATGGGGCAGTAATAGGGATAGTCACCGGGTTCCCGGAATGTGTAGCTGAACTTGTGGCCCTTGAGAAGCAGATAGGAGAAAAACTTGTTGTCGTGGCGCATGTCCACCCCGGAGATGACCCAGTGGCCATAGTTCATCTTGTTCTCCCAGACCACGGTATCTCCGACATTGATAACCGGATCCGGGGGATAGAAGTTGAAGTTACGGATCTCTATATGGATGGTCTCCGCCTGGAGCTGGACTGCTGAAAGCAGGACCAGGACCAGTCCCACAAGAAGACAACCGGTTCGATTCTTCATGATACACCCTCTTGCATATAATTCCTCGATACAGCGTTCCTGTTCAGTGCCGTTTGTTCACCTGATACTCTGGCGTGTGGTACTTCAGTTTCACCGGATCGTGAGCCGGCCAGTCGTGAAGCTGGGCGTCAAACGGATCCCTGAGCTTCCTGGTCGGGCTCTTTTCGTTGTGACATTCGGTGCAGGTGGAACGTGGGTCCGCCTTGAGCCCACACTGCTGCACCTCTTCCTCGGTATAGGTCCGCCCATGCTTTTTCATCACCTTATTGTACTCCTTACCTGCACCGTGGCACGCCTCGCAACCTACCCCGATCATGGTTGGAGTTTTTTCCAGGGAGACAAAACCGCCCGGCTTCCCGTATCCTGTGGTATGACAGGGAAGGCACTTGGTGTCCCTGGTATAGTCCTTTTCCGGATCCAGGCCAGCCTCTTTCTTGATCTCTGCCCGTTCACCGGGTTTGAGAATCTCAAACGATCTGGCCATGGGAGTCTCCTTCCAGCTCTTCCAGACCTTGCGGTGACATTTCTTGCAGGTCTTTACACCGGCATACTCGAAAGGCTTGGCATCCTGGGCCATGGCTGCTGAAACGAAGATCAAACCAGCGGCAACGGCCAAGGGAAAAAATATGTTTCGCATCATTATCCTCGTTACTCGTGATCGCTCCAGGCAGTACAACGCTCAATCGATCCTGGTATCTACTTTTTTGTCGGGCCGGGATCAGGCGGATCCGGCTTGCCGCTCCATGGAGGATTGACCGCCAAGGTGCGAATATAGGCCACAACGTCCCAGATCTGCTTGTCGCTGAGAATATGTTTCCACTGGGGCATGATATGGGAAAAATTCATGGCCTTACCGCCTTCCTTGATGGTCTTGAAAAGTTGCAGGTCCGTACGTTTGTTCATGTACTTGCCATCGGTATGGTTCCGGGGCGCAGGATCGAACTTCTCGACCTTCATCCTCGTGCCGTCACCCTCTCCCTTTTTGCCGTGACAGGGGGTGCAATACTGATCATACTGCCGCTTGCCCCGCTTGGCGTTTCCGGCCGCATATCCCGGAACGCTCATGCCAACGAGTACCACGGCAGCTATCAGCATGGTGAGGACAGGTCTTACCCGTCTTGCATGTCTCGTGTCCATCTGTATCCTCCATAACTGTACGCTCGGGTTTCAGAAGCCGGTTCTCCGGAAAACACCTGCTCCCCTCAGACCAAGCAACGTTTCCAGAACAATATACCGGCTCCAATGAAAAGTCCAAAGACAGAAACCGGGATGCCAACTTCTGGCTTTGGACCACTCATCTACCCCGAAAGGCCGGTACGCTCCGGCAATGGGAGCGCACCGGCTTACGGAAAACCCTACGGACCGTCTACTGCTGATCCTTGGGAATCCAGTTGAAGTTCGTGGTTTCAGGTGTCAGGTAGGTTCTGGAACCGGCCTCGATCACCTTCTTCTCTTCCTGGATGACAGGATCATCCCAGACCGCCCTGCCGGTCTTCTTCTTCAGCCCCTTCTTGAAGTAGTCGTCAGTGAAGACAATGGGATCGGTCTGCCAGAAGCCATAGCGCTTGAAGTCGTAGTAGGAACCGACCTTGCGGACATCGCCGTTGGATACTCCTTCTTTGACCATCCGCTTGGCCCCTCCGGTCAGCTTGGCCGGATCACGCTTGAGCAAGGTGCCATAGTTGTTCTGCTGCAGATCCTGATAGCGCAGGGCGCGATAGGCATCCGACTTGGTCAGCAGCGCATCCATCTCCTTCTTGTTGAAGAAGCGGGCTCCCTTCTGGGTGGTGATCTGCAGTGGTTTGCCATCCTCGGCCACTACCTGCTTGATCTGGAAGTCAATGGGCAGACCGGCCCTTCCGGAGTCAAGCTGGGGCACCCAGGTATTCTCGGCCCGATAGAAAACCGAGCGACCGAGTCCGGCTGCCTCGCCGTTGGTATGGCAGGATTCGCAGGTCCGGCCCCTCGACTGGATGGTATGGGGCGAGTAGGCATTCATGACCAGACCGGGACGACCATCCTTGGTATGTACCAACTGGGAATCCATGAAGATCTGGGCCTTGACCTTCTTGCGCAGGGCCTGCAGCTCGAGCTTGACCTTCTTCCGTGCATCCGGATCAGAGGTCATGACGAGCTTCTTCTTGATCTTCTTCTCCTGGGCCCGCAGTTTGCCGACCTCTGGGCCTATATGGCTGATAAAGTACTGATACTGCGGTCTGAAGATGGAGACCTTGCCCCTGGCATTCCTGCCGAGAATGACGTCTTCCCAGTTCCTCATGGTCAGGGAGCCAAACCAGACACCGGTGGTTTCCTCGCCGGTGAGCAGATCCTTTTCCACTGCCGGCGGCCACTTGTCCTTTTTCAGCCCCTTGAATTTCCGGTCCGGAGTCTGGGCCTTGTCGCCGACACCGGAACCAAGGGCTGCGTACAACAACTTCAAAGTCTGCGGATCCGGTTCACGCCACCGTTTCCATTTCTTGTAGGAAGGATAGTCTTCCCGCATCAGATGGGTTCCGAAATCCAGAGAGGCCCATCCGGAATGACAGGCAGAGCATTCCATGTTCTTCATATGGCCGGCCACGGTATGGGCGACCGGTTTTTCCTTCATGTCTTTCAACTGGGGAATGACATGCTCCTTGCCGGTCACCTTGGAAACAAGCACCAGGCCCTTGCCTGTCTTCCTGACATGACCGAGCTTGGTTCCCTTGGCCGTCACGACCACCTCGTCTCCCTCCTTGAGGGAGTAGTTGGCATTGGCGGCAGCCGCCTTGAGCGCAGGATCACCCTTTGCCACTTTGGCGGTCTTGGCCGGGGCATCCAAGGTACCGTGACAGGTATCGCAGCTGACCTCGGTCGCCTCGTGCGCAGCAGCGGCGGTTTTCCCGTTACCCATGGTTTCCGTAGCCGTATGGCAATCGATACAGGCGAGACCGGCCTTGTAATGGATATCGGGCATCAGGGTGTGATGATCGATACCGTATGGAGCCAGCGGCGCATTCCACTTGTACCTGGGTGAACGATACATTTTTTCGTAATCGTGCTCAAAGAGCCCGATATACTCGGTACCGACCCGGTTGCCGCTGTGGCAGCGGACACACTGGGTGGTGGGAATGGCCGTGGTCAGCCTGTGCTTCAGTGGATAGCCACGCTTGGAGATCAGTCCGGAGAGATCGGTCTTCAGGCGCGGATCCTTGGCCTTGGCCTCGTTGTTGGCCTTCTGGGTCTCCTGGATCGCCTTGTCGCCGGTCATGGTCTGGCCGTCATTGGCATAGATCATGTGACAGGCGGCGCAGCCGGTTGCCCGGTAATCACCCAGCCGGTTTGGAGCCGGACTGTTGATGTGACAGCGCAGGCACTTCTTGCGCAGCATATCATCAACCAGCTGACCGGATTCCTTCTGAGTCGGGATGAGCTTGGTGCCGCCCTTGCCATTGGCACTGTACTTGGCGTCAACAGTGTCCTGGGCGCCCCAGGCATAGCGGGTGGCATTGATCTCGCCGGCCGATGTGGCCATCAGGGAAGATTCCAGTTTGTGGAGTTGGTCCGCATGACACTTGGCGGTTCCGCAGGTCTTGGCCACCACCTTGCCATCCGAGGGATTGGCATACATACCCTTGTGAGCAGCATCCATCTCCTTGGCCTTGTCATCGCCCTGATGGCACTCCACGCAGGCAAAATCATGGGTATCGCTGATCGCCTCGATACCTTCATGGCAGGAGAGACATCCACCACCCTTGGTTGCGGGTTTGACTCCGGCAAAGACCTTGTCCACCGGAAACTTGATCTCGAGATACTCCTTCTCGAGCATATGCTTGCGGGGTTTATCCCAGGCAAAGGGGACACCTTCCGGAGTCACCTTCATCATCTCTCCGTTGACCTTTTTCAGCGGCAGTTCAAAACGACGCGGATTGGCAAAATCCGAAATGTCATCCACCGTCTTCAGTGGATAGGTCTTGTCACCAACCTTGATCGTCTTGTCCGCAGCGATACCGGAGGTAGCAGCCATCCCAACCAACAGAGCACCTGCTCCGCAAGCAGCCAGAATAAAAGCAAGTTTACACTTTTTCATCATCCACCCCCTATTTGACCGCGGCTGTGGCCTTTTTCATGAAGTCATCCTTCTTGCACTTGGTCGGGAAGTCTTCATAGGCCTTGTAAATATTCTGATAGATCGGATCATCGTAGCCGTCATGGCACGGCAGACAGTTGCCGACTTTCAGAATACGGTTTATCTCGGCCTGATTGAACGGCCGAGCGCCGACATGGGAAGTGGAGGCGATCTGGTTACCCTGAGGTGTGACCATGACGTCCAGCGGAAAGGCCGCGCTCAGTCCGGACCGCTCCATTTCGTAGACATACTTCATGGAATCCTTGTTGCCGCTGGGATCCGGATCGATGGTCAGCTGACCGGTGCCGAGTCCCAAGGCCTTGGGATTGAGATGACAGTCTTCACAGGAACGGACCTCGGTCCGGATGGTATGCGTGAAGACCGGGTTGGTGGCTACACTGGAGTACCCTTCCGACGACTGGAAGACAAAGTTGTCGAAATCACCAATGATTTCACCCTTGTCGTTGACCGCGTTGAAGAAGACCTGGCACCCGGGAACATAGGTGGTAACCAGCCCCTTGGCCGAGATACCCAGAAGCGGCGTATCATAGCGGACATAGGTGCGGTACTCCGGCCATTTCCCCTTGGATTTCTGAAAGGTCAGCTTGTCCTTCCCCATGGCGGTCTGATCATAGTTGTCATGACAGCCGTAACACTGGGACGTGTGGCGTGCATGACAGGCCCAGCATTCCATCCGTTCCTGATGCTGGGGAATGGAATGGACGCCTTTTTTGTTGGTGATGATGGGCATTACATGCTCGCGACCGTCAAACTTGGAAACAAGTATCGCCTCGCCATCGATGATCTTGGCATTGGTGTACTTGTTGCCCCGGGCCGTGACCACCATCTCGTCACCGACCTTGTTGTCATAGTTCGGTGAGACCATGGCCAGTCGAATGACCCTGTCGTTGGGATCCGTGACCTTGGTGGTGACAATGCCTTCCTTGTAGGTGCCGTGGCAGTCCTGGCAGCGAATCTCGGCCTGCTCGTGCTTCTTGGAGTAGAGGTTGCCGTCACCCATGGTATCGAACTGGGTGTGACAGTCGATGCACTCCATTCCCTTTTCATAATGGATGTCCATCATGGGGGTGTTGTAGTACTTGCCATGGTACTTTTCACTGGAATGCTTGCCAGCCATGAACGGGGTACCATAGAAGTCGGACTCGACCCGCCCTTCGTAGCTGACCCCGGTACGACCGCCCCGGTTATGGCAATGGATGCACTGTTCGGCAGGGACAGCCGTGGTGACCTGGTGCACCTTGCCGTGGCCGCGTTCGTCCTTGGGAATCGTGGGATCACTGCCCTTGTAGTAACCGTCGTTGTCGTACAGAACGTGGCAGGCCGCACATCCCTGGGCGCGGTAGTCGGCCGGAGCCTGCTTGCCTTCGTTCCAGAAATGGCAGCGTGCACAGGATTTGCGCCATTGCGAATCCGCATTTTCCCCTTCGATCCGCATGGGATTGCCCATGTCGTCAACGGTGATGATATTCCCGTCGTCATCGGTCTCCAGGTCCTTGGCGGAAAAGACCGGCAGGGTATCCATCTTGGCCACTCCGCCACGATGTTTGGGCACATAATCGGTGTCTGTCATACCGACGCCGGAATACTTGGAAAACTTGGACTCCTGGGCGCAGTACTGATACCGGAGAGCTCCGGAGATACCGGACTGCAGGCCCATGACTGTACGCCGGACCCGGTAGACATGGTTCATGTCTTCTTGATCGTGTCCGTAGTGACAGCCAACCAGACCGCAGGATTTCTCCAGTATCCGCAGGTTGGAGGGATTTCTCAGTCCCTTCATGGAACGGGACGCGATCATGTTCTTGTGGGCCTCCGCCTTGATCAGTGAATCGGGATGATCACTGCCGTGGCAGATGGTGCAGCCAAAGGTTTCAATGGGATGAAAGGCGGATATCTGCTCGATCCCGTCGTGACAGGTGAGACATTTTTCCGTGACCTTTCCCCGTTTTTTCTTGTGAGGCAACTTGGCGTCGTCAATCACCAGTACCTTTTCCACCAGTTCCTTTTTCAGCCACATGTCCTTCTTGGCCGGCTGCTTGGACGCCATCTGTTCATTGTACTTTTTCTGCCATTTTTTCCATTCATTGGCCGGATCGTCCGCCGCCCTTGCCGCCTGCACCCAGACAAAGGCCGAACAGATCGACACAGCCAACACCATGGACAGCAAAGTACGGATGTGTCTGCTTGCTTTGTTCATTCAAGTCCCTCCTTTTTTAGGACCTTTTGAGATGATGGTCACCTTACACATCACGCTTCGTCGGTCGCTGCTTGCCCGGCAGCCCTATCACCTCCTTTGTTGTTCGTTTTCCTGTTCTGGGAATGCGTTCACTGCGTTCCCCCCTCTCCACCAAAACCGGCAGTTCCGGTTATATCACCAGCTTTTTTTTGCCTGACACTGGCAGAGATCCCGCAACTTCAGAATCAGCGACCGGATCTTGTTGTCATTGTCAAAGGCGGCCCCCCACGGCGGCATGAGGGTGGACTTGGCGACCTCCACCCCTCCCAGATTGATGGTATCGAAGAGCTTCTGGTCACTCCTGGCCGACATAAAGGCCGCATCGGTATGGTTTGCCGGCTTGACCAGCAGTCGCGGGGCGTTGAAGCCATTGCCGTCGCCCCTGACCCCATGGCATGGGGTGCAGTAGTGGCTGTAAAGTTCATTGCCCCATTCCAGGCTTGGCTGCCGATTTTGCTCAGGATCTGCTGCCTGCCGATCCCTGGCCGCATCCTCTGGATGTCCTGCACCTGTGGCCTGCGCTCCGGGCCCAGCAGACGGAGCGTCTTCCTGTGCCCAGCACACGGCCCAGGTGGCGGCAGCAATGGAACCAAAGAGTACCAGGGAAACCAGGATGAACCGTTTCATCTCATCTCTCCTCCTGTTGCGCCTGTCTGAGCAACTGTTCGTCTTCCCACTGTTTCCTGATCCGCTCCCAGACAGCCAGTGGAACGTCGGTGAAGCTCATCATCAGATTGGTCAGTTTCTCTGCCTCGTCCGGATAAAGCTCAAAGTTTGGCATCTGGACATCGGGGATATATTTCTGCGGATTCTGCAGCCACTTGGCAACCCACTCCTTGCGTAGCCTGTGGCGGAGATCCGTCTGGTCCGGACCGATGATCCCTCCCTGGCCATTCCAGCCGTGACAGGCCTGGCAGGAAAAGGACTGCCAGTACAATTTCCAAGCATCCTCGGTATCGGCCTTGGTCATCTCGACCTTCTCCGGCAGGTAATAGGGAAACTCGGCCCCGCTTTGTCCGGCAAAGTAAGCGGCCAGTGTCTGGGCTTGGTCGTCGCTGAAACCAAAGGTCGGCATCCTGGTCGGCTCGATGCCCGATGGCCGGATCTTGAACGGTTTTTTGAGAAATGCCACCAGCCACTCGGGATTGACCCGCTCCCCCTCGAAACCGAGATCCGGGCCAATGGAGCCACCCCGGCCACCGATGCGGTGGCAGCCCCGGCAGTTGTTCTGCTCGACGAGCCGCTCGCCGGCCACCTGCGGAGAGGTCGGATCATGAAGGACCTTCTTGTACTGGTCCGGAATTTCGTTGTCGTGCAGAGAAAGGAGGAAGGTCAGTATCTCCTCGGCCTGTTCGTCGCTGAAACCGAATTTCGGCATCAGGGTGGGGATTTCCTCGGTGTTGAATGCCCTGGGATTCTTGACCTTCAGCCGCAGCCAGTCGGGCAGGGTATGGGGAATGTCGGTATTGCCAAAAACCAGCTCGTCCACCCGTTTACGGCCGATGCCGTTGTGCTCCGGGGCATTGTATCCCAGAGAGAATTCGCCGATCTTGTGACAGCCGGTACACCCCTTGTCCCGGATCAGCATTCGGCCCCGCTCCACCAGATCCTTGCCAGGCACCTCTTCCGGGCTTCCGGCCTGCTCACCCTTCAAGGATGACAGGTAGCCGACGAGCAACTGGATATCTTCTTCCGGTACCCGCAGCCTGGGCATGGCGGTTTCGGGCCAGTACTTCTTCGGATCATCGATCCAGTTGTACAGCCATTCAGGAGTCACCTTTTCGCCCACCCTCGAAAGATCCGGACCAAATCCCTCGTCCTTGCCATCAATGGCGTGACATCCGAGGCAACCGAGATCGTTGAGCTTGGCCAGGCCCTTCTCGGCCAGATTCCCGCTGTTCAGCATGCTCCTGGCCTTGGCATCGGCCGGTAACGGATCGTTCAGGGAAAAGAGATAGGCTGTCATGGCCCTGATCTCCTCATCCGGCAGCTCAAAATCCGGCATCACCGTCCTGGCGAGATAGGCCTTGGGATTTTTTATCCACTTTCTCGTCCAGGATGGATCGGTCTTGGTGGCCAGGGCGGTGAGAATGGGTCCGATACTCTTTGGACGCTGGAACCCATCCAGAACATGACAGCCAAGACAGTTGTTGACCAGATAACCGGTCCGCCCCCGGCTGAAGGTGGGCGCATCCCTGAGGACAGCCGTTTCAGCCACACCGGTGGCCATGGGATGACAGGCGACACAGGAGGACTCGGCCCGGGTTCCCGGCAAAAACGGTTCCACCCAGTTGTGTCCCTCCCCATGGGCCTCATGGGTCTCCAGGGCAACCCCCTGGCCGGCATGGCAGACCACGCAGCCGTACCTCTCCACCGGGTGCCGGTCAACGGCCAGATGGGAGCCTGGATGGGCAGTCAGTGGCTGCTCCGCCTCCCTGAACCGGTCCATTTCCACTCCCAGGTGGCAGGTCATGCACCGATCCGTGATTCCCAAGTCGGTGAGCCAGAGTTGCCTGATGGCAATGGGTGCGGCCTCGATCTTTTCCAAGCGCTTTTCCAGCATGGCCAGCCGCGCCTTTTTCTCTTCCGAATCAGGCTGGTTACGGACCTGTTCGATCTCCTTCAGAGTCAGCTCGCGGTCCATCGTGTAAAACTTGCGCTGGTACTTCTTCCAGGGTCTGGCAAGTTCGGCGTCGTAAATGAGTACCAGAATGGTGAGTCCAAAGAGGAGTGCTGACAGCCCGGCGAGGATCTTGACGTTTTTCTGCGACAACTGGATCGAAGGCATTGCGACTCTCCTCAGATATTGAACCACGGGGTGACAATCAGGTACTTGATGTGAAAGATCTGGCGCATGATGATCTTGATGGGAACGGCATACATGAGGGCCATCAGCATCACCAGGATCGAATACCTGACCATGTCGAGCTTCTTGTAGAATTTCAGCCGCAGGATGATGGGCAGCAGAAACCAGAGGGCAAAGTAGACTGCCAGGCTGATCACGCCTGTCTTGGTGTCGATATTGCTCAGGACCACCGTGTCATGTTTGGCATGGGCATCCCAGGGCTCCCAGGGCCAGAAAAAGAACCAGGAAGGGCCACGCATGAACTGCCCTACTACGATAGCGCCCATCCAGAGGAGATAGCCGAACAGGAAATTGAACATGGCAAACTTCCGGACCGAGAAGTTGTACTCACCCTGTCCCTGTTTATTGTAGTCCAGATAGGGAATGGCCATCAGGCCGAAGATGATGATCCCCGGCAGGACCACGCCGGCAAACCAGGGATCAAAGTAGACCAGGATTTCCTGGAGACCGATGAAGTACCAGGGAGCCTTGGCCGGATTTTCCGTTCTGGATGGTGTGGCAATCTCCCGCAGGGGTGCATCCAGCCACAACGACCAGACGATCAGCACGGCCATCACGACCACCATGCACATCAGCTCCTTGAACGGCAGGTCTGGCCAGACATATGGATTTCTTTCTTTTTTCTTTGCCGGGACAGTTTTTGTTTCCATGATATGCAGAACCAGAGATTGATGTTGTCGTGTTACCTAACTCATTGCTTCCATTGGCAGATCCCCTCAGAGAGGCCGTGATATGCCGCCATCCTTGCGAATCCGCCAGAAATGGATGGCCATGAAGACGCAAACCGCTGCCGGTACGGCAATGACGTGCAGGACATAGAAACGAAGCAGGGCATTGGCCCCCACGGTCGTTCCTCCCAGGAGCACGAACCGGACATCATTGAACTTGGTAACCAGTGAAAAGGGGCCTTCGGCACCGAGAAACGGGGTCGCCGCCCCCATGTTGGTGCCAACGGTGATGGCCCAGTAAGCAAGCTGGTCCCAGGGCAGAAGGTAACCGGTAAAGGACATCAGCAGGGTCAGAGTGAGGAGCAGGACGCCAATGACCCAATTGAATTCCCGGGGCGGCTTGTAGGAACCTGTCAAAAAGACCCGCAGCATGTGGAGCATGACGGCCAGGACCATCAGATGGGCACCCCAGCGGTGCATGTTGCGCAGGATCTGGCCGTAGGGAACATCGAACTGAAGATACTTCATATCCAGGTACGCCATATCCACCGTGGGATGATAGTAGAACATGAGCAGGATACCGGTGATACACTCCACGATGAAGGCAAAGAAGGTGATCCCACCCATGCACCAGGTGAAGCGTATCTTCATGGCGTGCTTGGGAATCCGGATAGGATGCAGGTGGAGAAATACGTTGGAGCGGATCACCTTGCCCCGGTTGGCCCCGGTATCCTCGAAATCGTGCCGCCAGATTGACTTCCAGACCTGGGTTGACTGTAACCATTGGAGGAAACTCTTCTTTTCGCTCATCATCCTCTCCTCAGGCCTTCAGAAAGCATCGGGGATCATCGAAATCCCTGTAGGTGAACAGTTCACCCTTGTCCACCTGAATCCGGCCATCCTCCAGCATGCTGATCCCGTACCGATCCATGGGCCGCGGGGCCGGGCCGGCAAAGTTGACGCCGTTGGAATAATACTTCGAGCCATGACAGGGACACTTGAACTGGCGGTCTTCAGGAAACCACTTGGGCGTGCAGCCCAGGTGAGTGCATTTTCCAAAGATGGCATAGAGCCGGTCCGTCTCCCGCACGATCCACACCCGGTTGGAGGCCATGAACTTCTCGCTCACCGAAACCACCCCGTACTGATCCGGCTCTCCGCCGGGATAATCATCCAGGGTGCCGATCTTGAAGGTCGTCGGCGGTTCGAACAGAACACGGGGAAAGAGGAAACGCAGTCCGCCGGCAGCGGAGACACCAATGGTCGTAAAGAGGGCTCCCCAGCCCAGCCGACGTAGCAGCTTTCGTCGTGATTCTGACGGCATGGACGCACCGCAGCCGCAGTCGGCCGGGCAGCCCATCTCAGCTGATCTGGAATCACTCATACCAAATCCTCCTTTGACTTATGCTCTGTATAACAAGATGAAAGTGCACTATTTCTCGAGTGCTACTCTGACACAGTGCATGCCAGAAACAAATACCGGAATGACGGGAAATACACCTCACGTTTTCGGGGATAACAGTTCAAAATATTGATAATATAAATAATATTAGAAATACACCTATCTGATCCGTCACGGGATCAATACCACATGGTGTGCCAGACAAGTTTGTTGACTATTGACAGCCAGGAACTGGCGTGGTAGGCAAAACAGCTTGTATAGCGAAATTGCACAGGGCTCTGGCCGGCATGGGAGCGGACACCTGGTGACACACTCTCAAGGACCTACATTCCATGTCGACAACAACAACCTGAATATGCTGATATCATGGCTAGAAAAAAGAAAAATCCGGTCTGGGCATTTTTTTCCTCGGTCAAACTTGCCCTGTTTCTGCTGTTCATCCTGGCAGCCACATCCATCATCGGCACGGTTGTTCAGCAGAATGAACCGTATGACCGGTATGTGCAGGAGTATGGAAAAAGACTGGCCGACCTGATGCAGGTCCTGGGATTCACCGACATGTACAATTCCTGGTGGTTTCTCAGCCTGCTGGCCATCTTTGCCCTCAATCTGATCGTCTGCAGTCTGGATCGGATTCCCAATGTGATCAGAATCGTCAGAAAGGATAACCTGGACACCGATCCCTCGAGACTGGAAAAGATGAAAATCCGCAAGGGGCTGGTAAGCGACCGGCCACTGGAAGAGACCGCGGGCAGAGTGGAAGAATATATCCGTAGCAAAGGCTGGAAACCTGCCCGAAGAGAGTTGGCAAACGGAATCCTCGTCTTTGCCCAGAAAGGCGGCTGGACCCGTTTCGGTGTTTACGTCGTCCATACCTCCATCCTGGTCATCCTCCTGGGTGCCATCATCGGGTCTCCCAGGGTGGCCAGAAACATACTCCACAAGCAGGATTTTGCCTTCAAAGGTGGAATCATGCTGCCGGAAACCCGCTCTACGGATACGATCACCTCCTACCTGACCGGTGAAAAAATCCCTCTTGGATTCACCCTGCGCTGCAATTACTTCCTCATCGAGTATTACGACAATGGCATGCCCAAGACCTATCTCTCCAACGTGACCGTCCTGGAAAACGGTCAGGAGGTGCTGACGACGGACATCAAGGTCAATACGCCACTGACGTACCGGGGGATCACCTTTTACCAGTCCAGCTACCAGCCCTTTGAGGAGTTTATCGCCCTCATCCGTAAACACGACAGCGACTTGGGCCTGAAACAGATCATCCCGGCCGGCAAACAGATGCGCTGGGACGAGGCGGGTATCCTCTTTGGTATCTCCAACCTGGAGGGACATGGCGAATCGATTCACCGGGTCAAGATCTGGTTCACGGATCAGCAGGGACCGGCGTCCCGATTCTGGCTCACAGTCGGTGACGAGGCGACCGTCAAGCGACCCAGCGGCGACTACAGTGTCATCGTCAAGCAGTGGTATGCCACAGGCCTTCAGGCCAGCAAGGATCCCGGCGTTCTGCTTGTTTACCTGGGATGCGGGCTCATGCTCGTCGGCCTGCTCATCGCCTTTTTCATGTCTCACAGAAAAATCTGGGCCTATGTGTCTGCCGGAGAGGGCGGGACAGCCGTTCTTTTCGCTGGAACTGCCAACAAGAATAAGGTAGGTTTTGAGAAAAAATTTGCAGAACTGACCGACGGTCTGGCATTCTGACAACAGTCAGCCGCCACCGGTTGGCAAGAAACTTAGACTACTGGACAGGACATTCTCAATGGACAGCTCATTTCTTTTTGGTATAGCAACTCTGGCATATCTTCTTTCGTCGATGTTCTACATCGCCCTGCTGATTTTCAAGGCCCGACAGCTCGGAATCATTGCCACGGCAGTCACTCTGGGCGGATTTCTCATTCAGGCGATAGCCTTTGGCCTGCGGTGGTACGAGTCCTACCAGATCGGCCTGGGGCATGCACCCCTGACCAACATGTATGAATCCCTGGTGTTTTTTGCCCTCTGCACCAGCTGTTTCTACCTGTTGATGGAATATAAGTTCAAAAACAGGGTGATTGGGGCCTTTGTGATGCCCTTTGCATTCACTGCCATGGCGTACGCCTCCTTTGCCAAGGGAATCAATCAGGAGATCAGTCCTCTCATTCCCGCCCTGCAGTCCAACTGGCTCATTGCCCATGTCATGACCTGTTTCATCGGGTATGGGGCCTTTGCCGTGGCCGGTGGTCTGGGGTTCATGTATCTGCTCAAGAAATCGGCAGTCAACAAGAATCTGCCCAAGGATACCTTGACCGGATCACTCCCTGACCTGCGGGTCATTGACGATATCACCCACAAGACCATTGTCTTCGGATTCCTGTGGTTGTCCGCCGGCATCATCACCGGAGCGGTCTGGGCCAACGAGGCCTGGGGAACCTACTGGAGTTGGGACCCCAAGGAAACCTGGTCTCTGATCACCTGGTTCGTCTATGCATCCACCCTCCATGCCCGCTTCACCAGGGGATGGACGGGCAGCCGCATAGCCTGGTTGGCGATCATCGGCTTCGTCTCGGTCTTTTTCACCTATTTCGGCGTCAACTTCCTGCTTTCTGGGCTGCACAGCTACGGTTCCAGCTGATCGGAACCATCGCCGTCCAAACCGAACGACTTTGCCTCTTGACAGAAAAAAGGGAAAGAGGTAATACAGCCGTGTTTTTCCGAGGAACAAAATAATTTTCAATAAACAAACCAAATACATAGAAGAAGGAGAATGGTATGAAAAGTAAACTGATCGTTCTTGGCATTGTTCTGAGCTTCCTCACGGTGACCGGCCTTGCAGGCATGGGTATGGCGGAAACCGACAAGGGACCGGCAGAAATCATGATCAAGCCCACAGCCAAAAAGCCGAAAAAACCGCCGGTTGTCTTTCCCCACGCCAAGCATCAGGAGAAACTGGAATGCAAAACCTGTCATCATGGCATGGACAAGGAGGGCAAACAGGTTCCCTACAAGGAAGGGATGAAATCCGAGAAATGCGCTTCCTGCCACAACGCCGATAAGCTGGCCGGCAAGACCGTGGATGTTGGCTGGAAGAAACCGTTAAAACTGGATACCCTGAAAGGAGCCGGGCATGGCAGATGCCTCAAGTGCCACAAGGAGGCGGCCAAAAAGGACAAGAAAATGAAAAAGCTGAAGAAATGCAGTAACTGCCACAAAAAGCAGAAAAAATAACCTCAGCCAGGCAAGATGACAAAAAAAGGGGAGCGGCCACCCGGCCGCTCCCCTTTTTTGTCATCTATTCAGACTGTCGTCATCCGGTATGATGCATCCTGGAGATATCACCGATTTGCAACACCAGGCTGCGAAGGGCGATCAGCAGGTTGAGCCTGTTCCGGCGTAATGACGGATCATCACACATCACCATCACCTCGTCAAAAAAGGTGTCAACCGGCTGCTTCATCTGCAGCAGGACCGCCAGTGCCTCGTCATATGCCCCCCGACGCAGAAGAGGCTCCACCTCCGCCCCCACCCTGGATACCACAACATGAAGATCTTTTTCCGCATCTTCTCTCAGCAGATCGGGATCGATCGATCCCCCGGCTGGAAGCTCCTTGGTGATGTTCCGGATCCGTTTGAATGCACCTGCCAGAATGGCGAATTCCTCACGGGTGGCGATCGCCTCCAGGGCCCTGATCCTGGCCAGGCAGTCGGTCAGATCGTCACACCGTACCCTGGTGGCCGCCTCGACCACATCCTGCTTCAATCCTGAACTGACAAGATCGTTCTCGAAACGCAACCGAATGAACCGAAGCAGCTCATCTACGGTGTCTTCGGCCGCCTCCAACGCATCACCATATCCCTCCAGGGCCGTGGTGGCCATCATTCTGAGAGAAAGCGACAGATCAAGGCCGAGGATGATGTGGATCATCCCCAGGGCCAACCGCCGCTGTCCAAAGGCGTCCTTGTTACCGGTCGGCCGTTCACCGATGGCGAAACAGCCCACCATGGTATCCATCCTGTCGGCCAGGCCAACCAGTGCACCGATGATACTCCCAGGCAGGCTGTCTCCGGCCCGTACGGGCAGATAATGTTCATGGATGGCCTGGGCGACTTCCGGCGGCTCACCATCCAGGAGGGCGTATTCCCTGCCGATCACTCCCTGCAGGGAGGGAAATTCCCCAACCATTTCGGTGAGCAGGTCAGCCTTAGCCAGCAGGGCCGCCCGCTCCACCTGGTCTTTCTGTTCCGGAGCAAGCTGGTCTGCCAGCTGACCAGCCAGGCGCACGATCCGCTCGGTTTTGGCCGCCATGGTACCCAGCCTGCGCTGGAAGATAATACCGGAAAGCTGGTCGACCCGGTCGGCCAGTCTCGTTTTCCTGTCTTCTGAAAAAAAGAAGAAGGCGTCTTCCAGCCTGGCCCTGAGCACCCGTTCGTGGCCGCTTGAAGCCAACTCCCGGTCAGCGACCCGGGTATTGTTGACGGCCACGAAATAAGGCAGCAGCCTGCCCTCGTTATCCTGGACAGGAAAATATTTCTGATGTTCCCGCATGGAGGTGACCAGAACCTCTGCCGGCAGGGCCAGAAACCGGTCGTCAAAGGAACCGCAGACCCCCCAGGGAATCTCCACAAGATTGGTCACCGTATCGACCAGTGAATCGTCGAGCAAAGGTTGACCCTGGTTTGCTCCGGAGCGACTCTTCACCGCATCCTGCACCTGGCTGATGACCAACTGCCGCCGCCTGTCCGGATCAGCGACCACGAACCGTTCCTCCAGCTTCTGCAGGTAGTCGGTAAACCCGCTCACCCGGATCTGTTCCGGAGCCATGAAACGATGTCCCGCTGTCTGATCGCCAGCCTGGATACTCTCCACCGCCACCGGCAGGATATTGCCATCATACAGGGCCAACAGCCACTGGATTGGACGGGCAAAGGCCATGCTGGTATCTGCCCAGCGCATGGACTTGGGGAAGGGAATCTCGGCAATCAGGCCGGCCAGCAGATCCGGCAGCAGGGACGCGGTTTTCCGACCCGCGACCTCCTCTTCCACCATGAGGTACTCACCCTTGGCCGTTGTGACGATCCTGAGTTCCTCCACATCCACCCCCTTGGAGCGGGCAAAACCCAGGGCTGCCTTGGTGGGCTGCCCCTGATCGTCAAAACCTGCCGCCTTGGGCGGCCCGATGTGCTCCTTGCGGCTGTCCGGCTGGGCCGGATCCAGATCATTGACGGCAAGCGTCAGGCGTCTCGGGGTCCCCGCCGTTTGAATCTTTCCGTGCCCAAGGTGGAGTGCCGCCAGCCTGTCCTCCATGGCCCTGGCCATGAAACGCAGCGCCGGTCCGATATAACCTGCCGGGATCTCTTCTGTTCCGATTTCAAAGAGCAATTCGTTCATTCTTCCCCTCTTCTCTCCTCATGCTGGTGACTCTGGATGGAGGCAAAGGTGGCATACCCTTCGGCAAGATTCTCCACGATCACCCGAAACCAGCCGATGGCCTCGCTCTCGGCCAGGACAGCGGCCAGCTGCCGACAGGCCGATTCCACGGAGTCGGGAAGTTTCTCCCGGCACGCCAATCCCTCCTCGATCATCTTGATCAGATCTTCTATCCAGACAAACTGGTTGAAACGGACCGATACCCGCGCCGTGCCCCAGCGCCCGATGGATCTGGGCAGACCGCCGCTGGCATGGAGATCCCTGGGCAGGGTGATGGGCACCTGGATTTCCATGACCAGGTCGTCCTGCCGGTCCAGTGAACCATGCATACTGCACTCGTATCGATCTCCCACTCCACTGCCTGTTCTCGCACTCTGCTGTAGAAAATAGGGAAAGGCGATCTCCAGGTGGGCCGCCTCGGCATCCAGCCGGTTTTTCATCTCCTGGAGAATCTGATGAAACCTGTGTAGGTTGAACTCGCCGTGAAACCTGTTGAGAATCTCCACGAACCGGCTCATGTGGGTGCCCTTGAACCGGTGCGGCAGGTTGACGTACATGTTGACCGTGGCCACGGTCTGCTGCAGCTGCCGGGCCTTGTCCAGGACAGTGACCGGATAGCTGATCCGGCGCACTCCCACCTTACGGATGCCTATCCGCCGGTCATCACGCAAATTCTGAATGTCCTTCATCCCGGAGCCAGCAGGTCGTACCCTCAGTCGAGGTACTTGTGCACCGCCGCCTTCAATTCATCCATGTTGGCGGACTTGACGATATACTCCTCACTGGCCCAGGTGCCGAAATCCTGCTTGTATTCCTGATAGGCAGAGCTGAGAATCACCGGCAGGTCCGGATTGATCTCCTTCATCTGCCGCAGGACCTCTATACCGTTCATACCCGGCATGTTGATATCAAGAATAACCAGGTCCGGCGGCTGCTCCCTGAATTTTTCCAGGGCCTCCTCCCCATTCATGGCCGACTCGACCTCGAAACCCTCTTCCTCGAACTCTTCCCTGTACAGGAGCTGGATTCCCTCCTCGTCATCAACCAACAATATCCGTTTCTTCTTTTCCACTGGTTCCTCCTACAGCTCGACTTCCCTGAGATACCGGCAGGCATCTTCCGGCGGCATGGGATTGATATAGAAACCGGATCCCCACTCAAACCCGGCAATGCTGGTCAGTTTGGGCACTATCTCGAAATGCCAGTGATAATGTTCAAGAGGCTCGGAACGCAACGGTTGGGTATGAAGGACAAAGTTGTAGGGAACACCCGGGATGCAGCTGTCCAGGCGGCGCAGCGTCTCGGAAAAAATCTCGGTCAGCGCTGCCAGGGAGGCGTCATCCTGGCCAGTATAGGACGAATCATGCCTGCGGGGAAGGATCCACATCTCAAACGGTGTCCGCGGAGCAAAGGGCGTCAGGGTGACGAAGTGGTCGTTCTCACAGACAAGGCGCACATTCTGCTGCCGTTCCTGGCGAATGATATCGCAAAATATGCAGCGATCCTTGTACTTGAAATAGGACAGGCTGCCATCCAGTTCCGAGATGACCATCCTGGGCAGGATGGGCAGGGCAACGAGCTGGGAATGGGAGTGTTCCAGGGAGGCGCCGGCGGCCCGACCGTAATTCTTGAAAACCATCACGTAGCGGAAACGCCGGTCCCGGGACAGGTCCTGGAGGCGATCCCGATAGGCCCGGAAGGTCAGGATCATCTGATCATGGTCCAGATAGGTGAACCGGTCGTCATGGTTGGGAGTCTCGATGATGACCTCGTGGGCGCCGATACCGTTCATCCGGTCATAGAGTCCTTCGCCCTGCTTGTCCAGATCACCCTCGATGACCAGGGCGGGATACTTGTTGGGCACGACCCGCAGCTTCCAACTGGAGGAGTTGAACCCCATGCCAGGCTCGCGACCATAAACCAGGACTTCATCCGGGGTTGTCTTTTCATTGCCTGGACAAAGGGGGCAGAACCCGCCCGTGGTCTTGTACTCTTCGATGAGAAAGTCACTGGGCCGCTTGCTCCGTTCGCGGGCAATGATGATCCAGCGGCTGAGAATCGGGTCTTTGCGTAACTCTGGCATCGGTCTCACCGTCCCTGGGCCTTTTCCTGCTGTTCCTGTCGGGTCTTGCAGTCGATACAGTACTTGGCGACCGGCCTGGCCTCCAACCGCTTCAGGGCGATATTTTCCCCGCAGCTGTCACAGATGCCATAGGTTCCGTCCTCAATCCGCGCCAGGGCCTCGTCGATCTTGTCCATGAGCTTCCGTTCCCGCCCCCGGATACGCAGCTCGAAACTCCGGTCAGACTCAACGGTGGCCCGGTCATTGGGGTCAGGAATATTGCCGCTCTGGTTGGTCATCTCAGAAAGCGTCTGTTCAACATCGGCTATGATATCCGCCTTCATACGCTCCAGCTGCTCTTTGAACTGCAGTAAGGTTTCCTTTTCCATGTCGATCTCCTGTAAACAGGTCATTTCACCCCGTTCCGGGCCCTCCTGCCGAAATCCTTGGAAGATGCACGGACTCGGACCGGGTCAGTACCATGTCCTGACCAGCATTGTATCATACCGGACCAACCCCGGAAAACAGGTTTCAGATTTTCAACCCAGGAAATAGCTGGCGCTCCGGCATGCGTAAACAGCAGTTCGGCCGGACAGGATACCACCTACCGGTCTTTTCGGGCAGATGCCTGCTCCCCGGAAACACGCTCTCCCGTATTCCTGACATACTCTCCACTCTTGCCACCGCTCTTGTGCAGCAGGCGGATATCATGAATCTCCATCGACTTGTCAACAGCCTTGCACATGTCGTAGATGGTGAGGGCGGCAACGGAAACCGCTGTCAATGCCTCCATCTCCACCCCGGTCTTACCCGTGATTCCGACAGTGGCTGTGATGGAGATGGTACGGTTGTCCTCCTGAAAGGCAAAATCGATATCCACGCTGGTAATGTTCAACGGATGACAGAGCGGGATAAGCTGATCCACCTTTTTGGCAGCCATGATTCCGGCGATGCGGGCCACCCCGAGGACATCCCCCTTTTTCATCGTCCCGGCCCGGACCTTGTCCCAGGCCTGGGGTTGCATGGTGATCCTTCCCTCGGCCGTGGCCCAACGAACCGTATCCGGCTTGCGGCTCACATCCACCATAATGGCGTTGCCGGCTTCGTTGAAGTGGGTAAATTCCGGATCAGCGGTCATGATCTTCCCCTTGCTCACAGGACATCAGAGCTCGCTCTGCTGCTCTTTCTTCTTGCCAATATGGCCATGGAAAAGGCGGGCAAAAAAACCTTCTTCTTCCTGATGGTTGCAGTGTTCCTCAAATTCCTGCAACAGCTCCCGCTGCTGTCTGGTCAGGTTGGTCGGAGTCTGAACCTGCACCTCGACGACCATGTCACCCCGCCCTCTGTCGCGCAGACTCGGCACACCCTCGCCCCTGAGAACGAACTGCTTGCCGGGCTGGGTGCCGGCCGGTATCTTCAGCTTGGCCGATCCATGGATCGTTGGGACCTCGACCTCGCATCCCAAGGCTGCCTTGACCATGGATATCGGATAGCGAAGATAGATTGTCTGCCCATCGCGCTGGAAGAACTCATGGGGCTGGACATGAATGACCACATAGAGGTCTCCCGGCGGTCCCCCTCGCCGGCCGCCCTCCCCCTCGCCGGACAGCCGCATCCTGGAACCGGTATCCACGCCGGCCGGAATCCGCAGTTTGACCGTTTTCCGCCGGTTGACCAGACCGGCACCATTACAGTCAGCGCAGGGCTCGGTGATCACCTGGCCAGCCCCCTTACATCCCGGGCAGGTCGAACTGACCTGGAAAAATCCTTGGGAACGCAGCACCTGGCCCCGTCCCTGGCAGGTAGGACAGGTCTGCGGCCGGTAGCCGGGTCGAGCTCCTGTGCCCTCGCAGGTCCAGCAGGTCTCCCGCTTGGTGATGTCTACCTTTCTGGTGACACCGTGTACCGCTTCCAGAAATGAAATTTCGATATCGTAGCGCAGATCATCTCCCTGCACCGGGGCATTGGGATTACGCTGTCTGCTCCGACCACCGAAGCCGAAAAGATCCCCGAAAAGATCATTGATGTGGGAGAAAATGTCCTCATGACTCGATGGCCCGCTGTAGCCGCTGTTCTTCAGGCCGTCGTGTCCATAGGTGTCATATATCTGCCGCTTTCTGCTGTCGCTCAGCACCTCGTAGGCCTCGGCAGCCTCCTTGAAACGGGCTTCGGCCTCCTTGTCGTCCGGATTCCTGTCCGGATGATATTTCATGGCCAGCTTGCGATAGGACTTCTTGATGACCTCTTCGCTGGCATCCCGGGAAACGCCCAGTATCTCGTAATAACATCGTGCCATGGAACCAGATCATCCGGCTGTATTTTCTGCAGCTTCCTGTCCTTCTTCCTGCTCCCTGGCGGCCTCTTCCTGCTCCTGCCGCAGCCTGGGCAGATCAAGGATATTCTCGAAGGTGACCTTGCCGGCGGCGATCTCCCGCAACGTCATGACCACCTCCTTGTTCTTTCCCTGGACCAGGTACGGTTCACCCTGGCGGTGCTGCCGGATCCGTTCCACCGCAAGATGAATCAGGGCGAAGCGGTTGTCGTCACCTACCTGTGCCAGACAGTCTTCTACAGTTATCCGTGCCATATGCCTGATACTCCTATCGAGTTCTTTATTCTGATCCTGACCGCCGCACTGGCGGACAAAGATTCACATAATCATTTCTGCCAAATTCTCAAGAGGGAAGGGTTAGGTTTTAGCTCGAAAAGGGATTTCTGAGGAGCAGGGTCTCCTCACGGTCCGGTCCTACTGAGACGATGACCGGCGGGACACCGGTGATATCTTCGATCCGCCGCACATAGTCCCTGGCCTGGACAGGAAGTGACTCAAAGGATCGGACACCGCGGATATCTTCCTGCCAACCTTCCAGATCTTCGTATACCGGACGGGCCGCCATGGTCTTGCGGATATTGCCGGGCAGACAGTCCATCTCCTCCCCGTCCACGATATACCTGCGGCCAATGCGGAGCGTCCTCTGACCGGACAGAACATCCAGTTTGGTTATGGCCAGCCCGGTCAGGCCATTTATCCGGACCGCATCGTTGGCCACCACCGTATCCAGCCAGCCGCAGCGGCGGCGACGTCCGGTGGTGGCGCCGAACTCATGCCCCTTCTTCTGGAGGGCATCACCGATTGCATCTCCCTCGGGCAGTTCAGTGGGAAACGGACCTTCTCCCACCCTGGTCGTGTAGGCCTTGAGGATACCGATGACCTCGTCGATGTGTACCGGACCGAATCCCGAACCGATACAGGCGTTACCGGCAATGGTGTTGGACGAAGTGACAAAGGGATAGGTGCCATGATCGATGTCGAGCTGGGTCCCCTGTGCGCCTTCGAAGAGAATGTTTCTGCCGGCCCGCCGCTCCCGGTCCAGGGCCACCGAGACATTCCCGATAAAGGGGCCGAGCTTTTCGGCATAACCGCTGAACTCCTCCCGGATCGCCTCAAAGGATACCGGTTCGGCTCCATACTGCTTGACCAGGTAGAAATTTTTTTCCTCGACATTGGCCCGCAGCTTGTCTTCAAACTGGGCATGATCCAGCAGATCACCCACCTTGATTCCCACCCGACCGACCTTGTCCATGTAACAGGGACCGATTCCCCTGCCGGTTGTGCCGATCTTTTTTCCCTTGGCAAGCCGGGCCTCGCGGGCATGGTCCAGGCTCTTGTGATAGGGCATGATAAGGTGGGCATTTTCGCTGATCAGCAGCCTGCCGGCTGTCACGGCCAGCCCCCTGCCGGCCAGCTCTTCCATCTCCTCGAGAAGCACTGCCGGATCGATGATGACCCCGTTTCCGATCATGCAGGTCTTATCCTCGTAAAGGATACCAGATGGAATGATATGAAAGACGAACTTCTGCCCATCAACCACCAGGGTGTGGCCGGCATTGTTGCCTCCCTGAAAACGGACAATATTGTCTGCATACCGGGTCAACAGATCGACTATCTTCCCTTTTCCCTCATCACCCCATTGTGTACCGACCACCACGACACTGGACATGAAATCTCTCCTGCCTGACTCGCACTCTCTGGTTTCAGTTGTTCATCTTCTCCCCTGCAGCGCCAGGCCCCGGCCAGGGCCGTGGCGCAAAATCTAAAATTTTTTAATTTATCCGACCAACAGGGAAAAGTCAAACAAGGTCTCTCCGGAGGAGGGAATTCTCCCCGGCTACCCAGCCTGGCAATACTGTTATCAGCGGCAGGCAGGACTCAGGATGCCGGATCACCCACCCGGCTCCAAACGGATTCCACCGGCATCGGATCAATTAAAGATATCCTTCTTGACGGTACCATTCTCCGGTCCGCCGCAGCCCTTCATCGAGATCGACGCGTGGCTTATAGCCCAGCTCTCTCTTGGCCTTGTCTATCCTGAAGGCCCGGTTCTGACGAAACCAGTCCACCCGGCGGGGAAAGATCGGGGGAGTGATATGAAACGGCTTGCAGAGCTTTTCGCAGACATGGCCGGCAATGACCAGCGGCAGGACCGGATAATGGGGAATCCTCACCTCGACACCGAGTGCCTGGGCGGTCTTGCGTACCAGGGTCTCGATTTCCACATACTCTTCATCGGCGATCAGATAGGCCTCTCCGACCCCCTTGCCCGGCTCCATGGCCAGCATGAAGGCATCGATCAGGTTGTCGATGTACAGAGGGTGATAATAGGTCTTCCCGCTGCCGAACATGGGAAAGACCCCCTTGTTCACCCGCTTGAAGATCATCGAGAACCGTTCCGGATCACCCGGTCCATAAATGGCTGCCGGTCGCAGGATCACGGTCTCCATGCCTTTCCTGCAATATTCGTTCACCAGGGGTTCGGCCTCATACTTGGTCCGCTGATAATAGTCGGCCGGCTGGATCGGTGCATTTTCGTCCCCCGGAGGATTATCGATATTGCCATGCACCCCGCATGTCGAACAGTAGATGAATTTCTTCACCTTCCTGGCAAAGGCGGATTCCAGAACGTTTCTGGTACCGCCCACGTTGACCTCGTCATAGTAGGAATTGGGAACATCCAGCTCCCGGAAGGCTGCCGCCAGGTGATGGACGATCTCCACGCCTTCCATGCACCGGTCGACCACCTCGCGGTCCGTCACGCTGCCGATGACGACCTTTGCACCCCAGGAACGGATCTCGTCTGTCTTCAGCCCTTCCTGGTAGTCAAGACTGACCACCTCATGTCCCTCGTCCACAAGGCGTTTCACCAGGGCCTTCCCTGTAAAACCGGTTCCACCAGTTACCAGAACTTTCATATGATTTTCCTTTCCGCTAGCTATTTTCCCATGCTTATCCCACCCGCCCTATGGATCAAGCTTCTGCACGCCGTCACCATCAGACACAACGGCGGGAATGGGTTATCTCGTTCTCAAGATCTTTATAGAAACTAATAAGTTTACGACGAAAGGCCGGCCGGGAGAATTCCTTTTTCACCCGTTCGGCAGCAGCCGAGGCCAATTGGCTCCGTTTCTCAGCATCAAGTATCAATGTTACCATTGCCTGCATAAATTCGCTACTGTCTGTTGAAGCCAGCATGGCGATACTGTCTTCCAGTACCTGGGTGTGGGTCGGCAGGCGGGTGGCCAGCACCGGCCGGCCGGAATCGAGATAGGAGTAGATCTTCATGGGAGTATTGTTTCCCTGAATGCGGGGCGAGACCAGGATATCGGCCTGACGCAGATACCAGCCCAACTGGTCCACCGGTCTGGGACCAAGGAAGTAGACCCTGTCCCTGATCTGCAGCTGTCCCGTCTTTTTCCGATACCGGGCGATATCTTTTTCGTTCCCGCCGATGATGACAAGATTCGCCTTCACGGCGGCATGATCTATGAGGGCGAATGACTCCAGCAGCAGATCGATCCCCTGGTAGGATTCGAGATTGCCGATATACATGACTATGGGACCACTGATCCCATATTCACGGCGGATATCTTCGCCGCTTTCCGGTCCGGAACCCAGCAGGCTGATATCCTCCAGCCTGAGAACCGGCTTGTCGGGTGCAAGGGCCAAGGCCATTTCCTCCAATGAACGACACACGGCTATCACCCCACTGCTACAGCGAATGGCGATCTTTTCAAACCACTCCAGAATGGCGGTTTCCTTTTCCAGAAAGCCATACTTGTCCTTCAACTGGCGGGACAGACAGGAATCCATATCATAGACATAGGGAAGGCCGAACAGCTTTTTCAGCCCCAGGGCTATGAATACCGACTCCTCCACGGCATGGATCATGTCATAGCGATGTCTGAGCACCAGGCCGACAGACTTCATTGCCAGGAGTGCATCACAGCAGACCTTTTTGCCGGAAAACCCGGGGCCGACATTGCTTAGGCCCAGCATCGCCGGAATCCTGGTGATGGAAACACTCGGAATGGTGACATCCTGACCCTCGTGAAAGGCCAGCAGATCGATATCGTGTCCGGCGGCGGCCAACTCCTCCACCAGCAGACGGACCGCTATGGGAGTACCGCGGTTCTGAAAAAACGGCTGTGGAGCAAGAACAAGGATATTCATATCAATCACCAGACGGAAGGGATCCCAGGGCAGATCCTCTGCCGGTCAATGCATGGCAATGAAAATTTATCTGATACAACACGGCAGCATACATGCTCTCACAAACAGATTCCTCTGCACCACACCTTGATCTCGGTAGAGAACCATTCTGTGCTAGGCATCTCGTATTCGTTGTCCATCCGGACTGCGCATTGCCCGTACAATGATCGGTGAACCAAACAGTGAAGTCAGACCAGGCAGGCGGACCACTGCTTCCAACATCCCGGCTATCCGGGGGTTTCCTATTTTTCTATGCAGAACCATGGGCCAAAAGAATTCCGGCCGGTACACGAGGCGGGAAAAACCCTGATTGCGCAGGACAGAGCCCACCTGTGAACGGGAGAACAGAGAATAGGTCCTGGTATTTCCTTCAAGAGACCTCTTCAATCCAAAAAGCAGGCGATAAAGGATATTGAAACTCCGAATATCCGGATAATCAAGTATCACCGTCTGTTCGGCCACCCGGCACATTTCCTCAAGCAGACGCTTCCATGCCGTGACATGGGGCAGAAGCCGGAAGGCAAGCACCACGGTGAAGCTTCTGTCGGCAAAGGGCAGATTCAGACAGTCACAGGTCTGATAGGTAAACGAACCCGACTCAAGCAACCGGTCCAGCCGTTCCCGGCAGGTGTCGTCGCTGCCGGTCACGGTAACCTGGAATCCCTTCCTGACCAGGGGAACGGCCAGCTGCGCATGCCCTCCGCCCACATCCAGGACCGTTGCGCCATCCATCCCCTGCAGCAGATCAAGGGTGATGGAGGTCTGGACAGCGAGAAAATACTCGCCCACCGGCCCGGCAAAACGGCTGGCATAATCATCGGAGGCTGTTATTCTGTCCTCGGTCTCAGAAAAGCCCGAAGAAACACTATCCTGATTTAGTTCACACATTTTCAAGCAGTTCGATTTTCGACAATCCGCTACTCCGCACTCTCGGGAACATAGGCGACCTGCACCCGCTGAATTTCACGACAGACCTGCCCGGCGTCCCAGGAAAGCTCTGCGGCCATGACAGCGGCGATCCGTTCCAAAAGAGACAGGGAAGGACAACCAAAGCTCCCGAGCCCTGTTCGACGGAAAACGATGTCGGCCAGAGTAACCGCCATCTCTTCCTGTACAAAGTAATGTATCTCTGCAGTCAACACATCGGGATCACGGTGCAGCCAGGTCTCGTCGATACCCCGTGAAGCGGCAAAGGCCAAAATTCGGTCAGCCCTGTTCCCATACTGTTTCCTGAGATGGCGAACCACCGGTTTGGAGGCCACAACCGAGGTTGAGGCATGGCTTCTGGGAAAAAACGAGACAGGTTTCCCGCTTTTTCCTGCCCTCCTGCGCTCCATGATCGCAGCCACCTTTTCGGCTACTGCCGGGGCGGTCGTGTACTTGATGGTCCGCAGGGAGATCAGGCCGGCAGGTCCCCCATGCCGGCCATGTTCCAGGATCAGCGAGCTCTTGGCGAGTTGCACCTCTCCTGGCCCATCATCTGGTGACCCGGCCATGGGCACCAGGCCGCAGTGAAAAAAACTCACGTCTTTTCGCTCGAGATGTATCCGCGGATAGATCTGGTTTACCTCCTCCAGAATCTCGGCAATATCCTCTTCAGTTGCCTTCAGCCGATCCGGATGATCCGGATAGACACGGTAGGTGGTACCGATCATGGATCCACGCCGCCATGGCACAAAAAAATACAGTCTTTTTCCACGCTTGAACATCGCATCCCGGTCCAGGTATTCCTCTCTGCTCTCGAGACCGACTCCAAATTCCGGATGAAGCTGTTTTCTCACCACCAGATTGACGGCCTTGGCCCAGGACCCCTGGACCGGTGCAGACAGCCCCGAAATCCGAAGAAGATGCTCGTACCAGGGGCCAGCGGCATTGATCACCCACGGGGCGTCGATATGACATGTCCTGCCGGTATGGACATCCCGTCCCTCCACACCCCTGACCCGCAGTTGTCCCTGTACACGCCTGCTCACTATTCGGTCCACCTGAAAGTAATTGATGGCCACCGCGTCCAGGTCGACTGCAGCAAGTATGTATTCCAAGGCCAGTCGTTCGGTGTTGAGTGCCAGGCCGTCAAACCAGAGAGCACCGCCTGTCACCTCCTCCTGCGGCAGGTCCGGCAGCAGGGACACAAAGTTTTTTTTCCTGACCAGCCTGCCGCGCGGCAGCCGGTTTTCCGGTGGCAAATTCCGATTTCTGTCCCAGGAGATCAGGTCATTGATGAGAAAGGCCGTCGCCATGATCCCCTTTGACCGCAAGCCATGGCCAACGGTAGGGACCAGGCAGCCCAGTGGCCTGGTAAGATGGGGACAGAACCGCATCAGCTCTCTTCGGGAAACAATGGATTCCCGCATCCGTCTCAGATCGAGGTGCTGGAGATAACGGAGTCCGCCATGGAGGATTTTGAGGCTGTTGGCCGAGGTGGCGCTGCAAAAGTCTCCCTTTTCCAGGAGAAGCACCTTGTAACCGGAAACGGTCAGCTGCCATGTCAGTACAGCTCCGTAAATACCTCCGCCAACGATGATCACGTCGAATCGTCGAGTCTCCAGTGCCAGGATATCCCGTTTCATCACGCACCACCCCTGCTCCGGCGCAGCCTGAACTGATTGCGGAAAAACGCCCCTGGGGAAACCCTGCGACCCACAGGCCGCACTCTCTGCATAACCGGAAGTGCGGACCGGAACCAGGAGGCCGACAGACTGCCTCCCTGTCCAGAAACCAGACCACAGTAGGCGGCTGTACGTTTTTCCTCCCCGGCGATGGGCAGGGCGTCACTGCCGGGGAGCACCGGGATTGCCAGCCTGCGGGCCAGCCTGAACATGGCCGGCTCCGGACTCATGACCGGCCGGCCACCATTGTCACCCAGCACAACCCGCTCTGGAGATTGTAGCAAGAATTCCCGTATTATCCTGCCCCGACGCCCCAGCCACTTGCCCACGCCCCAGGGCAACACCGCAATACCGCCCGTTCGGTTCACCTGGCAAACGGTTTCGGCCAGGGACATCCCATCCCTGACCCGGGTAGCGCTGCAGAGAGAGAGCACCTCTATGGACTCCGAAGTCACAATCTGTCGTCCGGCAACAACAACAAGTTCGATTTGTTCACCCGAGAGAACGAGCGAGTCGGCCTCGCCGGTTGTGTTCACCTGCCAGGAGACCAGACCAGCGTCTCCTGAGGCCAGCCTCCCGAACCAGTCATACTCGCCGCTCTCTGTCAGAAAGAGGAAACAGGCAGATGGCTCAAGCCGAAGTTTCCGGGCAGTGGACAGGAAGTTCCGCGCCGCTGCATCAAAAACGTCTTCAGGAACAAAGCAGTCATAGATATGGACATGAAAATCGCAGAGGAACACTCGTGACCATTCTCCTCTCCCGCAACCTGGAAAGGCGGGAGCCCTAGCGGGCATGTTTGCTGGCGTGACATCTGGAAACCATTTCAAAAGCCGGTATTCGAATGGAGAACCATCCTCTATTTCTTCCGACTTTTCGGATACCTGTTCCAATTTTCCAGATGCTCTCGAAAACTACTACAAAACAGGTGCTGGCTCGTCAACCATTTTTCGCGCAGCGAAGAAAGAGCCTGGCACAACCTGTCACTGAAAGAGAAAGAAGTTCAATGGAACTCTTTGAATTAACAACCTGTTGCCTCATTTTCCCTCCGTAATGAAAAAAAAACTTATATTTTTTAATTCATAGAGTTAGAGTATGAGATTTGGATCGGCACCTAGATGATCAGCGATCCGTTCGAACACTGCGTACCTGAGTCAGGAATTCAGCCCAAACATTCCAAAGGAGAACAGCACATCATGTATTTCCGCGGCAACCACAAGATTCCCTTCCAATCTGTTTCATTCCTGCTGATCCCCCTGTTTCTTCTGTTCGCCGGCCTTGGCATGGCGAGTGAACACGGGAAAGCGCATTCCGTGTCCGAAACGGCAGGCAGCAAGGAACTCAAGATCTTCGGTAAAATCGTCAATGCCCACGGCGCCGGAGTAGGAGATGCCGAAGTGCAGGTTCTGCTCAACGGCAGAAAACTGGACGCCCCGGCCAACGGACACGGACATGGCGACAGAGGTATCACCACTGGCCGGGATGGAAGCTTCCAGGCCGTTTTCGCCGTCACTCCTGAGGACCTGGCAGAGGCGGATATCGAAATCGAGGCCTACAAACCAAGTTACGCCAGGGTAAAGGCAAAACTTGCTCCTTCCGACCTGGCACGGGGAGAACGGGGAGTATCGGCCAATGCCAAACTGGAGATCCAGCGCAGCCTGGGACCGGCCTTCTGGATCGCCACCATTGTCTTTGTCCTGGCCTACATCCTGATTTCCTTTGAACTGCTCCACCGTACCCTGGCCGCCATGCTGGGGGCGGCGACCATGCTGGTCATCAGTTACACCCTGGGCACCTTCAATCCCGAGTACCACATCCTCTCCTACGAGAGTGCCATCCATGCCATTGACATGAATGTCATTTTTCTTCTCATGGGCATGATGATCATTGTCGGGATACTCAAGCACACCGGCGTATTCCAGTGGTGCGCCTACAAATGTTACCAGCTTGCCCGGGGCAACGTGATCGTGCTCTCGGTGATCCTGATGTCCTTTACCGCCGTTGCTTCGGCCTTTCTGGACAACGTCACCACGATGCTTCTCCTGACCCCGGTATCCATCGAGATCGCCCTTTCCCTCGGCATCTCGCCCATCGCCCTGCTGCTGCCCGAGATCCTTGCCTCGAATATCGGCGGTACGGCCACGCTGATTGGCGACCCGCCCAACATCATGATCGGTTCCTACGCCGGACTGACCTTCATGGAGTTTGTCAAGAATCTCGCCCCGGTCTGTGTCGTCTCCATGGTCGTCCTGTTCGTCTACACCAAGCTGGTGTACAACAGCGAATACAAAAAATCCCACGTCACCGACATCAAGGCCTTTATCGCTAAATTGCGCCAGGAATACCAGATCACCGACGCCACGCTGCTCACAGTGGGCCTGATCATCATGGGCATGGTCATCGCCATGTTTCTCACCCACGGGGTGCTCCACATGGAGGTGTCCATCGCAGCCCTGTTCGGGGCTGCCCTTCTTTTCACGTATGGTCTGCTGACCAAGAAAATCGATCTCCTGGAGCTGATCGAAAAGGACATCGAGTGGACCACCCTGCTGTTCTTCATGTTTCTGTTCATCCTGGTCGGTGCCGTCGAGGAGACCGGCCTGCTAGACATCGTTGCCGACTGGGTGCTCAACCTCTCCCGGGGCAACCTGGTTGCCTCCATCTGCCTCATTCTCTGGGTATCGGCAATCATGAGTGCCTTTGTCGACAACATACCGTTTACCGCCACCATGCTGCCCATCGTGGCCTACCTGACCCAGGTGATTCCCGGTGCTGAATCCGGCGTTCTCTGGTGGGCCCTTGCCCTGGGAGCCTGCTTTGGCGGGAACGGCACCATGATCGGGGCCAGTGCCAACGTGGTTACCATCGGTATTGCCGAGTCGGCCGGATATCCGGTGAAATTCATCGGCTTCATGAAGGTGGCCTTTCCCTACATGATCCTGAGCGTGGCCATTGCCAACGTCTGGCTGCTGATCGCCTACTAGTTTCAACGAGGAGAAAGAAGATGACTATTCGCACGGAAGAAATGCTGACACAGTTCCTGGTTCCCCTGGACGTGGAAAAAAAGTATGACCAGGTGGTCTGGCTGATGCGGTGCATCGCCGTCACCCTGGGACAACGGGTGGAAAAGATCACCCTCCTGTACGTGAGCGGCGGCCGATATCTCAGCCAGCACATGACAAACATCGACTCCCGGGCCGGGGATCTGATCAGTTCGGAAAAATTCCGGGAGTTGCGGCAGATCCACATCGACCAGCATGTCATGCCCATCCTGGAAGAGGTCAGGAAAACCCTCGTATCGGCGGGAATCGACACGGAGATCGATATCCTTGTCCAGGATGGCGATCCAGTGGAACAGATCGTCAAAACGGTCAACACGGGACCATACTCCAGCCTGATCCTGCAACGGAGCGACAAGTCCACCGTGGAGGCGATGTTCATCGGCAGCGTTGCCTCGGGCATTCTCCACCGCGAGGTCCAGGCCTCGATCTACCTGCCCCCTGCAAACGGTGTCGAACGGCAGCCCTGCCCACCGGCAAACTGTCTGGTTGCCCTGGATGACTCGGACAACAGTTTTGCGGCTCTGGAACGGGCCAAGATTCTCATTTCGGCCAGCGGCAACTCTTTCCGCAAGATCATCCTCGCCAATGTGGTGGACCTGGCTGCATTCAGCGAGGCACTTGCTGCAGGCATCGAGGCGGAATCGCTGCGGACCGATGTCCTGGACCGGGCGGCCGCCCAACTCAGAGAGGCCGGTGTTCCTGAGGAAAAGATCGTTTGTCAGACCGGTTACGGGGAACCAGCCGAAGAACTGGTCAACATGGTTCAGGAGCATGATATCGACGTGGTTTTCATGGGTCGTCGCGATCGCGGTGCCCTGCAGGATGTCTTCATGGGCAGTGTTTCCAACAAGATCATCCAGCAGTGCACCCGGCAGACCATCGTGCTGGTGAACGCAAAGAGCGCCTGATAAACCTGACAGAGTTCACCAGGGAACAAGACGGAAAAAGCCTTCGCCCCCTTGCTTTTTCCGTCTTTCTTTCATCCCGGTTTCCACCGGTCGACCGCCAGCCTATTATTTTCCTTAAGGGATTCCGTTTACTGTCCGAAGAGGCATACGAGAGACAGGTTGAGAGACATTATGTTTGATTATCAAGCCATTGGTCGATCAAAGGACGACCAAGGTGCAATTCGTTTCATGGAGGAGAACCATGGCTTTGACGATCAACACAAATGTCGCATCGCTGAATGCCCAGCGCAATCTGGCTCATACCCAGAACCAGCTTTCCACATCCATGGAAAGACTCTCGTCCGGCCTGCGCATCAACTCGGCCAAAGATGATGCAGCCGGCCTGGCGATTTCCGACCGGATGACCGCCCAGATCCGGGGCCTCAATCAGGCAGCCCGCAATGCCAATGACGGCATCTCCCTGGCCCAGACCGCCGAAGGCGCCATGCAGGAGTCGACCAATATCCTGCAGCGGATGCGTGAACTGGCGGTCCAGTCGGCCAATGCCACGAACTCGGCTGCCGACCGGGCAGCCCTACAGGCAGAGGTCAATCAGCTGAAAACGGAGATGAACCGGATCGCCAACTCCACGACCTTCAACGGTCTGCGGATCCTGGACGGTTCCTTTGTCTCCCAACAGTTTCAGGTCGGCCCCAACTCCAACGAGACCATCGGCGTCTCCATCCAGTCCATGGCGGCCGACGATCTTGGCCGTTATGCCTTTGACGCGGTGAACAAGACCGCCAACGAAGGTACAGGTACCCCGGCCACTGCCACGACCGCCGCACCCAGCAGCAACACCATTGCGGCGCAGACCCTTTCCATCAACGGCAGCAAGGGCAGCGATACCGTGGCCGTGGGCAGTGGCGATACAGCCTGGACCATTGCTGAAAAAATCACCAATTCCTCATCCAACACCGGTGTCACGGCGACGGCCTACTCAACGGCTACCCTTTCCGGATTGAGCAACTCCGGCCAGGTGACTCTGACCCTCGGCAGCGGCGGCAACAAGGCAACCGTGAACGCTTCGGTGACCACGGGGGACCTCAGCTCTCTGGCCACGGTAATCAATGATCAGAGCGGCACCACCGGTATCACGGCAACGGTCAACGGCGGCACGCTGACCCTGACCCAGGCCGAGGGCAAGGATATCATCCTGGAGAACTTCACCCATACAACTTCGGGCACCACCATCACCGTTACCGGTCCATCGACCAACAGCGTCAACCTGACCACCGGCGGTGACGACAGTACCATTGTTTCCGGGGTGATCGAATTCAGTTCACCGGATTCCTACACGGTATCCTCGAGCGTGGACAATACGGCAGGATCGATTCTCAACGTGGCCGCGAACACCAATGTCATCCCGCCCATGGAAGAAGTCACCACCGTGGACATCTCGGATGTGAATGGTGCCAACGATGCCATCAAGATCATCGATGCCGCTTTGAGCAAAATCGACGCCCAGCGTGGAGATCTCGGCGCCCTGCAAAACCGGTTCGAATCCACCATTGCCAACCTGCAGAACGTGGCGGAAAACCTGACCGCTGCCCGCTCCAGGATCCGAGACGCCGACATTGCCCAGGAAACCTCGGAGATGACCAGATCCAACATCCTCCAGCAGGCCGGCGTCTCCATCCTCACCCAGGCGAACCAGAGCCCGCAGCTGGCCCTGCAGCTTCTCCAGGGATAATCCTGCCGGCAATCTCCTGACACCGTGTTTGGCACGTTTGAACAACAATTCAAAATCACGTGCCAAACACGACTCTTCCCTTCCAGCCGAACAAAAAAAAATATTTCCGGCTAAACCTCGCCACCCCACAGTTCGATAAGGACTGTAAAGAGAGAAAGCCTGATGCACTTTCTCGGAGGATTTGAACGATGCAGCCAATACTGATCAACAAACCTGACCAAAGCAACCAAAGGAGGTGAACTGACAAACAGAACGACTTTCTGTTGAACCTTCGTAAACCGGCAAGGAAGCCAACTTTTATAACCCGAACAATATTCAAGGAGGAATATCATGGGTTTGACAATCAACACAAATGTAATGTCTCTCAATGCTCAGCGTAATCTGGGCGCAACTCAGAACAACCTGGCCCGCTCCATGCAGCGGCTCTCATCAGGCCTGCGCATCAACTCGGCAAAAGACGATGCCGCAGGACTCTCCATTTCAGACCGGATGACTTCCCAGATCCGTGGTCTGAATCAGGCGGTACGGAACGCCAACGACGGTATCTCGCTGGCCCAGACGGCAGAAGGTGCCATGCAGGAATCCACCAACATCCTGCAGCGGATGCGTGAGCTGGCGGTTCAGTCGGCCAATGCCTCCAACTCCGGTGCTGACCGGCAGGCACTCCAGGCCGAGATCAACCAGCTCCAGAACGAGATGGACCGGATCGCCAATACCACCACCTTCAACGGTATCAATATCCTGGACGGCACCTTCACGGCCCAGAAATTCCAGGTGGGCGCCAATGCCAACGAGACCATCAGCGTCGACATCGCCAGCATGCGCTCCTCCGATCTCGGCCGAAACGCCATCGAGGAAAAGAATACCACCGCCAACCAGGGTACTGGTTCGGCCTCCACTGCCTCGGCCACGGCCCTGACCAGGAACAATACCGTGGCTGCCCAGAATGTGGTCATCTCCGGCCTCAAGGGCAGCGCTACGGTCAGCATCAATGCAGGTGCAACGGCAAAAACCATTGCCGATGACATCAATGACCAGAGCGGTGTCACCGGTGTCAGCGCCAAGGCGGTCAACAATGTCACCATTACGAGCATCGGGGCCGATGGCACGGTTAGCTTCAAACTGGGCACCGACAGCAGCAACTACACCACCATCACGGCCGCCGTCACCACGGCCAGCATGGAGAACCTGGCCACGGCCATCAACGATGCCAGCGGAACCACCGGTATCACTGCAACCTATAACGAGGATTCGGACACCATTACCCTGACCAATGCGGAAGGAGAGGATATCCGCATCCAGGACTTTTCCAACAGCAACAGCGCCACCAACGACACCATGGCGGTCAAGGGAGCAGCGGATTCTTCCGCTGTCACCCTGACGGAAGAAGGTGGAACCAGTGGTGAAGATTCTGTTGTTCTGTCCGGAACCATAGAACTTTCTTCCTCCGAGACCTTCTTTGCCTCGTCTGACGTCACGGCAGCCAGTGGTAGTATTTTCAACAATTCCACTGCAAACGAGATTGTCTCCTCTCAGGAAGAAAATGTCAGTGCCGTTGACATCAGCACCATGAGCGGAGCCCAGGATGCCATCGACATCATCGACAAGGCCATTGCCAAGATCGACGATCAGCGGGGTGATCTGGGTGCGGTCCAGAACCGCTTCGAATCCACCATTGCCAACCTGCAGAACATTTCGGAGAACATCTCTGCGGCCCGGTCACGGATCCTGGATGCCGACATCGCCCAGGAGACCTCCAACATGACCAAGCAGAATATCCTCCAGCAGGCCGGTGTATCCATCCTGGCCCAGGCCAATCAGGCGCCGCAGCTGGCCCTGTCGCTGCTTGGCTAAAACCGATCTTCCGGGGGAATCCTGTTCCCCCGGAATTCCAGTAGGAACAGGAGGTGAACAGGATGAATATCGATAGTGCAATCTCTGTCAGTGCGACCGGACCACCGAGAGTCAACGAACCGGATGAACAGATAAACCGGGCACGTAAAACCGTTCAGGACAAACCGGTTGCACAGGGCCGGAACAACCAGGTCCAGCCGGAAGAGCTTCTCAACCAGATCAAGGCGATTACCGAGGACGGATTGTTCGGCGTCCGCTTCGAACAGGACATGGATTCCAACGAACTGATCGTTAAGATTGTTGACCGGAAAACCGATGAAGTAATACGGCAGATCCCACCGGAGGAACTGCTCAACCTGACCAAACACCTCAACGAACTGACCGGCAATATCGTTGATACGGTAAGCTGATTGTCCGAGAGAGGAGGCTGAAATGTCGATCACCTTTGGCGGCCTTGCCACCGGCATGGATACCGACAGTATCATCACGAAACTGATGAGTCTGGAACGTGCACCCATCAACAGGTTGCAGGCTGACAAAAAATGGATGAACAACCGGCTTGCCGCCTTCAATGAGTTCAACGACAAGCTCACCGCCCTTCGTGATGCCGCCAAGGAACTCAGCGATGATGAAGGCCTGCTGGCCAATGAAGCCGATACCGATACTGGCAAGTATCTGAAGGCTTCGGCCTCGGGCGACGCCATTCCCGGCACCTCATACGAAGTTGAGGTGCTTTCCCTGGCCACTGTCCAGAAGTCGGTTTCAGACACCGGCTTTGCCAGCAAAACCACCTCCCTGGGTACCGGAACCCTCCGGTTTCTGGTGGACGGGACCGAAAAGACCGTGGAAATTACCAGTGGCAACGACACCCTGGAATCCATTGTCGAAACAATCAACGAGAGCGACATCGGCCTACAGGCCGCCATCATCAACGACGGCAGCGAAAGCCCCTACAGGCTGGTTCTGACCGGAGAAAACGTGGCCAAGGACTTTGAGATCAATCCGGCTCCTGCCCAGGCCGGTGATCTGGACCTGGGCACATTTACCGTCACCCAGGCAGCCGCCACGGCCCAGATCAAGGTGGACAATATAGTTATTAGCGGTGAGAGCAACACGATCACCGACGCCATACCCGGAGTCACTCTTGATCTCGTGGCAGCAGATTCCGCCGAAAAAACCAAGATCACCATCAAGCGGGACAGCGGCGCCCTGACCGCCAAGCTGGAGGCCTTTGTGTCCGCCTACAACGATGCGGTCTCCTTTGTCACCTCGCAGTCCAAGATCGATGGCAGCTCAGGTGGTGTGCTGGGCGGAGATGCCGGTCTGAACTCCATCAAGCGGCATCTCCAGGACATGCTCACCGAATTTTCCGGCACTGGCAGTTTCCAGGCCCTGGCCCAACTCGGTCTGGAGACACAGAAGGATGGTACACTCGTCCTCGACTCCACCACCTTGACCAATGCCATGGACAAGGATATCAGCAGCGTGATATCCCTGCTTGCCGGCAAGGACGGCAGTAGGGGTATCATGGATCAGTTCGAAGACTACCTGGACGGCATGACCAGCTCCACCACCGGCTTTCTTGCCGGAAGAAAAAATGGAATCACCAGCAATATCAAACGGATCGACACGCAGATAGAACAGATGGAAGCCCGACTGGAAAAGCGGGAGAAAACCCTGCGGGACCAGTTTACGGCCATGGAACAGCTGGTAAGTGTCATGAATACCCAGAGCAATTTTCTCTACAGCCAGCTCACCGCTATCAGTCAACTTGGGAGAAAATAACAGATGAATCCCTATCTGAATCAATACAAGACCAACAGTATCCTGACAGCATCTCGCGAACAGATCCTGCTGATGCTCTACGATGGCGCGATCCGCTTCGTCGGTCTGGCCAAACAGTGCATGCTTGCCGGGGACATGGCCGGCAAAGGTAAATATATAGGTAAGACCATTGCAATTCTAGCAGAATTCTCCAACACGCTTGATCGCAAGATAGGCGGTGAGCTGGCTGACAACCTGGATGCCCTGTACGGACACATGATCGCCCGCCTGGGGACTGCCAATATCCAGAACACCACCCAGGAGCTGGACGAAGTACGCGACATGCTCTCCGATCTACGCCAGACCTGGGCCAAGGCCATTGAACTGAACAGCAACCCTGTGGCGGAAACGGAAGAACCGGTAACCGTTTCCGCCGCGTCAGAGCCCCTGCGGGTCACCCTTTGAGTCGGAAGCAACATGAAACGAAAAATAGCGCTTTACAACCAGCTCCTCCGGGTGATGGAACAGACAGAGCACTGCCTGAGCAGTGGCCGATCAGACGACATGCAGAGACATCTGCAGGAGATCATGACCATTCAGCGGCAAATCGCGACCCGGTCTACGGACTCGGCGTCGCTTGCCGCTGATCCCGAGTTGCAGGGCCAACTGGGAAAGTGCCTCCGGGAACTCCTGAAAAAGACCGAACGGCTCAGAACCATGGCTGAGACCAAAAAAGCCGCCATTGCCGACGAGCTGCACGCCCTCTCCAGGGCCATGCGCATGGTGCCGGGATACCAGGCCACCGTACAAGGCAGCAAAGGAACACTCTCAATAACCTCCTAGTACTGCTTCGATACCGGGAGAACATGATCTCTCCCCTGCCGGAGGGGCGGCCTTGGAGACATCCTCTCAGGTCAGTTCCTCCACCGGCCACTCCAAATCCCGAATGATCGCTGTCAGGTGATCGAGGCCATGCCGGTAGGCCTGGGCAGCGACTTCCGGATCATCGAAGAATATCACTGTGGCGTACCAGGTGCTCAGCAGGTCGACCAGAAAACGGACAAACATATCCAGACGACGATCGTCCTCTCCTTCCTTTTTTTCCACGAGGATATCTTGTAAGGTCCGGTCCAGGACCGTGGAGAAGCGGCACCAGTCAAAGCTCTCCAGGCGCAGGCCGGAGACCAGCTGCTCTTTCATGGCTGCGACGATCTCTTCCCCGGACTGCCGGTAGGGATTCCAGTTTATTCCCTTTTCCGCGGGCAAAAACGCCCGGCGAATACGCTTTCTGTCCTTGTTTCTGGTCTTGTAGGGTGACAGCCTGACATCGCTCGAACGCCTGGGCCTGGTGCCTTGGACCCTGGCACCGTCAGAGAGATTGAACACCTTGATATTCTGCCCAAATTCTCGCAGCGCCGCCTCGACTGCCAATCGGGCATGGGTAAAGAAGGGGGTGCTCTGCACCAGTTTGCGCTCGGGAAAATTCGCCTCCACCAGGACCTGGGACATGTCCCGGGAATAGGTCTCTGCCTGATCTGTCCCCTCTCCGTCGCCGGTCTTGTACATGGAACCGGCTGCATGATCCTTGTCCAGCGAGAGGTAGCCGAAATCGCAACCCAGAAGATAAATCTCCCTTGGCCTGCACAGACAGGCAAAGGAAAAAGCCAGGTTGGTCGTAGATGGAGCCACCTGTTCCAGGGGCAGCGTGAAGCGTACCGGCGCTGCCTTGTCATGGGTGCCGCAGAGAAGCGGTTCCTCCACAGCGTCGATGTATGCCCTGGGCGCCTTGTAATAGGTGATAAGCGGTACATCAGGATGCAGCCCGACCTTGGCCACCTCGTCTTCGTCGGCTACCGACTCCAGGCTGAACTGAAAGTCCGGCACGATACCGTGTTTCCGCAGTGGTTCCACGGCACTGTGGACGGCAAAGATGATCAGCCTGGACCTGTTCTGCTGCAGCCACTGCAGATCATTGTCCAGGGAAGGACCAGTGGCAACTACGGCAATCCTGGCCCTGGCGCTCAGATATGGCCGCCGGCTCAACAACGGCAGACGGGCCTTCAGATTGGCCACGGCATGCTCGAGTCCGAAGATTTCCCAGTCGATGGGGAAAAACACGCTGGCCAGGCTGGTCTGGTACATCTTGAACGACTCGACCATGTAGGGATTGCGGGAATACTCATAGGCCGGAAGCACCCGGACCCACATGTGCCGCGTGACATGAAAATTACTGAAAAACGACTGGATGGGAAACGTATGGCTATCTTCGCCGATACTGAGGAGAAAAGAGCCGAATTCCTCCCGTATCGCCCTGTAGTCGAGGAAATAGCAGGAAACCTCGAAGCGGGCCGCATCCGGCTCCACAAAGAGCATGAAGGCCACCTGGGTTCGGCTGAGAAAATGGGCGATATGGAGGCCATGGAAGATCCCCAGAAAGATGACCGGCGGAGAAAAGCGGCGGCCATCCTCCAGTTCCTTCAGATTGATCCGTCTCTGGGCGAATCTGGCCGGATATTCGGGAAAAGCGCTGACCAGCTCCTCGTGCAGCTGGGCCACCGGCCTGCTGTGTCGTGGATACTGTTCCGGCGTGACCACGCGAAAGTTGAACAGATCAATCCAGGCGTTGTGTATCCAATCGCCCATCATTTCGGCGAAATAATCCAGTCCGGCCGCCGGGTGGGCCAGTTCGCCGCTCTCCTCGTGGACAATATTCAGGAAAGTTTCCGTCATATCTATCCGATAAGGACATGGGTGCTGCCTGATGTGCTGCAGGACCAAGGGATGGCGCTCTCTGAAGAAGTCGAGATTTTTCTCATAGGTCGCCTGCATGATTTCGGCCCGTTGCCCGGGTGTTGCCTGGCGCAATTTTTCAATAACATCAAAGGACATATCGTGTTTCTCCCAATAAAGGACCAGAAAAAGAAGGCGGGCAGCGGCCATGGAGCCTTGCGGTCACTGCCTGAATTTTCGAGGCAAATCAAAAGGGTTGTATCACATACTCTCAGGATAGCAGACAACCGGCCAGCCACAAAGGAATTTTCTCCCGGCAGGATATGGACTCCCAGACTGACGGGATGGGTAACACCTTTGTTTCCGACAGGTTGTAGTATATACTTTAGGTAAATCCACCATGACGAGGTAAAAACGATGCTGAAACTGGAATCCCTGGATTTTCTCGACGGCTGTCGGCTGCTCATCACCGGAGGCACCGGCTCGCTTGGCAAACAGCTGACCAGAACCCTCCTGGAACAAAGCAACATCGATGCGATCATCATCTACAGCCGGGACGAATTCAAGCAGTTCGAGATGCAGAATATGTTTCCTGGCGAGGACGACAGGGCCAGGCTGCGCTTCTTCCTGGGGGATGTCCGGGACGAACAGCGGCTGACCATGGCCATGGAACGGGTGGATTACGTGATCCATGCCGCGGCGCTGAAACAGGTACCGGCAGCGGAATTCAACCCCTTCGAGTTTGTCAAGACCAATATCCTGGGTGCCGGCAATGTCATCAATGCGGCCCTGCACAACAACGTGAAAAACGTCATCGCCCTGAGCACGGACAAGGCCTCCAATCCGATCAACCTCTATGGAGCGACCAAGCTCTGCTCAGACAAGCTCTTCATTGCCGGCAACCATTACAGTGGTCTGAAACAGACCAGTTTTTCCGTGGTCCGCTATGGCAACGTGGTGGGCAGCCGGGGCAGCGTCATTCCCTTTTTCCTCGAGAAACGCAAGGAAGGCGTCCTGCCGATCACCGATCCCCGCATGACCCGTTTCTGGATCACCCTGGAGGAGGCCGTTGCCTTTGTCCTCAACGCCCTGCGGGAGATGCGGGGCGGAGAGATGTGGGTTCCCAAGATCCATTCCATGAAAATCACCGACCTTGCCGACGTCATCAGTCCGGAGTGCGAAAAACCGGTCATCGGCATCCGGCCGGGTGAAAAACTGCACGAGATCATGATCACCCCGGACGAGTCCATCCAGACCTTTGCCTTTGACACCCACTACATCGTCACGCCGTCGCACCGGTTCACCAGTACCATCCCGGCACCGGAATACTTCCTGGAACAGGGCGGTGAACCGTGTGACGACCGGTTCTATTACTCCAGTGACAACAACCATCTCTGGCTGAGCAGGGACGAGATCGCCAGCATGATCTGCGCCCTCGATCTGCCGGCAGCCAGGGAATGGGCGGCAGAACTGCGAAACTGAACAAACCGAGAAGCGGGAGAAACACGATGCGGCTGATAGTCACCGGCGCCTCCGGCCTCCTGGGGGCCAACTTCATCCTCACGGCACAGGAGTGTATCTCTTCCTGTGAGATCACCGCAATCAGTGCACGTACGGCCACCCGTTTTCCCGGGGCGGACAACCTTCTCCTGGATCTGGGCGACATCGGAGCCATCCGCAGCCTGATCCGTTCCATGCAACCGCACTGGATCGTGCACTTTGCCGCCCATACCGATGTGGACTGGTGCGAGAACCATCCCCTCCCGGCCAAGCGGCTCCATGTGGATGCCTCCGAGGAGCTGGCCAGGCTGGCGCAGGAGACCGGGGCCCGCTTCCTGTACATGTCCTCGGACTCGGTCTTCGACGGCAGCAGGGACTTCTACCTGGAGCAGGACCGGCCCGCACCCTGCAACGTCTATGCGGCCAGCAAGCTGGCCGGCGAACTGTCCTGCGCCAGGTGCAATCCCCTGAGCCTGATCGTCCGCTCCAACTTCTACGGCTGGAACCTGCAGCACAAAAACAGCCTGGCGGAATGGATCCTCGCCTGCCTGCAGAAAAACCGGCCGATTCCCGGTTTCACGGATATCGTCTTTTCACCGCTCCTGGTCAACGATCTCTGCCTCGCTCTCCTCCAGCTCATGGAACGAAAGGCCACCGGCCTGGTACACCTGGCCAGCGCAGACAGCTGTTCAAAGTACCAGTTCGCCCGCAAGGTCGCCAGGACGTTCGGATATGATCCAGGACTGGTCATGCCTGCTCTTTCAGACCAGGGCGGATTCACGGCCAGGCGGCCCAAAAAAACGGTCCTGGTCTCCGGACGACCGGACACGCCGACCACCGGACCCATCGAAGACGGCCTGCTGCGGATGCGGGAGCTGCAGGACCGCGACTATCCGGATAACCTGAAGAACTGTCTACAGGAAACAGCCAATGAGCCTGCCTACAATACAGCTTGCTGACCGAACCATCGGCGGAGACGCCCCCACATTCTTTATTGCTGATCTGGCCGCCAACCACGACGGCGACCTGCAGCGAGCCGTGGACCTCATCCACCTGGCAGCCCGGGCCGGAGCTGATGCGGTAAAATTCCAGCACTTTCTGGCCGAAGAGATCGTCAGTGACCGCGGCTTTGCCGACCTGGGAGGTCAACTCTCCCACCAGGCAAAATGGAAGAAATCCGTGGTCCAGGTCTACCGGGAGGCCGCTCTGCCCCGCACCTGGACCGTGGAGCTCAAAAACGCCTGCAGGGAGGCAGGGATCATCTGGTTCTCTGCTCCCTACGACTTCGAGGCCGTGGATATGCTGGCCCCACACATGGAACTCTACAAGATCGGCTCCGGCGACATCACCTGGCTGGAAATCGTCGAACGGATCGCCTCCCTGGGCCGGCCCGTCTTTCTGGCCACCGGTGCCTCGGACCTGCGCGACGTCCAACAGGCCGCAGACCTGATCCTCGCCCACACCGCCGACCTGGTGCTCATGCAGTGCAACACCAACTATACCGGCAGCCTGGAAAACTTCCGCCATATCCACCTCAATGTCCTCAAGACCTATGCCCAGCTCTACCCGGACGTGGTCCTCGGCCTCTCCGATCATACCCCCGGCCACACCACGGTTCTCGGGGCCATTGCCCTGGGCGCCAGGGTCATCGAAAAACATTTTACCGACGACTGCTCCAGGGAGGGACCGGACCATGGATTCTCCATGGACCCGCAATCCTGGCGTGAGATGGTTGACCGGGCCAGGGAGCTGGAAGCCGCCCTGGGCGATCCGGTCAAACGGGTGGCAACCAACGAGCGGGAAACCGTGATCGTCCAGCGGCGCAGCCTGTATGCTGCCTGTGACCTGCAGCCGGGAACGGTCATTGAACGCCGGATGCTCAAGGTCCTGCGTCCGGCTCCGACCTGGGGGATTCCTGCCGACCAGATCGACCAGGTCATCGGCAAGACCGCAGCCCGGCACATCGACAAGGGCCAGGGGCTCCGCTGGACCATGCTGGACGATCCGGCCTGACACGGTGCGTATTCTCTATTTCAGCGAGGGATGCGGTATCCACGACCGCCGTTTTCTCCGCCTTCTCGCATCAGGCGGTCACCAGGTATATTTTGTCTCCCTCGCCGAACCGGAACCATCATGGGCTGCAGAGCTGCCCGCAGATGTCGTCCTGGTAACCGGGAACGACAGGCCGGCCGGGATGGCCGCCGGCCGTGGTGACTCAGGCTCGGCCCGGGCCTGGCTGGAAAAGGTGGTCCGGGAGATCGGGCCGGATCTCCTCTATGCCGGGCCGGTACCCAGTTGCGGTTTCCTGGCCGCCAGGCTCGATGTCCATCCCCTGGCGCTCATGTCCTGGGGGTACGATGTCCTCCTTGACATGGAACAGTCGTCCCGGAAACGCCGGCAGGGGGCATTCGCCCTGTCCCGGGCCGACCTGTTCATCTGTGACTGTGAGGCGGTGCGAAGAAAGTGCCGCCCGCAACTCGGCACGGCCCGGATCGTACAGCTGCCCTGGGGTATCGATCCAAAGCTGTTCTCTCCGGCCCTTGCAGACAACCTCCCAGGCCGGCCGGAACAATGGGGCGACAGCCTGGTCCTCATTTCCAACCGCAGTTGGGAACCAGTGTATGGCATCGAAACCCTGGCAGAGGGGTTTTACCGGGCCTGGCAACAAGAGAGCGGGCTGCGGCTCGTCCTCATCGGGGCCGGATCCATGGCCGGCTTTCTGCAAGGATTCATCCGCAGGCATGGCCTGCAGGATGTCATCCACTGCCCGGGCCGTATCGGTCATGACCGCCTGCCGGACCAGTATCGGGCAGCGGATCTCTATGTGAGCTGCTCGCTCACCGACGGTTCATCGGTCTCCCTCCTCGAGGCCATGGGATGTGGCCTGCCTGCCCTGGTCACGGATACGGGAGGAAATCCGGAGTGGATCCGGGAAGGGGTCAATGGCTGGCTGGTTCCGGTGAACGATGCGGATGCTCTGGCCCGGCGTCTGCTTGCTGCCAGCTTTCTGGACCGGGAACACCTGCGCCGAATGGGCCGGCAAGGCCGCCGGTTGGTGGAGCAACGGGCAGACTGGTCGAAAAACAGCCGGCGACTGCTGGCAGCCATAACAGAATTGACGTAACCGATCACAGGGTATGTAACCACGCAGTATATCATACTTCCAAGCTCTAACTGGTCACAGGTACTGCAGATTTGCACGATCTCTCCTGGCCGCTATAGCCCCTCTATGTAGCCAGGAGAGATCGTGTGAAGATGCGGTGCCTGTGATCAATTACGAATTGACTGCAGGATAACTGCAGCCAGGAGCAACATCCGACACGGTAACGAAAGATGAGCACCACAGGAAATCCCCTGGATATGCACTACCTGGTCCTGGGCTGCGGCTCCATCGGCCAGCGTCACATCGGCAACCTGCTCGATCTTGGCGTCAGCCGCCTGGCAGCCTATGATACGGCGGCACGTCAGAGGGAGGCGGTTGCGGCCAGGTTCCGTATTCCCGTGCACGACAGCCTCTCTCCGGAGCTGCTCGCAGCCATGGACGCGGTCCTGATCTGCACGCCCACCTATCTCCACCTGGAACACGGGCTGCTTGCAGCCAGGGCAGGCTGTCATTTCTTCATGGAAAAACCGGTCTTCCACAAGGAAACGGGCACTGACGAGCTGATCGGACTGGTGGAGGAGAAGGCGCTCAAGACCCTGGTAGGCTGCAACTTCCGCTTCCATCCCGGGCTGCGGCTGGTCAAGTCACTCCTTGCCGAGGAAAGAATCGGTCCCATTGTCTCTGCCCGGGCCAGGTATGGTCAGTACCTGCCCGACTGTCGCCCCTTTCTCGACTACCGGAAAAATTACAGTGCCCACCGTCGGCAGGGAGGGGGCGTACTCCTGGACCGGATCCATGAGCTCGACTACCTCTACTGGCTCCTGGGCGACATCAGCCAGATCATGGCCATGACCGGCAAGCTGAGCCGCCTGGAAATGGATGCCGAGGATACGGCGGACATTCTCCTGCGTTTTGAATGCGGCACCATCGGCTCCATCCACCTGGACTACGTCAGACGCCAATATGACTGCGGCCTGGAGCTCGTGGGCGAAGAAGGCATCATCCAGTGGACCTACCAGGACCACCGGGTCTGCTGGTTCGAGGCAGGAGATGGTGGTGTCTGGCAGAGCAAACAGTGGGCCGGCTATGACGGGAACAACATGTATCTTGAAGAAATGCGACATTTTCTCGACATTCTTGCCGGCCGGTCCGCTTCGGAACAGGATATCGGCCAGGCCTGCAGGCTATTGAAGATATGGCTCAGGGCCGGAAAATGAGCATACAGCATAGAGGGGCAGTGGTGGCCATAGTGCAGGCCCGCATGGGATCCAGCCGTCTGCCGGGCAAGAGCCTGGCCATGGTGGTGGGCCGGCCGCTGATCCTGCACGTCCTGGATCGCACCCAGGGATGTGCGCTGGTGGAACGGATCGTGGTGGCCACCACCGGGGAGAGGGAGGACGACCCGTTGGCCGCGGCAGTGGAGGATGCCGGATATTGCTGTTTCCGGGGCAGCCGGGACGACGTCCTGGACCGTTACTATCAGGCTGCCCGGCTGACAGGCGCCGGAATCATCGTCCGGATAACGGCCGACGATCCCTTCAAGGATCCCCGCATCATCGACAGGATGATCGGCGAGCTGCTGGCCGATCCATCTCTGGATTATGTCAGCAACACCCTGGAGCCGACCTTTCCTGAAGGAATCGACGCCGAGGTCTTTACCTTCCAGGCCCTGGAAACGGCCTGGCGGAACGCCTCCCTTGGTTCGGAACGGGAACACGTGACCCCGTGGATCTGGAAAAACAGGCAGCGCTTCAAGGTGAAAAACATCCGCCACAGCGATGATCTCTCCCACCTGCGCTGGACTGTCGACTATCCGGAAGATCTCCGTTTCTGCCGGGCGGTCTATGCAGAGCTCTACCGGCCCGGCGAACTCTTTTTCATGGAAGAGATCCTCTCGCTCCTCGCAAGACGGCCGGAACTGCAGAGCATCAACCAGGGCATTGTCCGGAACGCCGGCTATCTGGCCTCTCTGCGCCAGGACCGGACGACTCCCGGGCCAGACAAAGGACACACGACATCATGAGCGAAACAAAGCGAATTACGGATCTGGAAAAAGGCTATGTGCAGAACGTACTGGCCACGGGATTTTCCGGCAGCGCCGGCGCCACCTACATGCTGGCCCTGGAAAAGAGTTTTGCCCGACGCTATGGGGTGGGATTCGCGATTTCCATGGTCAATGGCACAGCCACCCTGCACGCGGCATTGGAGGCAGCGGGAATCGGTCAGGGTGACGAGGTCGTCGTGCCGCCCCTGACCATGGCATCCACGAGCCTGGCCGTGATCCATGCCAATGCCACGCCGGTCTTTGCCGATGTGGATCCCCAGACATTCCAGATCGATCCAGAAGACATAGCCGCAAAGATCACCCCGCGGACCCGGGCCATCATTCCAGTGGCCCTCTACGGCGGCTGTCCAGATCTTGAAGCTGTCATGACCCTGGCCAAACGGCACGACCTGGTGGTCGTCGAGGACAATGCCCAGGCATTTCTCACCTCGTTCAACGGCCGGCTGGTCGGCACCTTCGGTCACTGCGCCTCCTTCAGCTTCCAGAGTTCCAAGCATCTGGCCAGCGGCGAGGGAGGCATCATCATCACCGATGATCCGGACTATGCCCTTCGCATCCGCAAATTCGCCGGTCTCGGCTACTCCACCCTGAGCCCGGAGAACGCCCGGATAAGCAAGGAGGATATCCAGCATCCGGATTTTCTCCGTCACGATACCTTTGGCTGGAACTACCGGATGCCGGAACTCTGCTGCGGAGTGGCCCTGGCCCAGACCGAGCGGATGGACCAGCTGGTTGCCCTGCGCAGGGAGGCGGCCCGACACTATCTGGATCTGCTTTCCGGATCCACGCTTCTCAGGCCGCAGCAGCTTCACCCGAACACAGAGCACAGTTACTGGTGCGTGGCCTGCCTCCTGGATACGGACAGGGTGGACTGGGAAACATTCCGCCGCACCTTCCTGGACCACGGGGGCGCTCCATTCTACGGCGCCTGGCAGCTCACCTATCGGGAACCGATCTTTCAACGCCATCTCTTCGGAAAACGGGCCGCCCTCCTCACCCGGCGATACGAGTCGGTGTCCTGTCCGGTGGCCGAGTCCATCCAGCCAGCCCTGATCCAGTTCAAAACCAACTTCTGGAGTCGGGAGAGACTGGAAAGACAGATGGTTGCCCTGGAGAAAACGCTGGAATATCTGGAATAAGGAGGAAAATCCTTTTCATCTGTTCCCTGCTGTGGCAAGCTGAAGACAGAGGGTCCGGAAACGAGGCAACAAAGCCGACCCTGACAGCCCCCATCCGGTCTGATCAGGATCAGAACAAAACAGGAAAACAAAGAACAGAGCCTTTCTCTGCTCTCGCGGTTATATGATGAAACAGGATACTACCTTGTCTGCACTGGAAAAACTCTTTAGCCAAATCGAGGACGGCAAAACGGTCCGCATCGGCCTGCCGGTCGTGAACACGAACGAACGGCTTCGGCTGCCCTGTGTCTACCAGGGAGGTGAACCACCGCGTTTCAGCCTGCTGTTCACGCCCGGCACCCTGCCTGTTGACCGGATCGATACCGATCGGAAATGTTCCATCATCCTGGACCTGGCCGGCCAGTGCAAATCGCTGATCGCAGACATCGAGGAGGTGGCAGGCAGCCAGGTCCTGCGGATGATCGGCCGCGAGGTCATGGACCACGAGCAGATGCGGGACTACTTTCGGGTGGATATGAAGACGCCCGTTGTGGCGACCCCCGTGGTTCCCAGGGAAATCGCGCCAGAGTCAGACCAGTGGCAGCTGAGTGGCGAGACCATCGATGTCAGCGGCGGCGGCCTGCTGGCAGCCTTTCCGGAACCCCTGGAGACCGACCGGCCCCTGCGGATCAACCTGGTGCTGCCAAAGGGTGAAGGAGAGGTGGTCCAGGCGGTGGCCCACGTGGTGCGCTCCAGGAAGATCAGCGAGCATTGTTATCACGTGGCGTTCCATTTCGACCAGATCGAGGCCCAGGACAGGGACCGGATCATTGCCTGCTGCTTCAAGATCCAGCGGTGTCACCTGCGGCTCAAGGTACAGGTGAAAAACCCCCTCTAGCTTCTGTCGGCCACCGGTCCCGGTCCGCCTCCTCCTGTCCCGGAGAAGGCCTGCCCCCGATCCGGCATTGTATTCAGACCGTTGGGCTGGGCCTGCCGGAAGAACCTGTGCCCTCATCTCCGGCCGCCTGCCGCTCTACCCCGTGGTTGCGGCCATTCTGCGCCGCCGAGCCGCCGCTCTCACCCTCTGCGACAGTACCGTCCGTTTCGGTGGACAGAGGCCTGATTTCCACTCCCGCCTCTTCCAGAAGGGCGATGGCGGTCCCCTGGTGCCGCTGGGCCACCGCGACCTCATCCGGTTTCAGGGAAAGCAGCCAGTTGCCTACCAGCAGTCCCCGTTTCCGCTCCTCGTCCAGATAGGGATTTTCGACGAACTCCTTTTTCAGGACGCGGTTCTTTTCCGTATCCAGGGTCTCGATCAGGAACCACGGTGCCCGCACAAAGTGTAAACTTGGTTTCCCCTCGGGCCTGGTGACCGGTGTGATCCGCCTGATGATGGTGTCGGAGCTGTAGTGCGGCCGGATGCGGGCCAGAACCACCAGGGGAAACTTCCGGGGAATGATCTCCTCCAGCCTGTCTGCCACATGGTCGGCAATCTTGTGGGACGGGGTATGCATGACCACGTCCAGGTCGATGATGAAGCGGCCGCCGGCTGTACGGCTCAGGCACTGCTTGACCCGGGCAATGCGGGGATGACTTTCCACCATCCGGATGATCTGTCGCTCGGTCTCCCGGTCGATGGAGGCATCGAGCAGGTCCTTGAGAGCCGTGACCAGCAGGGCGACTCCGGCCCGGAGCACAAAGAGCGAGACAACGGCGGCCGCCCAGCGATCGACCCCATAGCCGAACCGGGTGGCGATCAGGCCGACCAGGACCACGCCGGTGGACAGGGCATCTGCCAGATAATCCCGGGCATCCGCCTGCAGGGCCGGGGAATTGAAGCGCCGGCCGGCCCGGAGCTGGTAGAGGCCGAAACCCAGGGCCACCAGGAGCGAAACCAGGGCCACGGGCAGGGCAATGGCCACGTCCGGCAACCGGTCAGTACCGAAAATCGCCTGCCTGCCGATCTCGTACGCAGCCACGATGACCGCCACGGACGTGACCAGGGTGGCCACTGTTTCGGCCTTGTACAGTCCATAGGGAAAGGAGGGATGTTCCCGGGCCGCAACCCAGAGACCCACCCAGGCGACCACGGAAGCCAGGACATCGGTGGCCGAATGGATGGCATCGCCGACCAGGGCCGTGGATCCGGAAACCGCGCCGGCAATCCCCTTGCCCAGGGCCAGGCAGAGATTGAGGACAATGGAAAAGGCTGCCCGGTGCCGGGCCTGCTTCAGATCCTGTCTGGAATGATCTTCTGACATGGGGGCAAAGGTATTCCATCCGGCCAGGAAAGACAACCGTCCTCTCCCCAGGCGGGAAAAAACCGGGATCTGTCCGGTTTCCCCTTGCAAAATGTGTTGACAGTGACAATTGTTTGGTGTACCTAACTCTTCGACTTCAGATGAGGTGAACCATGCGGAAAAACCTGTTTGACATCCCCGGCTGCTGTTTCCGCAGAAGGCAGGGCCGCGGTTCCTGGCAGGACAAGAAGATACATCCCCTCTCCCAGGCCTGCTGTCAGGGCCGGCTCAAGGTCTGCAAGATCACCGGAGACCGGAGACTGTGTGCCCGGATGGCCAGCCTTGGCCTGCTGCCCGGCTCTGAGGTGGAACTGCTCTGTCCTGTCCAGGGACGGCAATGCATGCTCAAGGTCAACGGCGGAACCATCAGCCTGGATGGAATCGCGGCAGAGAACATCCTGGTCACCTCGGCGCAGTAGACCGGGTTGATTTTTTTTGAACAAAGGTTTAGGGACTCCTAATTTATTGTCTCGGACTGTCCCCGGAGATCAGATCATGATGGAAAACCTTCTCGTTCTGGGAACCGTGCTGGTGGCGGCCGTCTGCGTGGGCAGACGGATGTGGCGAAACCTGCGTGGCGGACAGCCCGCCTGTTGCGGCGGTTGCAGCGGCTGCCCGCCGGATGGCATGCAGCGGTGTCACCATCGTGCCAGCGCGGAGCGAAGCATCTGATGGAACCGGCAAGAGAGGAATTGCTCATGGCCCTTGCCGGCAATCCCAATGCCGGCAAGACCACCCTGTTCAACCATCTCACCGGGGCCCGGCAGCACGTAGGAAACTATCCCGGCGTGACCGTAGAAAAAAAAGAGGGGCACTGCGAGGTTGGCGGCCGTCCTGTCCGGGTGGTGGACCTGCCCGGAACCTACTCTCTGACCGCCTACTCGGTGGAGGAACTCGTGGCCCGCGATTTCGTGGTCAACGAGCGGCCGGACGTGGTCATCGACATCGTCGATGCGTCCAACCTGGAACGGAACCTCTATCTCACCTGCCAGTTTCTGGAACTGGGCGTTCCCCTGGTCATTGCCCTGAACATGATCGATGTGGCCGGCAAACGGGGAATCGAAATCGACACGGACAGGCTCTCCAACCTACTCGGCGTGCCGGTGGTTCCGATCATTGCCCGCTCTGGCCAGGGAGTGGAACGACTCATGGAAACGGCCGTGTCCGTGGCGGCTGCGGGCAAACCATCCCCGGCACTGCTCAGGTACGGACCAGACCTGGACGAGGTCCTGGCAGCGATGGTCCCCCTGATCCGGGAAAAGAGCCTGCTCACCGATACCTACCCGGCCCGCTGGACCGGCCTGAAGATCCTGGAGAACGACGAACAGATCCTGGAGAAATCCCGTCAGGCCGACAGTGAACTGACCGCCCGCCTGCTGGCCATGACCGAGACGGTCACCCGTCATCTGCAGAATACCGTGGAGGCCTATCCTGAAGCGGTGATCGCCGACCACAGGTACGGCTTTGTCAAGTCAATCCTCAGGCAGGGGGTGGTGAAGCAGAAGTACGACACCGAACGGCTCTATGCCTCGGACCGGATCGACCGGGTCGTCACTCACAGGCTGCTCGGACCGTTGATCATGGCGGCCATTCTCTTCTGCCTCTACACCTTCACCTTCAGTTACTCCTCCTTCCTCGTTGACTGGCTGGCCGGGCTGTTCGCCGTGCTGGCCGACAGCGTCGATGCCGCCCTGCCGGATGGACCGCTGAAATCCATGCTCATCTCCGGGGTGATCGACGGCGTGGGCGGGGTGCTGGGCTTTGTCCCCATCATCATGTTCATGTTCTTCGGGATCGCCGTCCTGGAGGATTCCGGATACCTGGCCAGGGTGGCCTTCATGATGGACCGCATCTTCCACTTTTTCGGCCTGCACGGCTCGTCGGTGATGCCGTTCATCGTCTCAGGCGGCATTGCCGGCGGCTGTGCAGTTCCCGGCGTCATGGCGACCCGCACCCTCCGCTCCCCCAAAGAACGGATGGCCACCCTCCTCACGGTGCCGTTCATGAACTGCGGAGCCAAGCTGCCGGTTCTCACCCTCATCATCGGAGCCTTCTTTTCCAGCCACCAGGCCAGATACATGTTCCTGGCCACAGTGGCTGCCTGGCTGGTGGCCCTTTTGGCGGCCAAACTGCTCCGTTCCACCGTACTCAGGGGGGAATCGACCCCCTTTGTCATGGAACTGCCGCCCTACAGGGTCCCCACCATCAGGGGCCTGCTGATCCATACCTGGGAGCGTACCTGGCAGTACATCAAAAAGGCCGGCACCGTCATCCTGGGCATCTCCATCCTCCTCTGGGCCATGATGACCTACCCCGGCCTTCCTGACCAGGAGCGGAACCGCTACGATGCCCTCCGGTCGCAGGCCATGACCGCCGGTGACAGTCTGCGCGTCCAGGAGATAGACGCCCTGCAGGCCGAGGCAGCCCTGCGGCACTCCATTGCCGGCCGGATCGGCCGGAGCCTGGAACCGGTCAGCAGGCTGGCCGGATTCGATTGGCGGACCAACATCGCCCTGGTCGGCGGCTTTGCCGCCAAGGAGGTCATCGTCTCCACCCTGGGAACAGCCTATTCCCTGGGCGAGGGATCGACAGGCGAAGAGAGTTCCCTCACCCGGCGCTTGCAGAAGGATCCGCACTGGAACCCGGTGGTGGCCCTGGCTGCCCTCTGCTTCATCATGTTCTATGCCCCCTGCTCTGTCACCATCGTCTGTATCGCCAGGGAGGCCGGCTCCTGGAAATGGGCCTTTTTCTCCATGGGATTCAATACACTGTTCGCCTTTCTTCTTGCCGCTGTCATCTACCAGGCCGGCACCCTGCTCGGCCTGGGCTGAGCCCGGCCACCGTCTTCCTGCTTCAGCAGCATGGGCCTTCGATGCCCGGCAGCCCCTCGTTGTAACCGATCACAGGATATGTAATCCCGCGGCATATCTTACTTCCAAACTGTAATTGGTCACAGTTGCTGCAGATTTGCACGATCTCTCCCGGCCGCTATAGCCCGCTATGCGGCCGGGAGAGATCGTGTGAAGATGCGGTGCCTGTGATCAATTACCCCTAGTTGTTCCTGGTTCTGTCTGGCTCCAGGGAAGCCAGCCTTCCAGGTTCCGGCACGGTGCACGAGCCGCCACAGGTGCAGCTCGGTGCCTCCTGCGGATGGTCATGCTCGGAAGCCTCTGCATCGCATGTGGCCGAGGAACAGCCGCAACCGTCGTTCCGGCCCAGCAGGCCCAGGATACTCTTCCAGACCGGTTTCACGGAGAGGACGAGCAAAAGGATGGTGGCCGACCATGTCAGCCAACCAGGCAGAACCTCTGCAGCCTGGCCGACAGCGGCTGTGGCGGACAGGCCGAAGCCAAGATAGACTGCATCGACAGCCAGGCCGCAGAGAACCGCGACCAGGGCTATGGCGGCCAGATAGAGGGCAACGGCCCGCTTTCCCAGCAGCCCGACCAGGACCGAAAGGGAGGTGATGTTTGTGGCCGGGCCGACCAGCAGGAACACCAGGGCCGTCCCAGGACTGACCCCCTTCAGGATAAAGGCGGCAGCAATGGGCGTGGAGGCTGTGGCGCAAATATAGAGCGGGATCCCGAAGGCCAGCATGAGAAGCATGGACAGGACGCCGCCTCCCAGGTACCTGGCAATCAGCGCATCCGGAACGGCCACGCTGATGAGCCCGGCCAGGAGGATGCCCGCAAAAAACCAGCCGGCAAGCTCTCCCCAGAGATCGGTTGCCGCATAGCGGATCCCGCGCCATACCTTTTCCATCAGGCCATGGTGATGACGATGGGTATCCGGGGGACAGTCGTTGCCGTCACAGCAGTCGTCCACCGGGCAGCTTGGATCGGGCCGGAGCCGCCGGTCCCTGTCCGGAGGGTTGAAAAAATTTTCCGCACAGCCGGCAACAAATGCGGAGATGAAGGCAGATACAGGCCTTGCCATGGTCATTATCGGATCCAGGAGGGCCCAGGTGATGGAAATGGAATCCAGCCCGGACTCCGGGGTGGAGATGAGGAACGCCGTTGTAGCCCCGTTGTTGGCCCCCTGTCTCTTGAGCGATGCAGCGGCAGGAAGCACGCCGCAGGAACAGAGGGGAATGGGAATGCCGAACAGGGCTGCCTTGAAAACCGAGCTGTAGCGCCCGCGTCCCAGGTGGGCGGCCACATAGGCCGGCGAGAGAAACATCCTGAGCATACCGCCGACCAGCAGGCCGAAAAGGATATAGAAGGAGGCCTGGGTCAGCATTTCCCAGGAAGCGCTTGCCGCGTCATGAAAAAATGTAAAGATCATCCCGTTTCCTTGTTGTGTGTTTCCAGGTGACCTGCCAGTGGCGTGCACCCTTTTCCCGCCACAGACACTTTTCAACATCTGAACATTTGCTCATATAATAAACAACCGGGTATCCCTGTCAAGCAGGATCTGCCGCGGCCCACAGAGATACGCCGTTTCCTGCCAACGGCCCGTCATCCCGGGATCCGCCGGGGTGGAGCCGGAACGGTCCGACCGTTTCCCGGGTGCCGGCACTGCGCCCCGGGAGCAGCAACATCTTGCCTCATCGGCCGGGATGCTCTATTATTGGCTTTTTGCCGTCCGAACAATACAGCAGGATAGCCCATATCTCTCTTCACTCACGATCCAGGAGTCAAACCATGAACGATATTCCCGCCATCCCTTCAACGGTTTCCCGGGAGACTCCGGCCGCCCCCGCTCCGCATGAGTCCATCCAGGCCATCGGCGAGGCGGTCGATCAGGCCTCCTCCTGGGTGGAGCTGCTGCAGAAAGAACTGCGCCGGGTCATCATCGGCCAGGATCGGCTGCTGGAGCGTCTCCTCATCGGCCTGCTGGCCGGCGGCCACATCCTGCTCGAAGGTCTGCCCGGACTGGCCAAAACCCTGGCGGTCAAGACGCTGGCAACGGCCATCTCCACCGACTTCCGCCGTATCCAGTTCACACCGGACATGTTGCCGGCCGACATCATCGGCACCGAGATCTACAACCCGCACGACACCAGCTTTGAAGTCAAACAGGGACCTATCTTCTCTTCCCTGATCCTGGCCGACGAGATCAACCGGGCACCGTCCAAGGTGCAGTCGGCCCTCCTCGAGGCCATGCAGGAAAGACAGGTGACCATCGGCGAGACCAGCTTTTCCCTGCCAGAGCTCTTCCTGGTTCTTGCCACCCAGAATCCCATCGAACAGGAAGGCACCTACCCCCTGCCCGAGGCCCAACTGGACCGGTTCATGCTCAAGGTGGTGATCTCCTACCCAACCCTGGAGGAGGAACGGCAGATTCTCGACCGGGTGGAACATACCGACTCGGCAGTGACGGTCAATCCGATCATTTCGCCGGACCACATCCTCCGGGCCCGGCAGGTGGTGGACACCATCTACCTGGACGACCGGATTCGCGACTATATCGTCTCTCTGGTATATGCCACCCGCGACCCGGCCCGCTTTGACCTGGACATTGCCCCGTACATCGAGAGCGGCGCCTCTCCCCGGGCAACCATCAACCTCAAGGTGGCTGCCCGCTGCCTGGCCTTCATCCGGGGCCGGGGATATGTGATTCCGGACGATATCAAGGCCTGCGCCCCGGATGTGATGCGGCACCGCATCCGAATCAGTTACGAGGCCGAGGCCGAGGGAATCGGCAGCGAGGACATTCTCGGCCGTATCCTGGAGACCATCCCTGTCCCCTGACCGGTCCGGCATGAAAATACGCCAGGATATCCTCAACAAGGTCCGCCAGATCGAGGTGCGTACCCGCCGCCTGGTGGACGACACCCTGGCCGGCAGCTATCATGCCGTCTTCAAGGGGAGGGGCATGAACTTCGACGAGGTGCGGGAGTATGTCCCCGGCGACGAGATCCGGACCATCGACTGGAATGTCACCGCCCGGACCGGCACGCCCCATGTCAAGAAATTCACCGAGGAACGGGAGCTGACCATCATGCTGATGATCGACATTTCGGCTTCGGGCCGCTTCGGCTCCGGTGAACAGGCAAAACGGGAGATGATGGCCGAACTGGGCTCTGTTCTCGCCTTCTCGGCGGTCCGGAACAACGACAAGGTGGGGCTGGTCCTCTTTTCCGACTTCATCGAGCTCTTTATTCCGCCGGCCAGGGGCCGTTCCCACATCCTGCGGGTGATCCGGGACATCCTCTTTTTCCAGCCCAGGGGGCGCGGGACCGACATCGGCCAGGCGCTGGATTTCATCAACCGGGTAACCAGGCGTAAGTCAGTGATCTTTCTTGTCTCTGATTTCTGCCTGCCCGGAGACTTCAGGGCCACCCTGGAGATGATCAGGCCCAAGCTGCAGATCACCGGCCGCAGGCACGACCTGATCGCCCTGGCGGTCAACGATCCAAGGGAAGAAGAGCTGGTGGATGTGGGCTGGATCACCCTGGAAGATGCGGAAACCGGGGAACAGGTGCTGCTGAACACCACAGATCCCGATGTACGGGCCGCCTACATGGACCTGGCCATGGAGCAGCGCCTTGTCCTGGGACGGACGGTCCGCAGCGCCGGGGTGGACTTTCTCCCCTTGAGGACGGATGCTCCCTACATCGTTCCCCTGGTCCGGTTCTTCCATCTGCGCAGCCGGAGGCGGGCATGAATCCCGTGGCCCAGAACGGCGAAACAGTCTCGGCCCTGCCGCTCCGGGATATCAGGGGACCGGTCCCCATCGACGTCCTGGACTGGCGTCAGCTGGCGGTCCTCGGCCTTGTCCTGGTCTTCCTGCTGCTCCTTGCGGGATTGCTCTGGCGGTGGAAGACGAGGCAGCGGCCAGTAGCCGCCCCTTCCTGCGATCTCGTGGCCCTGGAGCGCCTCCGCCGGGCAAGGCGCCTGATCCGGGATGGCGGAGATACCGAGTTTGCCGAGATCATCAGCGATATCCTCAGGACCTATATCCGGGACCGTTTTCATCTCGATCCCCGTGGCCAGACCACCCGGGAGTTCATCGGCTCCCTTGCCCACCAGCGGGACAACCAGATCCCCCGGCCGCTGGCAGACAACAAAACCGGGCTGGAAACATGGCTGGATCACTGCGACCTGGTCAAGTTTGCCCGCTCCTCCATCCCGCCCCGGATCAAGGAGGAGATGGCCGACAACCTGGAAACATTCATCCGGGCCACCCGGCCTCGACCGGAAAACGGGACGGAAAGACGGCAGCCATGACCCTCCGCTTTCTCCATCCCGCCTTGCTCTGGCTGCTTCTGCTCCTGCCCGTCTTCGCCCTCATCCGCGGCAGGAGCGGTCCGGCGCCGGCCGTGATCTTTCCCACCGCCGGCCTGCTCCGTTTACTGGGAGGCAAACGCAAGACCAGGCCGGGAGGTCTTGAAAGCGCCCTTCGCCTCCTGACCCTGGCCCTGTTGCTGCTGGCCCTGGCCCGGCCGCAGCTCGGCCGGATCACCACCCAGGTCCGGGCATCGGGTATCGACATCCTCCTGGCCGTGGACATCTCCGGCTCCATGCAGGCCCTGGACTTCACCCTCCACGATCGGCCTGCCAACCGGCTGCAGGTGGTGAAATCCGTGGTCTCCCGCTTCATCCGGGAGCGGCCAAACGACCGGATCGGCCTGCTGGCCTTTGGCGGCCGCCCTTACCTGGTCTGCCCCCTGACCCTGGACCACGACTGGCTGCAGCGGCGACTCGCATCGCTGGAGATCGGGATGATCGAGGACGGCACCGCCATCGGCTCGGCCATTGCCTCCGGAGTGAACCGGCTGCGGGAACAGCGATCAAAATCAAAGATCCTCATCCTGCTCACCGACGGCATCAACAACGCTGGCAAGGTGGCCCCCCTGACTGCGGCCGAGGCCGCGGAAACCCTCGGGATCCGCGTCTATACCATCGGGGCCGGCACCAATGGAGAGGCAGCCATTCCCATGCAGGATCCCTTTGGCCGTACTATCATGATGCGTGCCAGGATGAAGATCGACGACGAGACCCTGCGAAAGGTGGCGGAAAAGACCGGAGCAAAATATTTCCGGGCCACGGACACCGGTTCCCTGAAAAAGGTGTATGCCGAAATCAACAAGATGGAGACCACCACCCGCACGATAAAACATTTTTCCAGACAGCGTGATCTCTTTGCCATACTGGTGGCGGCAGCGGCCCTGCTCCTCTGCATCGAAGTGACCATCCGGGGGAAACGGCTGCCATGAACACGCTGCATTTTGCCCGTCCTGGCTGGATTTTTGCCGGCCTGTTTCTCTGCCTAGTCCTGCTCGCCTACTTGCGGGCAAGTGGCAGCAGGCGCCAGGCCCGGCTGCAGCGCTTTGTCTCCGGCCGGCTCATGGACCGGCTGGTCGCTCACCTGTCTCCAGGCCGGCGCCGGCTGAAGCAGGCGCTTCTCCTGGCCGGCCTGTTCTGTTGTTTCCTGGCCCTGGCCCGGCCCCAGTATGGCTACCAATGGCAGGAAGTGCAGCAGCGGGGTGTCGATATCCTCCTGGCCGTGGACACCTCCAGGTCCATGCTCACTCCGGATGTCCGTCCCAACCGTCTGGAGCGGGCCAGACTGGCCATCCGCGATTTTGTCCGCCGTCTGGAGGGCGACCGGGTCGGCCTGCTGCCCTTTGCCGGCACTTCCTTTCTCCTCTGTCCGCTGACAACGGACTACGAGGCATTCAACAGCTCGCTCGATGTCCTGGACACCAGCCTGATTCCCAGGCAAGGAACCAACCTGGCCAGTGTCATCCGGGAGGCGACCAGAATACTGGCCAACAAGACCAGCCACAAATTTCTCATTCTGGTGACTGATGGGGAGAACCTGGAAGGGGACCTGCACAGTGCCGCCGAACAGGCCCGGGCCGCGAAGCTGACCATCTTCACGGTCGGGGTGGGCACCCCCCGGGGCGAGCTTATTCCCCTGGAAAGTGAAGGGGAAGGCGCCTTTCTCAAGGATGCGCAGGGCAGGTATGTGACATCCAGGCTGGACGAAGCCAACCTGAAAACCATTGCCCGGACCACTGGAGGCATCTATGTTCCCCTGGGTGACACAGGCCAGGGCTTTGCAGCCGTCTATGAAAAAAAGCTGGCCCTGGTGCCCAAGGAGGAATACCAGCAGCGGATGCGCCGGGTGCCCAGGGAACGGTTTGCCTGGCCCCTGGCCCTGGCCCTCGTTCTTCTGACCATCGAATATTTCACCGATCTTCGCGCTCCGGCGCTCCTATCAGCCAAAAAGATCTTCAAAGGCGGCCGCATCGCCCCCTTCCTGCTCATCCTCCTGCTTCTGCCGGAACAGGCGGGCCTGCTGGCTTCCCAGGGAGAAGCCCTTTACCGGGCTGGACAATTCGACAAGGCGGCCCAATATTATGACAGGCTGCTGCAGGATGCTCCCCAGGACGCCAAACTGCACTTCAACAGCGGTGCCGTGGCCTACCGGAGGAAGCGTTTCAAGGAGGCCATCGACCATTTCAGCCAGGCCCTGGCCACCGATGACCTGCAGCTCCAGGCCGACAGCTACTACAACCTGGGCAACAGCAGGTACCAGCTGGGACAGAAGGCGCGCGCCACTGATGCCGATACAACCATCCGCCTCTGGACAGAGGCCGTCAGGGCCTATGACGGCTGTCTGCAGCTTGACCCGGACAACCGGGATGCGGCCTACAACAGGGAGCTGGTCCGGCAGGAGCTGGAAAAACTGAAACGGCAACAACAGAAAAAAAGGCGGCAGCAGCAGAACCAGCAGCAGGACAAGGGGAAGGACAACCGTAAACAGAAGCAGGACAAGGGCGGCAACGGCAGCAACGGAGGCGGCTCCTCTGAACAACGGCAATCATCCCGTCCGGACAAGGAAAGCGGACAGCAGAACGGCGAGAAGAGCGGGCAGGAACACCGGGCAAAGGACGGGACAAAACAGCTGGAAAACAAGACAGGCAAAAATGGCGCTGCCCACAAGGAGAACGAAACATCGCCGGACAAGGACAGGGGAAAACAGGGGACGGCCATGAGCAGGCAGGACCGGGAGCGGCGGCAACAGGGGCGAATGACCGTGGGCGAGGCCAGGGCATTGCTCGAATCTCTGGCAGACGAGGAAGGAAAGCTCAACTTTATTCCCCAGGCAAAAAGCCGTCATGACGAACCTCCGGCAAAGGACTGGTAAATCATGAACAACAGAAACCCAGCGACAGGATTCCCGACAGGTCTTCCGGCCACCCTCTTGCTGCTCTTTCTCTTTCTCCTCTTTGTTCCGGTCCGGGAACTCCGGGCCGCCGAGATCACGGTCAGGGCCGAGCTCAATACCAGGGAGTTCTCCCCTGACCAGGCAGCCCTGCTGACCGTGACAGTAGAGGGCAGCCAGGAGGCGGAAGTGGAGCCGCCCACCGGCCAAGGGCTCCATTTTTCCTACCAGGGCCGCTCGACCCGGTTTCAGTGGATCAATGGCCGATCCTCTTCGGCTATTCACTTTACCTACTGGGTCCAGGCCGATCAGGTCGGCGAGTATACCATCGATCCGGTCAAGGTGAAGATAGATGGCAGGACCTACGAGAGCAATCCCATCCGGTGCAGGGTGACGGCCGGAACCACCGGCCCGCCTGCCGGAAACAGCGGTGGCCGGCAGCCTGGACAGTCCGCCAACCCCACTCCGGACACCTGGGAACGGCTTGCTGTTCTCCAGATCCTGCCGGAGAAGGAGCGCGCCTATACCGGCGAACTGATTCCCTTCACGCTCCGCCTCTGCCTCCGCAAGGGCACCAGGTTCAGGCTTCGGCACGCCCCTGGGATCGAGGCCGAGCATCTGACCCTGGAAGAACTTGACAAACAACCCCTGGAAAGCGAAGAGATCATTGACGGCCAGGCGTGTGATGGCTTGACCTGGCATGGCATGCTGACCGGAGTCAAGGCCGGCACCTTTGATCTGACAGCGAACCTGGAGCTCATTGTCCTGATCAGGACGGCAAAGCCTTCCTCCCGCGGCCCCTGGTCTGACCCCCTGTTCAACGATCCGTTTTTTGATCGATTTCTCGGCTCTTACATCGAAAAGAAACTGAGCCTGAAAAGCAGGCCGCAGGCCATCACCATCCAGGATACCCCGGTGGAAGGAAGACCGGCCGACTATCGGGGAGCTGTGGGCACGTTCAGCCTGGCGGTCAGCGCTTCGCCGACCAGTCTCAGGCTGGGTGATCCGGTCACCCTGAAAATGATCGTCTCCGGGACCGGCAACTTCGACCGGGTGCATGCCCCGGTCCTTGCCGATACGGTGGGCTGGAAGACCTATCCACCGGACAGCCGTTCTGCCAGCCAGGAACATGCCAGGGGAAAAAAGACATTCGAACAGGCCCTGGTGCCGGTGTCTGCAGACGTGAGCGCGATTCCTCCGGCCAGGTTCTCCTATTTTGATCCAGAGGCAAAAGAATATGTCACCCTGACCAGCGATCCCATTCCGGTCAGCCTGGAACTCCAGGCCAGCGGGCAGGACGAACCGGCTGATCACCGAGATGATTCCAGAACTGCTGCGGCCGTCCCCGGTCTGGCGCCCCGCCACGGAGAGATGGGATCCCTTGTTCCTGCCATCCTGCCGCTGTACCGGAAGACCTGGTTCCAGATCGTTGCCGGCCTGGCCCTGGTTCTTGCCTGTGCAGCCTCCCTGCTCTGGGTCAGACAACAGCTCAGGCAGCGACATCCTGACCGGGTCGCCCGGAAGGCCCTGCAGAAAAAACACGCCAAACTGCTCAGGGAGCTCGACCAGGCCGTGGATGCCGCAGATGCCGATCGCTTTTTTCACCTCCTCAGGCAGACCATCCGCAGTCACCTGGCAGTGCACTGGCAGCGCGAAGAGGCTGCCATAACCCTGGCCGACCTGGAGGAGGGCCTGGGCAGCCAGGCCATCCTGACCCGCCTCTTTGCCCGGGCCGAGCACGGCATTTACACCCACTGTAGCATCAAGCAGCCGGAGATGCGGCAGATACTCGAGGAGCTGCGCAGCGAACTGGACCAACAGGCATGAAAACAAGGTTGACCATAACCGTTCTTGCCGCCCTGGCTGCCCTGTTGTGGCCTGCCGCAGCCGATGCCGGCAGGAACGATCTTTTCGGGCAGGCCAATGCGGCGTACGACCGGGGCGAGTTTGAACAGGCAGCCGCCCTCTACCGGGAGATCATTGACCAGGATGGGCTCTCGGCCGGACTGCTCTACAACCTGGCCAACTGCTACGCTGCCACAGGCAGGACCGGCCTGGCAGTGCTCAACTATGAGCGTGCCCTGCGTCTTGCGCCGGCGGATGCGGACATCCAGGCCAATCTGGCCCTGGTCCGCAAAGACGGCGGTCTTCCCGAGGTCGTTCACCCCGGCTGGCAGCGGATTGCGGCCCTGCTGCCGGCAGATGGCTGGCTCCTCCTGGCCACAGGAGGACTCATCGTCTGCAGCGTTTTGCTGCTCCTGTCTCTCAGGTTGACCGGACCAGGTCGTCGTCTGCTGCTCTTCCCCCTGTTGTTCTGCCTTGCCATCATCGGCACGGGCCTTTCGGCCGCCTGGATCGGATATCAGTCCTGGCAGGACTGCGTAGTCATCAATCCAGGCGGTCGCCTGCTCATCTCTCCCTTTGCCGGTGCCGAGTCCAGAGGCCCGATCCGGGAAGGCTCCCTGGTCCGGCCGCTGAAAGAACACCAGGGATACGTTCTGGTCCGGGATCGAAACGGCAGGCAGGGCTGGATTCCCCGGGAAGAGATGGCATGTATCGTTCCGGTGAACTGACCGGCCGCCTGGTTCCCGCAGTACGCCGGTAAAACTATTACGGGTGAACGGGCTCCCCAGGGCGGCGTTGAAAATTTCAGGCCTGCCGTTCCGGGCCATTGTATCTTCAGGGGCTGATACACCGAAGCCCCATCAGGCGCATAAGGCGTCGGATACGCTTGCGACCGACACAATATCCCTCCTGACGAAGATACCGCGTCATTTGCCTGGTACCATACCAGGGCGTTCTCAGGTGCTGTTTGTCAATCAGGCGCATGAGCTCCAGGTTCAGGGGAGATTCCCCTTTGGGCCGGTAATAATACGAAGACCGGTGAATCGATAACAGGGCACATTGCTGAACAATGCTGAGTCGGGGATGATCGGGCTCGACCATGCTCTTCCTCCGGGCGTGACTCATCGACCGAAGGCTTTTGCTAAAAAATCCCGCTCAACAGTGAGCTGGCCGATTTTTTCGTGCAAGTCCCTGATCCGTTTTTCCTCGGCAGCGCGTGAACGCTCTGTTTTGCCAGAGAAGAGTTCTGCCATGTTGGAGGTGGCCTGCCGCTTCCAGTTGGCAATCATATTGGGATGCAGTCCATACCGACTGCCAAGCTCTGACAAGGTCTGCTCCCCTTTGATTGCTTCCAGGGCAACCTTGGCTTTGAATTCGGCTGAATACCGTTTGCGTTTTGTCTTACTCATAGGGTGATCCTCCTTCAGATAGAATGGTTGGGTCCACCTTAACATCCTGTCCGAATTTTGGGGACCACCTCTCTGGAAACGAAGCAACCGGATTGTTTCGCGTAACAAGCTGTTTTCTTTCTCAAATTTACACTGGATCTCCACCAGCATCTCTTTGAGCAGAGCAGGATCATCCGGTAATGTGGCTGCATTTGGAATCATGGGGACAACCTAACGGATATCCACATAAATTTCAATAAAAAACAACAGGATGCGTTGTTTTTTTTACACCACTGTCTCGTACTGGAGAACCCGGTGTGCAGATACCTGTTCCAGTCGCAATCCATCCAGCAGCCAGGAGAATGCATACCCCTCAACGGCAAGGACCTCCCCGGCTGTCTGCGGCCAATG